>NZ_FNEV01000003.1:82848-333038 GCF_900100295.1 Salimicrobium halophilum
GCTGACGATGAGGACGATGCCGAAGACGAAGAATCTGATGCTGACGATGAAGACGATTCCGAAGATGAAGAATCTGATGCTGACGATGAGGACGAGGATTCTGTAGTATCTGAAGAAGAGGAAGAACAGGAAGAGGAAGAACTCGACCGTATGGACGATGGAGTCAATAGCCTTTCCGGAAAACTTGGTGCTCAGGAAAACAAACTGGGAGCTGTAGAAAATCAGCTTAGCGCCCTTAAGGATTGGGTCAATAAAAAAATCGGTTCAGAAACGGAGCTTGAGTTCATGACGGAGCTTGAAGAAGAACTCACAGAAAAACGTCAGGACGTCAAAGAATTACAAGAGCTTTTAAAAGAAAATGAGCAAGAAGTGAAAGAAAATGTAGAGCAGGAAGAGAAAAAAGAGATAGATGAAAAAGAAACGACCGATGAACATAAAGCATGGAGTGTTCAATTCAGCACAGCTATGAGCCAGGAAAAAGTCGATGCACTGAACTTCTTCGTGTTCGATAAAAATATGGAACTGGTCAGTGTCGATGCCGTTTATAACGCTGAAGAAGATGTCGTAAATGTTGTTCCGGATCAGCCTTATACTAAAGGAGAGCAATACACGCTTGTAATTGCACAATCCTTTGATCAGCAGGAAAACGTGAACTTGAAACAAGCTGTCCAGATGAACTTTACGATCAAATAAAATAGCAGTTCCAAAAAGGAAGCAGCACCGCACATAGCGCGGTGCTGCTTTCTATTTCGAACTCAAGTTCTAAACATCAGCTGATGTCTTTTTCTACTACTCCTAAACTCAAGAGCAATGTCTTTGCATCATTATTCAAATATCCTCTCGTTTCTGATTTCAAGAAAAGCTTTTCCTTGCCTTTCAGGAACATCTTGAGCGCCCTTACATCGAATCTACGGGCATAGGTATTAACGACTTGAATCTCTCCGATCTCCTCTCTAGTTAAAGATTCTTCCCCTTTTTCTCTCTGATTCAAAATGTGTTCTAAAATTCCCCGTGCATTCCTGCTCAGTTTATGTTTTTGGTCTGTCACTTCGGTCAGATTTACTTCGATATATTTTCTGGCAGAAGAAAAATCAAGTTCTTCCGTCTTCTCATTGATTGTTTCTATTACATTTTTCTTCATTCTCTTCATCCCTTCTACGGTACGAGGTCTTCATTTAAGTATATAATACCACTCCAAAAGTCATTGAAACTCGATATATAAATCAATTTACTCTAACACGGTTCTTATCGACTGATTCCTTATAACTATTTAGTGGAAAAGAAAAATTCCTGTCGATAGACAGGAATTAATCAGGTTTCACTTCTTCTCCATGTTTTCCTTTATAACGGAGTCCCCAACCAGTCCATGCAGCGACGAACATGACAATCAGTAGCCCCCACCCCTGGAATACAAATGGGAAGACCTCTACTGGTGAAACAACGGGAACAAATTCATAGTTCTCCGCTGCACTCTGGATCGTCGTCCAAGCGATGAGTACTCCTGCACTCCACGGGAAGATATAACCAAGTGCCGATGTAACCGTATCAAGGAAATTCGCGCGGCGATAAGGGTGGATATTCATCTCTTCCCCTATTTTCCTTACAAACGGCGCTGCCGCAATCTCAGCAGCTGTATTGATTGTTATGAACATATTGAGGAAAGCGACAATCCCAAACATCGTAAGTTCCGCTCGACGCGCAACGTTTTTGATGATGCCGAGAAAGAAGTCTTTGATTTTATCCATCGTACCTGCCGCTTCCATCAGATGAGCAGCAGCCATGATGAATAGAATCAGAATCGCCATGTTGAAGTATCCACTGATTCCTTCAATCAAAGCACCTTCGATGACAGCATCACCGGATGCATTCTGGTAAATGTGCAGCACGTCCGTCAGTGGAATGTCCATAAACAGAATAAATACAATGACTGCAAGGATTCCCCATGTGAGGGACGTAATCAGATGCTGGCCGCTCAGCGCAAGGTAAAGAACGAGAGCGAACGGGATCAGCATAAGCAGCCCGCTTGCAGTAACTTCATTTTCAAGCTGGTTGATAAGGGCGGCATCTCCCATATCTCCGCCTCCACCTGTGAGGAAAAACAGGATGACGGCAGGAATCGCAGCAGTCACCGAATACTTGAAACGGGATCGTACAACTCCGGGTACATCTGCATCCTGTGTCGTCGCAGAAACGATCGTCGTATCAGACACTGGAGCCAGGTTATCACCGAACACAGCCCCACTCAATATCGCAGCGAGCAGGATGACGGGGTCAGCCCCGAGTACGATACCAGCGGGATACATCAGTATACCGAATGTAGCAACCGTCCCGTACCCGGTACCGACAGCCGTCGAAAATAAAGAAGCCAGAAGGAAGGTGATTGCTACATAAGCTCCTCCCTCAAGACCTGTCTGAAAACCGAACCAGATCAGTCCGTCGACCAGTCCCCCTGCAGATAGCAGTGTTGCAAACATACCAGCCCAGAACCAGGCGATGATGGCAACAATCCCTACCGGTTGTGCCATACCGTTGATAAGCGCTTGTGCGTAATCCGCCCATTTGGACTTTGTGAAAAATAGACCAATGGCGACTCCAATGACGATTCCGAGAATCAGTGCCTGTTCGGTAACCAGATTCGTCAGGCTGAGCGTGATCGCCCATATAATGAAAAAGACGAGGGGGATGGTGGCAGCGAATACCCCGCCACGGAAATCCAGCCGCTTCACTTCGCGGTCCCCTGTCGCTTCATTGATTGTATCCTGATCAGACATCTTACTCCCCTCCTCTATTCAGCAATGGCCATTTCGATTTGAACCTAGTGAACACATAGCCAAACAGCAAGAAATACATCGTAGAGAATGCTTTATCTTCCCATAGATTATACACAAGAGAACTAACGTATACCCCGAGGAGGAGCGCCAGAACCAGTGGTGCTTCTTTCACATCTTTTCTGGCTTTCCACAACACTGTAAGCATTCCAAGGAGGAATACAGCAAAAGCAATTACCCCGAGAACCCCGGTTTGGGCGATGATCTGAATATACTGGTTATCCGAATAAGTATCGCGAGGAATACCGTAATCTTCATACAGCGGAGATACATAGCTTTTCGTAGCGGAATCTCCGAATGTCCCAAACCCTGAGCCGGCTACAGGGTAGTCTCTGAATATCTCAAAACCTTTCATAACGATGAATAGTCTTCCGGAAGTCATACTTAATTCCAACGTACTCCGGTCGAACGTTTCTTTTAACCGGTCAGAATCGGAATCATCTTCAGCCTTACGATCCACCTGTCCGCGATCCGTCGTAGCTACCCAGTCTGCAACGGTATTCGTCGGCAGAACGACAAGAACATAGGCTATAATCATTGCTCCCGCCAGATATGCGATTCCCTTCCAGTGTCTTGTAAGAACAAAGTAGACGACAACTCCTACGCCGATCCCTATAAAGGTTCCACGTGAATAAGTCATGATCCATGCACCAGCCATAAGGACGAGAGCAATACCGATAAGTACTTTGAGAGCTGTCTTATGTTGCTTGAATAACAATCCGACCGTAACAAGCAGACCGAACGTCAGGAAAGTCGCCAGTACGTTCGGGTTGTCCATCAATCCATAAATACGGGAACTGTTCGTCGGAGAAAGGAACCTTTCCACCCACGCTTCCGGCATAAGCAGCGTTCGAGTCGACATCTTTTCGATGATCCCCTGAATACTCAAAAGAAGTGCCGAGAAAAAGGTGACCCACATCAAGCGTGTTTTGTCCCCTTCTTTTACACCGATCAGACGTACGATATAAAAGACGAAGTATGTGATCATAAACGCGCGGACTTGAAATACCAGAGCGACTGGAGAGACTCCCGTCAGGAACCCTGCTCCGAATCCGATTATCAGAAAAGCGAAAAATCCGTATTCAAACGGGTGAAAGGAAAACCAACGTTTCCATTCTTTCCTCGTATCCCACAACACGCGGGCAAGCGCGGCCAGAATCATAAGATCCCCGGTAAGGCGTAATGCCGGCGTCAATTCCTTCAAAAAGGATCGCGTAGCAAAATAGGGAATCAGCGCCAGCAAACTCTCCCGCGGCTTCAAAAACGAGAGTACGACGGCCGCTAACGTTACAGCGTATCCGACCATCGGAACCGGTATAATAACTCCTATCAGAAACAGGGCGACAAATACAAGCACCCATTTGTAATCCATCCATTTCATGTTTAAAACCCTCTCTAAAAAACTTTGCTTCTTCTATCTACTTTTGCAGACGAAACATCAACCTTTCGTCTGCAAAGAAAATACCAGACTTCATTATAAATCATTTAGTCTGTGTTATCAGCAAAAAATTAAGGTCAGGTTCCTTTTCAGGAGACCTGACCCTTCACTTACTGTAAGGCACGGTACAGAAACACACTGAATTCTGTTCGAGTCAACGGTTCAGACGGACGATAAGTCCCATCATTGAACCCCTGGGTGATGTTATTTGCTGCCAGAGCCCTGATCGCATCATAAGCGAAACTGTTACTGTTATTGTCTGAGAAGTACGATTCCCCGTCACTCTCCAGATTGAAAGCCCGTTGCATGATCACTGCCATCTCTGCTCTGGTCAAAAGACCGGTACGATCATAAATCTCACCGCCCTGCTTCCCTTGAATGATTCCGGCTTCGTAGGCAGCTGCGATGTAATCATAAAAACGATAGCTCTCAGGCACATCAGAGAATCCCGGAGACGCCACATCTTCTGTATCAAGATCCAATGCTCTTGTCAGAAGAATTGCCGCCTGCAGGCGATCGAGCGGACGATTCGGCTTGAACGTTCCGTCCGGATACCCACTGATGACACCCTGATTTACAAGGGTCGAAACTTCTGTTTCCGCCCAGAAAGAAAGTCCCGTATCTTTATACGAAGCTTCTTTATAGTCCATATCGTAAATAGCTTTCACATCATCGAGATACACATGACCTTCCTGGGATCCTGAAAGGTTCAGGGAATCTATAGAAATCGGGAGATCCATCGATTCCGGAAGCGTAGCTTCTACGTACTTCCAGCCATTCCAGTTTACATTCTCGGTCAACGTAATCTCGGCTGTTTCTCCGTCTGTATCTTCGAATACCGCAGAAAGCGTTTCTCCCTGAGCATTTCCGAATACGCGGAGACCCAGTTTTTTCACAGGGCCACTGAGGCGATAGTTATCTGCGAAAGAGATTGCAGCTGTACCGTCCGCAGTATCATAACTCCATTTCACGGAATAATTTCCTTCGTAAGAGAACTCTTTCTCTGATAGAGAGAGTGTCGAGTCTGCATCTCCTTCTATGAATTTCAATGTTTCCATATTATGAAGATTACTTGCTTCCCCACCGACTTTCACCGGGATCCTTTTTGTAATATTTCCGTAGGAAGCGACGATTTCACCTTCCGCCGGGTAATTAACAGCCTCAAAAGTCCCATTCTGGATGGATCCGATATCACCTTTGGTAGTCCATTCAATTGAACTTGCTCCGGTAACCACTTCGGAACCGTCCTTGGCTGTAGCACTCACCTGAAGCATTTCAGTCTGCCCGGGAGCTACATTCAAGGCAGAAGGAGCGACGGTGAGCGATTGCAGCTCGTCGACGACCTCAACACCAAACTCCCGAACCGCTTCACGGTAGGTGGCTGTAATCGAACCCTGACCTGTTGTTTGGGCTGTAAACGTGTTCCCGTTAAAGTTCCCTTCGATTCCACTCACGTCGTAATCAAGTTCACTGATATTGAAATCAAGCGGATTCCCATATTCATCCATCACGTAATGAGGGGTAAAAGAAAGGCTGCTTCCTTTCAGCATCTTCTTCGTATGGGACGGAGTGATGACCAAGTTCTCCGCATCGCCTTCAGGTGCAGTCGATACTCCCATCAGAATCGTGGATACGTATCTCTCCTGCCCATCCGACGGACTGTTAGATACAACAACATTCTCTTTGCCGAGCTGACGGATGGCCATAGTTGTCGAACCGCCACCGTCCATATTGAGTGCCGCTTCAGCTCCTAATTCATTTGCGATATAATCCGCAAACTGGGAAAGATTCATCCCGTTGCTGTGGGATTGGCGTCCATCGACGGTGACAAAGTATACTTCTCCTCCGTCCTCATCCACAGCTACTGCCGACCGTGGAGCAACTTCTCTGGCACGGGAGCTTCCCGGATCTATCGAGAGATCCACTCGCCCGTCTTTTACAAGCTGAGGTCCTCCGGCAAGCATGAAGGACGATTCTTCCCATTTCTCATCGATATCCACGGAAAGCTCGATCTCATCACCCATGGCCAAAGGGCGTAAACCTACCAGACCCTGACCGTGAGCAGAAAGGACGAAGCCATTTTCAGGAATCGTAGCCGACTGCGTCGTGCCGTAATCCCGGAAGCCGACAACTTCCGCTTCGATGGTAGAGCCGAATTCAAGATCCATTTCTTCTCCTTCCGTCACTTCAAACACAACTTCTTTTCCGTAAGGGTTCGTTTCTGTTGTGCTTGACGGATTGCTCGGAGTGAACATGATCAGGCTATTGTCCGAACGCTGTTTGTTTGTACTTGTAATTGTATATGTTTCTTCATTGAAATCGAAGGAAAGGTCGAGATCGTAATGGTCGATCATCCCCTCCCCGTTTCTGTCTATACCGAATGCAATCGGTTCATTTACATACTGATCGCGACCGGAAGCCACAATACCTGCATTTACAAGTCGATTCTTATACGAAATCAGATACATAGGCAAAAGATCCGTATTGAAAAATGAACCGTTCATCGCTGAAACTACCTGCCTCTGTGGCTGTATGTATGAATTCGCGTGATCCGATGTCCGCTGTAACCTGTCTAAAGGATTCGGAATACCGACATGAACCTCTGTAAAGGGATCCGTAATATCCATCGTCGAAATCTGCACTGCATCTCCAGAATACCTGTCCTTCGTGAACGTTACTCCGTCACTGATAGATACCGTCGAAGCTTCAGCAACCCCTGTACCAGCAAGCGGGAGAATAGCTAAAACTACAAGCAGCATCCATCGCAACATGACTCTTCTTTGTTGTCTTTCTCTCACACGTTTGTCCTCCTTTGATAATTGACGACTATAATAGACGTTTTTCCTATTAAATTATAAACCTATCTCCAGATAAATCCAATAGGTCGAAAGCCGATTCCTTGAAGATCATTCAGGACTTCATGCATGTGTCCTTATAATGTAGAGGATTCTATCGTCTTCCAGACAAAAAATAGAAGCTGCCTCATAGGGCACGCTTCTATTTCAAGGTTTCATATAATTTTTGGTAAAGCTCCCGATATCCCGGGTAGGAATCTTTGGCTAAACGATAAATTTGCTGGAAATCCTGATACACAAGGGTAGATTGATCGTTCACTTCATAGTTCTCGAGAAAGTCGAGATACCTATTGAAATTATCGACTCCCTCCTCATATTCGGCAGGTTTATGAGAAGGTATTTCTATATTGATATTCGTTCCATACATCTGCACCATTTGCATGATTTCGTGAAGTTTCATAGCAGATGCTTTCCCATGTTCTCTAAAAGCGTTCGGTTGTAAGTATGCGCCGTCAAACCCATATAATTCCCACTCTTTCAGATTAGTGGTTTTCGCATGCGGGGAATAGATGAAAGAATGACCACGAGCTTCTAGCTCCGCACTTACATCCATGACCAGAAGTTCGTCCTCTGCGGAAATGACCGTTTCGTTCGCCCAATAAAAACCTTTAAGTTCAAGGTTGTCGTAACCGGTTTTCTCCCACATACTTTCTGCTTTCTTCACATACCAGTCTACCCAGGATGCCCTGGCAGTTCTCGTGTTCGTGATGCGTTCATTGTTTTCTCCTATGATAACCCCCTCATCTTTCGGATAAGGAATCATCAGGTACACCTCTCTCGATTCGCCCAATGCACCGGCTGCCCGGTTAAGAGAACCCAGCATGGAAGTTGAGAATGCCTGATTCAGAAACACCTGCCAATCCCTATAGTTCAGGTCATTCGAATCCTCTTCCAAATATCCTTTCTGAGCATCGTTGTATCGATCCAGGACGATAAATGTATCGAAGAAATCGCCGGCGTAGCTTCCATCCTCTTCCTGATAGTTGATGTAAGGCTTCAATTGCTCCGGCGTGTAGTTCCCTTCATATAATAAGACACCTTCATCAAAAGGAGCAGAAACTTGTGCCAGAGCTCCCGCTTTCATATCAGGACGCACAATCGCACCTTCCTGATCAGAGGCAGCATCAATGGCTTCCTGACGAGTTTCGAATGTTCCCGCAGATTTTCCTTCCTTGAACACTTCATATTCAAAAGGTGTCTGGAAAACTCGCGTCATAAACGTAGCAAATTGTGCACGATTCACCGGAACTTCCGGCTTGAATTCTCCATCGCCGTATCCTTGAGTAATAGCGAACGTATTCATGGCATCCACATACTTGTAATAAGGGTGTTTTTCAGATACATCGGGAAAATGGCTGTGAGCGTTGCCTTCGATGTTGTAAGCTTTAGCCAGCGCACGAGCCATGTCTTTCCTTTTCAACGCTTCATATGGACGGAATGCGGAATACGGTTCGTGAAATAAATTTTCATCCAATACGGCGCGGACCGGGTCTCCCTCATAACCGAGAGCCCGCTTCAGCATAATAGCTGCCTGTTTTCTCGTTATGTATGCCCTCGGCTTGAAATCTCCTGTACTATATCCATTGATGATCCCTTTTCCTGATAGGAACTCGATTTCATCATGAGCCCAGTGATGGAAATCTACATCCGTAAAAGATTCTTTCGCAGATACCGGACCAGTGCCAAGCAATATCCCGGTCAGTACCAGCATAATTATTTTTTTCATATCTATCCCCCCTCCACTATTTATCGTATGAAAGATGTAAAAATGAAGACATCCCGCTTCAAATAATCATCAAAAAAGGATCGACTATAATCAGTCGATCCCCATCAAATCTTTCAGTTCATCTTTGTTTTCAAGGATATCTGCTAGTGTATAAGCATCCAGGACCCTCAAGAATTCACGAAGGGCCTTCCCGACGACGCGCTTCAGCTTACAGGCGGGTGAAATGACACAATAATCCGTTTCACAGCTGAAACACTCGAACATCTGAAAATCATCTTCCATCAAGCGTACGACAGCGCCGATATTTATATCTTCCGGATCTTTGGCGAGACGGATCCCTCCACTTCTCCCGCGTACCGTTTCAACATAGCCTTCCTTTTGAAGTTCATGCACGATTTTTGCAAGGTGGTTCAAAGATATATGGAAAACTTCGGAGATTTCCTTCTTGCTGGAGAGTTCCTCCCCCGGTTTCGATGCTGTATAAATGAGCACGCGTAAGGCGTAATCGGTATATTTTTTCAGTCGCATGGCACATTCCTCATTTTTTCTTCATTTTATCATATCCGCCATTTAAGCGTTAACAAAATAGTCATAAAAGATGTATTTTGAATATTGCTTTTATAATGACCATCCTCTACCATTAAATATACATTGAAAATATATCTTTTAGGAGGATATGTCATGACTACAACAGTTACAAGCAAATTGGATGAAAGAACAAGGGATATTGTAAAATCTACCGTTCCGGTTCTTGCGGAACACGGCGAAGCGATTACGACACATTTTTATAAAAGGTTACTCGAAGACCATCCTGAATTGAAAAACGTCTTCAACATGACTCACCAGAAAGAAGGGAAACAACCGAGAGCTCTGGCCAATGCAGTCAATGCGGCAGCTCAGAACATCGATGATTTGACCGCGATCGCTCCGGCAGCGGACACGATTGCAGAGAAACATGTCAGCCTCAACATTCAGCCTGAGCATTATCCGATTGTCGGCGAATACCTTCTGAAGGCTATCAAAGAAGTCCTCGGAGATGCTGTGAATGAAGAAGTTCTTGAAGCCTGGGGAGCAGCTTACGGGGAAATCGCTGATGTATTCATTGGAATGGAAGAGAAGAAATACGAAGCAAGTGCCTGGACTGGCTACAGAAACTTCACCGTTGAAAAAAAAGTAAAAGAAAGTGAAGAAATCACTTCCTTTTACCTTCAACCGGAAGATGGCGGGAGTATCCCTTTCTATCGTCCCGGGCAATATATCGGATTGAAAGCTGATATTCCGGACTATCCCCATACCCAACTTCGTCAGTACAGTCTGTCCGACGAACCTGGAAAAGGATATTTACGGATCAGTGTAAAACGGGAAGATGGAACGGACGAACTTCCGGCTGGCCTCGTATCCACCTGGTTACACAAGGATGTTCAGGAAGGGGACGTGCTTCCGGTCAGTGCCCCGGCCGGTGATTTCTACCTGGACGAATCCAGTAACCGCCCGATCGTTCTGCTCAGTGGTGGCGTCGGACTTACTCCTTTGATGAGTATGTACAACAAAGTTCGGAATGAAAAAGAAGTGTATTTCATCCATGCTGCCAGAAACGGAGGCGTACACGGATTGAAAGAGGAAATGGCCGGGAAACAGTCCTACGTCGTTTATGAAACACCATCAGAAGAAGACAAAACGCTGGGTGTTTATTACAAAGCGGGATATGTAGACCTCGACTGGCTCCGCACTGTCGTACCGAAAGATGCGGATTTCTACTTCTGTGGTCCGGAAGGGTTCATGCGTGCCGTGAACGGAGCCCTTCATGAATGGGGAGTCCCTGCAGGACAGATCAACTATGAATTCTTCGGACCAAAAGGAACGCTGTAATAGAAAATTGGAGAGACATCGTCCCCGGGACGATGTCTTTTTTTGATGATGCGTTTTCCGGAACGTCTATACCTGTTTCACGGTGCTGAGCGGTTCATTTCTTTTGAATTGAACCATTAAGCACTAGTGAAAACTCGTCGAACTGTCCGTTTACATATTAATGGACCGTTCACACTTGTTGCGTGGTGCCGAACGGTTCATTTCTTTCGTAATGGACCCTTCACCGCCGACATGACCCTCCCACAAATTCACAGAATGTCGCCGCTTTTCCTACGACGAAATCCCTATTTCTACTCAGTTGTTCTTTGCCGATAATAGAAGGAACATCCAAGAGAAGGGAGACAACTTTGATGAGAATTTCATTGTTATTATTCATCTATTTTTTACTTATACCTGCTCACCTTATGGCAGAAGAGACCATCCATATGCCCGAGGATCCTGGGGATAACCCCCAAAACCTCCCCGCTGATGCGGAATATCTGTCGGAACTTAATATGTGGATCACTTCTGAGAAAGCTTCACAAAGCGACGTCATCTCTGAAGAAAGTGTGACCCGCAGACATTCAGATATTGCCTTGAATGATCCCTATACATATCGGCAATGGCCGTTGGATACCTACTCCTTTGAAGAAGCCTTTCCTTATGAGAAAGAAGCTTCCAACACCGTAACAGTAGCTGTGATCGACAGCGGTGTTTCTGCCGTTCATCCGGACCTCAAAGGAAAAGTGAGGTCTGACGGCTATAATTTCATCGACGACAATACGAACACTAGAGATACGAATGGCCATGGGACCCGTGTAGCAGGAGTGATCGCTGCCAACTCAGGCAACGGCATCGGAGTCACTGGCTATACCGGAAATTATGACATAGATATTCTCCCCATTAAAATTATGGATAAAGAAGGGAAAGGAACAAGCTCTGATATCATCCGGGCCGTAAATTTCGCTCTTGAAAACAATGCGGATATCCTTCATCTGAGTCTCGGGTCGGATACATATTCGAGGGCCGAAGAAAGGACGATGGAACTCGCGGCGGATCAAGGGGCAATCGTAATCGCTTCAGCGGGAAACGAAGGAAATTCTTCCCGCATGTACCCCGCTTCCCATGACTCCGTTTTTTCTGTCGGGTCGCTGAACGACAACCTTACCCATTCTGATTTTTCTAATTACAACTCTTCAGTCGATTTTGCAGCTCCGGGCGAATACATTTTTACAACCGATCCCGGTGGCACCTACAGTTATCAGAGCGGTACTTCTTTTTCCGCGCCTTTGTTCACGAGCATCGCTGCTATGGTTGCAAGCATCGATCCCGACCTTTCCATGGAAGAGGTAGAAGATATCATGAAGGAGGCAGCCGTTGATCTCGGGACCCCCGGCAAAGATGTCTACTACGGCTATGGCACTGTATTTCCCGCAGTTGCTGTAAGAGAAGCACTCTTCGAACGTTTCAGCGAAGCGATGACAGTAGAAGAAGATAAAACATGGACAGTAACGTTCAACCAACCCGTCGCCCCCTCTTCTTTGGAAGGGAATGTTTATGTCACGGATCAAAAGGGTAATAAGGAGAGGATTAGTATCTCCTATGCGGATGAATTCATACGAGTGGCTCCTCCCTTTTTCGGCTATGAACGAAACCGATCGTACACTCTTTACGTAGAAGATGATATACGGACGGAAAGCGGAGAAACCATCAATACGGCCGTTCAACAAGAGTTTGTTATCCGCTAAGAATAATAAGAATGAGGTGAATGAATGAACTGGAGAATTACAGCTATTATTCTATTTCTATTTCTTTCGTTTCCGGTAATCATCAACGCTGAGGATACGTGGAGTGTCACCCCTGACAAAACCTGGACGATCGATTTCAACAAAAATATGGATACGGATCGCCAGCCTTTTCTCGAAGCAGCCCGGGAGCATGTTTACGTCAAGGACTCTGAAGGTTACGAGCATCCCGTGAACATTTCCGTACCTGACCTCGACCGTCTCAAAGTAGCACCTCAGGAGAGTTATACAGTAGGAGAGTCTTACACACTAGTCGTACAAAAAACACTCCGGGACAGCAACGGACGTGAATTGGTCAGTCGTGCTTCCAGAACTTTTGATGTACATCCATATGGAGAGCACCTTGGATCTTTCACATCGGATAAACCCTTACCTTCATACGCCAAAAACACGACGATTGATGCACTCCACTCCCTTCCTTACTGGGAATGGGTGGAAAAGGACCGTACTTACCTGAAACAGGAGATTTCAAAGCAACAGCTCTTTGGAGAGATGGAACAACTGCAGGAAGAACTCGAAGAAGTTAGCAGTAATTATCTTGAAGTCAATGGCTTTCATTTTTACACTTCAGCTATCCATTCCAAATTGGATGCCCTGAAACGTGCTATGAAAGCAAGATATAACCTGCTTTACTTCAACCAGTATAACTATCCGGCTACTTCGGTGACGTATAACGAAGAACAAGCTACTCTGGAAGCGGATGATAGGAACGAAGGCTCTTTTGAGGTGGATAGAAAAATATACAATGCATTGCTGGACTACCCATATGATACGTCCTACACGGATAACATCACGGTAGTAAGCACTCCTTTCACTTTTGAAGGAATCAATGGCTTCGCCAAAAGTTCGGACAGTACAATTTATCTCTCTGCTCTTCAGGAGGATCCGGTGAAAACCTTTTATCACGAGCTTGGACATATGTTCGATTACTTTTTCGAACCGCCAAGACAGAGATACGAAGAGATACGTAATTACTCCTCCTTTGATGATACCTACGAGAACTCTTACACAGAGAGCTTCGCCGAAGACTTCAAAGTCGTCCGCTATCCTTATGAAGGAGTCCTTGCAAACCTGAATGACATAGGAACACCAAAGGAAGAGACAAGGGTAGAACTGGAATCCTTTTTCAAAGAACAGGAACAAAAGGAAGATCCGGAAGTACCTTCCCTTCTCATCAACGGCACCCCTATTTACAGCGACATTCAGGTGGCACAATCGGAAACGGTGACGTTCTCCGGAGAGAATTTATACGGAAGTATCCAGGTAGAAACACCAGCGGGTGAACAGGACAGTGTGGAATTAGGAGATACCTTCACCTTTTCAGAGGAAGGTGTTTATACATTCAGTACACCTATCGGGAAGGTTCTCTTCCTTTTTGACAAGGACGGTGTCTGGTCGCCAAACGAAGAAGGACCCCTCCAACGCGTTACAATGGGGCAACTCACTGGTGAAGTTTATGAATGGGCATCAGCTCTCGAGTTTGAGCCGGGAATCTTCAAATATAATCGTGACTATTCTATCTTAATGATTAATGCTGGGTATTATCAGCCGTTTCAGATAACGGATAAAACGATCACTTCAGACGAAATCAGACTGGAACTGGCAAAAGGACAAGAAGATTATTATATTTTTGCTCTACCTGAATCGATGCAGGATAAATCGGTGATTATCGAAAACAATTTCCTCAATATCCCAGGTTAGTACTATCAGGGATAACAGACCTCTCAGCAAAGTTTCCTGAAATTTTAACAACGAGCTTTCTCTAACTGAAGAGAAGTTCGTTGTTATTTTTTCTTCCTTCTCTCCTTTTATCAGTCAAATCACTATCATTATGTAGTAATACGTAGTTATCCTTCGCATTTCAAACAAAACTGCTTAATTTTCTTCTCTAACCTGTTGATAAGCTAGATTTTACTTGATTTTTAAATTATTCAGAATATTTACATTATTGCTAAAGTTTGTGATAATAGTAGGTATCTTAGTTAAGGGGGAACAGAAATGAAGAAATGGTTGGGTCTTTTCACATTATTTTTACTTGTTACGCTGCTTGCTGCATGCGGATCATCCGAAGAAGGTGGATCTGATACCAGTGGTGAAGGCGGCGACTCTGGCGAGGGAAGTAGCGGAGATACATATACCGTCGCTACGGATAATAACTTTGTACCATTTGAATTCCTGAATGAAGAAACCGGAGAAATGGAAGGGTTCGATATGGATCTTATCCGCGCTGTCGCTGATGAAGCCGGATTTGAAGTGGATATTGAATCGATGAAATTCGACGGGGTAGTCGCCGGAATGCAGACGGGTCGTTATGACATCGGTATCGCCGGTATGACGATTACGGAGGAACGTGCGGAAACAATCGACTTCTCCGACCCTTATTATGATGCCGGACTTATCATTGCGGTACAGGAAGGAAATGAAGACATCCAATCCGAAGACGACCTTGCTGGTAAAAAAGTAGGTACACGCTCCGGAACGACAAGTGAAACGTATTTGTCGGAAAATCACCCGGAAGCGGAAATCGTGACATTCCCAGGAATCGTAGAAGCTTACATGGATCTCCAGGCAGGCCGTGTGGATGCAGTTATGTATGATGTACCGAACGTACAATACTATGTAAATAACGACGCTAAAGGCGAACTGAAAACCGTCGGTGACATCCTTCAGGGGGAACAGTACGGGATCGCTTTCCCACAGGATTCCGAACTTGTAGAGCCTGTAAACGAAGCACTTCAGACATTGATCGATAACGGCACCTATGATGATATTTATGAAGAATGGTTCGGTGAGCGTAAATACGGCACGGAATCTTCGGAATAACACAGAAAGCGTAACAGTTCTCTGTTGCGCTTTCTCCCTATCACTTAAAATTCAGTCATAATGAAGGAGCGACGTACACATGGAAGCGATTATGGATTCCCACTACATACGGGTCCTCCCCTTTCTATTCGAAGGGTTGGTCTGGACCCTCATCATCACAGGGGTCGGCCTTTTCTTCGGCTTCATTCTCGGGGCGATTTTCGGCCTGGCCCGTCTTTCAAAAAATAAACTGATTTATATCATATCTTCTATCTATGTAGAAGCTCTGCGCGGGACGCCGATCCTGGCTCAGATTCTATTCATCTACTTCGGTTTGCCGGATCTCATAGGGTTCAACATCGATAAGATCACTGCCTCTATCATTGCGATTGCACTGAACGCAGGGGCTTATATTGCGGAGATTGTCCGTGGTGCCGTTTATTCTATCGATAAAGGACAGAACGAAGCCGGCCGATCTATCGGTCTGACGAGAGGACAGACGATGAGATACATTATCTGGCCCCAGGCATTCAAACGAATGATCCCTCCACTCGGAAACCAATTCGTCATCAGTCTGAAAGATACTTCCCTCTTCTCTGTCATCGCCGTCGGAGAACTCCTTTACATGGGTCAGCAATATTACGGTACAACGTTTGCCGCTTTCGAGGCACTTACGATGGTCTGCCTCATGTATCTGGCAATCACAGTACCTACTGCCCTGTACCTGCGTAAAGTGGAAAGGAGACTCGATGTATGAGTAAAATGATTACGGTCAAAGACTTGCATAAATCTTTCGGAAAAAACGAGGTCCTGAAAGGCATCGACTTGGAAGTTCACGAGCAGGAAGTCGTATGTGTCATCGGTCCTTCGGGATCAGGGAAAAGTACCCTTCTCCGCTGCCTGAACCTTTTGGAGGAAGTGACGTCCGGAGATGTATATATCGAAGGGGATAATCTTACAGACAAAAACGTCAACATCAATGAAGTACGGACTCGTGTAGGGATGGTATTCCAGCACTTCAACCTCTTTCCCCACATGACAGTCATGGACAACATCACGCTCGGTCCGATGAAAATCAAAGGGGTATCAAAGGATCAAGCACGTAAAGATGCTATCCCGATTTTACAGAAAGTCGGCCTGGAGGAAAAAGCGGATGTGTATCCCGAGAGTTTGTCCGGTGGTCAGAAACAACGTGTCGCCATCGCACGTTCCCTCGCGATGAATCCGAAAATCATGCTGTTCGACGAACCCACATCCGCTCTCGACCCGGAACTTGTCGGCGATGTTCTCGAAGTTATGAAAGACCTTGCCAAAGAAGGGATGACGATGGTCGTCGTTACTCACGAAATGGGTTTCGCCAGAGAGATGGGTGACCGCGTTATTTTCATGGATGAAGGTATTATCATGGAAGAAGACGAGCCGGAGAATCTCTTCGGTAATCCTCAGAACCCGAGGACCCAGGAGTTTCTCAGCAAAGTTTTATAATAATTCAAGGAAGGCGTCCATAATCGGGCGTCTTTTTCATGTTTCACTCTAAAAGACGAACAATAAAATAAAAAACCTAAAAAACAATCGTTTTTCACTTTGACAAATACTTCATTTTCCTTTACATTAATCATTGTACGAACATTAAACATCACATAATAAATATTATTCGTTTTTAGAGGTGAACCATGTGGAAAATGTTTTTGATTATGAAGATATCCAGTTAGTCCCTTCCAAATGTATTGTAGAAAGCAGATCCGAATGCGATACATCCGTAACGCTCGGCAAGCATACGTTCAAACTTCCCGTCGTCCCTGCAAATATGCAGACGGTCGTGGATGAAGAGCTTTCCAGAAAACTTGCAGCTAATCAGTATTTCTATATCATGCACCGTTTCGAACCTGAGAAACGCAAGAGTTTCATTAAAGCAATGAAAGATGAGAATCTCATCTCCTCTATCAGTGTAGGGGTAAAAGATGAAGAGTATAAATTTCTGGAATCGTTGGTCGAAGAAGCACTGACCCCTGATTACATGACGATTGACATTGCACATGGACATTCCCAGGCCGTCATCGATATGATCCGCTTTATTAAACAGCATATGCCTGAAACGTTCGTGATTGCCGGAAATGTCGGCACACCGGAAGCAGTACGTGAACTTGAAAATGCGGGAGCGGACGCTACCAAAGTCGGGATTGGACCCGGAAAAGTTTGCATCACGAAAATCAAAACAGGTTTCGGCACCGGAGGCTGGCAACTGGCAGCTGTTCGCTGGTGTGCGAAAGCAGCGAGCAAACCTGTCATTGCAGACGGCGGAATCCGTACCCATGGCGACATCGCGAAATCTATCCGTTTCGGTGCATCCATGGTGATGGTCGGCTCCCTTTTCGCAGGCCACGAAGAATCTCCCGGCGAAACGAAGGATATCGACGGAAAGCTCTATAAAGAGTACTTCGGCTCCGCATCCGAGTATCAAAAAGGCGAGAAGAAAAACGTGGAAGGCAAAAAGATCGTCGTCGAACATAAAGGAAGCGTCAAAGACACGCTTCAGGAAATGGAACAGGATCTTCAGTCCGCCATTTCCTACTCAGGTGGCAACTCTCTCGAGGGGTTACGTCACGTGGATTACGTTGTTGTGAAAAACTCCATATTCAACGGAGACAGAATTTAAAAAATCTACTTTTTCATATAATAGCGGGGATAAGGCCTGCGAGTTTCTACCGGTTTACCGTAAATGAACCGACTATGAAAAAGCATTGATGTGTGTGAATGGGACACGTCTGCTTTTTCATAGCAGGCGTGTCTTTTTTATTTCTTTTTACATATTGGAGGTTCGAATTATGGAAGCATTGAAACGAAAAATCCGAGAAGAAGGTACCATCCTCTCCCCTTCTGTCATAAAAGTGGATGCTTTTCTGAACCATTGCATTGAGCCATCGTTCATGCAAGAAATAGGAGAGGTCTTTGCAGACAAGTTCAACAATGAACCTGTAACCAAAATCATTACACTCGAGTCTTCAGGGATCGCACCTGCGACGATGACCGGTCTAATACTTGGCGTCCCTGTCATCTTCCTGAGAAAACAGAAGTCCCTCACGATGCAGAATAACTTGTTGACCGCAACCGTCTATTCCTACACGAAGCAGACGGAAAACACCATCAGTATCGCTGAAAAATATCTTTCAGAAAAGGATCATGTTCTTATCATCGATGACCTTCTTGCAAATGGAGAAGCGCTGCAGGGCATGGTCGATATCGTTCAAAAAAGTGACGCAAGCCTTGCCGGATGCGGCGTAGTGATCGAAAAAGCCTTTCAAGCCGGAGGAAAATCATTAAGGCAGAGAAACATCCGCGTGGAAGCTCTTGCTTCTATCGCTTCGCTCGAGAATGACACCATTACATTTACAGAACAGGAGGCGACACATTGAAAACAGCAGCACTCGGCTTTCAGCATCTTTTAGCTATGTATACAGGAGCGGTTCTGATTCCTCTTATCGTCGGAGGAGCACTCGGACTTACATCGGAACAACTCACTTACCTTGTAGCCATCGATATTCTTATGTGCGGCGTAGCCACCATTCTTCAGGTGTTACGTACGAAATGGTTCGGAATCGGACTCCCGGTCGTCCTCGGATGTACGTTTACGGCGATTGGTCCGATGATTGCCATCGGCGGGCAATACGGCGTGTCCGGCATTTATGGTTCAATCATCGTCTCCGGACTTCTCGTCGTTGTACTCGCCCGCTTCTTCGGAAGTCTCGTCCGCTTTTTCCCTACAGTGGTAACAGGAACGGTGGTTACCGTAATCGGGATCACTCTGATTCCTGCGGCCATCAAGAATATGGGTGGCGGGGAAGGAGCAGAAGACTTCGGTTCCGGTGCCAATCTTCTACTCGCTTTCGGGACACTTTTATTCATCATTCTTCTTTACCGGTTCGCTTCCGGATTCGCCAAGTCCATCGCTATTATGCTTGGTCTCGTCGCTGGTACCATCGTCGCTTCGTTTTTCGGAAAAGTCGATTTTTCTGCCGTAGGAGAAGCGAATATCTTTCATATGGTAGAACCTTTCTATTTCGGCATGCCTACCTTCCACTGGTCCGCGATTCTCACCATGACGCTGGTCGCTATGGTTTCTGTAGTAGAATCCACTGGTGTCTATTTTGCCGTGAGTGATATGAGAGATGAGAAACTGGATGAAAAAGACCTGGCCCGCGGCTATCGTGCAGAAGGGTTGGCAATCGTTCTCGGAGGAATCTTCAATGCGTTCCCTTACACCGCTTTCTCTCAAAACGTCGGACTGATGAACATGACTGGAGTCAAATCGAGAAAAGTGATCCTTACTACCGGCGTAATGCTTATAACTCTAGGCTTCATTCCTAAGATTGCCGCTATTACAACCATCATCCCCACCCCGGTTCTCGGTGGTGCGATGCTCGCTATGTTCGGAATGGTCATTGCGCAAGGAATCAAGATGCTCAGTCCTGTCATTCAGAATTCAGCGGAGAATTCGATGATCGTCGCCTGCTCTGTCGGTATGGGGCTCGGCGTAACAGCAGTACCTGAACTGTTCGCAAGTCTTCCGGAAGGTGTGCAGATTCTCACGAGTAATGGTATTGTAGCCGGGAGTCTGACCGCTATCGTCCTTAATATTGTATTCCACGCTTCTCCCCGCAGGAAAAGTCACGCACAGAACCTGGAAACCAGAAAAGCTTCCTGAATGATAAAAACCCGCTCACCTTTTAGATGAGCGGGTTTCTTGTATTATAAATAGTCAACCAAACCTACAGCAGTAACAGATCCATCGATACCATTGCCTTCATACGTAACGACTAGTTGATACTCACCTACCAGGTAAACTGCGGCTGTCTGATTTTCTTCTTCCCTATACTGGGTGATCATTTCATTTCCGAACATTTCCTCTACATCACTACGATCATACGTATCAGCCGGAAGCTGTTTGATGATCGCTTTCAACCCTTCTTCTTCTGCATTCGGATCCCAGCCAAAAGCATAATCTGTGTAATACTTAAATTGAAAACCGAGCAGTTCCTGATTTTCGTAGTTCGTGCCGATTTGTTCATCCGGTGCATTGATAGAATTACCAAGAGACAAAGGAGCACCTTTCAACTTCCCTTTAGCAAGACCTTCTTCTAGCTCTGCATCAAAATAACTGCCTTCGTTTCCACTTGAATCATCCGTCTGAATCGTAAAAGGCATAATCAAGTTATTCTGATACATCTTGCCATTTTCAAAAGCCAGCTCCTCTGTAATATGTAACTCGTAGCTCTGGCCCGCTTCATAGAGATTATTTGCGTAAATGGTCGCTTTCTTGCCATCCAGGGAAACCCCGTTTTCCAGAACTTCTCCACTTTCCGTTTGCACAAAAATGAAGTTTTTGTTTTCTGTCGTGTCCTCAAGTGGAACGTTGAATTCCACTGTCCAATTCTTATCGGCATCCACTCCGTTTTTCTCTTCCCACTGAATTTCTTCAGCCGAGGCAACGAATGGAATAGCGATAACTAACAATACTGCTAAAACCAATGTTCTCATTCACTTGTCCTCCTTAACCTCAGTACTATTACCCATGTTATCACGGTTTCTGTAAGAATTCCCTCAAAGTCGGCACAACTAAACCGTACAATACCTTCTACCAGTGAAAAATGCCGTGCAGTCTCCCCTGTAATCATTCAGAAGAGGCACTCTGCTTTTTTCTATAGAAGACTGCAAAAGTGAACACTCCCAGTATGACCCCCAAACTATCTATACCTACATCACTGATTTGCCCGCTCCTCCCAGGAATAAACTTCTGATGAAACTCATCACTCATCGCATAGATTACGGAGATCACCAAAGCCACATACCATTTCCGTGAAGCTGAATAAAAAAGAATAGCCAGCAGGAAATAAGCAAACACGTGCGCCCCTTTTCGCACCAGGTAATGCAACTGATCTTCCGGCAGAGGTATCACGGAAAAAACAGCTGCAACTATCGAACTCAGCTCTCCAGATTCCTCTCCCGGCTGATGAGATAAATAAAAAATGGTCGCCATCCATCCGATAGCGAGAATCCATGGAATATTCAGACTCTTTGACATGACCCGATCCGTCCTTTCCTATATAATAATACCTAATAATGGGAAAGGAGTCGATGATTCTATGAAACAACTCGAAAAAGAAAAATTCGTCTACGCCATGGATAAAGAAAATGAACCCGCTTTTCACATTTCCTCCGGAGAACAGGTGGTCGTCCATACATACGACTGTTTTGAAAACCAGATCCAGAAGGAATCTATTGAAATGGATACACTGGACTGGAATCGCATCAACCCGGCGACAGGCCCGATCCATGTCGAAGGAGCACAACCAGAGGATGTGTTGAAAGTTCGCATCGACAACATTGACCTCGGAGACCAGGGAGTTATGCTGACAGGACCGAACCTTGGAGTCATGGGACATCGTATGGAAGATTTCCAAGTGAAAGTTCTCCCGATCGAGAATGGAAAAGTCGTGTTTGATGATAAACTATCTCTTCCGTTGAACCCGATGATAGGGGTGATAGGAGTAGCTCCTGAAGGCGAAGGAGTGAACTGTGGCACACCGGATGCTCACGGAGGAAACATGGACACGAAACGGATCACTACTGGTGCGACTCTCTACTTCCCTGTTTTTCAACCAGGGGCATTGTTGGCTCTCGGGGACTTGCACGCAGCCATGGGAGACGGGGAGATTAGTGTGTCAGGAGTTGAAATCCCAGCAGAGGTGACGCTTACCGCAGAAGTCTTGAAAGCGGAGTCGCTCGCTTATCCGATGCTTGAAGACGATGAAGGGGTGGCGACAATCGTTTCCAAAGAAACGCTCGATGAAGCGGTGGATACAGCAGTCGAAATGATGATCGACCGTATCCTCCCTCATGTGGACATGACGACTTCAGAGCTTACGATGCTTATGAGTGCTGCAGGCCAGGTGGAAGTCAGCCAGGTCGTGGATCCACTGAAAACGGCGCGTTTCTTCGTACCTCGCTACATCCTCGACGCTTATGATATTCATCTTTTCTGATATACAAAAAGCTGCCCTTCGTCGGGCAGCTTTTTTTAAAGCATTTCTTCTTCGAGCTCTTTGCCGATTGACGGATGGTAACGATAATACAGCGTGTAGCTTCTGGTATAGAACCACTGGATCCATGGACCGAGCATAATCATCGGTGCCAGTGTGCCAAGACCGACAGGACCACCGATAATGAAGGCGAGAGCAGTCATGGTTGCCGCTACCGCCGTCTGACCTACCTGCAGGCTTAAATTGAAACGATGACTCACGGCAAGAAACAGTTGGTCCACCGGCGCCCGTGGGAATTGCGGCAGAATATACACAGCGACACCAAGACCGATGATCATCACTGCTACCAGTAAGATGGCCAGTTGAACGGCAAACGGATACACAGCAAAGTTCACAGAGGCGAATACAATCTCCAGCCAAAAGTCGAGGATCAGACTTTCCATTACGATAGGGATAACTGCTCTGATTTCAGGCGCCTGTTTCATAAGCAAGGCGTTCACGAACACAATCAGAAACTGGAATACCCCGTACCAGAAACCCACAGTAAATCCGAGATGGTCTGAGACCCCAATGAAAAAGGCGGTCCAGAATCCAGCTCCAAGTGCAGCGTTGATTAACAATGCCACCCCGAAAAAATTGATAAGCATGCCGAGGACGTACACACCGGAACGGTACAGCATGACTCTCCCTCCTTTCTTTCTCTACATTCATTCTTCGGTCATTCTAATAGAAGATATAGAAAGATACAAGGAGAAAAACTTAGATATATCTATCATTTATGATTGAAAACGTTATATTTACGTACAAATCGCCTTATATTTATTTTTTCGAGGAAAAATGACTACATTTTCGTAAATTCATCCCCTTGAACCTATTTGTGTTTTGTCAGGAATTACGTATAATGACAAAGGTGAAATACTTTCAGTAGAGCTTCTCATGTTCTTACTAGACGAACAATCCAGCTTTACGAAAGTATTTTTTATTTGTGTTCATTTGTTGTCATCACGCCATAATTTTTTAGGAGGAACCATGAAAAGCGTATCCAGAGTTTTTTTCATTACACTTGCATTAGTTGTTACCACCGTTATATTCGGGGCTTTGTTTCCTGATCAGTTCGAAGAAATAACGGGGACCATTAAATCTTATGTCGCTACGACATTCGGCTGGTATTACCTGCTACTTATGTCCGCCCTCGTCATCGTAGCCATTTCCATCTCCATCAGCCCCTGGGGGAAAATACGTCTCGGGAAAGACGGAGAAAAACCTGAGTTTTCTTTACCTACCTGGACAGCGATGCTGTTTTCAGCAGGGATGGGGATCGGCCTGGTATTCTACGGAGCTGCTGAACCTCTTTTCCACTATATGTCGGATTCACCTACAGCGGAAACAGGAAGCGGCAAAGCTTTCAAAGAAGCCCTTGTCTACTCTTACTACCACTGGGGTATCCATATTTGGGCTATGTACGGCGTCACAGCGCTCGCTTTAGCCTTCTTCCAGTTCAGAAAAGGGGAGCCCGGCCTCATCTCCACGACCCTGAAACCGTTGTTCGGAGAAAAGATGAACGGTCCACTCGGTACCCTGATCGACGTCCTGGCTGTCTTCGCAACCGTATTCGGTGTGGCTACTTCTCTTGGTTTCGGGGCAGTCCAGATTAACGCAGGGCTCTCCCATCTATTCGGTTTCGAAGTCGGTTTCACTTCCCAGTTCATCATCATAGTCGTGGTCACGCTGCTATTTCTGATTTCGGCCTGGACGGGATTAAGCAAAGGGATCAAATACTTATCCAATACAAACCTGGTGCTTTCTGTCACCCTGCTGGTACTTGTGCTGATTCTCGGTCCGACGATACTGATTCTGAATATGTTCACTGAAACATTCGGTATGTATATCCAGAACTTCATTGAAATAAGTTTCCGGACAGCTCCTCTTGAAAGCGACAATCGCAGCTGGCTGGACAGTTGGACCATCTTCTATTGGGCATGGTGGATTTCGTGGGCCCCGTTTGTCGGTATGTTCATTGCCCGGGTCTCCCGCGGACGCACGATTCGTCAATTTCTCACCGGCGTCCTGACGATTCCGTCATTACTCATCTCCATCTGGTTCGCTGTCTTCGGGACGACTTCCGGAGATCTTCAAAATAAGGGGTCCGAACTTACACAGTATGCAACGGAACTTGTATTGTTCAATATGTTCGATCAACTCCCGTTGTCGCTATTGCTATCGTTGATAGCTATATTACTTATCGGCTCGTTCTTCATTACGTCCGCCGATTCTGCCACTTTCGTACTTGGTATGCAATCGATGCACGGCTCACTTGTACCTGCGAACAGAATCAAAATCATATGGGGAATCGCTCAATCGTCGGTAGCCCTGATTCTTCTTTATGTGGGGGGACTCCAGGCCATTCAGAATACGATCATCGCCGCGGCCCTCCCTTTCTCCTTTGTCATGATTCTCATGGTTATTGGTCTCTTTAAAGCACTGAACCAGGAGTACAAACAAATGGAAGAGCAAAAGAACAGAAATCAGAATCTATAGACATACGAAAAGCCAGTCTGCTTCAATGAAAAGCAGACTGGCTTTATTTATCAGGAGATCATGACTCTACTTGCTGTTTCTCCGTTCGATCAATGTCTCCTCGAATAAATTGAGACCCTGGTCGATTTCTTCTTTAGTTATCGTAAGCGGAGGAATCATCCGCATGATTTCCGTCTGATTCCCTCCGAAATAGAACAGCACCCCTTTTTCAAGAGCACGGTCGAGACATTCAAAAAGAACGTCACTGCTCGGTTCTCCCGTTTCAGGATCGACCATTTCGATGCCGATCATCAGACCGAGCGCGCGGACACGTCCGATTTCCGGATACTTCTCTTTCATATAAAGAAGTCGGTCGTAGGCGTAATTCCCCTGTTCCTTCGTATTCGCTAAAAGGTTCTCTTCTTCAATGACATCAAGGACCGCATTCGCGGCGTGACAGGCGATCGGGTTGCCCCCAAATGTCGTCGCATGACTCCCGAGCGGCCATTTCTGCATCAGCTCTCTCGAAGCGACAGTTGCACTTAACGGCAGGCCGCTGGCAATTCCTTTAGCAATCGCCATGACATCCGGCGTGACACCGAACGTATGAGAAGCGAACCATTCTCCGGTACGCCCGAAGCCGGTCTGCACTTCATCGAAAATAAGAAGAATGCCGTGTTCATCACACAATTCACGTACCCGCTTCAGCCAGGCTTCTGGTGGTACGACATAGCCGCCTTCTCCAAGTACAGGTTCCACAATGAAGGCAGCCACCTCTTCAGGAGCGACCTGGTATTTGAATAGCTGTTCCGCATGATGGTTAAGCTCTGCCGCCGGATCTTCTGCATCCGGATCCGCATAAGGGAGCTGATACGTTCCATTCACCGGCTGATATTTACGGTATTTGCTTTTCGAAGTGGAAACACTGAGCGCTCCCATCGAACGGCCGTGGAATCCTCCAAGAAAAGAAACGACATACGGCCGATCCGTTACGTGACGGGCGAGCTTCAATGCGCCTTCCACAGCTTCCGCTCCACTATTTCCGTAAAAGAAACAGTCGAGGTCCCCGGGAAGAATTTCTGCAAGGCGTTTCGATAACTCAAGGATTGAATCATACATGATGACGCCCGAAGGACCATGGGTGAGCTCGTCCGCTCCCTGTTTGATCGCTTCAACGACTTTTGGATGCCTGTGACCGACGTTTGTCGTCGCAATCCCTGATGTGAAGTCCAAATATTTCTTGCCATCTTTTCCATAGTAGTAGTGCCCTTCTTCCTTATCGACCGGAAGATTCGGGTGATCTTTCGCCATACTGGGCGCAAGGTGTTTGTCTACCAGATCTTTGATTTCATCCATAATTGATACCCTCTCTTAGAAGAAAAATAAGTGAGCCATTGCTGCGGCAATCGGCAGCGTGACGACTGTACGCTGCAGAAAGATGATGAACAGTTCGAACAGATTGATCGGGATATTCGACTTGATGAGAAGTACACCGATTTCTGACATATAAATGAGCTGGGTGAGTGCCATCACTCCGATCACGAAACGGGTGATTTCCGCTTCGATTCCACTCCCTATGACTGCAGGAAGAAACATATCTGCAAATCCTACAATCATTGCAGGTGCTGCCGCTTCTGCTTCAGGAAGCTGTAGCAGATTCAAAATAGGAATGAAAGGATAGGATAAATACGTGAAAATCGGTGTGAATTCAGCGATTACAAGGGCGATAGTTCCGAGGGCCATCACAAGCGGAATGAGCCCGAGCCAGATGTCAGCCACGTGGAATAACCCTTTCTTCACGACTTGTCCGGCACCTTTCACCTGATCCGCCTTTTTCACAGCACGGTCCACGCCCCACCGGAATGTCGACCATCCCTCGGGTACATCTTCCTGAATCTGACGCCCGACCGGCGCATGATACGTCGTCTTCTTATTCGACAACGGCGGAATTCTCGGAATGACGATCGCCGCTATAATTCCGCACACAATCACTGTAGCATAAAATTGAACAAACAAGTGGTCGATGGATAGAAATCTTGCGATAACGAGACTGAAAGCGATGGATGCAATCGAAAAGTTCGTTGCGATGATCGAGGCTTCCTTTTTCGTATAGTACCCCTGTTCATACTGTTGGGTGGTCAAAAGTACTCCTACCGTCCCACTTCCCATCCACGATGCCATCGCATCTACAGATGAACGACCAGGCAGCTGGAATAATGGGTTCATCACCTTCCTCACCATCGCTCCGATGAAGTCCATAAGACCGAACTCGAGAAGAAGCGGCATGAACAGACTCGCGAATAAAAACCATACCATCAGTACAGGGACGAGATCGTACAGAACCACCACTCCGGTAAGGTCGGACCAGATCACTTCCGGTCCTACACTGAATAACGTCATCAGTGCAAAGATGGCACCAATGAAACGTAGCGTAATCCAGAACGCCCCGACGTCAAAAATAGCGGTCACGAACGCATTATTCTGATACGTGCTAGATGGAAAGAATTTGACTGCCAGACTTCCGACAGCAGAAATCCATAACACCAATGTCATGAATGCCGGAATGTAAGGGCCGAGAGCAGCCTGAAGCCCATCTGCCATAACTCCCAGACCGATTGTCACCGTGTCATTAACAGATATAGGAACAAGGAAAAGGAGAACACCGATGATGGAAGGGATAAGAAATTTGGATAATTGCTTCGGTGTGTATTTACCTGTATTCATTTCGTTTTCATTTTTCAATTGTTGTGCGTCCATAAGGTTCGCCTCCATTCGACTTTGGTTCGTTAATGACTAATAATACATTCTCATGTATCTTTATGCAATAGTTTTTTCGAAAGAAACTTATCTTTAGGTCAAAATGAAAACACCCGTGAAAGATCACGGGTGTTAGAGTACATTCAGTTGTAATGCTCTTCTACGATTCTTTCCAGGTTCTTCTTCTCAAGGTAGTGCTTCGGTGCCAAGAATGTCACCGTCACCATGCCGGGATGACGACCGATTTCGATAGACCCGGTGATAGTAGAGCGGTTCATCACTTCCGGAACGTCTATCCCGAAGGCTTTAGCTGCTCGCTCCATGCCTACTGTCGTGGCTTCGTTCAAGTCGGCTCCTGAGCCTATAAAAGATACAGGTAAGGAATCTTCGAACTCTTCTACGCCCCACTGCTTTCCGAGCGCTTTCGCCTGCTCTTTTTCTTTTTCAGAGAAAGGTTTGGCAAGATAAGGGAGGTCTTTTTCGACTGGTAAAAGGATCGGTCCTTCGATATCTATTTCTTTCAAGACTTCCACCTGCAGACTTACGATTCCGGAAACGTCTGTCGTATGACCTGCTATTTCACCATCTCCCTGCATCGCGTGCATATCCCCGAGGTAGACCCCTCCGCCTTCGACTTTCACCGGACAAATAAGTATCGCTCCTTCCCGCACCCTGTTGATATCCAGATGTCCATCTGTACGGTCTTCGAGTTCTTCTTTCGTGAGCCCGTATTGGTGAGGAGCATCAATCAGGAACTGACCGAAATCGCCGGCATTGTGCGAATCAGGAATCGGACGTGACGGTGTGGTACCGAGTTGTCCAAGGAATGGTCGCAAGCGTGCCATAGCCCCGACGATATCATGAGGAGCGAATGTCACAACCGGGTTCTGGATCGATTCCTCGGGCGTTCCCATGTAATGCTTCGCGTCTCTTGCCGCCTTCTCAGCCGCAGATTTATTCAGCGTAAGACCGATATTTTTCTGCTGGTTGAAAGCGATCGTATAAGCATTGGTGAACACGAACGGCGTCACGTCCTCTCCGCATTCCTTACAGCGGATCGACTGCTGGCCAATGCCTTCGATGTATGTCTCTGGATTTTCCGTCCCGCAGCTTGGACACTTCCCGTCCACAAACGGGTCTCCCGTGAACCTTCCTTCTACAGGCTGGTCGTTGCCTGAAGCCGTAGCCATCGAAGTCACTTCGATCGACTGGATACGGATAGCGATAGCATCTCCTACTTCTGCTCCTTCTACGTACACGGGCCTGGTCACTTCATGTCCGCCTTTCAGTGCCGGGGTGATCATCGGCCCCCAACATCCCGGAGTCGTGTTGGCGACGATGTGCCCGCCGTCCCTGACCCTGTATTCCATCTCTTTCCCAGGATCAAGTACACCATCCGTGAACTTGTTGACATATACCGTCTGTTTCGCTTCCATGTGCTCCACTCCTTCGCAGTAATTATCTCAATATTAAGATAAATGAAAGCGTTTTACAATTAAACTGACTTTTCACAAATATCTGTTCGGGGTATGAGGAGGGAGAGAGGAAGGTGCTTATGCTTGAGTTATTGATTACACACATCCCTTCAACGATGCTCCATATATTGACCGGCATGCTCGTCGCAGATGTCTTATTCCGAGGGCCTGCTTTTCCCTATAGAGGAACGAGGCTGATTCTTCTGGGAGCAGTCGCCTTTCTTGTACTCATCCCGGATATTCCGAAACTATTCGGTGTGCTGTACGGTCATTCTCTCATTACTGTACCTCTGATCGCGATTGTTTTCGCTATTCTGATGAGGACGATGCTCTCTATGACTTTATGGGGAATCTGGTGGCGTCTTTCCCTCGTCCTCATTGTCAGCTCTCTCGGAATCGATTATCTCGGAAACGGCGTTCATCTCTTTTACCCGGTGAGCACAGATACGTACGGGGTTTCTATCATCAAATATGAATTCTTTTACATTCTTCCAGTCAGCCTGCTTCTATTTCTACAACTGAGAAAGTGAATAGGAAAACCTCAGCTCTTCAGCTGAGGTCATTTCTCTTCCTGTTCGAACTCGAGGACTTCACCGGTCTGCCCATGGATAGTAAGCTCATACTCTGTATTCCCGTCCTTCACTTCCACTTCATAGTGACCGTCATCGATCTCAAATTCTGTGATGGAGCCTGATGCTTCTTCTTTGGCGATCGTTTTGGCTTCTTCTTCGCTCAACGTTCTTTCACCGGTATATTCTTTGTCTTCTCCATCGTGATCCATTTCCGTAATGGACCCTTCATTCGCATCAATGTCTACGTCAAGCTGCTTTCCTTCTTCAGTCGTTCCTTTCACTTCATAGACCGCCCGGCCATCATCGTCGTCTCTCTTCACACTATCCACGGTAAAACCCTGCATTTCTTCCTGTACGATCTTCGTCGCTTCCTCTTCAGATAGATCCACCGGACCGCTATTTTCATTGGTGAGTGCATTCACGCTGAAGGCCCCGCCACCTATAAGAACCGCTGTTCCTAAACCGATCAACCATTTATTTCTCATTGTCGTCATCCTTTCTTTATTTGGTCATCTTCATCATATCTTCCGAATATGAAAAGAAAAGGAGAGAAACATGAGAATCTGATGAGAATGTCGATCAGTCGTCCCAGGTGATGGACATCACTTCTCCGTTAATCGCATGAATCTGAACTGTCGCTTCCCGCTCATCAGAACGTTCGATTTCTACAAGATAATAAGGGATATCCCCCTCTTGTTCGTAATCAATATCATCGATGGTTCCTGCCACCTCTTCTTGAGCGTTGATCCCGGCTTCTTCCTCTGTCAACAACCGTAGCGGCTCTTCCTCTGTTTCAGAAGGTGCCTCAGATTCTTTTTCGATAGCATTCTCCTCAAGACGCCTGACGTCTTCCACCGTAGCACTTTCTCTATCTATCGTAATAGCATACACTCCGGTATCCCGTTCAACAGTAGCGATAAAGCGCTCTTCATCTTCTTTCCATTCGAGAATCGAACCCTGATAGTGAGAAGTGACCAGATCACGTGCTTCTTCAGAATCAAGCGCTTCCTCCTGCCACGCCCCCATTACAAACCAGGAGATAACTCCGAACACGAGAAGTACAAGCATGACACCTATTATCTTCCTGGACATGATCACTCCTCCTTTTCTATCATTATAATGGGGAAAAATGAGAATTCACTGAGAAACAGGGAGGGAGAGACGTACCGTTGTCCCATTTCCTTTCACGCTATCTATTTCCATCGTTCCTTCCAATACACGGGCAAGTTCTTTCGCAAGGGACATCCCGAGACCGAAGCCATCCGTCCTTGCTTCATCAGCCTGATAGAAACGATCGAAGACACGAGCGATCTGTTCCTGTGTCATTCCTATCCCATAGTCCGTAACTTCAATGAGTGCTCGATCCCCACTTCTGTGCACCTTGACTTCAATGGCGTCTTCACTATATTTACGCGCGTTATCAAGTAGAATAAAAACAATCTGTTTCACTTTCTGTTCATCGGTTTCGAGGATGATCTTTTCATCAGCGGGATGAAAATCGATCCTTCTGTTGTACCCTTTTTCAAAAACTCCTGCCGACTTCTTCAAAAGTTCATTCAGTTCCACGCTTTCAAAGTCTACCTTCAGCTGGTCCTCATGCCTTGCCAGCAACAACAACTGCTGCGTCAATTCATACATCCGTCCAGCCTCCTCATGAATCGCATCGACCGATTCCCGGAAGAGCTCTTCACCCTCAAGGCCGCGTCTTTTCAATAAACCGGCGTAAGAATCAATGACCGTCAAAGGAGTTTTCAATTCGTGAGAGGCGTTAGCTACGAACTGTTCCTGCTTCTCATAGTTGTCTTTCAGACGTTCCATCATGGAATTGAATGTTTCTGCCATTTCCTGAAGTTCATCTTTGCTCTTCCCTTTTGTCTCAATCAGCTCAAATCTTCCGCTATGTCGTATTCGACGCATCGTTTGAATCAAAGAAGTGATCGGGCGTACAATCACTCTTCCTATCCATTTCGCTGAAAAATAGAGCGGGATCAGGGCCGATACAGAAACGATCACGAGAACCACTGCGAGTGTACTCAAATTCTCAGCGACAGACGATAAACGTTCATAGCGCTCCAGAACTACAACTTCTCCTCCCGTCCATATAATCGGTATGGAAGCTTTCGCATGAGGCTCCCCATCAATATCTATGACTTCAGAAGCAGACTCCCTGGAGAACTCTGCATTCTCTTCCCTAAGATAATCGACCTCTCCGGAAGCAACACTCACTTCTACACGATTATCAGGGAGGACGACGCGAAGCATACCGTTCACCGGCACATAGGCTCGAAAAAGGGACTCCGCTTCTGCCTGATTCTGGACACTGTCGACCTCTCTGGCGGTTCTTTCCAAGTCATTTCTCGCCTCTTCAAGTTGACTATTATAAGTCAGACGACTAAAGGAAAAGTAGATCGCCAGGCTGAATACAATCAGCAACACCGTAAACAATACCGTCGTAAACAGATGAATCTTCGTTGTAAGTCTCATGTCGGTTCCTTCATGACATAACCGACGCCACGGATTGTTTGAATCAAGGGTGTTCCGAATGGTTTATCCACTTTGTTACGCACGTATCTGATATAAACATCGACGATATTCGTATCTCCATAATAATCGTAGCCCCACACGTTTACGAGCAATTGCTCCCTGCTCATAACCTGGCGTTTGTGTTTCAGCAGATAAGCAAGCAGAGAAAATTCTTTCGCCGTCAAATCAATGAGTTTACCGTCTCTTTTCACTTCATGGGTTACTTCATTCACTTCGAGATCCAGAATCCTCATGGCCTCCGAGCCATTCTTAGGACGGAGATTTGCCCGAATCCGCGCAAACAGTTCTTCCATATCAAACGGTTTGGTTACGTAGTCATTCGCCCCGAGATCCAACCCTTCCACTTTGTCTTTCACTTCCCCCATGGCGGTGAGCATGATTACAGGCGTCTCCTCGTCTCCTGAACGGATACGTCGAAGTACGTCCCTGCCACTCATTTCGGGTAACATGATATCAAGCAGGATAAGATCCCACTCCTGTTCTCTATATAACCTTAATCCCTCTAATCCATCATAAGCTTTCGAGACTTCATACCCTTCGTGGGTCAATTCGAGTTCCAGGACCCTGGCTATTTTCTGTTCATCTTCTATGATAAGAATCCGTGTCATCCCTTATCCTCTCCCTGTGTCCAATATGTAAATAGGATGAAAGGCTGCTTGTAAATAAAAACCCCGGAGTAATCATCCAGGGTTGATCCATCTGTTATTGAAAAATACCTGTCAGCCCGACTGCTCCACTTCTCCCATTTCCTCAAAGGCTTCCGGCAATCGGATTGTTTCGAATTCCTCTCCGGAAGCTTCATCAACGATGTGTATAACCGTGCTGTAACTCTCGGGATCCGCCCCATCGAAAAGCTGATAATACGAACCGAGTACTCCGACACCGAAAATGGCGAACCCGTCAAAACTTTCTTCGTATTTCTTCCGTTCCACAACCATCGTGAACTCCGAATAGTCCTTATTCGCTGTAATATCGTTGATGGAAACATAATCGCCGCTTTCCCGTATGTCTGTCATTGCGGTTTCAATTTCCTGCTCCATTTCGCTCATCATTTCCTCATGCTTCGATTTCGACATCTTGTAAGTGATGGTTCCGTCTCCATTATTGACGACTTCTCCCACGCCTTCTTCCTCCGCACTGGCTTTCACTTCTTCGAAATCCGTCTCATCCATCTCGAACAGCGCCATCGGCATCGTCACTTCCACGTTGAATACCCCTTTATCGACAGCAATCGAGTCCTGTTCCTGCTGGGACGTTTCTTCCGTTTGAGGGCTCTCCTTCTCTTCTTCGGGTTCCGGCTCCGCCTCCTGCGTTGAACAACCAGCTACAAGGATCAGCCCCACAATCAGCAGTTTTTTCATCGGGCAGCCTCCTCCCTCTTTTCCTTTATTATACTATGTTTCCCTCAGAAGAGCACCTCCATAGATAAGTCCCAGTCATGCTTTTACCGACGTTCAAAATCTTCCTTCAGCCAATCCTTGAACAGTTCGAAATCTTCTTCCACCCGTTCCTTATAAAATTTGGACCATAGCTGCATCTCTTCGATGAACCCTTCCTTCTCACCCTTCAGCACTTTCATTATTTCCGATTCACTATGATAATCGAGAATATCATGCTCCAGGTCGACGTCCGCACGGGCGTGGATTTTCGCAGCTACTTTTGCCATGACAGCGACCGTCTGCTTTACAGATTTGAACTTCTTCAAATGCTTTTCTTTCAGGTCTTTTTCAAAAGGTGAACGTTCCCTCACATAGAAATCGCTCCCTCCCGCATGCAAATAACCGAGATATGGGTCAGACATATGGTGCATCGCCTGCTGGGTGGTTATGACCCGCTCCCCCTGATGATCATGCATGACCCAGAATTCTTCATCGTACGGAAAGAAGTAGGCGGGGATAGGGGTGCGCGCTTCTTTCACTTCAAGGATAATGTCGTCCTCATGCGCATCGTCATGTTTACCTTCAATCAATACATAGAATCGTTTGAGCCCCGTGGAACCTATACCGGCTCCCTTCTTCTTAACGATATCCTTGATCTCGTAGTGTGATTCTCCCCGGTACGTTTCTTCTGCAAGGGAATCGAGGTATTGCGGCCATGCTTCATGGATCCGTTTCCAGTCCGCATTCGACACACTTTTAAGTTTGGATTTCTCCCGGTCGAAGTGACGATTCCCCTGTCCGTCTGTTTCCGTCTGTTTTTCGAGCTCGTGCGTCGCCTCACGCTCTTCCAATTTTTCCAGAGCTTTTTTGATAGCGCTCTTCGTGTTATCAACGGTGAATTCCGTGGTCACCGGGTCTTCCTTCCCTTCATCGAACTTCTTCATCTGTTTCCGATACTTTTTGCAGAAATGAGCGACGAACGCATCACGCTCATCTTCAGAAAACCCTTGCCCTTCAGCAAACAGACGAATACTCACAACCATACGAAGGACGTCGTACAGGTAAGAACCGAGAAACCCTTCATCGAAATCGTCCACATCGAACACAATGTTTCCTGCTTCGTTACGGAAGGCACTGAAGTTATCCATATGCATGTCTCCCATGATCCATGTAGGGTTCTCCCGCGGTGTGTGATATTTAAAAGGGATATTCACTACGTCATAGAAAAATAGATAGGCACTACCCCGGAAGAAACTGTAAGGGTCCTGTTTCATCTTCCTGTACTTCGCTCGGCGATCCGTCTTCGTCAGGTTCATCAGTTTCCCATCGAATTCTTCCAAAATCGTGTGTAACGTCTGCTTTCGGAGGTAACGCTTCGTCTCCTTGACATCATCTTTGATCATCCCGTTCACTCCTCTGTTCAGTAATTCGTTCTACCTTTCCTTAACTACATGATTTAACATACTTGTCTAGTTCCCTTATTCCCACGTATCTATGTCGAAGATTTTGGATATCTCCCTTCGAATGGTTCGAAAGTTGTAGAATAGATACCTTTTTCCTGATAAACTGAAATTGACAGATAATGAGATCACAGAAGGGGGCGGAGACGAGTTGGACAAGTTCACCTGGACAAGAGAAGACCTTATCAAAATCATTCACAGCACAGATAATGGAATTTTCCTGAGCGACCCGGAGCATGACCGGTTCATCGATATCAACAGCACAGTACTTTCCAAGCTCGGCTACACGAAAGACGAATTCATGACTATCCTTCCTTCTGAATTTCTCGGCCCCTTTTCGGCGGAGAAGAAGGAAGAAATCCACTATACTAAGTATGGTTATGAATTGCCTGCGGAAGTAAGAAGTCATCCTATTACGCTTTCAGATGGACATACATACATGCTTACGGTAGCGTCAGATATTACCAAAAGTAAAGATATCGAATATAAATTCAAGCGAACCAACGAGGAATTCCAGTCCTTATTCCTTTATCACCCGGATATTATTTTCACTATAGATATGAATGGTATTTACAAGACGATAAACCCTGCAGCCGAAGAGGTTTTCGGATATACGACAGAAGAGATCACAGGCACGCCCTACCTCGATTATTTGACACCGGAAGCCGGAAAAAATACGATACCCTATTTTTATAAGGTGATGAGAGGAGAAACAGTGCGATTCGAAACGATCATCGTCTCACGTGATAATCGTCACCATATCATGGATGTGACCGCCGTCCCCCTCGTCCTTGATGACAAAATTACAGGTGTTATCGGCATTGCCCGGGATAGAACGGATAAAAGAGAAACGGAAAAGCGTCTTCACGAAAGCGAACAAAGATATCGGGCGCTTTTCGATTACAATATAGATGCAGTCATGACTTTTGATACCAATGGAAAATTCACTCACGTAAATAGCAGAACAGAGGAGATTACAGGTGCCGCTTCTGAAGACCTGGTAGGGCGTTCTTTTCTTCCGTTTGTCGTCCCCGAACAGAGAGAAGAAACGATGAGACAGTTCACTATTTCTCTCGACGGCGCACCCCACCAGTATGAAACGACGATCCACAGTATGATGGGGGAACGCCTCGACATTCATATAACACTCATCCCTATTTACGTAGATGAAGAGATTACAGGCATCCACTGTATCGGAAAAGACATCACGGAGTGGAAGCGAGTACAGACGAGGATGAACCACCTCGCCTATCACGATACATTGACAGGTCTTCCTAACCAGCGGCATTTCACTGAAAGTATCGCGGAAGTCCTTCAGGAAGCAGAAGAACACGACGAAGAATTCTCCATCTTCTTTCTTGATGTCGACCGCTTCAAATTCATCAACGACTATCTCGGTCACCACATGGGAGATACCCTGCTTCAAATGATGGCGACCCGCCTCGAGATAACCCTTGGTCATAGAGGGACATTATTCAGGTACGGAGGAGATGAATTCATCATTCTCGCCCATCCGTCCGACGAAGAGAAGACAAAGGAAATCGCTGAGGACCTGATCAAAGAAACGGCGAAAACCTACGATTTGAAAGGGTTCGAATCAGTTTCCACGGTCAGCGTCGGTATAAGTATGTATCCCGCCCATGGTACGAGTACGGAAACACTGATACGACGTGCCGATAATGCTATGTACCACGCGAAGAATTCCGGTAAAAATAATTACCAGTTTTACAGTCCTAAAGTTCAGAAACCTTCTGCCAGCCTTAAGACAGAATCTTTTTTGTACAAGGCTTTGAAAAAGGAGGAATTCCACCTGGTTTACCAACCGCAAGTAGCCGGTAATGAAGAGGAAGTCATAGGAATCGAAGCCCTTCTCCGCTGGAATAACGAAGAGCTGGGTACGGTTTCCCCCGGTGAATTCATCCCTATCGCAGAAGAAACAGGGCTTATCGTCCCCATCGGTGAATGGGTATTAGAAGAAGCATGCAGGCAGAACAAAGCGTGGCAAGACCAGGGATTTCCACCATTGACCGTATCTGTGAACCTATCCATGCGGCAGTTTTATCACACGAACCTTGTCTCTACCATCGCTGAAATCCTCTATAAGACCGGTCTCAGTGCCAGGTGGCTGGAACTTGAGATTACAGAATCGATGGCGATCCACGCAGACGAAGCTGTAGCGATCCTCAAAGATTTGAAAGACATCGGTGTCAAAATTGCCATAGATGATTTCGGCACCGGCTATAGCTCTCTAAGTTACCTGAAGAAATTCTCCATCGATCAGCTCAAAATCGATCAATCTTTTGTTAGGGATATCAATAGTGACAGTGATGACAATGACATCATCACCACAATCATCTCGCTTGGCCATAACCTGGGCCTTGAAGTGATTGCAGAAGGAGTAGAAACGAAAGAACAGCTCGAATTCTTGAAGAAACACGGATGCCACAAATACCAGGGATATTACTTTGGAAAGCCGGCAGAAGCTGAAATCATCTCTCCAATGATCCGGAAGCAGGAAATCTATGAATAGATGAAAAACGGTAGAAATCGCCCCTGAATAATGAGGTGATTTCTACCTTTATGTGTGGAAAGCGGATGAAGCCGTCAGCGCCCTGTATAGAATAGGACCGTAAAGTAAGGAGCTCCTTCATCGTTCACGTCAATACCGATAGCTACTTCCTCGTAGTGGGGATTCAGGATGTTCTCTCTGTGTCCTTTGGAATCCATAAGTCCTTCATGGGCATACACAGCATTACTCTGACCGTAAGCAAGGTTCTCTCCGATCATACGGAAGGAAATCCCCGCTTCCTTCGCTCTATCGGCAGGTCCTTCCCCGTCGGGATTCGTGTGGGAGAAATAGTCCCGTCTGTTCATGTCTTTGCTGTGTGCTTCTGCCACCGGTACAAGTTCTTCCCTCCATGTAAGGGGGTTCAACCCGCGTGATACTCTATCTTTGTTGATGAGGCCGAACATGATTTGTGCCTGATCTTCATCCACCCAGTTTTCCGCTTGTGCGTAATATCGGTTCATTCCCGTGGCCTGTCCTTGGGATACGACATAGATGGATTTGACGATGTTCCCTTCATGACGGTCATAGAATACCGTTATTTCTTTATCATCTCGTACGTAAATATCGTAATGATCGGCAGGAAAAGAAACATTCGTCATTCCCCGCCTCACCGATTCCTCAGGTTCCCCCCAGGCTTCGGCAACAGAAGAAGCAGATGCCCCGACGTTCACTTCCCCAAACCCTTCTTCCGGTTTCCAGATATATTTTCCGGTACCTTCTTCATCTCCGAATACCACATTTCCATTTCCTATTTCGGAAAGAACCCAGCTCGTTCCGTAAATGGTACGGACAGATTCTCCTTGTAATTTCTCATCAGGAAGAGCCTCAGTCGGTTCTTTTGATGATTGTTCTTGATCCGGAGAAGTAGTAGCACCTTCCAGTCCTTCTCCTCTCTCCCACTGATCGACCGTTTCGATAAATGTGTCTATTTCCTTGCGGATCGTTTCCCATTCTCCGCTGACTGTTACAATCGTCCACGTAAATAACACGATTAAAAAAAGAAAAGCGATGCCTCTTCTCATCATACTCACCTCCTACACACCCTCTTTTTCGTTCTTTATAATGAAACATAATTCGATAAATATTTTTGAAACCCTTGAATTTCGTTAGATAGTATTGTATATTCTTTTTAGAGAACAAAATTTTATTTTATCGGAATAAGGAGGATTAATAATGGTAAAGAATTCACTGGGTATGTTTTTCATCTTGGTACTGTCCATTATGTTTTTAGTTACTACTCCTGCGGTCGCTTCACAAGTACAAGGATTCGATCCGTTCTTCCTATTGATGGAATATGAATTTATGTTGGTCGGTCTACTTTTAGGAGGATTTATGATAATTTTATCTTATTTCTTTATTAGAAGACATATGAGGGAAAGCTAGGAAGGGCATGTTCCTCTTTTTTTTATCTTTAAGTTCTTTATTAAGAACGTAAAAACTCACAAAAGAAAGGACGAATACCATGAAGGTTCCATCACTGAAGATTCTGGTCATTTCCCTCCTCCTACTGGCTTTATCTCCTGTAGCCTACGCAGAAACGGGAGACACTGAAGCAAGTGTTCTCATTGTTTATTCTGATAAAGATAAACAGGTCAATTATAACCAGCGATACCTTGATATGCTCATCTCTCATTTTACCACCGATATCGAGTTTGTTCATGAATCAGAATTCTCCCCAAGATTGCTTGAGGGGAAAACTCATCTATTTTATCAAGGAATCATTCACAGTTCTGTTTCCTCTGAATTTCAAGAAGCGATTCAGAGGTTCGGAGGTACTGCCGTAGCTCTAGGTTCCAACGTAGAAAAACTCGGAGCAAGATTTTCATTCGTTGAACCACTTGATGAAGTACCTTTCAACGAAATATTTTTGACCTCCGCTCCACAAAAAAGAATCTCCCTCGACATGGAAGTGATGAACGTAGAAACGGGTGCTGAGGTTCTTGCCAAAGCTGCAAACCATAACAAAGAGTATCCACTGATCACAAAGGAAAATAATTCTTATTATATCGGAAATACGTACATCGAATCGAAGTTCAGTATTTTGGTAGGAGAGATTTTGCACGAAGTTTTCGACGAACCTCACTTGGATGAATCGAAGCGTGGGTACATCCGACTTGAGGATGTGCACCCCAAAGTGGATCACGAAAGTTTGAAACAAGTCGCGGACCTTTTGATTGAACGTGATCTCCCATTTATGATAGCCGTCATTCCAGTATATACAGATCCAGAAACAGGCGAAGAATATCATATGGCCGACCATCCCAAAGTTCTCGAAGTATTAAAATATATGCAGGATAACGGTGGTTCTGTCGTCATGCATGGCTATACGCACCAATATCGCTCCTCGGAAACCGGGGAAGGCTTCGAATTCTGGGATGTGGAGAATGACACCCCTATCTACAAAGCGGCTGATGATAAGTCAAGACTGAAAAAAGAGGGAGACTTTTCCGATCCGGCAGCTTATGAAGAATATAAGAAAGAAATCACTGCCTTTGAGACCAGCTATATCAAAGATCGATTGGAAACAGGGATCAACGAACTGAACGGGTTCGGATTGAAGCCACTAGCATTCGAAGCACCTCACTATACTATTTCTCAAAACGGCTACCGGGTAGTTTCCGACCACTTCTCTTCTTATGTGGGACAGGCTCAAACTACAGATGATAACTGGGAAGTCATGGGAGCTCCACCTTATATGTCCAAGCCGACGTTTATGCATGGAATGACAATGTACCCAGAAACGCTGGGATACGTACATCCGGATAACGAAGATGCTGTCGATGAAATCATAGAGAGAGCGGAAGAATATTTGACCCTCCGGGACGGAATGACTGCCTTGTTCTACCATCCATATCTAGGTCCGGAGCGCTTCGAAGAATTGCTGAATCGATTGGAAGAATTTCCTTCCATCGATTGGATCGATCTGAAAGAAGAAAACACAAAGACAGAGTCATCGGAGGTCATCATCAGCACTGCTGAAGGAAAAGTACACTTAGATGGAACACCATTCTCTTCCGTATCCAGTTCTTCCATCACATTCAACCATTTCCTTAAAGGACTGGCGGATAAGGCGACCTGGCTTATGGTAGGGACGAGTTCACTCGCGGTAGTTTTCTTCTCAGGATATACGCTGCTTTCCAGAAGAAGAACAGAAAACGAAGAACGGAGTGAGGACATTGGCTAATCTCTTCCTATATATATCTCTTTTTCTCATATGGTTTATGCTGTTTTACCACATGTTTCTTATGCAAGGAGGGTACATCTTTTCACAAAACTATAAAAAGACGGCGGATAAATGGCGGGAGAAACCCCATCGTTTCCCTACCGTCAGCATTCTCATTCCGGCTCATAATGAAGAAGTGGTTATCGAAAAAACATTACAGTCCATGGTTCGCCTGGAATACCCGAAGAATAAGCTGGAAGTCATCGTCATCAATGACAACTCGAGCGATCGTACCGGGGAACTCGTCGAAGAATATGCCCAGCGCTTCCCATTCATAAAGCCTGTACACACAAAACCTCCTTCTGGTGGAAAAGGTAAATCGGGGGCATTGAATAATGGACTGAAAGAAGCTACCGGAGAAATGATTGTCGTTTATGACGCGGACAACACTCCGGAGCCTAATGCCATCCAGTACTTGGCACTTGGACTTGAGAATGATCCGGATGCTGGTGCTGTCGTCGGTAAATTCCGCGTAACCAACAGTCAAAAGAACTTGTTGACACGCCTGATCAACATTGAAACCATAACCTTCCAATGGCTGGCACAGGCAGGTCGATGGTTCTGGTTCCGGATGACTACCATACCCGGTACGAACTTTGCTATTCGCAGATCCATTCTCGAACGACTGGGAGGATGGGATGAGAAAGCTCTATCAGAAGATACAGAACTCAGTTTCCGTGTTTATGAACTCGGCTACCATATCCGTTTTTTTCCGATGGCCGTCACTTGGGAGCAGGAACCGGAGAAATTGAAAGTCTGGTGGAAACAGCGGACACGTTGGGCCCGTGGCAACGAATATGTCATCTTCAAATACCTTTTCCGCTTCCATAAGTTGAAACGGAAAAAGATGGCGGTCGATCTCCTGTATTTCCTATTTACGTATCTCCTTTTCTTCAGTGGGATCCTGATTTCTCATTCCATTTTCGTTTTGAACCTATTCTTCGATTTGAATATCACGATCGGCTTCGTATCTTATGTGCTATTGATACTCGGTTTCCTTCTCTTTGTGACAGAAGTGACACTCGCTCTTAGCTTCGAACGCGGACAGCTTACTTGGAAGAACTTCTTCACCGTTCTTCTCATGTACATCACATACTCTCAAATGTGGCTGGTGCTAGTAGTCTATGCCAGTTGGCTGGAACTCAAACGCATACTCTTCAAACAAGAAGTGACCTGGTACAAAACTCAGCGGTTTGAAGGTGGGAGCAGCAAAACTGATGTAGATAAAGTGAAGGCGCGTTAGGAGTGAAAAAAATGACGATCACCATCATCGTTCTGGCTGTTTTTATGAGTTTCCCTTTTCTTCGCGCTCTCACAGGATCTTCAACGAATGAAGACACGTATCATTTTATCGATCAGAACATGAGGAACCCTAATGGAACGTTTGCGACCTACCTGAAAGAAGATACAGAAGAAGATGCGGACGAAGTGCGAGGAAAGGAGACCCTTTCTGAAACAGTCGGTCTTTGGATGGAATACGCTCTCGTCACTGAAGACCGGGATGGTTTTGAAGAAGCTTACCGACAGCTTAATCGCTTTTTCCTCGATTCAGGAGGGTTCGTCTACTGGAAACTGTCCGAGGAAGGAGAATACAGGGAATATATCAATGCCCTGATTGATGACGTCAGAATCATAAAAGCACTATGGGGAGCTTATGAACTATGGGGAGAAGACAAATTCAAAAAAACAGCCGACTTCATCGGAGAATCTGTCGGAGAGAATAATGTGTATGAATCGGTTATGATCGACTTTTACGATAAATCAATCGATTACCAGTCCGATTTCCTCACGACTTCTTACATCAGTATTGAAGATCTCGATTTGATGCTCGAGAAAGGGTATATCACTACGAGAACCCATGCCGAAACGTTCCGGGTGCTAAATGATCTCCCGCAAACCAATGGATTTTATCCAAAAACATATGATGTCGCTAGGGAGGAGATGAAATATGATAAAAAAATCAACTTGATCGACCAGTTGATCGTCGCCATCAACACTCCAGGGCCTTCAGAAGAACTGGAGTCCTTCATAAAAAAAGAGATAAGCGATCGTGGCGTACTTCATGGGATTTACAGCCTGAAAACAAAAGAATCTCTCGTCGACTATGAATCACCCGCCATCTATTCTCTGGTAATCACCTATGCGATCGGCAACAATGACAAAGAACTCGCAATGAAAACTTATAAACGTCTCATCAAATTCCGCGAGTCAGGGGCGAAGTATCGTGGCGCCTACTCTATAGGAGAAGATGAAAACACACATATTTTTGATAATCTGTTGCCGATGATTGCGATTGAGAGACTTAAAAACAAAGGATGGCTTAAAGCCGACGCTTAAAAATTCCGATCCTCGTAAAAATTCGACGGGGATCGTTTTTTCTGAAAATTTCCACTAAAGGTATTGCTCCCCTTTTTAATTGAGTATATAGTGAGTCTAAAGACCTTAGGAGGAAAACGATGACTTATACCACGCCGCACTACATCACCCGTTCCAATGAGCGATGTTCAGAAATCGGCATGGATCCTCATTCCATTCCTTATCCGAAAACGGTGTTGTCGGAAGTAGAGCTCGGAAATCGCAGACAAGAATATCAGGAAATTCTCGACGTTGTCCGGTTCTTTTTCGACAAGCTCCTCCATTCTCTGAAAGGTACCCCCATTCTCGTAGGTGTCGCCGATGCGGAAGGATACCTGCTGGAAATCGAAGGGGATGCGACGATCAAATCCATGATTGACCAATTCGGCATCGCTCCCGGCAGCAGGTTTTCCCAGGACGATACAGGCACGAACGTCATCAGCCTCTCCCTTGAACAGAAGGAAGCGATAAGTCTGGTCGGTACAGATCATTATCATACGTTTCTACATGAAGTCGCCTGCTACGGGGCATCCTTCCACTACATTGATGAGGATGACTTACTTGGAAGCCTATCGATCATGATGCCGATCCATTTCAAGAATGAACTTTTTTTGACGATGATCACTCAAGTCGTCGATTCCATCGAAAGGGAACTTCTCCTAAGGAAAAGGAACCGTCAGCTTAATATCATGAACCAGATCATGCTCGATCGCACTCAGAATGGCATCGTCATCACTGATGAAGAAGGAAAGACGCTAGAATTCAACAAATTCGCGGAGCAACTCTCCGGGTTCAAAAAAGAAGAAGTCCTTGGTCAGGACATCCGCGTTTCCCCCATAACAGGGAAATATTTCGAGAGTGTGCTTGAAGAAGAAAAAATCATCACCAATGAAGTTCTTCCCTTCTCCAACCAGAACGATGAATTTCTCGTTTGCCTGTTCGATGCTCAACCCATGTATGAAAAAGGCAGGATGATCGGAGCTTTCGGGCAGTTCAGAGACATTTCAGAACAGTATTCTCTGCAAAAGAAATACAATTACCTTGCCTTTCATGATGATTTGACCGAGCTTCCCAACCGGCGATACTTTATGGAAGAGATGGAAACGGTCATCCAGGAAATTGATGAAGGCAAAAATATCAGCGCTTCTCTTATTTTCATCGACTTGGATCGTTTCAAGATCATCAACGATAACTTCGGTCATTCCAATGGTGACAGGCTATTGGTGGAAGTCAGCAGAAGGTTGAAAGACTGTGTCGGTCCGGAAGACTTCGTAGCACGCATGGGAGGCGATGAGTTCATCATCCTTATGAAAAACTTCCAGCAGGACAGCTACGCTACGTCGATAGCGGAGCGCTTTCTTCAAAAGCTTCATGATCCGTTTCTCGTTGAAGGGAATGAATTCCACACCACCGCAAGTGTAGGGATCGTCTACTACCCTGATACTCCGATAACGGCAGAGACCTTTATGGTATTTGCCGATAATGCGATGTACGAAGCGAAAGAAAAAGGAAAGAATACTTACGTCGTATACAATGAAGGGTTATTGGATGAAGCAATGCAGGAATATAAACTCGAAGCAGACCTTCGTAACGCCATCGATCATAAAGAGTTCGTCCTCCATTATCAGCCACAGATCGACAACCAGACCGGGGAACTTGCAGGTCTCGAGGCGCTGATTCGGTGGGAACATCCTAAGCTCGGACTGCTGCCGCCGGGAGCATTCATCCGATTAGCGGAACAGAACGGTCTTATCACTCAAATCGGGGAATGGGTCATTGAAGAAGCTTGCCGCCAACAAAGAGAATGGCACGACCAGGGACGCAAAAATGTTACAGTCTCCGTCAATCTATCGACGCAGCAGTTTTTGAATCGAAATCTCACGAACTTCATCGAACAAACGTTACAGTCCCACGGTGGCTCGCCTGATTGGCTCGGGGTGGAAATCACCGAATATATGGCCATGGAGTATGAACAATCCGTCCAGGTGTTGGAAGAATTGAAAGCACTGGGAGTAGGTCTCAGCATTGATGATTTCGGGACAGGCTACAGCTCTCTTAACCATTTGAAGAATTTCCAGATCGATTTCATCAAAATCGATAAATCTTTCATCCAGGAAGTTACAGGTGATCACAATGATGCCATCATCGTTGAAGCTATCATCACCCTTGCTCATAACCTGGAAATGAAGATTATTGCGGAAGGAGTCGAAACAGCTGATCAACTCGGCTTCCTTGCGCACCATCACTGTGACATAAGTCAGGGATACCTCTTCAGCCGCCCTCTTCCCCCGAAAGAAATTACGAAAGAATGGTTGAAATGAATCTTCCTCTCTCCTTAACCAGATAGAAGTCGCCTGAATACAATCAGGAGGCTTCTATCTTTTTTGGTTGATCCGTTTTATATGCAAGAATCGGAATGTGAGTCATTATTACAGTCTCTCCATTATTCCGAGTTCTTTTGACAGGTATAATTGAAGAGGTATATAGTTAAGGTACACCATCTGCTCCTCTCTTTTGATTTTTCATTACTCTGAAATGAATGAAATCGAGGAAAAAGATTGCTGCTTTTATACGTTCATCCTGTGCATGTCCAAGCCGGATCGCTTCTTTCCCTACTCCATCAAATCACTAACATTACAAAACTTACTCATCATTTTCTCTAAAACGTTTAAAGGAGCTGCTTATGACACAAAAAGAACCTGCATTTATTCAGGAATCTAAAAGGTTATGTGAAGCAGCCGGTATGAATCCGGAGGAAATCCCCCGGCCTAACACGATCCTTAACGATTCGGAACTTGAAGAAAAACGAAAATCCTACCAGGAGATCCTGGCAGTGGTACGCTTCTTCTCAAATAAATTGCTTCATTCTTTGAAAGGAACGCCCATACTTGTAGCGGTTGCCGATGCTGAGGGATATCTCCTTGAAATTGAAGGTGATGAAACGATCCGTTCTACCATTGAACAATTCGGTATCTTCCCCGGTAGTCTTTTCAAGCAGGAAGACACTGGTACGAATGTAATCAGCCTTTCCCTTGAGCAGGAACGTCCCATCAGCCTGATCGGTACGAATCATTATCATTCCTTTCTCCAGGGCAGTGCCTGTTACGGAGCCACCTTCCGCTACACAGATAACAATAATCTTCTGGGAAGTCTGTCTCTCATGATGCCGATTGAATATAAAAACCCGCTGTTTTTGACCATGCTCTCCCAGGTCGTCGACTCCATTGAGCGGGAACTTCTCTTACGCAAGCAGAACAGACAATTGAACATCATGAACCAGATTATGCTGAGCCGTACAAGAAACGGCATTGTGATCACCGATGAAACTGGGCGTACGACGGAATTCAATGAATTCGCCCAACAGATTTCCGGCAATACAAGAGAATCGGTGATAGGGCGTAATATTCAGGATTCTCCTATTACCGGCGATTATTTCAAACAGGTATTAGAGGAAGAGAAAACATTTACGAACGAGATTCTGAAGTTCACCGGAGACGATGATCATCTCATCGTTTGTCTCTTCGATGCTCAGCCCATCTATGAAGGTGATGAACTGGCTGGGGCCTTTGGACAATTCCGTGACATTACAGATAGGTACAATCTTCAAGAGCAGTACAATTACCTGGCTTTCCACGATGATCTGACGGGGCTTCCTAACCGCCGATACATCCGAAGAGAAATCAAGAAATCCATTGATTCGATATGTCAGGGGCATTCACCGAATCTTGCCCTGTTATTCATAGATCTCGATCGCTTCAAAATCATCAACGACAATTTCGGGCATTCCTGCGGTGATAGTCTGCTTGCGGAAGTGGCCAAGCGTCTGGAGAAGAGTCTCGGACCGGATGACATCCTCGCACGGATGGGCGGAGATGAATTCATCTTTCTTCTGAGGGATTTCCAGGAAGAGGCCTATGCGACCGAGAAAGCTGAGATGATTCTTGAATCTCTGCACCACCCTTTCACCGTACAAGGAGACGAATTGTATACGACGGCAAGTATCGGAATCGTCCACTATCCGGATACCCACATATCAGCGGAAACACTTATGATTCATGCAGACAATGCGATGTATCAGGCGAAATCCGATGGCAAAGACAGATACGTCGTTTACACACCGGATTCCCTTGAAAATATGATGGAAGAATACAGGTTAGAAGCGGACTTGAGAGGTGCCCTTGAGAATAAGGAATTCGTTCTGCACTATCAGCCTCAAATTAAAAACGAAACGGGAGAAGTGATAGGAGTCGAAGCGCTGATTCGTTGGAACCACCCGAAATTCGGCCTTCTCTCCCCTGCTAAATTCATATCTCTTGCGGAGAAGAACGGACTGATCACCCAGATCGGTGAATGGGTACTCGAGGAAGCCTGCATACAGAATAAGAAATGGCAGGAAGCTGGCGGCAAACCGATTAAAGTATCTGTCAATATGTCTACCCAGCAGTTTCTCACCCATAATACCGTCTCCCTTGTCGAGCAGGTCCTGCACCGTACTGGCCTGGATCCACAGTATCTCGTTCTCGAAATCACTGAATATATGGCCATGGAACATGATAATTCTTTTCATGTTCTGGAAGAGCTGCGTGAATTGGGGATAGGCATCAGCATCGATGATTTTGGTACCGGTTACAGCTCACTGAATTATTTGAAAGACTTTCGCATCGATTACATCAAGATCGACAAATCTTTTGTCCACGAAGTCCTCCATGACGAAAACGATGCGATTATTGTGAATGCGATCATCAGCCTTGCCCATAATCTCGGGATGCAAGTCATCGCCGAAGGCGTAGAAACGGCTGAACAGCTCGCATTCCTGATCAGGCAAGACTGCGATATGACACAAGGGTATTTCTTCAGTAAACCCTTGACCGCAGAAGGAATCGAAAAATCGTATGTTCGCTTAAAGGACTAGGAGGACAAAAATAATGAAGAAAGTTGCAACTCTATTGACCGACCATTTTGAACACTGGGGACTCACTCACGTATTCGGAATCCCGGGAAAAGCGATTTCCCCCATTTTGTTTGAACTGCTTGAAACAGATATCGAGTTCGTGTTGAGTAAACACGAAGCTGCCTCAGGGTTTGAAGCTTCCGGCTATGCGATGATGAAAGATACCCCGGCTGTCGCTATCGGAACTTCAGGTCCTGGTGGTACGAACCTTTTGACCGCTGCAGGTCAGGCTAAAGCATTTCATGCCCCTCTCCTTATCATTACTGGGCATCCGTCTATGAAAGACACCGGGAAGAGTCAGGGGCAGGATTCCAGCATGTTCGGCACCGATTTGTGCCGGATGTTCGAACCGGTGACGAAATTCAGTGCGAGAGTCGAGAATAGCGAAAGGCTTGAGCCGCTTCTTTGTCATGCCCTTGAAAAAGCCGTCACCGGCGTGAAAGGTCCCGTGCATCTCTCCATTCCGTTCGATGTTCTCATTGACGAAACCGAACCGTTTCTTCTGGATATACCGGATGCACTGCCGATGGTTTCCCCTGAAATACATAAAATCATCCCTTTGCTTGAAAAAGCTGAACGACCAATCCTATTTCTAGGAAAAGGGGTACACGCCAGTAACGCCTACGAAGAAGTGCAAGCAGTCGCTGAACAGTGGCAGGTTCCGGTCATCACAACTCCCGGAGGGAAAGGTACATTCCGTTCGGATCATGAATTGTCTCTCGGCGCTTTCGGTCTCGGAGGTACCACAGAAGCAAAAGATTATTTAAAAGAAAAAACGGACCTCATGCTCGTCCTCGGAACGAGACTGAGTGACATGAGTATCCCAGGCTTCACAGAGGACATGCTGCCGGACCATATCGTTCATTTCGATTATGAACCCACTTTTATATGCAAATCCCTGAAAGCTCCGACAACAGCGATTCTCGGAGATCTGAAAACGAACCTTCAAGCTCTTTTATCCCACGCCTCGGGAACGGAAAAAGTACACCGGCAACTTCCTCAAAAAAATGAGGAACTTTTGAACATACCTTCTACCACGAGGATGTCTGCCGTATCAGTGATCAGGGAAATGCGCAAAGCTTTGCCCGATGAAGCAGTCGTTTTCGGAGATGATGGGAGTCATTCGTTTTACGGGATCCGTCATTTTGACATCCACAAGCCGGGAACTTATTTCTTCGATGACATTTTCGGCGCGATGGGTAACGGCATCGGCTTTTCTATCGGCGCTGCTCTTGCCGCTCCTGAAACGCCAGTCGTTTGTCTGACTGGTGATGGTTGCATGTTCATGCACGGCACAGAGATTTCGACCGCTTACAACTATGATGCGCCCGTATTGTTCATTTTGATGAACAACGAACGTCTGGACATGGTCGAGAAGGGGATGCGTAAGATGATCGGTACGTCCATCGGTGGGGTGTACGAAACTCCGCTAGACGGGGAACAGTTCGCAACTTCTATGGGACTCGAAGCCTTCAAATGTCATACGCCACAAGAAATATCCGAAGCTATACAGAAAGCATTACGTATCATCAAAGAGACTCGTAAACCGGTTGTCGTTGAGGCAATCGTGGACGGAGACGAAATTCCACCGACGATGGGGAGGCAATAACTTATGGATAACGCGCGATTCGAAGCAGGAAAGAAAGCGATGGAAGAACTATTCTCCCAGGAAGTACGAAAGGGAATGGAAGGAATGAAAGACATATCCCCCGATTTATGGGATATGATCGTTTCTTTCGGGTTCGGAGACCTCTACTCCAGAGACTCGCTTTCTTTATCACAAAGAGAGATTGTCACACTTACAACATTGATCACACAGGGAGCCTTCGACCAACTGAGGGTTCACCTTCAGGCTGCCTTGAATGTAGGACTGTCGAAGGAGGAGATTATCGAGGTGATCATCCATTGTGCCGGCTACGTCGGTTTTCCGAAAGCGGTACAGGCGATGGGGATTGCTGGAGAAGTGTTCAAAGAAGATTCTCAGAATCATTCAAAGTAAGTACAAAAGGAAGACGAATCCTTCTCGTCTTCCTTTTGTATCGTCTATATTAGTCGAATCATCCAGTAGAAAATGTATCACTTATTCGTTCCACTATAGGTGCAAATTCTTCTTGTCTTGCTGCATCATAGGTCAGCTCAAACGTATTGAATGTCCCACCGTTCATGAGAAACTTTTTATAGACAATATCGGTTCCTTCTTCATAACTGACAACATACCAACCGTTTGCCTGTTTTTTATAAGCTACATTCTGATGCTGGGCTAATTCTTCCATGTAGAACTCTTCTATGGATCTCTCTTCTATCGCATGCCCTCCAAAAGCTTTCAGGTGAAAGCCGCTTCCCTTCATCGATATGCCATCTCCATTCGTAGGAGGAGCGTCTTTTTTCAGGAACGTCGGATATTCAAAGGAAAAACCGAAACGTCCATTCACATATGTATCATAACTCCAACCTTCTATCTTCTTTTCCTCTACAACAGGGACTTCGCTTGTTTCAGAAGCTACAGGCGAAGAACTCCTCTCAGCTACTTCCGCCTCTGCAAGGCGTCGCTCTTCTTCTCTCTGCTGCTGTTTTTCTTCAGCTTCTCTTATACCCTCAACGGTTCTTGTAACTTCAGGCACATAAGAAGAAAGCTCCGTATATGTATCCGTAGCTATCTGGGCTGTTTTCGCTTCCTCTTTCGCTTTTGAGATGCTCCCTGCTGTGAGATGTTGTTCAGCTTTGTTCAAAGCCTCTTCGATTTCCTTACCGAAAGCAAGCCATGTTTCTGTATTTTCTCTGGCTGTTCTCGCATCAGATCTGATCGTTTCAGAGCCGCCATTTTCTCCCAAAACGAGATTCAGTTGAGCCAAAGTTTCTTCATACCGCTCCGATTCATAAGCTTTCATGGCATTGTTCATATCCGACGTTTGCTTGAAGTATGCCTCTGCTTCCTCACTTTCCCCTTCCTGCATCGCACGCTCAAAGTAAATAGCCGCCTGGACATAGTCTTTAGATGCGATGTGATCCACACCCTTTTCCATATAATCAGTCGTATTTCCAGCCGAAAATTCGGCCGAGCAACCACCAAGAAGAAGAACAGCCAAAAGACCCAACATCCACTTCATTCCTCTCATCTCTATCCCTCCATATTTCTTATTAGTTTAACACAAAAAGGAAAAGGTGAGGTCAGCCATTATATCCTTCTGACTGAACATTCCCTACTCCTCCTCTCTGATTCTCGTCTTTACAGAACCGAACAGATAAATCGCTCCTGTGAGCCAAAATACACTCGACACACTTACTACTTGTGCCACAGCTCCGAACAATAAAGGGGAAGTCACTTGAACAAAACGGTTGGCAGTGATCCGTACACCGAGTCCCTGACTTATGACATTCTTCGGCAAAGCATAAAGCGCTGTAGAAATGGACAAGGGCTGTCCCAAACCTACGCCTAACCCAAGAATGAATGCTACGACTCCTATAGCGTATACGTAATCGAAAAAAGGAAGCACGAGAAACATCAATCCTGAAGATAGTACAGAAGTAAGAACGACAGTACTCCGTGAAAATCGGGCTAAAAAGAAAGTCATCCCCCAGCGCACCAGCAAACCTGCAAGTGCGTTAGCCGATACAATCAGACCGATTTGGGTACCCGTAAGACCGAGCTCCACACCTAAAAGGGGAAAGAAGGAAGTAAATGCATCCTTCCCGGTAAGAACCATAGTGCTGATATAAATGGCACGTCGGAAATTCACGATACCAACCAGTTCCCCGATCGGTGCTTTGCGCTTACCCTCCTGTTCTTCAGGATTATTATCGGGTTCTTTCGTCAACCAGAACGTCATTACAACAGCAATCAGTCCAATCATACTGAGCACGAGAAATGCGGCAGGCGTACTGATGGCATCCGCTACACTACCACCGATTGCAGGTCCGAGAAATGTCCCGGTAGCCGCTCCGATGCTGAATTTCATCACGTGGTGGTCCCGTTTCGCTCCGTCTCTTGACTGCCCAACGTAACTTTGTGCTGCAATAATGAACGCCGTGTGGAATCCCCCAGCGATGATTTGTGAAACGATCAGACCGGGTAGTGTCGTCCAGAAGAACGGCAGTGATAGTGCCATCATTGCCGAAGTAGCACTGATCAGAAGTGGACCCTTACTCCCCTGGACGTTGATGAAACGTCCAATATATACAGATAGAAACAGTGGCAGGAGCGGAAAGAGAGCGATGATGATACCTATCTCAAGAGAGGAAGCTCCAAGTTCGTTTCCGAGAATAGAAACTAGCGGACGTGTGCCCATTCCTGCCGTCATGAAAAATATAGATAGGACTGCAAGTAGCGTATAATCCTTTTCTTTCACCATAAGAAAAAACCTTCCATCCCGAATAATTTCCTATAGTATACTACAGTGCAGAGAGATGTGACGAGTAAGGAGATCCAAAGAAAAACGGTTCCGGACAAACCGGAACCGCTCTCTTTATTGCTTATTGTTGCCATGCATTATACAACATCGCTGCAAAATCCATACGCTTGATATCATCTCCCACACCGAACGAACCATCTTCATAACCGCTTGCTACACCGGCATGAATGACTTTGTCTATATACGGGGCAAGTGACGTTCCATTTCTATCCGTAACTTCAGCTTCAGGAACTTCTTCTCCTTCAGCAAGGTCAAAAGCTTCAGTGAGAACTTTTGCCATCTGTTCCCGGGTCATGTTTTCGTAAGGGTTGAAATTCCCTTCCTCGTCCCCTGCAAAAATTCCGGCTTCCGTCACATTATCAACCGTTTCCTCATAAGAAGGGGCTACGTCCGCCATTCCATGATTTACTTCTCCATCAAAAGATAACCCCATAATTCTCTCAAGCATCAATGCCGCTTGGATACGGGTCAACGATTCCCCGGGACCGAAAAGTTCGTCTGTGAACCCGTTGATTACGCCTTCCCTGTACAAAGCATCAATCGCCTCGTAGTGGGTCATATCTTCCGTAACATCTGAGAACATGGCTGCCGCTCCCTCATTGTCATCCATAATCGCCCAGTATGCAGGTTTCGTCGTATAGCGATCAGAGAAGACGAAAGGCGCATCCTTTCCAATTCCATCATCACTGTATTCTGAAGCCCGGTCATCCAGCCATGTGTGATTGTCCGCAATTCCCCAGAATGTCACATTCGAAATAGATGTGTCCATTTCTTCATAAAGACGGAATAACTCATCGTATTTATCTGCCTGCGCCTCTAAAACTTCTTCAGGAATTTCTTCGTAAGTATTATACTCTCCGCTCGGAGGCCAACCGTAAATGCTTACGTCCAGTTCCGTAATCTGATTATCAAGACCGAGATCTGCGAACATCTGTAACGATTTTCTTGTCTCCTCAATTGTCGGCCACCCGATCTGGATATGTGCCTGATGCCCTACCCCATCGATGGAAACTCCGTCTTCCAGAAGACCTTCCACAAGGTTATACAAATGAGTACGTTTCGGTTCCACTTCCGTATTGTAATCATTGATGAACAGTTTCGCGTCTTCTCCAGCTACACGTCTCGTCGTTTCAAATGCCTTTTTGATATACTCGTCTCCAGTAATTTGATACCAGGGAGATTCCCGGAGACCACGTTCATTCGAAGCATTCGGATCAATCGTTTCATTCACGACATCCCAGGCATCGACATCATCTTTATAACGCTCCACTACCGTTTCGATATGATTCTCGATCCGGTCAAGTAGGAGTTGTTTGTTCTCTTCCCGTTTTTCCGGGTCTTCTTCATCTACCATAGGGTCGCCATTTTCATCCTGAAAGAACCAATCAGGAACCTGGCTGTGCCATACCAGCGTATGAAAACGCAGGTCCATGTCATTCTCTTTAGCGAATTCGACAATCTGATCCGCTTCTTCAAAATTGAATTCGCCTTCTTCCGGCTGAATGTTGATCGGTTTCATTACATTCTCGGCTACTACGCTACTGTAGTGTTTCTTAAGAATTTCAGCACGGATGGGATCTTCCAAATGTTCAGGTTCGACGGCTGCTCCGATTTCAAAAGAGTCTTCATACTTCTCTTCTATCGAAGGGACTTCCAGCGCACTTTTCTGTGGTGAATCAGCGTACACCATAGCTCCTGGTACCGCCAGTGAAAAAGCCACGCCAGCTGTAATTATACTTTTTTTCATTCTGATTCGTTCTCCCCTTTACTTTTATAATGAGTAAAGCACCCTTTGACTTTTGGTCAGAACGACTTATGCAATTACAGACGATTGAAGAAAATCATCACCCCCTGGGAATTTTCAGGAAAACATGAAACGAGTCCTCTTATGATAGGGAACTTCCGGTGTAACAATCACTGATGGATACCCTTCCTGTTCAAGGGACACCGGATGATTATGTGTCTCCAGACATACACCGCCGAACGTACGACATTCCTTCTGATAAAGATCGAATTGCTCAGAGAGGTTGTGACCCGTAAACAATTGCAACCCTGCCTGGTCTGTACAGATCTCCATGATTCTCCCTTCGAGTTCCAGAGCACATTTGGGGCTATCCAGAAAGAAGTAATGATCATATCCCCCGCTCATCGATCCTCTTCCGGAATTTTCATCCGCAAACCCTTCTCGGAAAGAAAGACCTCCACGAAAATCGAAGGAACCGGAGACATCCATTTTCCGCCCTGTAGGTATCAATTCTTCATCCAGCTCCAAATAAGAGGAGGATGGAAGAGTCAAACGGTGACGGGAAATGTCTTCATCACCGAGATTGAAATATGTATGATTCGTCAGCGCCACTGGCCTAGCTTCGGTAACTTCTGCATAATAATCGATGGCAAATTCATTGTCATCGCTCAAGCTATAAGTAACCGTCACTTCCACTGTTCCAGGGTATCCATCCCCCGAACACGTCGTCTTCAATATTGCTCGATTTTCTTCTTCCATTTCCACCTTCCAAAGATTTCGATGCAGGCCGGCTTCTCCCCCATGCAAATGGTGGCGCCCTTCATTCTTAGATAAATCATAGCGCTCTCCGTCAAACTCATACCTTCCTTCTTTGATCCTTCCGGCCACAGGACCGATAAGTGCACCCAAATACAAAGGGTTCTCTTCATAATCGTGAAGGTTCTCATAACGGAGCACCACGTCCTGACCATCAGGAGGAACGATTGAAGTAATCGCTCCACCGATGTTCAGAAAAGAGACGGTCATTCCTCTTCTGTTTCTTAACGTATAGTGATTCCAGCCGGGTTTTCCGGCTACCTTTTCTACTTGTACTGAGCCTTCCATCAATATTTCCCCCGGATATTCGGAGCGACCTCTGTTTCATAGAAGTCTTTCAGATCACTCAACTCATCTTCCCCGAAATCTGGAACATTAAGAGCTGCCAGGTTATCCTCCACCTGATTTACATTCCGGAACCCGGGGATGACAGCTGTAATACCGGGTTGCTGAAGGATCCATTTCAGGGCGGCACGCGTTCTGGATCCGCGCCCGTTTTCGATCCAGTAGATCTCGTCGCTGAGCTCGACGCCTTTATTGAATTCCAGACCCGCGAACGTTTCTCCGACGTTGAAGGCTTCTCCTTCTTTATTGAAATGACGATGATCTTCTTTATCGAATGTATGATTCTTCTCATATTTTCCGGTCAGTAACCCACTCGCCAGGGGCACCCGGGCCAGAATGCCGACTTGTTTGTCGATAGCCATCGGAAGCAAATCCTCCAGAGGTTTCTGACGGAAGATATTGAAAATGATCTGCAGAACATCCGCCTTCGTATGTTCCATCACATAGATGCCTTCTTCTACTGATTCGACGCTTACCCCATAAGCACGGATGAGCCCTTCTGCCTTCAATTTCTCCAGGACGTTGAATACGTCCCCCTGTTTGAGAATCGACAAAGGCGGGCAATGAATCTGATACAAGTCTACGTATTCCCTGTCCAGACGACGCAGGCTATCCTCCAGATACGCACGTACCTGCTCTTCCGAATACGTCGCAGGATCCTCGATATCCCCCTGACGACAGAATTTCGTCGCAAGGTAGATGTCTTTCCCCTTGGTAGTCTCTCCCAGAAGTTCTTCGCTGTGTCCCATGCCATACACGTCTGCTGTATCGAAGAAATTCACTCCGGCATCCATCGCTTTCCGGAGTCCGGCTTTTGCTTCTTCGTCATTCGTGTTGCCCCAACTTCCTCCGATCGCCCACGTTCCGAAACTGAGCTCACTGATGTGCATTCCTGTCTTGCCAAGCTCACGATAATTCATTCCATTCCTCCTAGCCTCTAAATGTTTTCAGCTCTTCGTTCATACCCTTTGTTTGTCGATAAACTTTTTGATAGATACAGAAGAGATGACGATACGTTTCTACCCTGTCCTGATCAGGCTCAAACCGCTCTGCCTCTTCCAGAAACTCAGCAGCACACGATTCAAGTGAAATGAACCAGCCACATCCATAAGCTGCAATCATGGCTGCTCCCATACCGGGCCCCTGCTCGCTTCTCAATTTCACGACAGTAGCGTCGAAGACATCGGCTTGCATCTGGAGCCATTCCTCATTCTTCGCACCACCACCGATGGATACGATCGTATCAATATTCTTTCCGCTCTTACGGAACATTTCAATCGATTCATTCAGAGAAAAGGTTATGCCTTCCATCACGGCTCTCACAAAATCTTTTCGTCGATGAGACGCGTCCATTCCTATAAATGACCCACGAATATCAGCATCGGCATGAGGCGTACGTTCTCCCTGGATATAAGGGGTGAACAAGAGACCACGAGAGCCGGCAGGAACTTCACCCACTTCTTTCACGAACTCGTCAAAATCTTCTCCTTCGGCAAAAACATCTTTAAACCAGCGAAGACTATCCCCTGCGGCTAATGTGACCCCCATCGTATATAGAGCTTCTGGAGCCGCATGGTAAAAGTAGTGGGCGTCCCCTCCGAAATCTTTATAGGCATCCGCTTCGTACGAAAGGACCACACCTGATGTTCCGATGCTGCAAAGTGTCTTTCCTTCGGATAGAATACCAGCTCCGACTGCTCCGCAGGCGTTATCCGCGCCACCGGCAAACACTTTCGTTTCATTCGTAAGACCGGTTCTCTCTTCCGTAATCGTTCCTGTCTGATCCGTAGAGGCAACCAGTGGAGGACAAAAAGAAACAGGAAGACCCACAGCTTCACAAATGTCGCTGCTCCACGTCTTCTTCTCTATATCAAGAAGCAGCGTGCCCGCCGCATCGGAATATTCCATCGCCAGTTTTCCAGTCAGACGGTAGCGGAGATAATCTTTCGGCAGGACGAATGTCGCAGCCCTCCCGAAATTCTCCGGCTCTTCTTCTTTGACCCACAAAATCTTGGGTAGAGTGAATCCCTCAAGAGCAGGGTTCTTTGTAACCGACAGCAGCTTCTCTTCTCCCACTTGGTCATAAATATCCCGGCATTGTTTCGTCGTACGCGTATCATTCCATAGGATCGCCGGGCGAAGGACCTTGTGATGTTCATCCAGAAGGACGAGCCCGTGCATCTGACCGGAGAAACTCAAACCTCCAATCTCTTCATCGGCCCGGTCCGTCAATTCTTTCAACGCATCGATCGTCTGTGTCACCCACTCTTCAGGATCCTGTTCACTCCATCCGCTTTTGGGCTGAGATAACGACAACGGTCGTGAAACTTCATCCTTGATCTCGCCATCCCGGGTGACGAGCAGCACTTTCACCGCGCTCGTCCCGAGATCGACTCCCACTGCATAAGTCATGAAATCACTCTCCTGCGTAAGCTCTGAGCAAGTATTGGTTCATCGTCGCTTTGATCAATTCCAGACGACCTGATTTATGTTGGATATCTTTGAGTCCAAGGGCATGTTCTTCCAATGCTTTAAAGTCCGTCTTACCATCGACGATATCTTTACCGATGCCACTCTCATAGCTGCTGTAACGATCATTGATGATATCTTCAAGCACCCCATCCTCATACATTTGATGAGCCACTTTCAATCCGACGGCGAAACTATCCATGCCAGCTACGTGAGCGTGTACGAGATCTTCCTGTTCGAAGGAACCGCGACGCACTTTCGCATCGAAGTTCAGACCACCGCTGCCGAGACCGCCGTTTTTCACGATTTCATACATGGCGAGTGTCGTTGCATAGAGGTCTGTCGGGAATTCGTCCGTATCCCAGCCAAGGAGCGGGTGACCCTGGTTCGCATCTACAGAACCGAGCAGTCCATTCACACGAGCATAGTGAAGTTCATGTTCGAACGTATGGCCCGCAAGTGTCGCGTGGTTCGCTTCGATATTGAATTTGAAATGGTCGGTGAGATCATACTTCTGCAGGAACGCATATCCCGATGCTACATCGAAATCATATTGATGACTCGTCGGCTCTTTCGGTTTCGGCTCGATCAGGAACTGGGCATCGAAGCCGATTTCCTTCGCATAGTCGACCGCCATATGGAAGAAGCGGCCCAGGTTATCAAGTTCGATCCCCATATCTGTATTAAGAAGTGTTTCGTAACCTTCTCGCCCTCCCCAGAATACGAAGTTCTCGCCACCGAGTTCTTTGCCGATTTCCAACTGCTTTTTCACTTTTGCAGCAGCATACGCGAATACGTCCGCATTGTTCGAGGAAGCAGCTCCATGGATAAAGCGTGGATGCGTGAAGTTATTCGCCGTGTTCCACAGGAGCTTCGTTTTGCTATCTTTCATGTAATCTTTGATCATAGAAACAATGGTATCGAGATTCTTGTTCGTTTCCGCTAATGTTTCGCCCTCCGGAGCAATGTCGACATCGTGGAAACAGAAATACGGGACGCCCAGCTTTTCGAAAAATTCGAATGCCGCTTCCACTCGCGCTTTCGCAAGGTCCATCCCGTCCAGATGATCCCAGTTACGTACGGCAGTACCGACACCGAACGGATCGGATAAGTCTTCCGTGAACGTATGCCAGTAAGCGACACCGAAGCGGAGATAGTCCTCCATCGTTTTGCCGCCGATTTTCTCTTCCGGGTTGTAAAATTTGAATGCGTATGGATTCGATGATGTTGCACCTTCATAGTTGATTGTTGGAATGTTGTCGAAATAAGTCATTTTACTTCCTCCCATTTCTATGGTTATGATTAATGCTGGATGAAACGAAAGCCAGAAGTGTCACAAGCACCGTCAAACTTCAGCCCTCCAGGAGGTCCTATCATGCAGACATTTTCAGGAAAACTATACGAAGCAATGGAATGGATTACCAAATTCGCCTATCTCCAGTTGTTATGGATTCTCGGCTCTCTTGCAGGCTTTGTCATCCTCGGCATATACCCTGCAACAGCAGCCGCCTTCAGCGTGGTCCGTCAGTGGCTGAATGGAAACCAGAGCGAAAAACTTTTGCCTCTATTCATCAGCTACTACCGTCAGGATTTCGTGAAAACAAATCTACTGGGACTATGGGTCACTTTTCTACTATTGCTGATCTACCTGGATATCTTTTACCTGCAACAGAACGCCAGTCTGTTAGCCATTCCATTTTTCGCGTTTATGTTTATCATTTCCCTGTACCTTTTGTATGTTTTTCCTGTGTACGCCCACTTCGAATATTCTGTAGCGCAAATCATAAAGAATTCGTTTCTATTACCTTTGGTAAGTCCTGCAGCCACCGTCTCGCAAGTTATTTCTACAGGGTTGCTCGTCGTGATTTACGTGTTTTTTCCAGCTTTAGCCGTCATTTTCGGCATGAGCCTATTCGCTTTTCTGACGACTTGGAATGCACGGTTCGCTTTTCACAAACTGGAAAGTTAGCCCTTGACTGCGCTTGAAGAAATGCCTTCCACAACTTTATTACTGAAGAAGATGAACGCAATCAGGATCGGTAAAAGGCTGATGATCAACGTGGCACCAATGGCTCCCCAGTCCGTCATGTACTGACCGATGAAGTTCTGGATGCCGACCGTCAACGTCTTGTATTGATCGGAACTGATGAACGTATTCACGAACACGAATTCGTTCCAGTTATAAATCATATTGATGATGACAATAGTCGAAAGTACCGGCGTCGTCATCGGCAAAATGATCCGGAAAAACAACCTGTGGATAGAACAGCCATCCATGATAGCGGCTTCCTCAATTTCCCTCGGCAGTGTGTAATAGAACCCTAGAAGAATCATCATGGTGATCGGCAGGTTGTAGGCCGTATAAGTAAGTACAATAGAAATCGGGTTGTCGATCAGGTTCACGTTCAAAAACATGCTGAATAGCGGGATGATTGCCGAGTGGATCGGAATCATCAGCCCGACCATGAACAATCCGAGAACCAGCTTATCGAGCTTCCAGTGCATCCGAGTTATAGCGAATGTCGCCATGCTTGCAAATAGTGCTGTCAGAATAATCGCTACAACCGTGATCCACACACTGTTGAAAAAGTAAAGCCCGATCCCGCCTTCCCATACCTTCGCGTAATTTTCCCAAAGCCATTCTCTCGGAAGGGCGAAGGGATTCCCGCCGAAAATCTCTCTATTGCTTTTCAAGGAAAACAGGAACAGCCAAATAATCGGAAGCAACTGGAATACCGCGACGATCCCGAGACAGATGTAAAGCAGGATATAGGACAGTTTCTTCATCATATCTCTCCTCTGTTTAATACTGGATATTTTCTTTATCTTCTGTAAGCTTACGGACAATCACCGTCACGATAAGAGTGATGATCAGTAGCAAAAAGCCGATCGCACTCCCGTAACCGAACTCGTTCGTCGAGAAAGCGAGTTTATACATATAAGATGCCATTACTTCACTAGCCCCGTTCGGTCCGCCGTTGGTCATAACATAAATCAGATCGAAATACTTCAGGGACCCTACAATTGCAAGGACCACCGTCACTTTCACGATCCCTTTGATCAGCGGCAGTTTGATTCTGTACGCTATCTGAATCGGTGTCGCTCCATCAATCTTTGCTGCCTCGATCAGAGACTCCGGTATATTCTTCAGTGCTGCATAATAAATAAGAATATAGAACCCGGCATATTGCCATAAGATCGGAACGAAAATGGCGTACAGGACGATATCAGGATTAGCGAGCCATGCAGGTGGGTTTTCCACTCCGAGCCACATCAACGCACGGTTCAGCATTCCGTTTGCCGGGTTGAATACTTTGATCCACAGTTGCGCAATCGCAACGGAAGATAAAAGCATCGGAATCAGGTAGATCTTCCTCAAGATGTCTGCCCCTTTAATTTTGGAAGCGAGAATCATGGAGATTGCAAGATACACAATCAGACTCAAGGTGGAGAACACAGCCAGTAGAAAGGAGTGCAGCGCACTATCCCAAAAAGCGGCATCCTGGATAGCCGTTATGTAGTTTTCCATTCCGATGAATTCCATTGCACCGATTCCGTCCCACTCCATCAAACCATAGTAGGCACTTAATCCGAGAGGAATGAAGATCAGAAACGCTACCATCAAAAGAGCGGGCATGATATAAAACGCGATCATCCATTTGTTGGACATGACTTTGTTCATTGCTGGTTTCACTCCTTATAAGGAGGAAGAAAGGGGGACCCCCTTTCTTCCTGAATGCTTTATTCCTGTGACAAGGCTTCCTGATGGGCTTCTGCAAATTCTTTCGGTGTAACATTACCTCCGAACAGTGCCTGGATCTGGCTCAGATGAACTTCAGCCGCTTCAGGGCTCATCTGTACATCAGCAAAAAGCGTAAGGTTCGTTGCATTGTTCAGATCGTCCAGAACGTCTACATACATCTGAGGGAGATCAAGAGACTCTGCATCCACTTTCGTTGCAGGGATGACTCCGGCTTCCGTGACGGACTTCTCTCCCCACTGCTCTGCGAAGAACTTGACGAAATCCTTCGATTCTTCTTTAACATCAGAATTCTCAGCTACAAACAGACCTACACCAGGGCCACCTACAAAACTTTCACGGTCGCCTTCGCCGTTCACGGTAGGGAATTTGAAGTAACCGACGGAATCACGGAACTCCTGCGGAACATCTTCGTTCGTCGTATAGTTCGGGAGATCCCAGGTCGCAATAAGGTACATTGCCGCCTGTTCGTTCATGAACATACTCTTCGCTTCCTGATCGGACAGGCCATTGAATCCGTTTACGAAAGCGTCGCTTTGTGCCAGCTGTTGAGTCTTGTCAGCAGCTTCGATCAGAGCAGGATCTTCAAAAGAAGTGTCCTGGTTGATCGCTTCGGTCAATAAGTCCGTTCCACCGATACGATCAGCCATATACATATACCACATCGAACCTGTCCAACGGTCTTTGTTACCGAGAGCGATCGGTGCTACATCATTTTCTTTCAGTGTGTCTACTACATTCTGGAACTCTTCATATGTTTCCGGCTTCTCCAGCCCATACTCATCAAAGATTGCCTGGTTGTAGAAAACTGTCGCAACGTTCAGTTCAAGCGGAAGTCCATACGTGCTTCCATCCACTTCGTACGCACTAGTTGTACCAGCTACGAAAGAATCACCGAATTCACCTTCAAGTGTGTCATCCAGCGGAGCGAACTTTTCTGCTTCTACATATGGTTCAAGATACCCGGCGGGCCACGTCATACCGACATCCGGAAGCTCATCAGAAGTGGAGAGTACTTTGATTTTATCCTTATATTGCTCATTGCTTAGAACTTCGATGTTGACACTGACTCCTTCATTTTCACTTTCATAATCATCCACGATTTCCTGGACGATCCGATTATGCTCAGCAGAACTTCCTTCTGGCCAAAGGTGCATGAAGTCGATCACCTTATCATCGCCATTGCTTGCTTCACCATCACCGCTGCCTCCACTGCAGGCAGCAAGAATCATAGAAACCGAGAACAACAGAACGAGTAATGAGAACGCTTTCTTTTTCATGTAAAAAAAATCCCCCTTGCTTTGTTTTTCCACCGCTTCGGTGAAGTTGAGTTAAGATTATCAAAGAAAACTTAGTTTGTCCAGTGGATGAACGAAGTTTTTTGTGTTAGACTGAAATCAACTACTAGATAGATAGGTTGGTGGGTATGGCAGATCAAACTTGGAATCAGTATACGATCAAGAATAGAAACAAACAGTTAGTGCTCAACACGATTTTGAAAAACAAGTGCCTCTCCCGGGCAGATATTGCAACGAAAACGGGGCTTAACAAAGGAACCGTCAGTTCCCAGGTGAATGAATTGCTTCAGGAAGAGCTGATTTACGAACAGGGTCCGGGCGAATCCAGCGGCGGACGTCGTCCTGTCATGCTTCTATTCAATCAAACAGCCGGCTACTCCATTGGTATTGATATCGGAGTCAACTACATTCTCGGTGTCCTTACTGATCTCGAAGGAAACGTACACCTGGAGAAATCCGTGTCCCTTCATCAATTAGGCTACGATTATGTCATGAGCAATTTATATGAAGTGATCGATCATCTCATCGAACATACGCCGGACAGTCGTTACCACATTACAGGCATCGGGATCGGTGTACCAGGGACCGTCAGCAAAACCGGAGAAATCCTTCTTGCTCCGAACTTGAAATGGAAAAACGTATCGATCAAAGAAGACCTGGAAGAACGGTATCATTGCCCGATTCTGATAGAAAACGAAGCGAATGCCGGGGCATACGGAGAATTGAAGTTCGGATACGGCAAAAATCATGAAGATATCATCTACGTCAGCGTGGGCGTCGGTATCGGCATAGGTATGATTCTGAACGGCAAGCTTTACAGCGGAAATAATGGATTCGCCGGTGAAATGGGACATATGACCATCCATTACGATGGTCCTTCCTGCAATTGTGGAAACCGGGGATGTTGGGAATTATATGCCTCCGAACAATTCCTTGAGCGGGAAATGAAGGATGCGGGACTATCAGGGGGCAGCCTGGAAGATGTTCTTGAGAGAGCTTCCGGGAATGACATGCCGAGCATTCAGATGTTCCAGACGCTCGGAGACTATCTGGGTACGGGCCTTATCAACATCATCAACACATTCAATCCAAACCAGATTGTCATCGGCAACCGTATTACGCTTGCCAAGCAGTGGATCGAACAGCCCCTGCTTCAGAAAGTGAAATCGAATACGCTCTGGTTTCAGCAGGATGATTTGAAGATCAGCTTCTCCGATCTCGCCTTCCGCTCGACTGCTCTCGGAGCTTCGGCATTCGCCTATGAAAAGTTTTTGAAAGCGAATCTACAAACGTCCGCCTCTCAGGCGAAATAAACGAAAGGTGGTTTTTTCATGAAAATCGAAAATCCTATTCTTACCGGGTTCAATCCCGATCCTTCTATATGTCGTGCTGGAGAAGACTATTACATTGCCGTATCTACATTCGAGTGGTTTCCCGGTGTAGGGATCTATCATTCGCGTGACTTGAAGAACTGGCGGCTCATTTCACGACCCCTGAACCGGTTAAGTCAACTCAATATGAAAGGAAACCCCGATTCGGGTGGTGTGTGGGCACCCGCTCTCTCTTACGCAGACGGACAATTCTGGCTTATTTATACGGACGTCAAAGTGGTGGACGGGCAATGGAAGGATTGTCATAACTATCTTGTGACCTGTGACACGATTGACGGAGAGTGGTCAGATCCGGTTTACCTGAACAGCGCCGGCTTCGACCCTTCTCTATTCCATGACGAGGACGGTCGAAAATATCTTCTCAATATGGTGTGGGATCCTCGTACGGAGAACCATCCATTTTACGGGATTTCTCTTCAGGAATACGATGTTGAAGCAGGTGAGTTAACAGGAAATCCGGAAATCATTTTCACCGGAACGGATATTAAACTGACTGAGGCTCCTCACTTGTATAAAGTGAACGGCTATTATTATCTGCTGACAGCGGAAGGCGGAACCACCTTCGATCATCAGGAAACGGTGGCGCGAGCAGAATCTTTATTCGGCCCATATGAGGTGCATCCCGACAATCCGCTTATTACCTCCTGGCACAAGCCGAGAATCGAGCTTCAGAAAGCAGGTCATGCCTCGATGGTACATACGCATACCGACGAGTGGTTCCTTGTCCATCTGACCGGACGTACATTACCTAAAGAAAACGAACCGCTTCTGGATCCGCGCGGGTACTGCCCATTGGGGCGGGAGACGGCGATTCAGCGTATTAATTGGGAAAACGGATGGCCCTATGTAGAAGGCGGTAACCACCCTTCTGCAGTTATTGAGGGACCGGATATGGAAGAAGTGACATGGGAAGAGGAATTTCCCGTCAAGGATGACTTTGATTCTTCGGAACTGAACCCGCACTTCCAGACATTGAGGATTCCGCTTGAAGAAGCCATGTCGCTTGCGGAAAACCCCGGACACCTTAGACTTCATGGAAGAGAATCTCTTACGTCTCCTTTTACTCAAAGTTATGTAGCCCGTCGCTGGCAGGACTTTTCTTTTACCGCAGAAACGAAAGTGAAATTCCAGCCGGAGAACTTCATGCAGGCCGCCGGTCTCGTCCATTACTATAATACGAGGAACTGGACAGCCTGTCAGATTACAAGAGATGAAGAAAAAGGAAAAGTGCTCGATATTATGGTATGCGATAACTTTTCATTCAGCCAGCCTTTAGAGGAGAGAATCAGTCTTCCTGAAGCTTCTGAATATGTCTATCTCCGTACCGAAACAAAAGTGGCGACCTATAGCTACTCTTACTCTCTTGATGGGAAGAATTGGACGGCCATTCCAATTGATTTCCCTTCTTACAAGCTATCGGATGATTACGTAGATGGTGGAGGGTTCTTCACCGGTGCTTTCGTCGGTATGCAATGTCAGGATACTTCTGGTAGAGGAGCCTATGCTGACTTCGATTACTTCATATATGATAACCGTAACGAATAACAACCAAAAGGCTATCGTCCCAACTAGGGGTGATAGCCTTTTACTTAGTAAGTTTAGTTGTATCCCTCCTCTCCTACCTATTACAATAGTGTATAGTAGATTGAATTTCCTGGGAGGTACAAGCAATGAATAAAGACCGGCACTACCGGCTGGAGCTGGAGGGACTTCGAGCCGTGGCGGCCCTGCTGGTCGCGATGTATCATATATGGTTCAACCGTGTTTCTGGCGGCGTCGATGTATTCTTCGTCGTTTCAGGGTTTCTGATTACGACTTCTCTCTTCTTTATGTATAAACGGGAAGGTACGATCCATCCCTTTTCTTATATCGTTAAATTACTGAAACGTCTCATTCCGACAGCGTGGACCATAGGGATTCTCACATTCGTTATGAGCCTGGTGATCCTGCCACTTTACACACGTCAGCAGAACCTGGTCGAGTTCGTAGCGTCCCTCTTCTATATTCAAAACTGGCAGCTCGGCTTTAGTGCGAACGATTACTTGGCCCAAAACAGCGAAGCGTCTCCCTTTCAACATTTCTGGGCCTTGAGTATCCAATTCCAGTTTTATCTTATCTGGCTCCTTTTGTTCGGAATAGCTGTGATAATTGTACGTAAAACCAGACTTAAAGATATCCGCCCCTCACTGACGATCATGTTCGGCCTGCTTATCTTTTCTTCTCTTACATATTCTATTTACCTGACAGAGGTGAACCAGCCGTTCGCTTATTATCATACTTTCACGAGGGTGTGGGAATTCGGAGTTGGAGGAGCACTGGCACTCCTCATCCATAAAATAAAAATCAACCAAACACTCGCCCGGAGTTTCAGCTGGGTTGGACTTTTCGGGTTGATCAGTGGCGGCCTTCTCTTTCAGGTCTCTGACGTTTTCCCGGGATACGCCGCTCTCTGGCCGGTCTTATCTGCTGTTCTAATCATCGTTTCCGGTCAGCAGGCAGGACCCTCCAGTGCTACCGGGCTCCTGCGAACAAAACCGCTCGTATGGTTCGGCGGCATTTCGTATGCATTCTACCTGTGGCACTGGCCGTTATTGATCGGATATTATGAGCTTACGGGAACAGAAACCGTCTCCGTTGCCCACGGCTTCTCAATCATTCTAGTGGCAACGGCGCTTTCCTATATTACGATCAGATTTATCGAAACGCCGATTCGTATCCGTTCTTTCAATATCGCAAAAACAGCTGCGACCATAGGTGTACTTGCTCTTACCGTGCTTATCTCGGCATTCCTGTACCAGGTGACCTTACAGGGGACCATGGCCCGCTCCGTCGAAGATATCAGTAAATCATTCGAGCTTGATACGCACCCGGGAGCGATGGTCACCACTTATGATGGGACCCTGGAGCCGGATGTCACCTTGCACGAACCGTTCCGCCCGAATCTTCAGAACGCTTATTACGACCGTTCGGTTTTGTATGAAGATAAATGTATTCTCGGTGGCAATGAAACTGAACCGGTGGTCTGCGACTATGGAGAAACGGAGAAGGATACTCATACGATTGCTCTCGTAGGCGGTTCTCACTCAGCCCACTGGTTACCTATGTTGCGGGAAGCACTGAAGGATGAGCCTGTGAAGATCACGACGTATCTGAAAGGTACCTGCCGCTTCACCACAGATCGTATGGAAGAATACCCGGAATGCTACGACTGGTTTAACAGCACGAAGGAACTTCTCGTAGAAAACGATCCCGATCTCATTTTTACGGTAGGAGATGTCGGCGATCACGAAGAAAAGTATGACCGTGTCCAACCAGGCTTTATCGACGCCTGGAAATTCTTTGATGAAGAGAACATTGATCTCCTTCTTGTCCGAGATACGCCGTGGTATAAGGAAAATGTACTGGACTGTATCGAAGAGAACCAGGGGAATGCCAAAGAGGCTTGCCGGGCAGATCGCGACGAAGTCACACGTACCCCGAGCCCTCTCAGCCAGGTGGAAGAAAAACCTGATAACGTGGATACAATCGATGTGAATGACTACTTCTGTGACGACGAGGAATGCCATTATATCGTCGGAAATGTCGTTACCCATTTTGACAGCCACCATATAACGGCTACCTTTTCACGGACCCTGGCACCGATTATGAAACCGCAGGTCATGGAGTCTCTTGGGATAAACTGAATAAAGCTTCTTTCTACCGGTACGTTCGTAGAAAGAAGCTTTTTAATTTTGATATGCGGACTTTGACGTCGATTTTGCGGACCTTCGCCTCATCTTTAAGGGCATTTGCGGACCTTAGGCCGGATTTTGAGGACATTCCGCTCATCTCTGCGGACTTCTCCCTATCACTATCAAAGCGAAGCGCTTCACATAAACAGTCCGACTACCTGCTTAGCTAAAAAAGAAATATTTCGACTAGCATTGTCCGCATCCATGGCTTCTTCCAGGGTTCCAGGCCCATGCTGTATGCTGAAAACAGCGGATAAAGGAGAATAGTCACACTCCGTCTCGACGCTCCCCCCGAAAGCGACAGACGGAATGCCGTACTTTTCTGCCGTTTTCGCAACACCTATAGGTACTTTTCCGTTCATAGACTGGGAATCCAGTTTCCCTTCTCCTGTAAAAACCAGATCTGCTTCCCGCAGTTCTTCCTCAAGCCCTGTCAGATCAGCTACAAGTTCAAATCCCGGTTGCATCTGCCCCTGCAGAAATCCAGCGAGCGCACCTCCAAGTCCGCCGGCGGCTCCTGCACCTGGAACATGAGTGATGTCACTGCCTGTATGTTCTCTGGTGACTTCTGCGAATTGTCGCAACCCGGCATCAAGCTGTTCCACATCAAGAGACGTAGCACCTTTTTGCGGACCGTACACAAAAGCTGCCCCATTCTTGCCATAGAATGGATTGCTCACATCACAGGCAATGGTGAACGTGCACTCCTCGAGCTCCTCAAGTACGCCGCTTCCATCTATGGACGCTACGTCACACAAAACATTCCGATCCATCGACAGTTCTTCCCCCGCTTCGTCTAAAAACCGGTAACCGAGTGCCTGCAACATACCGGTACCTCCATCCGTCGTCGCACTACCTCCGAGCGTTACGACAATGTGCCGGATGCCCTGTTCTACCGCATGAGCTATCTGCTCCCCGAGACCGTACGAATTCAAGAGAAAGGGATCCCGTTCTTTCCGGGGGACAAGGTCGATCCCCGTGCTTGCGGCACATTCGATGACAGCTACGTCTTTTCCTTTATAAGGAAGCGTGATATACGTTGCCTCCACCTTTCGTCCGAGAGGATTTTTAACGTGTACCGTATGCGCGTCTTTTTTATACGCACTTAACGTATCGACCGTGCCTTCTCCGCCGTCAGCCATAGGAACAAGTTTGACAATCGCTTCCGGAGCTCGAGCTTTCACCCCTTCTTCCATCGCTTTTGCAACATCAAACGCAGACAGGGACTCTTTGAACGAGTCAGGAGCTACTACGATTTTCATGTGTTCATCACCCTCACCAGTTTTAAAGTAATGTATTGATTACATTTCCTTCATTTCCAAAGGACAAACACTCGAGTTCAATACCTGCCTATAATCCGAAAAGTCCCGGTCCCCGTCTCAAACTCCACTTTCGTCAAAACAGCTTCATGATTGAAATTGAACGTGTACACCATCGTTTCAAATGTTCCTCCCTCCACCATTTTCCTCTCCATGTCACTCAGCTCAACCGACTGATAGCTGGCCACGTTCTCCGACTTCAAAAAGTCTACCGCTTCCGGCACGACAAGATTCAAATGATGTTCTTTGGTGAAAGGTTGATACTCCACGTCCGTCACTTTCCACGTTGTGGACATTCTCTTTAACGTGTAAAGATAGTAACCTCCCTGATTCCCATCCTGATTCGTTTGAACGGTTTCCACTTTCACCTCATCAGGGTGGTCTTCTATCACTTCTGTTACAAGTTCCCACTTATGATCACCAACATAGTCAGAGTCGTCGACGTAAGCAGCCATTTGACCTTTGGTAAGACCGCTATTTTGTTCAAGAAACACCCCTCCGTCTAAGTTCAGCTTCCAGGAATAAGTGACAGTTCCCCATTTATCTGGATAATAAGGGTGCAGTCTTGCACGAAATACATTATTTTCGTTTAAAGAGATATCCGGGACATTCTCCTCGAATATAATCGAACGACCTATATTGTCAAAACTAGGCGTACTCAGGTTTCCATTTTCGAAGTAACGAAAGGTCATAGAACCGCTTGAAGATGATTCCTTTATCACTTGAAGCAATTCCGTTTGATGTTTATCTTTCAATGAAACTGTTGATAGGTGCCATGATTTGTTCTTCGATCTATTTTCCAAAATTTCATCCGCAATTACATATGCTCCGTCATAAGAAACGAGACGATAGACACTATGGTCGTCTTCTAGTAACCCCGCTGTGTCCTTTAAACTACGACGATACAAACGTGCCGTGTATTCTTTCCCATACACGCCGGTCACCATTTCTTCCTGTACCATTTCGTAAGACGAAAGCGGGTCTTTCACCGTAAACGTTTGATCGACCTCCTCTTTAAGCGGCTCTCCCGCTTCAGAAAGAAGACCTTCTTTTACACTAAGCGAATAGGTTTTCCCAATTATGTATTCTTCCTCCGGGCCCACAAAAAGTTTCTTTCCTTTCTCTCCCGCCTTATAGCCGATCTTATGACGTCTTCCTTCCTCATCTGTAAGAAAAACATGATCCTCTACCCCAGAAAAATCCATCGGAGTATTGAACGCGATCGTCCATATTTTTTCCGGTGGCACCACTTCTTCTGCCTGGACAACCGTTCCCGTTGTAATTGTAAGTATTGCTGTAACTAAAGCTGTTAGTATTAATTTCAATTGTCCCATCCTTCCATTAACGAACCGCTGCATCTTTCTTGCAATTCTTTTCTTCATACATCCGATGATCCGCTTCCTTAAGCATCTTTTCCATGTTCCCTATCGAGGATAGAGGGCCGCTATGCCCAACAGAAAAGGACAGCTCGCCGGCTTCCTCAACAAGTACTTCACACTTTTCTTCTATGTAATTCTGATCCTTTCCTTCCATCAATACGACGAACTCGTCCCCGCCGATACGGGCGATCGTGTCTTCTGAGAAAATCCCCTCCAACAACTGGGACATCTGTTTAATCAACCGATCCCCTTCTTTATGCCCGTGAGTATCATTCATATGCTTCAGTTCATCCAGGTCAAAAAGGAGCACTCCTGCCTCTACTTCTTCCTTTTTCTCATACAGTTCCATCTTTTCTTCAAAAAACTCGCGATTGTACAATCCGGTCAACGGATCGTGAGTGGCACGGTACTCTAAGGCTTGCTGCATCTCTACTTTATCATCAATATTTCTCATGACTCCGGCTATTTCTATCATTACTCCGTCTAAATAAATAGGGCAAGCATATTCCTCGAACCACCGGTATACTCCGTTTTCATCTTTCCATCGCTGAACAAGCACTTTATCATAGTCTGCCTTACCGTAAACCTTATCTGCGAGCACTTCCTCATCTTCCGGATGAATAAATCGAAATGGATGCAATGGGTCTTTATAAGCTCCTTTTACATATCCTTCTCCGAGAAAATAATCCAGCGAAGGACTTATATAAGTGAATTTCTTCTCCGGTTTCACTTGATAATAGTACATGACATCTCTGGAAGACTCGATCAGTTCAAACAACTTCTGCTTCTGGTGATCCTCGCTTTTTCTGACAAGTTTCCAATCCCTCAAAAAGAACAATAGATTCTTCACTTTCCTAAGGAGTCTCTTCACTTCCGTTTCTCCTTCCTATTAAAAATATTAGGTTTATCATATCATACGAAATGACTACAAGGATGGAAAATTCAATACATATACAAATTTATGCATAAGAAAAGACTGCTGAAAGATTCAGCAGTCTTTTCATTTAATTCCTATTTATTAATCATTATCAGTTACGTCATTAGAATGAGTACCACCAGAACCATCAGTTACTGGATCAGGCGTATTTGCCTGCTCATTGTTTATAGCTCCATTCTTATCATCACTATCTACATGAACGCCATCCCACTGCGTCGCTTCAAGATCGAAGTAGAAGTCAACAGAAGCATTCATGTATTTGTTTTGTGCGTATTCTCCGTTACCAAGCTTCGTTTGATCGTCTTTGAACGTGATTTGGATGAACACATCATCGGAATCCTGAGGGTCTAGAGGGATACCACGGTCAGGACCCGCAGCTACGGATGCGAGGTTGATCTTGTTCCCTACCAGGTGAGAGCTATTCACTTTAGAAGTCGTGTTCCCGTGCACAACATCATGAAGGGTCAATGTCTTACCACTCATAACTACATCTTCACGTGGCTCCCATTGATTGGATTCCCCGTCCACTTGCATAAAGTCTATCTCAAATTGCTTAAGGAATCCATTCTTGTTAGAATCTCCATCCAGGTCACTGAATGCTCCTGCAGAACCTTCCATAAGTACGTCTTTAATCGCTAGCGAACCTATGTTATTCAAAGTGAAAATACGCTGCACGTTGTCCCCCGGCTTCATGTTCGTCAAATCAAAGCTGATTGCTTTGTTATGGCTGTCACCTACCTCAAGATTCAATTCTCCCGAAGCGAAATGGTTGTTCACTTTAGCGACATCGTTATACGCCGCGAGTGTTCCGCCACCTACCAAAGATAGTCCCAAAGCACCTGTCATTACTCCTACTGCCAACTTCTTCTTTACGCTCATACATCTTCCTCCTAAGTAAATAATATATTTTTGAACCCCCTGTGGGATTGCAAACTAGTGGACATTCGCTTTCTCTTTTTCTTTCTCATCGACAAATGTACTCAATGCACGCCAGATACTGAATGCAGAGTAGAAGATCATCAGTGCTCCCGGAATGATCAGGAACACGATGGCACCTGTCGGGGAATTTGCGAAATCAATCAACTTACCAAGGTAAGGGACGGTGAATCCCGTATACTCCCCTACGACATTTTCAGCCAGTACCGGCTCTGTATCGGGACCATCATTGTTGTCCCCTTTGGTTGTATATAGAACATTGTCCCCGCTGTTCGTCACATCGATGATGCGGTGGGTGACAAGGGTATCTGCATCTTTCATAAACGTGATGACATCTCCTGCTTCAAAACTTTTCACATCGACATCAGGATTGACCGCTATCACGGAGCCCGTCATGAACTCAGGCTCCATGGATCCAGACAATACTGTCTTCAGCTGGTAGCCCATCACATTCGGTTCCCCGCCCGAGAACTTGGCCGTAGCGACGAGCAAAATCGCTATAACCAGGGCTGTATACAAAACTGTGTTCACTCCGATACTAAGAATCTTCCGGATTCGTTTGTTTTTCATCCGCTTTCTCCTCCGTTTCTTCTGGTGGCTGTTGTTCTTTCTTACCTTTTTCCGGAGTTTTCGATGGTTGTTCTTGAGACTTTTCCTTTTTCTGCTCCGGTTTTTGTTCCGTTTTTTCTTTCTTCTGTGGCTTCGTTTCTTTTACAGCATCTTTCGGTTCTTTCTTCTTAGATCCCGCTGGCGGAGACGGTGTTTCTTTCGGTTTTTCGTCCTTCGATCCTTGCTCCTTCGTTTTCTTCTCTTTGTTCTTTTCTTCTTCAGCTTTCTGTTCCTTACGTTTCTCTTCTTCCGCTTCCTTCTTTGCTTTTTCTGCAGCCCGCTTTTCTTCCTGCTTCTTCTTGATGGCAGTATCTAAGTTCTGTTTTTGCTTCTGCCATGTTTTAAGCTTTGAGGAGACCTTGGAAGAAGAACGTGTCAGGTCGTCCGTGACAGCTGACATTCCTTTTTCCACTTCTTTAGTGAAATTTTTGTCTACAGCACGACTTACTACAGCACCTCGACTGTCCGGAAAAAGGGAGAAAAGATCACGTACCTTTTTCTTCGTCCCTTCGGATAAGTACTCGATCTGTTCCAATTTCTGAGTCAATTGCTCAGGTAGGCCCCCTTTATCGATATCAAGACAGTGCGGATGAAAAGAAGCGCTCGCTCGAATTTCCTGCATCAGTCGAGTGATACTTTGGAGATGATCCAGCACCTCTTTTTCGCTGTCTGAATACTTCTGTTTTTGATCTTGCAGTCTTTTTAATTTCGTTTCATATGTATGTATTCGTGATGCCAGGTCATCAGAGCGTTCTTTCATGCTCTGGAGCGATTTCCCCTTATTTTTTTCATCTGGAAAAGAGATGGATGGACTATTATAATGGAAGAAAGGGGCAAGACTTGCAGCAAAATCGTCCACCTCTGCAATCAATTCCTCAAATTGATTCTCAACGACACCCGGAAATATCTCACAAGCTTCCGCTTTTCCTTTTAACGTCTCCTGATCATTGAAAGCACTGTATGTCGTTCCGCTCATTTGGGAAAAACCGCCTATCGTGAGCGACAAAACAGTCAATCCGACCCCCGTCGATTTCACCATCATTCTTCTGTTTTTCTTTCGCTCATTCCTGAATCTCGTCGTTCTTCGCTCCAACTCGCCACCTCCCGCATCAGTTCTTTGGTTCATTCGTTTTGTTCTTTATTAAGAATTTGTAACCCTAGTATATACGGCCCTCCCTGAATTGCAAAATCCCATATTTGGAAATATTCTTTATATAGAACAAAAATAGTTTCATATGCTTGTTTTTTCTAATTTATTCTTTAAATTACATAATTGTTCTTTTTAAAGAATTAACCACAATAAAACAGGAGGTGCATTCATGCAGCTCCTGTTAACATACCTTTTCTTCATTTATAGAATAGCTTTGTTCCATAAAGGTGAATAACCAAAAAGAATCACGAGATGAAGGTCGTAACCCTCTCTCATGATTCTTTTCTTTCAAGTATATCCTGACGTATTAAACCTCTACCTGAAAATCAGCTCTAAATATTGGATCGGCCTAGACGGATTATCATCGGAAAATCCGACCTGCAATTTTGCACCATTCGCTAATTTGTAATACGTATATAATTCATGCATTTCTGTAGCTCCACTGAAGGTAGGCTGCCCGAGAACCCTCGTCATGTCCTTCATGTAATAATTCTCTAAAGGAGGAAACCTGTATCCGACTGCCAGCAACTTATCAGAAAAAGTATCCGTAGCTAAAATGTAGTTATCGTAGGAATAATACATGGCTCCTGAATAATAGTTTTTATAATTGGCAATGTTTTCGTGAGAAGTGAGATACTCTCCAGGACCGAAATCAACATGCTTCAATCGTTTCTGCTGCAACAATTCAACGAACTCTTCGTCAAAATAGTTATCCTCCGTCACCGTAAAGGACTGGTAAACTCCTTCCTTCAGCGTACTATCCGCAGAATCTCTCACTCCATTTTCTACATAAAGATAGTAATCACCCGGAACATATCCTCCCTCAGGCGGTTGGACTTCAAGCGTATTTCCTTCAGCAATAACCGTCACTCCACTGACTTTCGCATTATGGTCATCCACGACATATACATAGTCTTTTGTGAAACTCCCGGCATCCATCGATGTATTGAATTCGACTGTCCATGTTTTCTCTGGAGAAACGGTTTCCCCTTCAGACCACTCTTTATGTGGAAGGATTTCCATATCATCCAATCCATTCAAGACGGTTTCCATCGACCCTTTGAACTCATTCACCGTCTCTCTTTCGTAGGGTTCGGTCATGTACGTATCATAAGGGTTCATCAATGAAATCATGGAAGTATAAACATACCCTCTCTCCGAGTGGATGACCTGGTGTTTATAGTGGGTTCCGGCTTGTACTTCCTCCTGCCAATCTGCTTCTTTCCATCGCTTCAAATATGTAACCAATACATTATCCCTCTTCACTTTACGATCTGCATAGTAGATGGCCATCTCATTCGCCGACTCGTTGTCGCCTCCGAAAGTCAAGTGGGGTATTACATCTTTCTGTAACTCAAAGCTTATCCCGAGCTCTGGACTTACAAATGTCGCCTTCTCTTCTGCAGAAGCCTCAGTCATGCTTCCACTTACAACGACTAAGACTAGCAATAATGCACCTGCAATATGTTTCAACCTCATACACGTTTCCTCCTTTGCACTTTTAAATTATTAAAGCAAGTGTGCCTGAAAACTTGTCCAGTCCTCCTCTACTTAAGTTATTGATGGCATCATCTTCTTCAGTATCGACTTTTTCCTATATTTTTTAAGAAAATCATGAGTATAAATCCCCATTTCATGTAAAACTAAATGACTCCTACCTTTTCCGAAAACTTATTGGCTTCTCTGCCCAAAGGAAAGCACAACGCCCCGAAAGTATACTTCTGCAAATTTATCACCTACACATCCTGCACATTGAAAACCCTTACAATATTCCGGGAACGGTGCTATATTAAACGCATAAGATAATTATCTGAAAACAACCGTATAACTTTGCAAAGTTAGAAGGAGGATCTGCGATGACACTGGATAACCGGCGCGCCTTCTTGTTATCCATTTTGCGGGATGCTTCGGACCCGATTCCTTCCGAAGAGCTGCAGCAGCGAATGAAAGTTTCAGAACGGACCATCTATTACGATTTGGATCACATCAATCAATGGCTTATTTCGAATCACCTTTCTCCTATAGAAAAAACATATGGAAAAGGATTCGAATTACCTGAAGAGGCCAAGGCTTATTTATTGGAAGACGACACCTTTGAGCAAAAGGACGACTGGCAGTATCACTATACAGAAGAAGAACGACTTCTATTGCTTACCACACTTCTCGTCGCTTCTCCACGTCAGGCATCCATGAAGCGCTTCATGGAATTGACGTTGGTGAGCCGGGGCACCGTAGCGAAGGATTTACGGAAACTGAAAGAAACGTTCCAGAAAAGTGGAATGACGATTTCTCACCAAAGAGGCATAGGCTACCGGACGGAGGGAGAAGAAGCCGTACTTCGCAATCACTTGCTGAACCTTCTCTCTCCCATCCTCACCGAGAATCGCAGTAGTCGCCTGGCCTATGACGTATACTATCTTCTTTATCCTGAAACAAAAGAGGAAGAAAAAGATCTCGATCACTTGAAAGACAACCTCATGACGATCATTTACGAGGCCGAGGAGACCATGAATCTTACGTTCACGGATGCCATGATCACTAGGCTTGCCCTTCACCTGCTCATTCTGGTGAAGCGCCGGGAAGAACAGTTTTCCCTGACCGTGGCGGAAGCTGAGAAAGCGACCATCCGGGACACAGACGCTTACCTCGCCGCAAAGCAGGTAGCTGAGAAATTGGAATACTCCTTCTCCATTAAAGTACCGGAAGATGATACCGTTTCCATCGCCATCATGCTCCTCGGGTCCAAGGTTCTCGATCACCCGGGAGGCATAGGGCCTGAGAAGTTGAGGGAGATTGTACAAAGAATGGTGGAGAACTTCCAGACGCATGCCTGCATACTTTTCGATGATGAGAAAGGGCTTGAAGAGAACCTGCTGGCCCATGTCATCCCGGCCTATTACCGGCTGCTTCACGGAATTGAACTTCCGAATGAATTGTCGGAAGAGCTTCAGGAGACGTACCAGGATCTCTTTCACCTGACTAAACAAGCGGCAGCTCCTCTCGAGTACTTTCTCGGGGAAAAGCTCCCGGATGAAGAGATTTCTTATCTTTCTCTCCATTTCGGGGGATGGCTCCACAAAGAGAAGAAACAGATCAAAACGAAATACCGGGCCATCATCGTCTGTGAAAATGGGATCGGCACGTCGAACATGGTGAAGAGTCAACTCGAGAGTGTGATTGCAGGACTTGAAATCACAGACACCCTTTCGATGAGGGAATACCGTTCGTTCGATGGCGATGCGGATGTCATCTTTTCCACCAACTACCTGAAACCGGATGAGATTCCGGTGATCCACGTCCCGGTCATCATCAACAATGAAGACAAGGAGCGGATCATCGGTCAGGTGAACAATCTATTCGATGAGGAAATCCGTGAAGAAGCGCTTATCGAACAAGTCATGGCGACAATCGACAAGCACGCAACGATTCATCAGCGGACCTTCCTCGAAGAAGAATTGAAAGACTTGTTGAACCAGAACCAGAAGTCCACAGAGAAGGAGTTTGAAAAACCGATGCTGAACGAATTACTGAGAGAAGATACCATCCAATTCAAAGATAGCGTCAGCGGCTGGGAGGAAGCGATCCGACTGGCTTCGGAACCTCTGTTAAAGAAAGAGACGATCCAGCCCGCCTACGTCGATGCGATGATCGAAAGCGTCCACGAACTGGGACCTTATATCGTCATTGCACCGGATATCGCTATCCCACACGCCAGACCGGAAGCAGGAGTGAACCGATTAGGTATGAGTTTTCTTCGCCTGAAGGAACCCGTAGCTTTTTCGGAAAAAGAAAAGCACCAGGCCCGCCTCATCTTTGTACTGGCGGCTATCGATAACAACACTCATTTGAAAGCGCTGGCTCAGCTTACGGAAATTCTTTCTGAAGAGCAGAATATTAAACGCCTGGCAGACACAAACCAAGCACAGGAAGTAATGAAACTGATTGACGAAAATATCACAATGCGAGAGGAGAAATAACAATGAAGAAAATTTTAGTAGTATGCGGAAACGGTCTTGGAAGCAGCATGATGGTGGAGATGAATATCAACTCGATCCTTAAGGATATGGGCAAAGAGGCGGATGTTTCGCACACGGACCTTACAACAGCCAAATCGGAACAGGCCGATCTTTTCCTCGGTTCTGAGGATATCGTCGGCAGTCTCGATGACGGAAGCAAAAACGTCGTCCAGCTGAAAAACCTTATGGACAAAAACGAACTGCGCACAGCACTTGAAAACAACCTGTAATCAGCCCCCATCAATAAAGGAGGAGAACAACCCATGGTAGATCTAATAATGCAGGATATCCTCGGAACGCCCGCCATTCTCGTCGGTTTGTTTGCACTCATCGGTTTATTGGCCCAACGTAAAAATGTCGCCGACGTCATCTCGGGAACGCTAAAAACAGTGATGGGTTTCGTCATCCTGGGGGCAGGGGCTAATGTCCTTGTCCAGTCCCTGGACCAGTTCAGCAGTATGTTCGATGAAGCTTTCGCTGTAGAAGGAGTCATTCCGAACAACGAAGCGATTGTAGCATTGGCTCAGGAAAGTTTCGGAACGGAAACAGCGATGATTATGCTATTCGGGATGTTCGTAAACATTGCACTCGCCCGCTTCACTCCGTTCAAGTACATTTTCCTTACAGGACACCACACCATGTTCATGGCTTGTATGATTGCCGTCATCCTTACAACCGGAGGCATGTCCGGGGTATCGATGGTCATTCTCGGCTCTGTCATTCTAGGTTCTCTAATGGTGCTATCTCCGGCGATGCTTCAGCCGTTCACCCGTAAAATTACGGGATCGGATGATTTCGCCGTCGGTCACTTCGGATCCATCGGCTATTTCGTATCCGCATGGGTCGGGAAACTTGTCGGCAAGAACTCCCGCTCCACCGAAGACATCAAAGTGCCGAAATCGCTCGGGTTCCTTCGTGATACATCCGTATCCGTTTCCCTGACGATGGTTATTCTGTTCTTCGCTGTCGCTTTATTCGCCGGTCCCGGCTTTGTAGAATCAGAGCTGAGCGGCGGTCAGAACTTCCTCGTGTTCGCTTTCATGCAGGGGCTCGTGTTCGCTGCAGGGGTGTACATTATCCTTGCCGGTGTCCGTATGCTTCTTGGTGAAATCGTTCCGGCCTTCAAAGGGTTCGCGGACAAAGTCGTTCCGAACGCGAAGCCGGCTCTCGACTGTCCAGCTGTATTCCCGTTCGCTAGCAACGCAGTGATCATCGGCTTTTTCTTCAGCTTCGTCGCCGGTCTGATCAGCATGTTCCTTCTGCCATTGTTCGGCCTTCGCGTCATTGTGCCAGGTCTTGTGCCGCACTTCTTCACCGGAGCGGCTGCTGGAGTCTTCGGTAACGCCACCGGAGGACGGAAAGGCGCCATTCTCGGTTCCATGACGAACGGTGTCATGATCAGCTTCCTTCCGGCCATGCTATTGCCGGTACTGGGCACGCTCGGTTTCGAAGGTACGACATTCGGAGACGCGGACTTCGGAGCTGTAGGTATCGTTCTTGGTAACGTGATAGCTCTGATCCAGTCGAACATTGTAGCAGCGCTCGTCATTCTGTTAATTCTTGCTGGGTTATTCGCTCTCGGTATGAGAACGAAAGCGAATGCTAAGGATAGTGAAGAAGTAGCATGATTTCAAAGAAGTCACGGCGTTTGTGCCGTGGCTTTCTTTTTGTGCTTGGGGCGGTTTGCGGACCTATGGGGCACTTCTGCGGACCCTGGCCGCTTTTCCGCTGTCATTTGAGGACCTTTCTCGCATTTCTACGGACCTCCTCCACGCAAATCCCGCTTGACTTCCTCATAAGAAAAGACAATAATGAACACTATAAAGAAGGAGGAATGTCTATTGCTCAAGAAACAAGTCATGAAACCTGTATTCCTAGAAAAACTCGAAGCCCTCTCCCGGCGACTATCGGACGCCTCCCCCAAAAAACCCTTCATCGAAGATACGTTGAACCGGCATCAGGCAGGCTTCGTCGGTGAAAAATCCCTACTCTTCCAATTTTCTTACCTTCCAACAGACTGGCTCATCTTCCATGACCTACGCCTGCACGACGGCACCCATTATTTCCAAATCGATTTTCTTATCATAACGAACGACTCCCTGCTCCTTCTTGAAGTAAAAAATCTCGCAGGACGACTTATATTCGATGGTACGAGACAACTGATTCAGGAACGTGAAAACGGCACACGTGGTGCGGACAGTCCCATCGCACAAACCGCCCGTCATGAAAGACAGCTAGAACGATGGCTCACCCTGCATGATTTCCCCCATCTCCCGTTAACCTCTCTCATAGTCCTGGCCAATGCCAATTCCTATTTTGAAACCGATCATCCCGGCGTTCTACGTGCCAGCATGCTACCCGAACACCTTCCAGAAGAAACGGGCCCTCCTATGCCAACTTCCATTCGAACCTCTCTCATGGAAAAATTGCTTCATAGTCATCAACCCGGTCAACCCTATCGAGAAATACGATATCGATCCTGATCATATTCGGAAAGGGGTGGCGTGCTCCGAGTGTCAACGTCTCATGCAACGAGGGCATGGAACGTGGGTTTGCGCCTGCAGTTTAAGGGATAAATACGCCCACCGTTCGGCACTCTATGACTACTCATTACTTATAGACAGGGAAATTTCCGCACAAGAAGCAGCTGATTTCCTTCATCTCGAAAGTGCTGATACAGCCCGGCGCCTACTTACTGAAGAAGGATACCGCAAGACAGGGCATGGCAATTTCACGAAATATGAAATAAGGAGTTATCATGATGCTTTGCGGACTTATAACTGATTTTTGCGGACCTTCAGGATGTTTCTACGGACATTCAGCGCTTTTTCGAGCTCATTTGAGGACTTTTGCCGAAAAGTTGAGGACTTAGATTTTCTGATAAAATATAATGGAGGGGTATAAAAATGTATTATACTTTTCTGCAATGGACGTACGAAGAACCTATCTATAGAAATTATGAGAAATACGTGCAGCATATCTGGAGAGAATTCGTGGAACGGACGCCTTTGGAATCGTCTGAAGTGGATCCAGATCTCTATTCCGTGGCTCTCTCCTATATGGCACAGACCATTTTCCCCGGCCCCGAACGTACCCGTGAAGAGTTTGAAAGAAACGCTTTCGTCAATTCCGATAAACTCTATAAAGCCTTCCTGAACATAAGGCAGACGGTCGGAGATTTATTGGAATGGTACGAGAAGAACCCTCCAGCAGTCTCTTCTCGCTTAGACAAAAAAGAATTAAATTCTTTCAATCAAAAACTGCTGGACACTCCGTTGCTGCCGGAAGGCTTCCAACTTTCCAAACAACAGCAATCAATGTTCGAGGACCTGTCAGCCCGAGTGCCTCACGTGTTTTTCGGTGACCGGCTTAAGGTTCTGGAGAAAATGTATGAGATACATCCCTATCATCCGGCTGTTTATCGTGGAGCCGGCAAACTTGCGGAATACCTGGAAGTATTGGCTCGGAGCGTTGTCAACGCTGAACTTCTCGGAGATATGGATGAACTCATTGAAAGCAAGATAGCCTTTGCCGATGAGTGTCGTTTCACCGAATACCAGCCGCAAGCAATCATGATTTTTCTGGAACTTCTGAGGCTGGACCCTTCAGACTCGAGAAACGTGTGTCTCCGTCTCATCCCCACACTTCTGAAGGAAAAACATACTGCGGCAGCAGAAAGATGGACATCCACCCTTTCGGAGGGCGCAGCGAAAGCTTTTTTCGAGACTGTTATAGCCTTAAGGAAGAACGAATCACCTGAAACGATTTCGAACAAAGCGGACGCCGTCCACCGCTTTAATCCTTATATCAAAGATTTTATTACTCATCGTCACCACCGCCATCTGTATGGAGATCTAAATGCGGGAGCAGGCAGTTCTGAAGAAGCGCTTTTTATCCTAGACGAAATGGAGTTGATGCAGCTCAGTGCTTCCTCGATGAGAGAATATTTGACTAAATGAATGAATGAATGAATAGGACTGCCGGTTTTAAAGGTAGTCTTCTTTTTTTGAGAATATCATTTGCGGACCTATCCGGCTTTTTCGCGGACTTCCAGGAAGTTTTCGCGGACCTGCAGCACTTTTCAGAGCTCATTTGCGGACCTTAGACAAAAAATTACGGACCTACCAAAAAACTTCGCACACAAAAAAGAGCACCTGCACAAGACAGATGCTTTCAAAAATTATTTTTCCTCGTCCACCGGCAAAAAGTCGAAAATCTCACCGGACTCGATCGAATCAGCCAATCGCTCGAGCCACTTACAATACTTCCGATAATCTTCAAGCTGGTCATAATCCATCTTCGCTCTCTCTCGTGTCTCTTCATCCGCTTCTTCATCGTCGATCACCTGCTGAAGCATGCCCTCCGCATAATCGATTGCGGACAAGTTCAACTTGGCCTCACGCTCCCATTTGTTCCCGAAAAAGTGGGAAAAGTAGTTGAAGAAATTCTTCTCCGCCATGAAGGTATCTTTACGGGACCCTTTCTGCCACACTTTTTGGACAATGCTGATTTCCTGAAGATTACGTACAGCGATGCTCATGCTCGGTTTGCTCATGCCGAGGTCGTCTTTCATATCATCAAGCGTCATCGGTTCATGCTTGAAGTACATCCTTGCGAATAATCGACCGGTCGATGGAGTGATGCCATACAGGTCCATCGTTTCAGCAATCGAATTTACGACGGCTCCTTCCGCCTGTTCGATCAGTTCTTCCGACTTTTTTTCCAAAGAGAACCGCCTCCTTTGAAACATTTAATTCGTTCAATATAGTCTAAACTATAACACAAATCGAAATCAGGAGCCTGCATGAAGCCCCTGATTCCGTGTAATTTCCTATTATCCTTTGATTGTACCTGCGTCTGCAGGATGAACGCCGTGCTGGTAATATTCAAGGTGCTCCGGCTCAAGCGGCTTTTCACCTTTGATCATATCTGCCGCTTTCTCAGCAAGCATCAGTACCGGCGCGTGGATGTTTCCATTTGTCACGTATGGCATAGCCGATGCATCGACGACGCGCAGGTTGTCGAGCCCATGGACTTTCATCGTCTTCGGATCGACGACGGCCATCGGATCAGATGCCGGCCCCATTTTCGCTGTACAGCTCGGGTGAAGGGCCGTTTCCGCGTCTTCCGCGACCCAGTCGAGGATTTCCTGTTCGGTCTGAACGGATGGCCCGGGAGAAATTTCTCCGCCGTTGTAAGGTTTCATCGCAGGCTGAGCCATGATTTCACGAGTCACGCGTACAGCTTCAACCCATTCACGCTTGTCCTGTTCGGTGGAAAGGTAGTTGTACACCATGCTCGGGTGCGCTTTAGGATCGTTTGATTGGATTTTCAATGACCCGCGGGCGTCAGAGTACATCGGTCCGATATGAACCTGGAATCCGTGCTCGACCGGTGCTTTCTGTCCGTCGTAACGTACGGCAACCGGAAGGAAATGATACATCAGGTTCGGATAGTCGACATCGGCGTTCGAACGGGCGAAACCGCCACCTTCAAAGTGGTTCGTCGCTGCAGGGCCTTTACGTCCAAGAAGCCACTGAAGACCGATCCAAGGCATTTTCGCCTTGTTCAGGTTCGGCTGCTCGGATACCGGCAGCGGGCACATGTGCTGGATGTAGACTTCCAAGTGATCCTGAAGGTTTTCTCCTACACCAGGAAGGTTCACTTTCGGCTGGACGCCTACCGAGCGAAGGTGTTCCGGATCACCTACACCAGATAGCTGAAGCAGCTGCGGCGTATTGATTGCACCACCTGACAGGATGACCTCTCCAGCTTGTACATAATGTTCTTTCCCGTTACGTTTATATGTCAGACCGCGAGCTTTTTCCCCATCGATGTCTATGTGCTGGACGAAAGCACGTGTTTTGACAGTCAGATTTTTGCGCTTCATTGCAGGGTGCAAGTACGCACGGGATGCGGACATGCGACGCCCTTTGTACACATGTTTGTCAAAAGGACCGAACCCTTCCTGACGAAATCCGTTTACGTCCGGTGTACGGGAATGACCGGCTTCGACGGCCGAGTTGAAAAATGCTTTGAACAACGGATTCGTCGCTGGTCCTTTTTCGAGTTTGATCGGACCGTCGTGGCCGCGATACTCATCATCTTTATCTGTACCTAATGCGTTTTCGAGACGTTTGAAGTATGGGAGGCAGTGAGCAAAGTCCCACGTCTCCATTCCTTCATCCGCACCCCACCGTTCATAGTCTTTCGGGTTTCCCCGCTGATAGATCATTCCGTTGATGGAGCTTGAACCACCAAGAACTTTTCCGCGGGCATGCTTGATGCGACGGCCGTTCATGTAAGGCTCCGGATCGGATTCGTATTTCCAATCGTAAAGAGATTTCCCTGCTGGGAACGGCAGTGCTGCCGGCATCTGGATCAGCAGGTCCCACGCATAATCGCTGCGTCCCACTTCGAGTACCAATACTTTCTTCGTTCCATCTTCACTCAGCCGGTCGCCGAGGATCGATCCCGCACTTCCGGCTCCAACTACGACAATATCGTAAAATTCACTCATGTTCATAACCTCCTGAGAATGTTCTGTATTTACTTGAACCAGTGGATCGGTTCCGGCTTCACGTTACGGAAAATATGTTTCGTTTCTGTATATTCTTCAAGGCCCGGTTTACCCAGTTCACGACCGATACCGGACTGTTTATAGCCACCCCACGGCGCCTGTGCGAAGTACGGATGGAAGTCGTTGATCCAGACGGTACCCATGCGCATTTTCGAAGCCGCACGTTCTGCTTTATCGATGTCCGTCGTGAACACCGCACCGGCAAGTCCATAAATCGAATCGTTCGCGAGCTGCACCGCTTCTTCTTCCGTCTGGAAACGCTCAACGGTAAGGACTGGGCCGAAGACTTCCTCCTGCACGATTCTCATATCAGACGTACACCCCGTGAAAATCGTTGGCAGGTAGAAAAATCCGTCCTGAAGCTCTTCGTCTTGCGGACGAGCGCCTCCGATTAGAAGGTTCGCGCCTTCCTGTTTTCCGATTTCTACATAGCTCTCTACTTTGTCACGGTGCTCCGCGGAAATGAGTGGGCCGGATTGTATATCTTGCTGGAATCCGTCGCCAAGCTTGATGCGTGCTGCACGTGTTTTCAGTTCTTCTACAAATTCGTCATGGATGGAGTCTTCAATGATCAGTCTCGCTCCTGCAGAACAAACCTGTCCCGCATGGAAAAATACGGCGTTCAGTGCCTGATCGACAGCTGTCTCGAAGTCCGCATCGGCGAATACGACGTTCGGGTTCTTCCCGCCGAGTTCGAGTGCGATTTTCTTCACGTTTCCGCTCGCGGTTTGCATGATTTTCTTCCCGGTTTCGATTCCGCCGGTGAAAGAAATTAGATCGACATCGTCGCTTTCTGCAAGTTCGTTCCCTACCGTAGCTCCTGCACCGAGAACGAGGTTGACGACACCTTCTGGAAATCCTGTCTCTTCCATAAGCTCCGTCACTTTTACAGTCGTAAGCGGAGTGATTTCACTCGGCTTCATGACGATCGTGTTCCCTGCAGCGAGCGCCGGCGCGATTTTCCACGCGGCCTGTAGCAGTGGATAGTTCCACGGTGTAATCTGACCGCACACGCCGACCGGTTCGCGGACTACTTTACTTTGACTGTCCGGAATCGGGGATTCGATTACTTCGCCGCCGTCTTTATCCGCAAGACCAGCAAAGTAGCGGAACACCCCTGCGATATCGTCCATGTCCGCGCGGCTTTCTTCCAATGTCTTTCCGGTATCGAGCGTTTCGAGCTCGGCAAGTTCTTCCTTGTCCCGTTCGATGAGCTCAGCGATGCGGAGAACTTTCTGACCGCGTTCTGCTCCCGGCGTGTCTTTCCACTCCCCGTTGTCGAAAGCTTTTCTTGCTGCATCTATGGCTAGCTTCGCATCTTCTACATCGCCTTCAGCAGCTGTCGCTACAACTTTTTGATTGTACGGATTGATGATGTCTCTCGTGTTTCCGGACTGGGCATCCACCCAGGTGTTGTTGATGTACATTTGTTTCATGAATCGTACCTCCTCTTTTTTGTTTAATTTATTTAATTATTTTTAAACGTTTTTAACGATTTTGATAGTATCATAGGGTTTTTATCTTGTAAACAGGGGAAGCTCTAGTCTTTTCTGATCTGGAGGGGGTTTAAAAGAGCCTTTAATGGAAGGAGAAATTCCTGAGTCGGGAAATATGCGATATTATTTTTCATGGTTGCATCAAAATCGCCGCATAACTTTGGTTATTCGGCAGTTTCTGAATAGACTTAGGAGAAACTGTAGGATACTCCGTTTTATCCGACAATATTTCACAACCATCCCCGTCCAAACCATCGCATAACCCAGCCCCAATCATTCAAAACCGTCCACTCATTACACTTTTTGAAAATCCGTCCAGCCCTTGATGCTATAAGTCTGAGCCGCCATTTACCCACCAGGGCAAGTTGACAAACTTCGAATCTACGTTATCGTAATACATGTTATTTGTTTAATAATTATTAAACGTTTTAAATTAATTAACAAGAACCGGTTCTGTTACACAAAAAAGATCTGGCCCACAGACCAGATCGACAAAAAACGATATAAAAAAGGGAGTGATTGTGTGCAACCGCAACCATCTGCAAAGCCAGACAGGAAGCAGGACACTAAGAATGATACCAATTACGAAAAAGCCGGATTATTCGGATTTCTGGGACTACTACTCATCGTAGCCCTATACGTAGGGTTTGCAGGAAATGACGTCAATTGGGGAGCGCTCGTATTCATGTTCATCTCCTATGCGATCATTTTCTACATCGGCTCCATCACCGCCGGGAAAAAATCGGACAGCGCCAAAGATATGATGGTTGCCGGCCGCTCCATGCCACTGTGGGTAGCCATGTTCACGATGACTGCGACATGGGTCGGTGGAGGCTACATAGCCGGAACCGCTGAAACGACCTTCGCTTCAGGCATCGTCTGGGCTCAGGCCCCATGGGGATACGGGCTCAGCCTCATCATCGGTGGTATTTTCTACGCCCGTAAAATGAGAAGGTACGAGTTCACGACGATGCTCGACCCACTCGAAGTACGGTTCGGAAAGAAAGTTGCAGGCGTGCTTTATCTCCCTGCCCTCCTGGGCGAATTGTTCTGGAGTGCCGCGATTCTCGTCGCGCTCGGAACGACATTCGGTCTGATTCTCGGCATCGACTTCACGACATCCATTATCATCTCAGCGGTCATCGCCGTCGCCTATACGTTCGTCGGTGGTATGTGGTCCGTCGCCCTCACCGACGTAGCTCAAATCATCATGATCATCATCGGTATGTTCCTCGTCGTTCCGTTCGCTCTATCAGAAGTCGGCGGACTCGGCCAGGCGTGGGGCGCGTACAAAGAAGGCATGGCCGGATTCACGAACCTCCTTCCACCCCTCGACGGCTGGAATCATCCGGATTGGGGAAATTACTACTGGAACTGGTGGGATTATGCGCTATTGCTGATTTTCGGAGGAATTCCGTGGCAGGTATATTTCCAGCGCGTACTTTCCGCGAAAAATGAAAGAACGGCGATGTGGCTCTCGATTGCAGCAGGGTTCCTTTGCATCATTCTCGCTGTACCGGCCGTCATGATCGGTGTAGCAGGATTTTCTGCCGACTGGGCGAGCTACGGCATCGAAGGCCCTGGCGCCGCTTCCGAAATTCTCGCATATGTCGTAAACTATATGTCCCCTTACCTCATTGCAATTGTCGCGCTCGGTGCGATTGCGGCAGCGGTCATGTCATCGATGGACTCTTCCATTCTTTCCGCGTCCTCTATGGCAGCCTGGAACATTTACCGCCCGCTCGTGAAACCGAAAGCGAACGGCAGAGATATCAAGCGCACCATCCGCGTATCCATCATTCTCATCGGACTCGCAGCAACCATTGTTGCCCTGAACATCGACAGTGTGTACACCCTTTGGTACCTATGTGCTGATCTCGTCTACTGTATGCTGTTCCCTCAGCTGACGACGGCATTGTTTGATAAAAAAGCGAACACGTACGGAGCGATTGCAGGACTTTCCGTTTCCTTCTTCCTTCGTTTCGGCGGAGGGGAGCCGGCTCTTGGATTACCGGCCTTCCTGCCATATCCGATGGTCGAAGATGGAGTAGTGCTCTTCCCATTCCGTACGCTCGCGATGGTATGCGGCCTGCTGACCATCATCATCGTTTCCCGTCTCACGCAGAAGGCCTGCCCACCGCAGCCGCTTACGAAGCTGAAGACGGAAATGAAAGAAGACTAATATAATAGAAGAAACTTGCAGTGGAAGCCTCTACGGCTTTGCTGCAAGTTTTTTTGCTATTTACGGACCATTCACGAGTTTTTGCGGACCTACCCTGCAATTTTACGGACTTTCGACACGATTGGTCGCTCAATTGCGGACCTTACCTCCATTTCTGCGGACCTCCCACTCCTTCTCGCAGGTCAGAAAGCACAAAAAAGCACCTGGACGCGCCAGATGCATACAAAACACTCATTTCAACCAGGCAGCTCCCACAGCCCCCGCCTCGCTACCAAGACGAGCCGGAACTAAACGTAGCGGCAGCACAGCCGGATTCGCCATCTCTTCGTATCTTTCACACAACCTCTCCCACCAAAACTCCGACGTTTCCAAAAGCCCGCCACCGACAACGAACGCTTCAGGATCCACCACATGAGTCAAAGTCACAAGAGCGACAGCCAGATCGTCAACGAATCTCTCCAATGTATCAAGAGCCACGTCATCTCCATCCTTCACCAGCTGAAAAAAATGCTCCCCGTCCCGGCAAACGACAGAGGAATCACTCCGATTGTAGGTGTTCACGAGAGCAGTACCGCTCACATACTGCTCCAGGCAGCCGTTCTGTCCGCAGTTACAAGGGTGACCTCCAGGATAGAGAATCATATGACCCACTTCTCCGGCACTGAAATGAGAGCCTCGCATCAGTTTCCCATTTTCAACGACAGCACCTCCGAGTCCGGTTCCGAGAGTTAGCATCATAAATGATCGGAAGTCTTTTCCGGCACCAAACAAAGCCTCCCCGGCAGCGGCCGCTTTCACGTCATTATCCACGAAAACAGGGACTCCAAAAGCTTCTTCCACCCGCTCTAGGAGCTGTACGCCGGACCAGCCAGGTACATTCGGCGTTGCATAGTGGACAATTCCCTTTTTCACATCGATCCGTCCCGCACTACCTATACCGATGGCCTCCACGTCGCGACAAATCAAAAGTTGTCTGATCAGATCAAGCAAGGAAGTCATCACTGCATCGCTACCCTTGTCCAAAAACGTATCTGTGCTGACCCTGCTAAGCACCGTCCCATGTTCATCAGCGGCGACACCGAGAATTTTCGTTCCACCGATATCCACCCCGATCCGGACCATACGATTCCTCCTAATAAATCTTATTTACGACAGCATCCGCCGTCCTCTCTTTCATTTCTGCTGAGGTCTTCTTATCTTCAAGGGCCACCCCTGTGCAGATCAGATCGATGACGTAAAGCTGGCATATTTTCGCCGTCATCGATCCCCCTTCAAGCGGTGACTCCTGGGCTCCTCCGATCAAAACGACATCGGCGTACTCCGTAATCGGGGACTTGGAAAAATACGTGACGGCAATGACAGATGCCCCGTTTTCCCTGGCAATTTTCACCGTCTCCAATGTGTCTCTCGTACTTCCTGATACGCTGATTGCGATGACGACATCACCCGTGTTCAAAGAGGACGCAGCCATCGCCTGAAAATGTGGATCAGTCCATACTTCCACACTTTTTCCGATGCGAAGGAACCTGCTTTTGGCGTCCATAGCCGTAATGCCGGATGTCCCGACTCCGCATATATGTACATGTTCTGCTTGTAAAACCGCCTGGATCGCCTGTTCCACCTCTTCATTCTCCACCATCGCTGCTGTCTGCTGAAGAGACTCCGTCGTCGTGTGAAGAATATGTTCCTTCAGGCTGACGTCTTCTTTTTCATGTTTCTTTTTCGCCACGTGGCGGGCGATGGCCAGTTTGAATTCCTGGTATCCTATCACGCCCACCTTTTTACAGAACCGGAGAACGGTCGTCTCTCCGACTTCCGCTTCGTCAGCGAGATTATTGACGGAGAAATACATCACTTCCTCCGGGTGGTCCAGTACGTAATCGGCCACTTTCTGTTCCGACATCGTAAGCGAAGGATGATAGCTCCTGATGATTTCTGTGATCGGCTTATCCATGTGTCCCCCTCCTTTCACCGTTGGAATAGAAACGCTCCGGCCATTCCAGCTCGACACCACTTTGCGTAAGGGTCGTTTGAAATTTTTCCAGAAGCGAGCGATTTTCCCGTACCTGCTTCGGCATCACCTGATGAGCGGTGCAGAAAGCAGCCAATTCCCCGGCCGCTTCGCCGATATTCCATTCCACCGGATGAAGCCGGAAACAGCCATTGGTCAAATGCGTCACTCCTACATTTTTTCCTCCGGCCATCATGTTATCAGCGTCTCGTGGCAAAAGAGCTCCGAGCGGAATATGAAAAGGCAGCGCCGGAATATCCAAATACCCATGCCCGCTCATTCGCGGGTGAAGATCGATACTATAGGAACCGATACCGACGACATCCTCATACCACTGGCCGACGCCTTCGTGATACTGAGGGGAGACGTCCTGCTCTACCACCCGGTATTCCGGAATGATCCGCCGGGCCTCCCGGATATAGGGATATTTCGCCAGCCCATCTGCCGTATCGAACATATCCGTGCGCAGTTTCAGTTCCGGATATCCGGTTCCACCGTCATGACGAGGTGCTTCCGTCTGCAACCAGTACAGAAGAGAAAGGCTCAGCTGCTTCGACTGGTACAGATGTTTCTGTTTCTCTTCTTCGGATACTTCATAGACATTCCCGAGAAAATAATCGTTCATCGGCCAGTTCATCAGCGTCACATCACCGGAACCGGACACCCCGGGAAAATTCGTCTTATCAAACGATCGCCGGTATTCCCACAGTGGGAACCCATCCTCTTCCCTGAGCAGGGTATACTTCCTTTTTTCTCCGGTGACCGGATGAGGTGCATGAAAGCTCAAATAGTCATCCGGCCAGAAATCAGGACGGAACTTCTTCCAAAAGTCGTACATCGCCGGCTTCTCGATGACACGGGATTCACCTTCTCTATATTCCAGACCGAGGACGTAGGTGAAGGCCTGGATATCCTTCTCATCCTTTTCTTCCCGTGCATGAGGTTCGCCGGTATCTACCTTCGCCTCCGCGCCGACGACATAATCCATCCCTGCCAGCGGCAGAAGTTCCCCTTCTTCACTCGCGTCTATGATATAGCCGGCACGAATGGTAATCTCTTCGCCGTTTTTCGCGGTAAAGGTGACCGTCTCAACGGTTCTCCCCTGCCTCTCTGCGCGGATCAGCTGTGTTTCCGTAGCAACCGTAAGTTTCCCGGACAGTTCATAAGGAAGAAGCATCTCTTTCAGCACCTGAAGCGTCACTCTCGGGTCATGGCAGAGGTTGCTGACGATACCGTTGCCCGGATTGAAAAGCTCCGCTGTCTCTATGCCGAACATGCGTCTGTACATCTCCCGGACTTGTTCCCGGTACTTCTGATAGCGGGCCGTCCTTCCGAAATCCTCCATCCACTCATGCTCATCCGGCGGGACTCCCTGGGACGTCACCTGGCCGCCGATCCATTCCGTCGGTTCCGCCAGATAAACGTCAAGATTCTGCTCACAGGCTGATAGAGCTGCAGCACAACCTCCGAGTCCGCCTCCGATGATCAAGAGATCCGCTTCCACGCTTCTCACTATCCGTCACTCCTTCCGTATTCGATGACCGCTGCAGAAATCTCCTGATTGCCGAGAGCACCGTAGGTCAAATATGCTTCCTCCATGTTCGTCACTTTACGGGTAAAGCAGGAAATTTCGATTTTACCGGTAGCCAGCAACCGCAGGAATTCTCCCACATTCCTTCCTTCCGTCCACCGTACGTACTCAATCGGATAGTCGATTGCGTCCTGCTCATACGTAACATCGTATCGTCCCGGCCCTCCGGCTCGAGAAATAAGCAGTTCCGCCTCTTTTTTGAATATTTTCGCCCGCGGATATTCCGGCTCGATATCTCCTACGATGACAATTTTCCCCCGATTCCGGATCCAGTCCGGGCTATCCTGGGTAAGTGTCGATTGCTTCCCGCCAGCACAAAGCAGTACGGCGTCCGCTTCTATCCCTTCAAGTTTCTTGGAGCTGCGGAAGGCTTTCAATCCCCCTTTTTCCGCTTCTTTCACCCGTTTCACATTAACGTCGTAACAGATCACATCATAAGCAGCCGCCTCCGCAATCATTGCAATCATCTGTCCGAGGAGGCCAAGACCTGCCACCACGACCCGCTCCCCGAATTGAAGACGTGCCGTGCGTAGGGCATGAATGGCAATCGCTCCGATACCTCCGAACGCAGCTTCTTTCATCAACACGCCCTGCGGGACTTTTGAGCAAAGCGTCACGGGTACCTGAAGACACTCGCCGTGCTTCACGTATGGTGCGCCGTAACAGGCGACACGGTCCCCCTCCCGTAAAGAGGACACCCCTTCTCCAACGGCGGTCACCAGTCCGGCCGCACTATAACCGAGGTCGAGCTTCTGTCCATTGCTGACACCGATCAGTCCCATCTCCGACCCTGGAGAAATAGCGGAATAGGTCGTCCGCACGCGTACATGTCCCGGTCTTAGAGCCGAGTGTTCTTCTGTTCCGATGTAAACTTCCTCGTGTTGTGCGATCAACTTCCTCATATCGTTCTCTCTCCTGTCCGTTTCCATTGATCTACATGTTCCGCTACGAAATCTTCGTCTGAAAGGTGAGGGTAAGCCTGGAGGACGCGGTCGATGTCTTCTTTCTGCCCGGGGCTCAGAGAATCTTTCTCACGGAGGCACCAGTTCCCTTTCAGCAATCCCTGTCTCTTCAACACTTCATTGATGCCGGCAATACTTCCTTTGAACCCATTACGGGCATCAAACAGGGCAGCGTTCCTATCCGTCACTTCCTGCGCAATCGTCATCAGCTCTTCGCTGAAGATTCCCTTCCGCTTCTCTTCCTTGATACGATCGAACAATTCGACCGCTGCCTTCGTTCCGATCGCCCAGTGCCCGAGCAGTCCACCGACAATTTCTTTGCCGACCTTTCCATCCTGGGTATCAAAGACATACGTCGTCATCAGGTCGTGAACGATGGTATCGTCATTCCCTGTGTACAGTGCAACCTCTTCTCTCCTCGAAGATTCACAGACAGCCCGCACCACATCAAGGGTTTGATAACGACTGAACGGAGCAATCTTGATGGCCCGCACATTCGGAATCTCCGCAAATGCTTTCCAGAACTCGTAGGAAAAGTTTCTTCCACCCACGGCCGGCTGCAAGTAGAAACCGAACAACGGAATTTCTCCGGCGACTTTTTTGGCACGGTCCAGAATGTCATCTTCACTCAGGTAATCGAGCCCTCCCATACTCAGAAGTCCGAGGTCATAGCCGATACTTCTCGCAAAAGCCGCTTCCCGCACAGCTTGATCCACCGGACCCGCAAGCCCCGCAACTTTGATGAAATCCTCTTCTCTTCCGGCTTCTCTCACTTCTTCAAGCGCCATACGAAGGACCGGACCATACATATTCTCATCTCTTATTTCAAACTGGGTCGTGTGCACGCCAACGGCAATACCCCCTGCTCCAGCATCGATATAGTACCGGGTAAGTGCACGCTGCCCCGTTTCATCAAGTGTCTTGTCTTCGTTCAGTGCCAGTGGATGAGCGGGAATGACCGCCCCCTGTTTCAGTTTTTCTTCGATTGTCTTATTCATCATCAAAAAGCTCCTTCCCTCTCCTGAAAATGTGTCGGTTTGTCTGAAACCTTTCCTCCTTGCTTCATCCATTCGGCGATCATCTGGATCATATCCTGGGCGGATACGCGTGGATAACCGAACAATCGATGGGCTTTGGCCGCATTGTTCAACAGCGATTCCTCCGCCTCCTCCGAAGCGATAATCGCCGTCGTACCGAATTCTTTCGCAAACTGATGGGCGAGCCAGCGCACCGATAATGTCTCGGGCCCTGTGACGTTCAACACGCGGGCTGGATTATCTGTATGAAGCAGCGAACGGAGCGCATATTCATTGGCATCGCCCTGCCAGATGACATTTACGCTTCCCATCGTTACATCCACCGGTTTCCCTTCGTATACCTGCTTCGCTATTTCAAGCAGGACGCCGTAACGTAAATCGATCGCATAGTTCAGCCGGAACAGCAGCATGTTCGTTCCGTTTACGTGGCAAAAGTGTTCGAGAATCCGTTCCCTGCCGAGGCAGGATTGCGCATACTCTCCGACCGGTCCGACGGGATGCTCTTCGGAACAACCGTTGCTCGCGACTTTCGTCAGCGGATAGACATTCCCCGTGGAAAACGCTACAATATTTGCGTCCCGGAACTTGTCTGCGATCCGTCCGGGGACGTATGCGTTCATCGCCCACGTGAAGGGTTCATTTCCGGTCGTGCCGAATTTGTTCCCTGCCATATAAATGATGTTGGCGGCAAAGGGCAGATGGTCGATCGAGGCTTCATCCATCAGGTCACAGGCGATGGTTTCCACGCCGTGCCTCTCGAGCTCTTCCTTCTTCTCCACAGAAGAGAACCGGGAGACGCCGATGACTTTCCTGTCGTCTCCGAGCTGATTGACGGCCCGCTTTGCCATCTTGGCCAGGGTCGGCCCCATCTTCCCTCCGACTCCGAGAATCATGATATCCCCTTCGGTCTGACCGAGGTCCCGGAGCAGTGCCTCCGACGGTTCTGTCATAAATCGTTCGAGTTCTTCGATCGTCTTCATGAAACCCCTCCCTTTCATTAATTTGACAATTCAAAAAATTGAACTTACATTTAGTAGGACAAGTCCAAAATAAGTCTTTAAAGAGGTGCACCTATGTCTTCTTCCACATCAACCATGCAGTCTGAAATCACGATAGGTATTATCGGTCCGGAACCCCTGGTACGTCAGATGCGCCAGGTCATCAAGTCCTTTCCGAGCTTCCGTCCGATCTTTCGTGTAGAAGAAACGGTCGCTCCGGCTCTTGAAGAAACGAAAGAACTTCGAGAGGAAGCCGATGTGCTCATGTTCCTGGAAAAGCATATCTATACGGCAGCCAAACGATTCTTCCGTTTTTCCATTCCCGTTCATCATATCCCTCTCTCGAGCACCGGTCTGTACCGTTCGCTTCTTCTGCTTGAGAATGATCATTCCGGCAAACCTTTATCCATCGATACCGTGGATAAAGATTATACGGAACAGGTATGGAACGACCTCGGTGTGACCATTCCTCCCACGTTCATCTGGGAAGAACAAATCGACGCCTCCATTCAGCAGATTGCGGATTTCCACACCAACACTTACAGAGAAGAAGGAACAGTCGCTCTTACAGGAATCAAGGCGGTCGCAGATTTCCTTGAAAAGAGGAATGTCCCGCATCGCTACGTCACGCCCACCAACCAGGACATGATCGTATCTCTGGAGCGGGCTCTACTCGCCACCGATATCAGGCGGAACAAAGAGTCTCAGATTGTGCTCAGCCTGATTGATCTCGAGAACTTCAGAGAAGCTACGGAGAAATATGACTCCGAGCATGACATCCAGCTTCTAAAGCTGAAAGTCGAAGAGACCCTGATCGAATACGCCAAGCTTCTGGATGGACACCTCGCCAACCTCGGGAATGAACACTTGCTCGTCACCACCCGTGGAACGTTCGAAAAAGAAACGAGAGGGTACAAGTTCATTCCGATTCTCGAAGATATCAAGAAGCAGACCGGTATTCATCTGAGCATCGGCGTCGGGTTCGGTACTTCTGCAGCGGAAGCCGGTAATCACGCCAGGCTCGCGCTCCGTCAGTCTAAGGAACTGGGAGGAAACGCGTGCTACATCGTACGCGAAGACCGCAGCGTCATCGGTCCGGTCGAAGTATCGTCCACAGACCGCTATGAACAGTACGAGCTGGCCATCACCGATGCTGATCTCTTAGAGCGGGCGAAAAAAGCCGGAATGTCGGCAGGCTACATGACCAAGCTGATGGCCCGTGTCACCCGTCACAAAAAGATCGACTATACCGCCCAGGAACTCGCTTCGACGTTGAACATCACCGTCCGAAGCACTCACCGGATCCTCCTCAAATGGATGGATGCCGGCCTCGTGAAAGTCATCGGGGAAGAGAAGCTCACCCACAAGGGACGGCCGAAACGGATTTACCGCCTGACCTTCGTCGATGAAGAGATGCTCACTTGATCCCCGACAGCTGGATCCCTTCCGTAAAGTAACGCTGGAAGAACAGGAAGATCAGAAACGTCGGAATAAAGGAAATCGTGGAGCCGGCCATTTCGATCCCGAAGTGGCCTTCTTTTCCGAGAATCGAAGCGAGACCGACTGTCACCGGGAACATCTCCTCCTGTGTCATATAGATCAGCGGCTGAAACAGGTCGTTCCAGTTCTGAATGAAAGAGAAAGTGCCGACCGTCGCCACGACCGGAATCGTCAGCGGAAAAATGATCCGCATGAATATTTGAAAATCGGTCGCTCCGTCGATCTTTGCCGCTTCCTCGAAATCGTTCGGAATCCCCTGCAAGTACTGCCTTATGAGAAACACACCCATAATCCCCCATATCTCCGGCACAATGAGAGAGGCATAGTTGTTGATCCAGCCGAAATTGGCGAACATGATGTATTTCGGAATGATGAGCAGCTGCTGCGGAATCATAATGACCGCCATGAACGTCCAGAAATAAATCTCCCGCCCCGGGAACTGCTTCTTCGCGAAAATATAACCGATGACTGTACAGAAGAACATCTGACTGAAGACCGGCACCACGGTAATCACCACCGAGTTGAATATCCAGCGCATGAAAATCCCGTCATCGAGAATGTACGTATAGTTCGACAGCGACAGCTCATCCGAGAACCAGAACGACGGACTGAGAAGCGCGTACTGCATATCCCGGAAGGACCCGACCACCATGATCAGGAAAGGAAGCAGGAAACAGGCAGCGAAGAAGAACAGGCCGATATATGCGATCGTTTTTTTCATAGGCGGGTCTCCCCCTTTCTGTCATCAGTAAATATTGTCGTCCTTGCCGAGGAACTTCCGCTGAATGAGAGAAATGACGAGAACAATCGCAAACAATACGTAGGAAAGGACAGCGGCATAACTCAAATTAAGCGAAGTGAACCCCTGTTCATACAGGTAATACACAATGGTAGTCGTCGAGTTGTTCGGACCGCCTCCGGTCAAAAGGAAAGCGGAATCGAAAATCTGGAATGAACTGATCGTCGTAATGATCAGCACGTAGAAGTGGATCGGCTTCAGAAGCGGGAACGTAATCTGCCAGAACATCCGGAACGCATTCGCCCCGTCGATCTTCGCCGCTTCATATAACTGACCCGGAATCGACTGGAGCCCGGCGAAGTAATAGATCATCGTGCTTCCGCTCACCTTCAGGATACTCAAGCCCGCCAGCACGGCCAGAGCCTGATCGGAATCGGAGAGAAACAGCTGCTGTTCGATTCCGAACCATCCGAGCATCATGTTGATGAGGCCGTCTGCCGTTCCCTGGAACATCCATCCCCAGATTCCGGCTACAATGACGAAAGACGTCACCACCGGAAGGAAGAAGATTCCCTTGAAAAATCCGGCGAAGCGGATGCCCGAGTTGATGATAAGTGCCAGAATCAGTCCGAGGCCCATCGTCGGGATGATGTAGTAAATGGAGAAGACGACGGTGTTCCAGATGGCAAGGTGGGCAAGATCGTCTTGGAAGAACCGGGCCCAGTGTTCGAACCCGACAAACGTCGAATCCCCGATAATCTTCCAGTCCATAAAGGTAAGAACGAAACTGAACGCAAACGGAAACACTTGAAAGATGAGAAAATGGATCATGATCGGAACGAAGAATATATAGATCAGCGAGTATTTGTCCCAGTGCTTTTTCATTCTTGTTTTCAGGGAAGATTTCTTCGGCTGCTTCGGCTGTTTTTCAGGCGGAGTTCTGTACTCTTCTTCTTTCGTCTCTTCCTGACTCAACATGCGCCTCCCCCCCATTTGATAGTTTGATAGTTTTCACTTAAGTATTCTGGACGTCCGGTCCGCAGAAAGTTGCCGCAGGTCCGCCAAAACGCGGTTCAGGTCCGCAAATGGCTGTCGAACCCTGTCGAAAGTCCGCAAAATAGCGATCAAGGTCCGCAAACCACCGACCGGCCACCCCCGTTAAAAGAAGTGCAGAGAGCGACACCCGCTCTCTGCCCCTGTACTTTACTTACCGACCTGCTGCTCAATCGCTTCCGCGGCTGCATCGGCTGCTTCCTGTGGAGACTTATCTCCTTCGAGCATCGCCTGCACTTCGGATTGGATCGGGGACATGATGTCACGTGCGGCCGGGTGGATTACGCCAGGTTTCGTGTACTCGGTGAAACCGGCTAGCTTATCGAGTTTCGGCTCATCCTCGAAAATGTCTTTCGCGGACTCACGCGTCGGAATGTACTTCGTCAGTTCGTTGAACGTACGCTGATTCTCCGCATTCGTCATATACTTCACGAATTCTGCAGCCGCATCAGGATTGCCGCTATTGGAAGGAACGACGAACATTCCAGTCGTGCCGTACGTAGCCTGCTCTTCTTTCTTCAGTGGAGCGGCGATTTCGAAATCCATCTCCCCGGATTTCTGCAGAATCTGCAAGTTGATTCCGGAACCGGTCACCGCAAGCATCTCTCCGCCTTCCCACAGCTCATTGTGGTGCATCGCTGTTACAGAATCCTGCGGAATCCATTCTTTCTCATACATCGTATTGATCAGTTCGAACGCCTCGACGGACTGGTCGCTATTGATACCGACTTCCCCGTCTTTGCTGAGCACGGTTCCGCCCGCCTGCCATATCCATGGATAAAGCGCACCGTTCATGGATCCACCGCCAGGAAAGCTGGTTGCATAATAGCCGTTCTCTTTCGCTTTCGCCGCAAGCGCCTTAAATTCTTCCCAATTCTTCGGAAGATTCTCAGGATCTCCACCGATTTCTTTTACAATATCAAGATTGTAGAAGAGGGTGTACGCTTCCTGCAGAATAGGAAGGCCATAGGTAGAATCATCCCATGTGACGGATTCCATCGCTGAATCGGCGAAGTCATCCATGTTGTTCCCTTCCAGATAAGGGTCGAGTTCCAGGAGCATTCCTTCTTCCGCATATTGCGGCATCTGATCCGGAATCGCATAGAATACGTCCGGGCCGGAGCCCGCCGCAAGCGCCGTCAGAATCTTCTGGTCGCGGTTCGACCACGGAATCTGTTCCATATTGACACTGACGCCGTGTTCTTCTTCAAACGTCGAAGCCATGTTGTTCCACATTTTCTCTTCGTTCTCACTGTCGCCGCTGAATGGCATCGTCCAGACGGTTATTTCCCCTGACAGGTCTCCTTCAGACCCGCCTTCAGATTCGTCTCCGGAAGAACCTTCTCCTTCTGAACTGCAGGCTGCAAGCAATGTACCAAGCATTAAGATAATCAATAAATACCAAACGTTCTTCACTGTAATGGCCCCCTTTTTAAAAATGAACGAACCCCACTCCGCGTCATCAGGAAAGCATTTCCTTCCAATTCAAAGTAAAATTTTCAAAAAAATTAAAATAATTATCCATTCGGTTATTATATTACGGTGTTTTGCTCCAAGAGACAAGTCTATAATATGTCTTTAAATACATCGCAAAAAACGAGCTTTTCAGCCCCCTGAATTTTGTGTATAGTTAGCAGTACATTCACCATGAAAAGGAGGGGTTCCATGAACGGTTGGGAACGCTTCAATACTGCCGCCTACTGGCTCATGAGAGCAGCTTACATAAATATCCTCTGGGCACTATTTACAATTGTCGGTCTCGGCATTTTCGGGTTCTTCCCTGCCACCGTCGCCATGTTTTCCATTTCGAGACAATGGCTCATAAAAAAAGACACCTCGCTCCACGTCTTCAGGGAATTCTGGAGGGTGTACAAACAGGAATTCTTCCCTGCAAACGGGCACGGGGGCATCTTTCTCATACTCGGCTATATCCTTTATATCGATGTGACTTTCCTTCTGATTTCGGAGGGATGGGTCCGTAATATTTGGCCGATCGCTATCATTCTCGGAATCATGTATGTATCCACACTCATCTTCTACTTCCCGATCAAGGCCACGTTCCATCTTGGCTTTTTCGGTTACATTCGTCAAGCATTTTTCGTAGCGCTGGCTTCTCCGCTTCAGCTCTTCATCATCCTGCTTACGTTCGTCGCCATGGCGATTCTTATCTACGTACTCCCAGGACTTCTTCCGATGTTCGGGGGAAGCGTGCCGGCATTCGTCATTACGTACCTGACCGCCCATACACTCGAGAAAGCCCGCAACAAAAAGACAAGCGCCTGAGGTTACAGGCGCTCTTTTTGTACTCTATTTTCGTGAAACGAAAGCAGGGCCTGGAGGTCATCCACGTAGGCAGCGAGCTTCTCGTCCCTTTTTCCTTCCGTGGTAAAAGCAACTTCCCCGACCTTCGCCTGTGCTTCTTCGAGCGATGGCAGAACTTTTGCATCCCCACTATCGACGGCACGTTCCGGAAACAGTGGTATATTCCATCCGCTGAGAGGACTGATCGCCTTCTCCAACATGTGCCACACACCAGAAGTATCTCCTGCAAAACACTCCTCCATGTCCACAGCCTTCCCCCACATCTCACTCGCGGCCACGTAGTTGTTGAGAAGCTGCACCCATTTCCAGTCATAGCTCTCTACAGGAACGTCTCCCATCTTCGGGTGATGACGAGGAACGACCAGATTCAGCACCCCATCCGCTCCAAGTCGTCGGTATGCCTTAAAATCTTTATGTATTCTCCTCGGGAGTGGGGGGAACAGTTCACTCAACAAGAAATGATCGCTATAATACTCGAACACTGTCAACTTGTTCGCCACACCTCTCCAATCCTTGAAGCTCTTCCACGCCCGTTTCTCCTCTTGAAAATTACGGGAGTAATCCCTCCCCCAGAAAGCAAACAGGGTATCAATACTTTCCGGCTGTTTCGTCTCGGACTCTCTCTCGAGCATATGCCAGGCAAGGCCGGCGTTATAAGCGATGTGTTCGACCTCTATGTCCGGCAGCTTACGCTTCAGATACTCCGTGAACTGCAAGTATGCTGAGAGAAAATCGCCTTTCTGAGCAGGAGCGTCCTCCGGCCACAGTGAAATTCTCGTCACAACCGGAATGTCAGCGCAGTAGCCACGGATGACATCGACCACCGGGTCCCATTCTTCTTCTGTTTTCCGGAAAAAATCCATCGCTGCTTCCGGATCCATCCCTGCTTTCTCCATCAGAAACTTCAGGCTGTGTCCGCCCAATGTAACGCTAAAACCGCGTTTCTCAAGCGCCGGAAGAATATCTTCCTTCACTTCGTCCCACAGGAAAAACGTGAAAAAGAATTCGTTCAGTCGATTCTTGGCTCCCCAGTCGATCATAGAGTGTAAAAACGAGCGGTCGTCAATCGTTTCTATGACGTTCCCGCGCCTCTTAAAAACAGGAGCTTCTTTCCATCCGTCAGGGATCCCCTGCGATGGAGCGGTCTGATGCTCTTCAAAATCCAGAAACCGATACCCCTTTCTCTCCGCGCAAGCATAGACACCGTACAGCAATCCCCGGGCCGATCCGCTTCTGATTTCGCCTGGCTTCAGCAGAAATTCCTCTTCTCCGAGAGCATCATCGACGAGGAGTGCCGTATCCTTTTTCCCGCATAACCGGTCCAGTTCCTCGAGGCAGAACCTCATCACTTTTTGCTGATTCATCCACCCACCTCCAACAGACTGTGATTCATCTCCCGCATCATCAACCCAGAAAGGAGCAGGGCATTCGTCCATCCGCTCTCCGAACAATAGGCACCCCATCCAGTATCTCCATTATTTCCAAAATACTCGCCGTACGTATGGCAGAACGCTCTCATCCATGCGCCGTGAAACGTATTATGAGGAGAAACGATTTGAATCGTCCGCACATAGTCCGCCAAGTCCTCGGCCAACTCCTCGTACCTTTCATCTCCCGTCGCAAGAAAAGCTTCCCAGCTGTTCATCAACAGAAAATTATTCGTATACAGCTGATCACTGATGCCCTCACCGTTGTAACGGAACACCCCGGTATCTTCCGCTCCATAGCGGTCCGGATCAGGGTTATCCGCTTCTTCAATGCCACCGTATTTCTGCTGGTGCGAGAGAAGATACGCCGCAATCCGGTCCATCTCTTCTTTGTAGACGTCCTTCCCGGTCAGCTTGTATGCGTAGGAAAGCGCAAGAAGGAAGCGGCTGTAGCCAGCGGTTTTGCTGTACATGAACGTGAGGTCCTTCTCGAGCATCGTATCTATACCCTTCAGCGCAATATCCCGGTATTTTTCCTCGCCATTCACGACATAACCCTGGAAAAAAGCAGCGTGGGCAATCGACTCGAAGTGAGGATTCATACTACAGGAATCAGACTCCCTGAAATACTCCTCCCCTTTCTCCTCCAGCTCATGACGACGAATCGCTTCCATCCTTAAACCAAGACGATTCTGGGTCCGGTACATCGCTTCCAGTGTGAGTAACCCTCTCTCCCTGTAGGCTTCCTTCCCGGTCTCGCGATACAGATAAAGAAGAACGATAGCCATCCAGCTGTTGTCATCCGTGAAGATCTGATCCGGCTTCTCCGTCGGAAAACGGAACCATTTCCAGAAGCCCCGCGTGACAGAATCCTCTTCCGTATCCTGGTACCTCTCTTCAAAGAGGTAAGAAAAAATATTCTCAGAAATACTTTCATACTCCGCATTCCCCGTATACTTCCCGGCCAGATGAAAAAGAAGAGCCGTGTGCGCGTTACAATCCGGTCGGATGTCCTCACTCACATTCCCGCGAAACGCATGGACATTTTCATAGACTCCTTTGCTACCGTCGGACTCCGGCATGATCCCCGATTGAAAAAACCACCCGAGCCCGTCACTGATCGTTTCATTCACTGCACGCTTGCGGACATCGATTTCCTTCTTGAAACGCCCCGCCGGGAAAAGACCACACTCGGCAATACGCTCGAAAAACACAGAAGGCCTGAGCGTCCATAGCTGTTCATTTCCGAGTAGCGGAATCGCAGAAAACAAGGTAGCACCTTTTCCAAGAGGATGATGGATAAGCGCCGGCAGCTCCCCCTCTTCCTCCGTAGCAAGCGTCTCTTTAAAAACACCAATCTCCATCCATACGTCCGCATCAAAAGAAAAGCCCGTCAGAAAAGGACCGTTCCATTCTCCGAGCTGAGCTTCTCCTTCTTCGCTGACCTTCAGTTTCTCGAGTCTCCGATAGGTAACAGGAAAATCCTGCTTGAACCCGAAAAGACGCGAGGAGGGAAAGTCTTCACAATTGATCATTTCCCCGTAAAGCCTTCCGCCTGCTTCGACATAGGTCCAAAGCTTTCCCATCACGTCATAGGATAAAACAGAAGCTTTTTCGTCTTTCCATCCATTAATGACTACCTGGCTATACGTATCGATCATTTCTGTCTCTAAATCTTCAAGTCTGAAATACTCTACGTTCTCTCCTGAAAATTCGAACGACCGGACATCACCGAATACAGCAATCATGCCCGGTCCCCCTTCATCAAGGAAGCGCTTACTTCTTTGGCGAACCGTTTCGTTATTTCCTGAGGTCTCGTAATCGCCGATCCGACGACTACAGCGTGCGCCCCCATTTCCCAACACTCCTTGGCCAGTTCAGGCGTATGCACTTTTCCTTCTGCGACCACAGGAAGCGACGATTCCGCTATCAATGCCTGAAGCAATTCTCCATCGAAACCTGTAATGTGCTCCGTCTCTTCCGTATATCCGGATAACGTCGTAGAAAGCACATCTATCCCCATGCTCTCAGCAATCAACCCCTCTTGAAGCGTAGAGATGTCCGCCATAATCGGCGTATCAGGCAGAGCTTCCCGTAAGGACTGTAAAAACTCTGTCAAAGTCTTCCCACCCGGATGCACGCGATCCGTAGCATCAACCGCAACGATATCCGCGCCCGCTTCCTTAACCTTCCGTGCATCTTCAACCGTAGGCGTGATATAAGCTGGACTGTCCTCGTACTCTTTTTTCCATAGGCCGATCACCGGAAGATTTGTGGAGCGACGGATAGCCTGAATATCTTCAGGAGAGTTCGCCCTGATTCCTCCCGCACCTCCCTCTTCGGCAGCGATCGCCATCCGAGCCATGATGTCCGATCCGTGAAGTGGTTCGTTTTCAAGAGCCTGGCAGGAGACGATGAGCTGTCCTTTCAGTTTTTTTACCAAATCATTCATGACGTCACCTCTTATGTATCAATTTTCTGACTTTATAAGTGAGTGTACCGCAATTTGGATGAAAAATCCATAATCCTTCAACGGAAAGGCGCCTATATCCTACCACTCTATCATTTGAACATAGAGGTCCTTACATCGTCCTTTTATGAACCAAGAGCACTTATTTGTAATCACAAATATTACTTGAAAACCCTCCACCGTGCTTCCCCCAATAGAAAAAGCATCTCCAAGTGTGAAGCTTCCTTCACCACTCAAAGATACTTCTTCAACTTTCCTATGTCATTGCTTCCTTGAACAAGCGAGCCGCTCCCTTCGGATCATCGGCCTTCGTAATACCACTACCGACAATCACGACATCCGGTTTTTCTCCGACAACCTCGTCTATCGTCTTCAGTGACACACCGCCAGCCACTGCGACTTGTACACCTGTTTCGGCTACAACAGAGAACGACTCTGCGGAGATACCGCCGCCTTGTTGCTGGTCTTTCCCTATGTGAAGGCTGACGAAATCGACCCCGATACTCCTGAGACGCTCCACTTTCGACCGTTCCGTCACGCCCAGCAAATCAATCATGACACGACCTTTTCCATGGGCTGCTTCAAGACACGTTTTTATCGTTGCTTCCGATGAAAATGCCATTACCGTCGTAATATCAGCTCCAGCTTCCAAGGCCTGTAGCGTCTCCGCCTTTCCAGCATCACAAGTTTTCATGTCTGCTAGAATCTCATGGTGAGGGTACGACTCTCGTAAATCACGGACGATGTCCATTCCGTACTCTTTGATGACCCCTGTCCCGACTTCGATGATATCGACATAGTCTTTCGTTTCTTCCAAAACCGAATGGCATGCTTCCCTTGACATCCGATCGAGTGCAACCTGCAGTTTCATCGTCTCACCTCTCGATCATTTCTTTTTCGCCGAGTGCTTCCTGGACTTCCGACAAATAAGGGAGCCCTTCGTTATCCCCTACGACACTGACGACCATGGAGCCGATGGTATTTGCGAATCGGAGACATTTCCCTAGGTCCCAACCCTGAAGATAACCATATAAATAGCCGGCATCAAAGCCGTCTCCTGCTCCCACGGTGTCCACCACTTTCTGAGGAGGGCGGGAATCTTCATGATGCCTATCTCCCCCTCTACGCCCGGAAGCTCCGTTGCTCCCATCCTTGATGATGATATCTTTGATGCCAAACCTTTCTGCTCGAGCGAACATTTCCTTTTCATCTTTCGTTTCAAAGATCAGTTCCATTTCTTCTTTACCGGAAAGCAGGATATCCACCTCAGGTAGGAAATCCTTCAGCGTATCTCTCGCTTCTTCTTTGCTCCACAGCTTCAGTCGGATATTCGGATCGAGCGCAACCGTAACCCCGTTCTGTTTCGCAATCGCCACCGCTTCTTTCATATACTCTTTTGCGCCCTCGTGAAGCGCAGGGAAAATGCCGGTAACATGAAGAACACGGGAATTCTTTATATAGTCTTCATTCAGTTCTTCTTTTCGAAGAGCACGCGTCGGTGTCTGACTGCGGTAATAGAATGTTTTACCGCTCCCGTCTTCCCGGATCTCTTTAAAGTTGAGAGAGGTCGGATAATCTTCCGTCCGCTTCACTTCCGACACATCGACACCTTCCCCCCGGGCGAAATTCTGAATAAATGTACCAAACTCATCGTCACCAAGACTGCTTATCCAACCGGTGCTGAGACCTAGTCGCGAACAACCCAGCATAACGTTCAACTCCGCTCCTCCAATATTTCTGTCGAACGAAGGTACGAACTTCAACGGTCCCGTTTTCACGGGATTGAAGACGACCATCGCTTCACCTATGGTAATGACATCCTTCATAGTTTATGTCTCCTTTCTGTTCTCACTGTGTCTCCAGCGAGAATGACAGCATCCGCCAACTCAGGGAACACGCCTGTATCGACTACTCCCGGCAACCGAATCACTTCCTCGTGAAATGCACGTACACCCTGAACTTGATAAACATCCAAAATACGATTACCGTTATCCGTAACAAATGGATCCCCTTTTCCATCACAACGGAGAGAAGAAGCACCTCCTATTTCGTCGATTAATTTCTTTGTTCCCTGAAAAAGAAAAGGAACGACCTCGACCGGAATAGTCTCCCCGTCGAGCGTGTTCCTCCACTTCTCTTCTCCCGCAATAATGATATACTCACGGGCCTGCCGTCCAACGATTTTTTCACGGACAAGCGAGCCTCCTCCACCTTTTACAAGGTTCAGTGACGCATCTATGGCATCTGTACCATCCACCGCTACGTCTATCTCGTCCGTTTCTTTCAGAGGAATTCCGATAGAAGCGGCGAGTTTCTCCGTTTTCCGGGAGCTTGCGACTCCGATAACATCCCTGCCGGCAAGCATATGGATGAATGCTTCTGCCGTGGACCCGGACCCAAGTCCGATCGTCATGCCATCTTTTACGTAGGAAAGGGCTGCTTCCGCCGCTTTCTGTTTATGATTCATCATAGCTGTGTCACTCCGAACAGATCAGGGTTGAGCTGCTTCGGTATATACATCGCTACTTCCGGGAAGAAGGCGACGAAGCCGAGCACCAGAAGAACAATGACGATATAAGGCGTGACTGCTTTAAACGACCGCTCTATCGGTAATTTCCCTATCTTGGCAGCAAGCAACAGACATAATCCGTACGGTGGTGTGACAAGTCCGACGGCAAGCGTCATTACGACAATCAAACCGAGATGGACATCACTGACACCGAACTGCATCGCTGCCGGCATGATTACCGGAACAAACAGTATCATCGCCGGAATCGCATCCATGAACGTACCGATGACAAGGAAGAAAGCAATAGTAATCAGCAAGAACATCCACTTGGCATCAATGAAGTTATCAAAGAAGGATTGAGCGTGCATGCCGAGCTGATAATAACTCATCAATTCACCGAGCGCACTGGCTGCCGCCAAAGCGAACAATGACAAGGAACTAAGAGCCAGTGTGTCGAAGAAGATTTTCGGCAGGTCTTTAACCTTCAACGTCTTGTAGTAGAACATACTCACAAGAAGCGTGTAGACAGATGCGACTGCAGCAGCTTCCGTGGCTGTGAAGAAGCCGGTAACAATCCCCCCGACAATGATGATTGGTGTGACGAGGGCAGGCATCGCATCTCCGAACAGTTTCAAGAACGTTTTCAGACTGGCTCGCTCCTGCCGTTCATAATTATTCTTACGAGCGAGAAAATAAACGAAAATCATCATGGTAAGCGCAATAAGTACGCCAGGAACAATCCCTGCGAGAAATAGGGCCCCAACTGAGACATTCGTAATACCTGCAAATATGATCATCGGAATACTCGGAGGGATGATTACTCCGATTGTGGAAGAAGCTGCTGTCACTCCTACAGCCGTTTCATTGTCATAGCCCTTTTTCTTCATATTGGGAATAAGAATTTTCCCTACCCCAGCCGTATCCGCCTGGGATGCTCCGGAAACGCCGGCAAACAACATCGAAACTAAAATGTTGGACTGAGCAAGCCCACCGCGTATATGCCCGACGATTGCCATCGAGAAATCGACCAGTTTCTGTGAAATCTTCCCGGAGTTCATGAGGTTTGCAGCCAGAATGAAGAGCGGAACGGCCAACAGTACAAATGAATCCAGACCATTCAGCATTTTCATAGGTACAGTCATAGGTGGAATATATTCAATGTTAACGATACCCATAAGAGCGACAATCCCAATTACGAAAGCTATCGGAATGCCAATGAGCATTAATAGAACGAATATAGCTACTAAGAAGACTCCCATGATTCCACCCCCTGTTTCGACACTTTCTGAAATCTGTTGATTAGATGATGAAGCGTATAAATGATCATTGTACCTGCCATAAGCGGAATAGCGATCCATACATAGCCCATTTTCATAAACGAAAGAGCTATCCATTCGTTATTCCAAAATTCACGGACAACCTGTAATCCATAGACGAACAATGCACTGTTGAACACAAGCAGAATGATATCATTCACCGTCAGTAAAACGAGAAGGGATTTCCCTTTCAACTTTTTGACCAGCATATCGAAACTGAAATGTTCCTTCCTATTGACCATAACTGCCGCTCCCATGAACACCGACCAAACGAACGAATAACTGGCCAACTCTTCCGTCCAGATAACAGAAATTCCGAGATGTCGAGTGATAATCTGATACAATAGGACGCCGAAAAATAAAGTCAGGAATGATAGTCCTATAACCGTCTGTATTCTTTCGATAATATGAACAGCCTTAGCCATCTGTCGCACCTCCTACATAGAACAGGGGCACGAGCAGTGCCCCAGTTTTTACTCCTCTGTCGATTCTCCGATTTCTCTTATTTTCTCTAATAGATTCGTTACACCGATTTCTTCAGCAGCTTTATCCTGCAGTGGCTTGGCAAGATCAATGAACGGCTGGCGATCAATTTGATTCACTTCTGCGCCCTCTTCAATCGCCTGCTGTTTATATTCTTCTTCCTGTGAATGAAGAGATTCCCATTCTGCTTCTACAGAAGCCTTGGAAGCTTCTTCGATGATTTCTTTCTGTTCATCAGTTAGTCCATCGTACAAATCTCCACTGGTCAATAGAAAGCGTGTAGTATAGTCATGACCGGTTTCTGTGATGAATTTGCCGTTCGGTGTTTTGTGATGGTCTTGCTGCACGAAGTAAGGGTAAGCGTTTTCAGCTGCATCCACAACATCCTGCTGCAGCGCCTGATACAATTCACCCCATGCTACGGACGTCGGTACAGCTCCTGTCTGTTTCCAGAAATCCGCTACGACACCTGAAGTTTGTGTACGCATTTTCTTCCCATCGATATCAGACATTTGCTGAAGCGGCTCATCGCCATAATAGTGACGTACACCTGCTGTCCAGTACCCTAGCATACGGAAATCGTTGTCCGATTCTTCTTTGATGATCTGAGCCATTTCATCGCCGACTTCGCCTTGAACCGTCTTCTCCCAATGGTCATAACTATTGAACAGGTATGGGAAAGCGAAGAGATCGACCTGATCGATACCGCTAGATGTCATAAATCCCGGGGAAACCAGTACTACATCAGCTGCGCCTGTCTGCAGTTTCTCGACAAGTTCTGTTTCACTCGTACCAAGTGTACCCGCGTGAACTTCCACTTCAATGTCTCCACCTGACTGCTCTTCTACGGATTCTTTAAATGCGAGAAGACCATCCTGATAAGGGTTCTCCGGATCCGTCTGGTTATGAGCAGCAATAATTTTAAGCGGTTCCTCGCCGTCTCCCCCACTTTCACCTGAAGAACTTCCGCAACCACTAAGCACAACGATAAGAATCAATAAAGACAAACCGAATAATTTTTTCATGTGTTATTCCCTCCAGATAATTATTGGACCAAAGCTTTCATACGACCGGCTTTTTCACTTATTTCTCCGAGTGCTTCATCCGTAAGGTTCCTGGCATCTACAAGCTCACTGCCAAGCCCGGCTACAGCGGCACCTGCATCGAAGAACTCTTTCATATTCCCTTCATGAATTCCCCCTGTCACCATAATAGGGATATCCGGAAGCGGGATCCGGATACTTTTTATGTAAGAAGGCCCCATGACGCTTGCCGGGAAAATCTTCACCATATCAGCTCCTAAGTGATAGGCTTCCATCACTTCCGATGGAGTCAGCACACCCGGTATCATCAGACCGTCTCTCCCCTTAACGTATTTCACCACTTCTTCATTCAGCGCAGGTGATACGATGAATGCAGCCCCTGCTTCTAATGCCTCTTTTGCCTCTCGTACCGTATTGACGGTACCTGCTCCTATAAGTACTTCCGAATCTTCAAAGTAATCGACCGCTTTATTGAGAATCTCCGTGAACCCTTTTGTTTCGGCCGTGATTTCCACGGCGTTAACGCCACCTTCCGATAATCGTTCGATGATCGGGATAATGTTATCTGCTGTCGAATTACGGATCACAGCCACAACCTTCCCTTCCATAACCTTCTGAATCGACATAAAATCCCTCCTTACTCTAAATTGGCGTGTTTCCCTTTCCAAGTCTCTTCCTTACCTTCAGCGAAGGTTCGTGTCAGGTAAACGATGAGACTATCAAGCAGCAGATGGGCGCTTTGATCGAACTGGCTACCCAATGGCTGAATGGTAGCTTCTCTTGTATCAACCGCTTTTGTAACAGCAGGTAGGACGAGCACTTTCTCGGCCAATTCTCCCAACTTTGATGTGGCATTGGTCGTTACCGTGTAAACGGTAGCTCCTGCCTCCGCTGCTTTATCCGCCAGATCTACAAGAGATTTCGTGTTCCCTGATCCTGAAATCACCAGGAACGCATCCCCTGCTGTAATGCTCGGCGTAATCGTCTCCCCGGTTACATACACTTCATAACCGACATGCATAAGTCGCATCGCGAACATCTTACCGGCGAGACCAGAGCGACCATTGCCTGCTATGAAAATCCGGTTCGCACTATGAAGTCCTGAAGCAATCTCCCTTGCGTTCTCCTCGGAGACTCTTTCCAGCACTCCTGATACTTCCTTACTGATTGTTCGAATAATCTCTTCCATATCAACTAGCCCTCCTAACATGAACTTCTTGAAATAAGCGTTGCTGGAAAACGTACAATTTCGTCCTGTGTCTGTTTTTGTTTTGCGATTTTGGAAATAAGTAAAGTTGCAGCCTTATGCCCCATTTTCTCTACCGGTTGAGCGATAGTTGTAATCGCCGGATTATAGATAGAGGCGAAGGAAATATCATCAATGCCTATGATGGCAAGATCTTCCGGAATACGAAGGTGGTGATCCCTCGCATAAGTGAGGATTTCCATCAATACTAGATCGTTCCCCGCCACTAGAGCGTCTGGAGGATCTTCTCCTATCATTATCGAATGAATCTTTTCAGTCATATTCTCTAGAGCGACCCCCTGGATGAACTTCTCCTGTACCGGAAGACCATACTTCCGACATGCCTGCTTAAACCCTTCGATCCTCTCCACCCTTGGAGTAACGTTGTACTCTGTGGAGTTGGTGAGAATGCCCAGCATCTCATATCCTTTTTGATAAAGTTCCTGCACCGCGAGACAAGCCGCCTGCTTGTTATCAAGCATAATTGTCGGAACGTCCACCTCTGGAACTGATCTATCTAGAAATACCAAAGGAAAATCCTGAAGATTCAACTCGTTGTATACGTTTACATTTGTGCTTGTCGGAAAGATAATGAGACCGTCCACTTGCTTGGCAAGCAGCATATCGATATATTTTTTCTCTTTTTCAGGCTTATCTTCCGCATTACAGACGATGACGTGATAATCTGCCTGATGGAATTGTGCCTCAATCGCCTGAATGATTCGGGTGGAAAACTCGTGGGATATATTCGCCACAATTACTCCTATGGTCGTTGAAGATTTTTGTTTCAGTGATCTAGCTACCATATTAGGCTGATACCCCAATTTTCCGATTGCTTCTTCGATACGCTTTTTCGTTTTCTCTCCCATGAACTCATAGCGCTGATTCAAATATTGCGACACGGTACTCTTAGAGACTCCCGCTTCTTTCGCAACGTCAGCCATCGTCACTCTTTTCATCATGTAATCCTCTTCCTGTCCCTGCATAGTTGTTTTACTAAATCGGTTTAGTAAATCGATTTAGTTAATAATAATATATATGAAAGCGTTTTACAACACCTTGTTGAAAATTTCTGAAAATAAACCAACAAAAAACACGTGATTCTTCCTTCACGTGTTTTGAAACCTATACTTGTTGTTTTTAACTATACTTGTGATAGTAGTGATTCAAAGATTTATATAGCGTCTGGTACCCTTCGAAAAGGTTTCTGTATTGGTAATGCTTATACACATCAGGAACAAATTCCTCTCCCGCTTTCACCACTTCCGCTAGAGCCTCCTCCACTGATGGAAACCAGGACAACGCCACACCGCCGATAATAGCAGCTCCCATCGTCGATCCATCTGTGGAAATAAGTCTCTTCACTTCCGAATTGGTCACATCGGCGATCATCTGGACCCACACATCATTCCGGCTTCCTCCACCACCGAGGAAAATGTCCGGCTGTTCATCCCGGGAGCCCTGTAGCACGTGTAAATTCTCCTGCAGATTGAATGTAATCCCCTCAAGAATAGAATGAAGAAGGAGAGACTTGCGCTGCCCTATCGTCAGCCCTATCCATGCAGCTCTGTCCTTGGAATCGAAATAAGGAGTGCTGCTTCCCACTAGAAATGGTAGAAAAACAAGCCCCTCACTACCTGGAGGGTACCGTTTCATCTCTTCAGAGAGCTCATCAATTCGTTCGTAATCACCCTTGTTCATTTCCTTCCGGTCGTAAAGGAGTTTATATCCCCATTCCACTCCTAGGCCTCCGGTGAAGACAGTACCCATCGCATACATTGTTCCCATCACAGCTCCTGGGTGGTAGGTAACCTTACCGGATTTTTTTTCGTCTATTTCTTCTGCACTCATCACCACCTGCCCGGAAGTACTTAACGTAATAGCACTAGTACCCGGAAGATAAGCCCCTGTACCAATATGACTACACGCCATATCAGCTCCTCCGGTGACTACTGGTGTACCACGACGTACCATCCCGGTTTCACGGGCAGCTTCATCAGAAACATACCCGAATACAGTCAGGGACTCGTGAATCTCTGGGAAAATCCTGTTCGGTAAACCCACCTTCTGAATCAAGTCCTCATTCCACTTTCTTTCCTTCACATTCAGCAACAGGCTATTTCCGGCGTCTGTAGGATCCGTTCCTATTTCGCCGGTAAGTTTGTAGCGAATGTAATCCTTCGGAAACATTAATTTATCAATTGCTGCAAAAATTTCCGGTTCGTTTTCTTTTACCCACAGTAATTTTGGAGCTGTGAAAGCATTCATAGGCTGATTGCCTGTATGCTTGATGAATTCCTCTTTGTACAGGTCATTCAAATGCTCCGTTTGCCGAGTAGAACGATTATCAGTGATAAGGATACTGGGGCGAAGCACGCTTCCACTGCCATCCACTAGCACTAGCGCACTCATATGCCCCGATAGAGAAATCCCCTCGACTTGTGGTTCTTCAAGCTTCCCGACGCACTTCTTTATAACGTGAGAAACCGCTGTCCACCAGCACTCCGGGCTCTGCTCCACCCACTGGTGGTGCGGTCGTGAAGTGGAATAGCCTTCAGCAGCTTCCGCCACAAGCTCGCCTTTCTTATTCATAGCCACACACTTGGCAGAGGATGTACCTATATCAATGGCCAATAACACTTTATCGGTAGCTGTCACTGTGGAAGGTCCCTCCTAATGTTACAAGTGTTTGATACGATTTTTATATTTCTCAATATGGGCATGGTTGTATTCCATGCCACCTTCGACATTCCCACTCACGAATACAGGAGGATCGATATTCCTATCCTTCAGTTCCTTCACTACCTGCATCATCATTGAATTCATCACATAGGCGCCGATCACCGTAGACCCTGGTCCCATTTTCGTACCGTCTTCTCCTATTTCGACAAGAGCATCTCCATAAGGAATCATGTTGTCTATAACGTAATCCGCTACATCTTCAAGTTTTTTATCGGAAGGATGACGGGACTCCTTGTCTCTGTATGAGGTAGAGGTCAGCGCCACGACAGTCAGTCCTTTCTCTTTCGCTTCCATCGCCATTTCGATAGGAAGACTATTGATACCAGAAGTAGAGATAATGATGATAACTTCTCCTTCTTTCACGCGATAATTCTTAAGTATGTGCTCAGCGTATCCCTGCATCTTTTCAATCTGGGAGCTTTTTACAGCCCCTTCATGCAGCATGGTACTGGTTTCGAACATCGGATTTACCGGCACAAGACCTCCAGCACGGAAAAACACCTCTTCTACAAGCATGTGAGAATGTCCGCATCCGAACAGATGCACCAATCCGTCTTTTTGGATAGAGTCAGCGATTCTTTTCGAAACTTGTCTTATGACGTTCATTTGGTGATGCTCCACGTCACTTAAAAGCTCGTTTATCTTCTTACTGTAGTCCTCCTGCAACACAGCCCTTCCTCCTACTCTATAATGTTTTTCGGAATCCCCATGTTCTCGAATGTTTCCTTCGCTTTCGTGATGTGCGCATTCCCGTTTTTCAGGGCAGGCTGGAAGTGACCCGGAAGCAGCACTTCTACGTCCAGCCGGGATAGCTTGCTTATGCTTTCTGATAAGTCGTGAATGGAGAAATCTTTGGTATAAAGCATAGAAATCTTGCCATCAAACAACACAGTATCTCCACTGAACAGATAATCCGCATTTTCTCCCTGTACGTGGAAAGCCATATCGAACCTGGAATGACCTGGGGTGTCGTAAACCGTTACTTTCAGGGAGCCAATTTGAAACTGGTCTCCTTCTTTCAAAGGCAAAGCCTCACATCCCTCGAAACGATACGTCTCAGGGTAAAATCCGGCTTTTTTCGCCTGCAATAGATCGATGGCTTCCTCATCACCGCTTTTTAGAACAGAGAGAGCCTCTGCATTGGCATATACCTCTGACCCTAGATCTCTTTTCAGCTTGGAAGCCCCGCCGGCATGATCTGCGTGAATGTGAGTCAGGAATATATAGGTGATGGACTCAAGATCTATCCCCTCCTGTTTCAGATGAAGGTACATAGCTTCTATCGACTCCCCGGTTCCGGTATCAATAAGAGCCGCTTCCCCTTCACTCTGAAGCACATACACATTGCAATCAGAAGGGTGCGTCCAATCCATTCCCATCTTCCCACTGGCAACGATAGACACGTGCTCATTTATTCTCATCTTTTCACTCCTTGACTTGCACAATCATCTCGAGCTCCACAGGCGCTCCGAAAGGAAGTTCCCCGGCACCGAGAGCCGCTCTTGCGTGATTCCCTTTTTCGCCGAACACCTCAATCAACAGCTCAGAAGCTCCATTGATTACTAGAGGCTGTTCTCCGAAGTTTTCTGCCGATCGTACGTAACCGATTACTCGGACAAATCGTTCGACACGGTCAAGAGACCCGAGCACCGATTCAATTTCACCGAGACAATTCAGTGCAGCGAGCCGGGCCGCTTCTTTTGCTTCTTCTATATCTATCGATTCGCCGAGCTTCCCTACGTATTTCATTTCTGAGCCTACTTCCGGGGTCTGGCCGGATATAAACAATAAATTATCGACTTGAACTCCCGGTACGAATGTGAACCTTGGCTCAATCACGGGAACCTCTATTTCCAATTCTTTCAGACGCTCATATACACTCACTCGCCTGTCCTCCTTCAGAATTTCACTGGTCTTCCTTCTTCCGCGGACTGCACAATGGCATCAGCTATCTTGAGACCTTCCACTGAATCCGAAACAGGAGCAATCTCATTTTCTTCCTTTCTTTCTATCAGCCTCAGGAAATAATTCAATTCAGACCTGATCGCTCCTCCAATACCGTCAATCTCTGTCGACCATAGAGTCAATGCAGGGCGTTCCGTTCTTGTCTCCGTGTTGATAGAATATCCGGGATGGTTCAGAGCATACGTCGCCGTTCCCTTCTCTCCAATCACTTCTATATCTGCATCAATCGTTCCATCGAGCTCAAGCGTCTCCACCAGGTTTCTTGGCCCGCCTTCAGGGTAAAGCCAGGACGAATCAATAGAAGCAATCACTCCATTTTCAAAGGTAAGCACGGCAGAAAAGAGATCCGGGTGCTTGAATCCGCTTATATTTCTTTCAGAAGCGTATACTTCTACACATGGACTCCCGGCATACCATAGCGCCAAATCAATGTCGTGAATGCCGGATTCATATACCGGGTGAACCCTTTTTCCGAAATGGGCGAACCAGGATTTGCTGAAATTCCTCTTCGCACGGATCATCGCTACCTTCCCCAGCCTTCCTTCTCTCACCGCCCTGTAAATAGAATAGTAAGGAGAGCTGAATCTGCTTATATTCCCAACCAGTACGTGCTTTCCTTTCTCTTTGGCCAATTCATCAATTTGCTTCGCTTCCTGTACACTCGTCGCTATCGGCTTTTCGATGAATACGTGTTTGTTACTCTTCAAAGCATTTATTGCGTATGCACCATGGGTACTTTCATCACTTACGATATCGACGGCGTCCACTTCTTCATCATTTATCATTTCGTTGGCATCCACATACGTTTTCTTGACATCGAATTCTTTTTCCACATTTTGCAGTGCCTCTTCAGATATATCAGCCACCGCTACGACCTCACATCCTGGAAGCTCGGAAAGAACATTCAAATGAAGACGTCCGAATCGTCCGGCTCCTATGATTCCGATTTTAATGGTAGACATCACCTAACCACCTCTACTTTATCGATCCTTCTGTCAGTCCGCGTACGAAATACTTACCTACAATCCCGAAGAAAATCAGTACAGGAATCACTGTGAGCATGCCACCCGCTGTCGTCCATCCCCAGCGTACGGTGTACTGACCCATGATCTGATTCATCCCTACGGTGAGCACCTGGTTCGCCTCACTTGATATGAGAACAGAAGCGAATGCGAATTCCGTCCAGGATACTACGAAGGAATACACAGCGATCGTCGCCAGTCCAGGCGCAATAAGAGGCAAGATAATCTGGAACAGAATCCTCAGTTGTCCTGCTCCGTCTACTGCAGCAGATTCATCCAACGAAGGCGGGATACTCTTGAAGAACCCGCTCATCAACCACGTCGCAAACGGTGCGGCGAACGTAACGTTGATGATGATCAGACTCCACAGGTTATCAATCAGATTGACACCAGACATAAGGTTGTACACAGGAACCAGTAATAGCATCGTCGGAAAAATGAAAGTAGCCAGAATCAGGTAGTAGAAGAACTTCCTTCCCTTGAATTCCATCCGGTAAATAGCGTAGGAAGCAGGCACCACCAGCGCCGTAGTGATGATCATCGTTCCGAATGAAACGAACAGACTGTTCCTCAAATTCGTCAAATAAGGGGTCGCATTGATCAATTCGTTATAGTGTTGAAGCGTCCATTCTTTCGGCCAGAAATCCGCCTGCAGAATCTGATCCGGCAATTTGAAAGAAGAGATGGCCACCCAGTAGAAAGGGAAAGCAATCAACAATACGAGCGCAATCCCATAGATCCATTTAAATAGCTTCATATAAATTCTTTCCCCCCTTAATCCTTCGGTGCAGCAAAACGGACGAACAATACAGCAAACATAATCAGGAATAGAGCCGTAACCACGGACATAGCGGAAGCATTTCCAAGATTATAACTCTCAAAGGCTTCCTGATAGATGAGAACGGGTACGGTTGTCGTCGTCCCCGCCGGACCTCCTTCTGTCAGGGAATGTATCAGGTCGAAAATATTGAACATCCATAATGTCCCGACAAGCCCCAGCGCAAAAGTGGTGTGTTGCAGCGAGGGGAGCGTAATCTTCCAGAATTCCTGCCACTTGTTCGCTCCGTCCATCGCAGAAGCTTCATACAATTCTTTCGGGATTCCCGAAAGACCTGCCAATAGAATAACCGCAAGGAAAGGGAACCAGTGCCATGAATTGATGAAAATAATGACAAACAGTGACCACGTCGAATCGCCCAACAGATTCAAAGGCTCCCCGATAATGTTGAGGGATAATAGCACATCATTCAGAACCCCGTAGGAACCGTTCAGAATCCACTGCCAGAATATCGCGACGACGATAGTCGGAATCACCCATGGAATAATCATCCATGTCCTCGCCATCTGTGAAATTTTACGATTGTTGTTCAGAAGCAGTGCCACCGAAAAAGCAAGAATCGTTTGCACCACCATGTTACCGACGACCCAAAGCAGACTCTTCTGCCAGGCTCCCCAGTAAGCAGCCGAGCCGAATACATTCATATAGTTCTCAAAACCGACGAAATCTCCCTGTGTTCCGACGAACCCTGTACTGTAAAAGCTTTCCCGTATTACAGAACTGAGGGGCAGGAACACGGTCAATAATATCCAGATAACCAGCGGACCTACAAGCAGATAAGGCATCGCTTTCCTTATCCTGTTCTTCTTTTTTCTTACCCGCGTTTGTTTAGCGACCATCAGTACAGCCTCCCTTTCGCTCAACGGCTCCCCTCCTTCAATGAAGGCCCGGAGAAATTCTCACGTTGATTCTCCGGACCATAATGAAAATAAACTATTTATTCTATCGCTGCCTCCATCTGTTGCTGTCCCCATTCGACAGCTTCCTCGGCACTCATGCCATTGGATATCATCTGCCCGAGGGTATCAGCTAGAATGTTCGGACCGGAAATCTGACCGACTTCAGAAGACACTCCATCCGTGAACCCGAACAATGCCCCGTTTTCTGCAATGTCCATTAACGTACGGACTTCTTCTTCATATTGAGAAACGACTTCGTTGCTCCAATAAGCATCCGATTCCATCGCCGATTCTGTCACAGGTAGGAACAATCCAGGTTCTGCATTGATGAACTCTGCATAGTTCTCAGGTGTATATAGGTAATCGAAGAACGTTTTGATCGCTTCCTGCTTTTGCTCATCTTCTGTCAGCATCATGATCCCGTTAGAATAATAGATACTTCCTTCTTCTCCGCCTTCAGCCACAGGCATAGGAACTACACCCAGGTCTTCTGCCGGTCTTCCGGATTCTTCTTCAAATGGTGCCAAATATTGGCCCTTTTCGATTGCCATAGCGGCATTCCCTGAGTTAAACTGTGCCTGTGGCTCTCCCCATGTATACGTGTTACTGTCATTTGGAGAGTATTCCAGAAGCTCCGCATACATCTCATACGCTTTCACCGTTGCAGGTTGATTGAAATTGATATTATTGTCGCCATCAATAATATCTTTGGCTCCTGCAGTGATCATGAACGTATAGAGGACCTGATCGGTAGCCAGTGACTTCGATGCAGGAAGCGCAATACCGTTACGATCTTCTGTATCAAGTGCTTGTACAGCTGCCGTTAGTTCTTCCCACGTTTGCGGAGCTTCCAATCCTTCTTCTTCAAGGAAATCTGCCCGGTACCATAGAGCCTGTACCATCCCGAAAATAGGCAGCGCCCACGTCGTGTCATCATACTGATAAGGAGTAATAGCTGATTCTGTGAACCCATGCTCTTCATTCAAAGATTCATAAATCTCATCCATCGGTTGTACAACGCCCAAGTCCTGGATCAGCGTCGTGTAATCCGGAAGGGTGAACAATAAATCAGGACCATTCCCGGCCTGAATCGCTGCAGGGAACTGAGAATAAGCATCATCCCAACTCTGCACCTGGGGTTTCACTTCAATATCATCATGTTCCTCATTGAATTGCTGGATAACTTGATTAAATCGTTCCACCCTTTGTGGCGGCTCTTCCATGTGCCAAAGTGTTACTTCTGTGACACCGCCTTCACTATCACCGGAATTATCTCCTCCATCTTCATCTCCACCGGTATTGTCGCCGGAACATCCTGCTATAACAAGTACTAAAAGAAGCATGAAACCACTCAACCAGACAAACCTGTTCCTTTTGTTCTTCATCTTATTTCCTCCCCTGTTTTAAAGCTGATGCATCTTTCAAGCCATGACCAGTACAGACACATACCACACTTTCATCCGAGTCCATCCCTCCACCATCGACCATCTTCCTTAAAGCAGCGATAGCCGTCGAAGAAGATGGTTCTACGAATATTCCTTCAGACTCAGCCAGTAATGATAATCCCCTCATTATTTCATCATCAGAGACAGCGATAGCCACTCCACCGGATTCCCTGATCGTCTCAAGCGTCCTTGTTCCGTCATCCGGATAGCTCGTCAAAGGATCTGCGATGCCGCCAGCTACCGTCTTTTCTTTCACTTTCCACGGACCTACCTTCTCTTCCCCTTGCTCGAACGCTTTGGCAATCGGGGCACATGCTTCTGCCTGTACACCTACCATCTTAGGAAGATTCTCGATCATCCCCGCTTTCTTCAACTCCTGGAACCCTTTGTAACACCCAACAAGTAGTGGACCTGCACCGATCGGGATGATGATATGGTCAGGAACTTCGCCATACTGCTCATAAATTTCATAAGCAAGCGTCTTGTCTCCTTCAATCGCATAAGGATTCAAAAACGTCGATGTCAAATTGAGCCATCCCTGTTCAAGAGCTACACGCTTCGCAATGTCATAAGCGTCGCTGAATGTCCCTTCCACTGCTTTGATTTCAGCGCCGAACACTTCCATCATCGTCAGCTTCTCCTGAGGCGTCGTTTCCGGAACGCAGATCTCACACATAATCCCTGCTCTCGCAGCGTAAGCAGCAGCGGCCACCCCCGTATTCCCCGTAGAAGCCGTCACCACCTTATCTATCCCTCTCTCTTTAGCCAATGTCAAGGCCACCGATAGAGGCCTATCTTTAAAAGATAAGGTCGGGTTCCCTGCTTCATTTTTCAGAAAGACAGTAGATACCCCCAGTTTTTCCGCTAACGTTTCGCCTTCGAGGAACGGGGTTCTCCCTTCCCCGAGAGATACTGGTGCTGTAGTACCAGTCACAGGTAACAGTTTTCTGTACTTCCAGATCCCCGGCCACTCATCTTTGAACAACTTTTTTTCCTCTGAAAAAATCATCTCGTAGTCATATTCCACATCCAGGCTATGGCCACAAAGCTTGCATTCGTAGATGATGTCCACTTCGTGCTTATGCCCGCAATTCACACATACAAGTGCTTTGATATGTTCCAATAATCTCCTCCTCACTTGCACACATCTGTTACAACGTCATAGTACATACGGTATGCAGCCTGTAGCTGGTCCCTGTCGATGAATTCGTTGTCCGAGTGTGCTTGTGCTATATCGCCGGGTCCACAGACAACGACATCCACTCCATCCACTTCCCCGAATAATGCTCCGTCTGTCCAAAATCCCAGCCCAATAACTTCTGTGTCCTGGTCAAATTCCTTGGAGTATGCCCTTTTCAGACTGTGTACAATCCGGCTATTCGAATCGGTCTCGAGAGAACGATGAGGAACACCATTAAATACCGCTGATTCATGAACCACCCCTTTCATTTCGGGATCCTCTTGTTTCAGTTCTTCGATCATCTGCTGCAGACCATCGATCACATCAGATTCTTTCTCTCCCGGCAGAAGTCGCTGTTCGAACTTCACTTCACATCTGGCAGGTACAATGACCGGTCTGGTACCTCCAGAAATTTCACCGATATTCATCGTGCTTTCCCCGAGCAGCGCATGCCTGTTTTGTCTGATACGAGGCAGGTAGTCTCTTCTAACTTTCTGTATCCAATCCGTCGCCTTATAAATAGCGTTGATTCCCTTGAACGGCGTACTTCCGTGTACCGCTTCTCCTTCGAAAATGGCTTCTCCCCACACCACCCCCTTATGGGCGATTCCGATTTCCATATTTGTGGGTTCACCGACAATAGCGTAATCAGCTCTTACTCCATCTTTCACTAATTCATAGGCTCCTGGACTGTAATTCTCTTCACCTATCGTAGCTGTAAAAAGAAGTGTTCCTCTCATATTCTCTCGGTTTTGATAAATATCTTTCGTCACGACGGTCATCGCCGCAAGTGCCCCTTTCATATCGACACTCCCACGCCCGTATATGCGTCCATTCTCAAGGTAAGGCTGAAAAGGGTGCTCCATATCGTAGGGTGGGACCGTATCCATATGTCCGTTCAACATAAGGACAGGACCCGGGTCATCACCTTCGACAGTGGCAATCAGGTTACATCTACCATCCACCACTTCCCTGAGCTCCACCACCACCCCTTCTTTCTCCAGGTAGTCTTTCAGAAACTCAGCAAAACGCTGCTCGTGCCCTTCCGTCTCCTGATGACTTTCGATCTTTATCATCTCGAACAGAAGCTCTTCTACCTCAACGCTCATTTTTTGAGGCCCCATCCGAACTCTTCCAAAAACTCTTTCGATTCTTCTGCGACGCGGTCGAAATCACTTAACCCTATTCCTGAAGGCTCCCCTACACCGAACAGCCCTCCTGCTTGCCAGGCCTCCCATTCCACCGCGTTGTAGTGACTGTAGCCTACTTCCTTCAGCGCTTCAGCCATTTCCGAAAAATCCACGAATCCTCCGCCGAACCACACGTGCTGAGACTGCATGATATTCGGGAAGCCGACCTCGTCCTTAACGTGGACAACTTTGATACGATCACCAAGCTTCCTGATTGCTTCTTTGATAGGCATCTTCGGCTTCACCGTTGTATAGAAGGTGCCAACATCTACACAGCAATAAACATTCGGCCTGTCCACTTCTTCGAAAAGCTTGAGCATAGAAGCTATATCATTGATGATTGTTCCCTGAATCAATTCGATACTGATATCAATGTCATATTGTTTCGCATAATCTGCTGCTTCTCTCGTGGCCGTCACGACCTGATGCCACGCTTCTTTTCTCGTCATCACATTGTAGAGGGGAGGATCATAATAACCATCTCCTACAAGTGTTACGACTGTCTCCGCTCCCATGTCCGCAGCAGCATCAATCGCCTTTTTGAACTTGGCGATCCCGTTATCCCGGTCGAAGTGTCTCGGTGTAACAAAAGTCGTATGACAGGCAATTGAGGGAAAAGCGATATTCCGCTTCGTCATCGTTGATCGAATGCGCTTCACTTCTTCCTCATATTCATGAGGTCTCAATTCCATAATCTTCGGATAGACGACATCGAAGCCTTCATACCCATAATCAGCTATACGATTGATACACCAGTCGATTGATTTGTCTCCCCAGCTGTTCGAAGCGGGTCCAGCAATCTCAAGCCTACCCCATGGCATATTCGGCCAGATTTCAAAAGAAAGTTTCAAATGTGAACTCATCAACTCACCCTTTCGGTAATAGTACTGGTCATACACTCATCAACACGTCTATACCAGTTAAAAGATAATAAAAAAATACCGACGTTTTCGGTTATCACTTATCCATTTCGATGGAAAATTTATAACGATCAGCACGGTAAAACGATTGTACGTATTCTAATGGTGTATCATCTTCGCTGTATGTTCGACGTTCTATAAGCAGTACTGGTGTATCCAGATCAATCTCCAAATACCGGGCATCTGAAGGATTGACAGGATAGGATATCTCAATCGTCTGAGTCGCAGAGGCTAAGTTCAGGTGGTACTTCTCCTGCAATTCTTTGTACAAGGATTTATTCTCTAGAGAGAGACTCTTCAGAGAAGAAACTTTATCTGCCGGGAGAAATGACCTCTCCAATGCCATCGGCTGTTCATCAGCCAGACGTAGTCGGAACACTTCAACCACCCTATCTCCTTCCTTAAGATTCAACTTCTCGGCTACTTCCTTGTCGGCTTCGATCTCTTCAATATGCAATACTTTCGATCGTGGCTTCAACCCGCGCTTCTCCATATCTTCCGTGAAACTCGACAACTTCGTCAGACCCTGATTGATCTTCGGTCTGGCAACGTAAGTACCTTTGCCCCTCTTCCTGTAAAGCACACCTTCACTGACGAGATCATTGATTGCATGTCTCACAGTCATACGGCTGATAGCTAAGTGATCGGTAAGCTCTCTTTCAGAAGGAATGAGCTCGTTGACTTTCCACTCCCCTTTCTCTATCTGTTGGATGATTATCTTTTTCAACTGATGATAAATAGGAATGACTCCTTCTTTATCAATCGAACCTTCTTCTATCATTCAGGTCCCCCTTTCCAACTTACAAATTGAAAGTTTCTTATATTGTAAGCGATTACTTTTAAAATTTCAACAATTTTCGGAAAATTAATTCTTTTATTGTTCACATTTTTCTAGACCTTGCGGAACTAGAACCTACACGAAAAAAGTCACCTCCTGCAAAAAGGAAATGGCTTTTCAAGCTAAATCAATCACCTACAATATAAACCTCACGATACCCGGACAACCCATTCACCCACGAATCGATCGTATACGGCACGTAATCACGATAAGACTCATCCGTCGTAAAGTACAGAATCTCTTCCGGCTGCTCCCCGATCATCGCTGCATACAATTCACCGTCTGCACCTTTCATGATGATCCCTTCCATGAAACCGGCAAGCCCTCTCACCATTCCATGCTTCACTGTCGCAGGGAACTAGTCCAGGTTTTCCCGGTCCTGTCAGTTGGAAGGTTTCTTCGAATCTATTGTAGTAATAGTCTCCCGTCAGCTGTTTGAATCTGGCATTCTCTTCACTCGCAAACAACTCCATATCTACAAAAAGAACTCTGAAAGTTCTCTCCATTTATGAAGTATAATTCTTTCTTCATGCATTTTCATTTTTTTACATGACTCATAGTTAATAAGCTACATTTACAAAAATAGTCTCACAACATGAATAACTTTTCATTCAGACATTTTACCCCGTTCAAAACAAAAATATGGTTCTTCTTTTTGATGAACATCATTTCGAAAAAGTTCAAGGAGCCACTGGATAGTTAAGTAGCTCCTATTATTATTTTCCTCATGATTCTTTTACTCCACAGGAATCAGCTTCACAGACTCCTCCGATTCGATCGTTCCACCATCTGTCGCCTCGAAAATATATTCTGGTACCCCGAACCCTGACTCCCCATTTCTATCAAGGATTGTATTGACCAAAAGACTTCCGGAACTGCTATATACGATGAAATTGCTTCCTCTCCCTAACGGCATCACTTTATATCTGTTCGGTGGCAGATCTTTCCCTATCGTAAAGTGCCCGGCCGGAAGCTGTACAGGAGCCATCTTTTTCTCTTTGATCGAAGTATCCATGTCTGCGAGCTCCTCTTTCTTCACAGCAAGTTGACCATCTAAGTCTTCCATTTCTTTCTTTTTCGCATCCAGTTGGCCATCTATGTCCGAGATTTCATTCTCCAACTCTTTCTTTCCATCTATCATGGCATTGATTTCGTCCACTTCCGCCTGTTTTGCTTTGATTTCTTTATCCAGAGCAGTTATTTCTTCTTCTTTTCCTGCAATTTCCGTATCTTTATCTCTTTTCTTCTTCTCGGCTGCGGCTACATCCGTTTCTATCCCTTCTAAAATACCTTCCTGTTCTTCGATCATAGTCATTAAATCTTCATATACAACGACGTTCCCATCCACCTCAGCCTGACGCACCCCTGGAATCGATAAGAGGCCACCAATCACCAGAATGGTAAGTCCTGCCCCAGTCGTTTGAATAGCCTTTTGGACAGACTTTTTCATTACCAACATTACAACCATCCACCCTAACCCGAAGATGATCAGCACCGCGGAGAGACCCATGAGCACTTCTGCGACTGCAGTCATTTTCTTCTCCACCTTTCCTTCTTATTATATTTGGGCGAATTTACGAATATTTGATCATGAACAGAAAGATATAAAAGGTGACGAATAGCGCAAAACCGAGTCCATTCCACAATTCTTTGATCTTTTCCGCCCGGTAATACCAGAGCAATCCCGAGATGAAACCGATGAATGGATGCAGCGTCAGCATCAGGAACAATCCGAATACAATAGACCATGTGGAAGAGCCCCTTTCGTTTATTCTCCTTTCCTTATTCCTGGTGTGTTCCGGATGAAAGTTTCCAGCTTCCTCAGCAAAACGCTCTTTCTGCTTTTCTAAGTCATCAGAAGATGGTTCCTTCTTCAGTACGTTCGTGCGATTATCAGGGTAGTAAAAGACATTCTTCATTTTCTTAGCCCGAGCTGTTCGGAGCCATGCTTCTGTTTCCTGCGATTCCCTTTCATTCATTTCACTGATGAGATTCAGCAAATCCATATAAAAGTAATGGACAGGCGCCATCCGATTCATTTCTTCTTTCAGATTCTGAAGAATGATGGCGCGGTTTTCTTCCGTCGTCTGCTTTCTGAAACGTAACAATTTTCGTTTCGATTCCTCATACAATCGGTAATCCCCGGTGAAGCTTGAACTGAACAATAACAGGATCATCAATTTCACCGATTCCATATCGAGGTCACGGGAGGAAAAGTAATCATATGCGATCCGGGACGCACTGAAGAAATCATTCTCCATCGTATACGTCTTCGCATATTTCCAGACGTACCAAGGGTTGTACGGGTCCTTCGAAAGCAGTCGCAGACCGTAGGGACGAGCTTCCTCGAAAGACCCTTTGTCAAAACACAACCGAAGCATAAGATGGAGCCAAGCTTCTTCCTTCTCCCCTTTCGGCATATTTTCCGTTATTTTCTCTTCCGCTTCTTCGAGCATATCCAGCTGCAAGAAACAGTCGCTCATCAGAAGCCCGACTTCCTCCCGGCCAGGAAATATCTCGTCATATTCCTGTAAAATTTCGAGCGCTTCTTCATATTCCCCCAGTTTGAACCTGATCCATGCGCGTTCATAATGCTCTTCGAAATAGTAATCTTCGCGCAGCTTCATGGAAGCATAAGACGGGTGATCACGGAGGCTTTCATCGTATTCTTTTCTTAAAACAGGATTCCCGAGAGTTTCATAAGCTTTGGTGATCATCTGAAATTCCTTCGCATACCTTTCCTCGGAATACTGGCTCAATTTCTTCACGTATGCCCTCTTGATCGAATCCGGCGGAGCATTGGGCGGAATGTCGAGCATTTCATAATAAGTCATAGTGCTTTCCATTTCCTGACCTCCTTATGAAGGATGACATTGTTCTTGCAACCTCACATATGAAACGATAAAAATTTTATAAAGAACGTTATTGGTGAAATAAAGCTGCTTTCCAGTCGAAAAGCAGCATGTGTAAGTTATCAACTTATTCCGGTCAAGATTAGACGTAGGTCTCCAGTTTCTGATCATAAGGTAAGTATAAAGGATGACGGGGCTGTCCCTGCTTCGTCTTTCCTAAGCACAAGAGAGAGACGCCTAACTCATCAGCCAATCCCCTGAAGTACTGAACTCTTCTCTTATCAGCATGATTCCCCCAAGCACATACGATGGTTCGATGTTCACCGAGTAATCGTTTCAACCAGTAATCATTCTCTGCCCCCACAGGGGAATGGTCAGCTTTAAGTACGTCCGGTTTCGAAGAGCGAAGAGCATACAAGTTTACCACTTTAAATTTCCGGTATCCCCACCTGGATGTAAACCCTCTCAATTTCCTAATCGTTGGATCATCTGTTTTATCATCAGCGGTTGAGGGGTTCAACAGGACGAAAAGCAACTCCTCTTCTTTGGATCCTTCCTGCTCCCAGGACCGCTCCAGCCAATACCTGTAGTTCTCACATTCACTAATAAGTGCCATTCCTTTGTCACCCCCGGAAGTTTTTAAAGTTAGACATTGTGCTTCAGATGGTCATGTCAGGCGCCTCAGTTTGTATAATATCAGAATTTTCCCACTTTTATTGTAGCACAATTTACTAATTATGGGTTGACAAAAATTTGCACTTCTCCACAAAAGATCCCCTAGTTCTGTTCTTATTGCTTTATCGGATCTATCCAGTAAGCTAAACGGTCCGTTTCTGTATTTATTGGACACTCAGGTCCAGCATTTTCACCTGAGTAGTTCATTTCTTTCGTATTGAGCCATTTGAAAGCTTCCCCACGTCGTGAATGGGTGGCAATTAGATTTGCGAGACACTCGACTCAGCCTCCCAAGCCCTGAACAGCGCGCAAATGAATTCAAATACTTGCACCTTTTTGGCGAGAGCCAAAGTAGTTTACTAGTTCCCGGGGTTCTGGCTAAGTGTGAGCGTTTCGGTCCATTCAAGGGACCCAACTTTTTTAAAATGATCCTTTTTTCTCCGATACTACCTATAAAGCTATTCCAGGTAATAGTTTTCCTTACAAATTTTCAGATATTCAAAAATCTGTGCACCTCTGATCAAAAAGACTCACGACTATTTTCTTTTATTTGGATATCGTGTACGATAATTGCAACATATGAATTAGAAGGAAGAGGGGGATTCGTTTGGAGTCAGCAGAACAGCTTTACCTGAGACATCTCGATGAAAACATACATATCATGAACAGTCTGGATATCGACCGTAACCAGACCGAAGACTTCCAGAGCGTTTACAGACTTTTGATGAATAGAGACAGGGACACGCTGTTTCGTATCTTCCGCTTTACCGGTACCAAACATGAGGGTATCCCTTCCGATGAAGAGTGGGGACGCATCCAGTTCTCCTGGAAAAGCATCATTATTTCCGCCAGCCTTCAGGCGAGTATCCAACGGTTCACCCCTATGACGATGGCACAAATTTTTTCATTGTTGTTTACAATCGATGACATGGCACCCGCTCATTTCGAAACGGGGGCCCATTTTCTCACGGATAAGATGCTAGCCCTGTATGCCTCCGGGATCAAAGAGTTCGATCATATTTCCAATCCGCACGTAGGAAAGGCGATTCAACTCATCAATTCAAAGTTGAAATCCTCCAGGCTCAGTCTGAAAGTTGTTGCTGACAAACTGGAAATATCGTCGCCTTATCTGTCTGCTATTTTTCATGAGGAGATGGACGAATCAATCACCGCTTATATTCACCGAAAAAAAATCGAAGCTTCGACGGAGCACCTGATGTTTACGAATTATTCGATTCAGCGTATCGCGGAGGAGTATGGGTATTCGTCTGTAACGTCTTATGGCCGGAAATTCAAAGAAATTATGGATACGACACCTTTGAAGTACCGGAAGAATCATGCGATATGAGTGAAGCCTGACCATTCATTAGTGGTCGAGATTTCGGGGTATAAGGTGTTTTTTCAGTAGTAGATTTCTAAAGTACGGCATAAAAAATAGCATCAAACATTTTTCGTTGCTATTCAGTAAAAACTATCGCATACCTATACATTTGCGACGTATCACCTGATTCGCCACTGAAAACTGCCACAAAGAAAAAGCCTTCATGCGCTCGCGGCACATGAAGGCTTCTTTATTGATGAGTTACTAGCTTATTGCAGATCACTTTCCACACGTGGCGCCACCTTATACTCCTCGAACGTATATACGACAACACCAGTAATACTATCAAGCGTATCTCCTACTTCAACCGGAACATCCGTGAATTCATTATCAACGATGAACGTATTCCCTTCTCCGTCCACAGCTGTAAATTCACCGTACTCACGGGCTTCTGTAATTTCCACATTTTCAAGCGTTACGAGTTCAGCTTCTGTATCTTCTCCGATATCAGCACCCGTCACTGTTGCAGGTTCAAGGGCATCTGCATCAGCTTCCGCAATCATCACACTATCAGCATAAGCAACTGTAATCTGTTCTTGACCGTAGTACGCGCCTGTTGCTCCCTGAACTTCGATGACGTCACCGACTTCTGCATCGATGTTGCCATTTTCATCGTAAACGACGATACCAGCCGTGTCGTCTTCGATGTAATAGTTACTTCCATTAATAGCCGTGATTTCTCCTTGGACCTTCGCTTGCATGCCTCCATCAAGAGCACGGGCTTCTGAGATATCGACAGCCGGAGCTTCTTCAGGAATCGTGAGTGTCACTTCTTCCGTCTGTACTTCAGCTCCGTTCGTGATTGTTGCCGTAAGTGTCACTACTTCATCTCCAGTACCTGTCTCAGGTCGGGTAACGATTCCGTCCGCTGTCACCACGTCTTCGTTGCTTGAACTCCAGGAAATGGTCGTTCCGTCGAATCCTTCATTTGGAAGGATGAGGTCCTGCGTTACGGAGTCCTCGCTATCGCCTGCTTTGTATCCGATGTCAAGATTCTCCTTCATATACGTCACTACTTCTTCCGCACTCCATCCATCAAAACCGAAATCGATTTGTGCGAGAACCGGATCGTGGTCACTGGCACGGTCTTCCGCTACCGAGAAGTCGGAGTTGATGTTCAGGATATCCGCTGTCGTCGATCCGGCCAGGTCATTGTTGACGAGGATGTGGTCGAGGACCTGGGAGTTGCCTGTAAAGTTATACGTGTACTGCTCGTCCTCCGGTAATGTGTCGATCATGTTGGTGAGGTCGTCGCCTTTCAGAATGTCGAGTGTCTTCGAGAATTGGAAGTCGTTCAAGTCACCCATGACGACGACGTTCGCATCTGGATCATCTTCAAGAATTCCGTCGACAAAGCCGTTCACTTCTTCTGCAATCGCATGGCGCTGCTCTTCGGATCCACGTTCCGGCGGCTGCTCAAGACCGAATAGCGGATCATCGCCACTCTTGGAGTTGAAGTGGTTGAGGACGACGACAACGTCTTCACCCTGGAACGTAAATTCAGCTGCGAGCGGAATACGTGATCCTTGTAGGGCGTCACTGTTCGGAGCTACACGGCCGGGGTTCAGCGTGAGATCCCCATTTTCATAAGCGACCGCTTCTTCACTGCCGCCTTTCTCTGCTCCGTCTTTTAACGAGACACGGTCCGGATTATAAAGGAAGCCGACACGGATGTTCCCGCCCGGTTCTCCACCTTCTGCGTTATCGACAGGAGGAATCTCCGAATATTCATACGTAGGACCGCCGGCTGCTTCAATGGCGTCAATCAGCGTCTGGGCACTCTCTTCCCCTGATACGGTACCATCATCTTCATTACCCGTGTTATCCTGCACTTCGACGAGACCGATGACATCCGGCTGCTTCATGTTATCGGCGATGGATTCAGCGATCCGATTCGCTTTCTGTCCGGCATCTTCCGGGGTGAAGTTTTCAATGTTATAAGTCGCTACGTTCAATTTCCCGGAGTCGCGGGTGAGTTCTGTCGCACCCGGCTGGTAGTCCTGTTGATTCAACTCAGGAGGTGCTTCCGTTGCGAGCACCTGGAAGTTACCGAAGTCGTAGTCGACGATACCTGTAATGGATCCGTCCATTGTATCTCCGACCGTCGCAGGGTACGAATCGTTATCGACATAACCATCCAAATCGACGATGATCCGCTCCGGGTTCTTGTCATCTTCCGTCAAACGGGCACCGCCTGCTTTCGTTTCCGGTACGTCCGCTCCTTCCGGCAGCATCGCCACCTCACTGTAGTCGATCGGTGAGGAGATGGTAGGGTTATTGAAATCGACGCGCATGCCTTCCATGCTTTCGTAATAGTCGATGGCATCTTCTTCCGGATCGAAGCTCGTCAGTTCATCGTTATCGATTTCATCCGGTTGCGGCCGATCTTCGGCAAGCGTTACCGGTTCAGGGACATCCGCTCCTGTACTCATTTCCATCACTTCCGTCGCTGCAACTTGCGTCGTCGTCATCTGCGTTTCCGTACTCATATAGTCGGGGAGGTCCGGCTTTCTTTCTTCGACCATCCCACTCACAGAAACGACCGTCCCTGGTTCAATCTCTTTATCCGATACGACGAAGAGTCCTTCAGAAGTACCGATATCCCCGTCTTCTTCAAGCGACTGGATGTAGAATCCTTTCGGGAAGTAGCCCTGGTCGAGGTTGTGCGTAACGACACCTTTGACGTTGTTCACTTCCTCCCCTTCATAAGGCGAGAAGTGACCCGCTCCCTGGATGTCGTGAGGAGCAAGATTCTCTCCGTTCCAAGGAGTAACGCTCGCTTCCTCTTCCTCAGTGAAAAGATATTCGCCATCTTCTATCATTTGTTGGAGGATGTCTTCATCCGAAGAGTCTGAAGAGACTAACACATCAATATATGCATCAAAATCGACGATTGTATCGTCATTAACACCTATGCCCACCATGTCGTGCTCCATTATGTAGCTATAGAGACCGTCTCTTTCTCCATCAAGCAACTCATTCACGACCTCGTCATAATCGACACTTTTCAGAACCCCATCGTCATCTACAACGATTGTCGTTACCTCAACTTCCATCTCATCAGCCTGCACGACTGACGGAGCAAGTACGGCTGCTGCGACGACACTCGTTGCAAGAACCTTTCCTGGCACATTCTTCATCGAACCTCTCCCTTTTTCATAGATTAAAAGTCTGACTTCTATTATATGACAGGTTGTAAGGGCTTTCAATGAATGTGCAATCATTCACTTTTAAATATGATTGAAAATAGGTTCTTTTTCGGGAAAGAGGAGAGAATTTGCGGTTCGCTCACGATTATTTTTTGGAGCTGAGTGGTTCATTTCTCATGTATTGCGCCGTTCGTCAGCTGCCATGTGGTTATGGACGGTTCATTCTTACATTTGCGGGACATTCAGGGCATATTCTCCACTCCTGAACGGTTCGCAAATGCATTCCAATGCTTGTACCTTCCCAGAAAGCGGGAAGGTAGGTTGGGAGATCCGGGTTTTCTATTCATGTGCGAGCTTAGCAGGACAATCACGTTAGTGTTTCTCAACTGAGTGTCCCGCTTCTTTCTTACTGCGCCGTTCATCAGCTCTTCCACGACGTGAGTGGGTGGCAAAGGGATTTGCGGGACGTTCGGCACATGAATCACTTCACGAACGGCACCCAGAAACATTCGAATGAAAGAAAAACACCTGTCACAAGACAGATGTTTCACAAATCTATGTTCACACTATTCTACTCTTCTTCTTCAAAGGCTTGGCAAGAACCTTCTCCAGAGGTACAGGACGATAACAATAAGCTTTCTTCAGAAAATGCTTCAGGTGATATTCTGTCCGCTTCCCGTCCACCACAACCATTCCGTCCGCCATAGATAAAGTATGAATGCCGTCCGGGTAGAGGTCCGAGGGGTCCGGTTCGATTCTTGCTGCAATCTCCTCCGAGAATTTCGTCTCAGATAAATGCCTGATGCGATTCAGTACAATCGCTCCTCCATACGTATGCGAACAATCCTGGGCCGGACGGTACAACTCTCCGTTATGATAAAAGGGTGTTCCTGCCGGCCGTGAAGAGCGAGCGTCCACTTTCACAGGATTCCGGGCATGAGGCGACCATTCACCGAACAGGTCCTCCGCATAAAATATATGAAGTTCTTCGTTATCCCCATTATAAACGGAAGCACGCGTACAAAATATCCACCATTTCCCCTGATACTTGACCAATGTCGAATCGACAGCAGGAAAATGGTCAATCAATGTTTTTACCGCTTTCCACCCATCTCTGTACTGGTAAAGCACGACCTTTTCTGTTTCCGAGTTTTCCGGAATACAATACAACTCCCCGTCTACATACAATATATATGGATAAGAGAAATGGCTGCCTCCTGAAAGCACAGCTTTCTCTTCCTGGATAACCTCATTATTCCTGAGGATCCACTCTGTGATAAACCCTTTCACGGAGCGGTAATCCACTTCTTCCATAATGATCTTCCACTGTTCTCCATCCCGATACACGAATGGATCCGCATAATAGAGGTCGCTTCGTTGCTTGAACCAGTGAATGTTCAAATTCTTATGTTCCATAATTTCTTTCAGACTCATGGTCGTAGTCCCTACATTCCAGAACTCATAGCCGAATAATTTCCTTCTGAGCCGCTTCCACCGATGAATCATTTCCGTTCGCCGTATGTCACCTTTTCCTTTCAGCAAGCTATATTCTTTCGGCACGTATTGCTCCTCTTGCCTCATCAGAGTCTCGTCTTCCAAGTGTGCACTTACCAATATCGGCCAATCGGAAGTGATGGATTCGACCTTCTTCATATGGGTACGATACGAGTCAAGTCTCACGGAAATGCACGCCTCCCTCAGTGGCTGAACCATATCGTTATGCTTCAGTCGATCAAGACACACGGAGGTACTGCTCGAACGTTCACGAAAATTTTTCAAAAAAGGAATGGTCTCCCCATAATGACGATAGGTCCAGACACCCCACGTCGGCATATCAAGAATCTCACCTCGGAGACGGACTCTACTCAAGGAAAGGATCCAGTCCGGAGACTGTTCCCGGACATAGGCAGAAGTAGCGGAATCCAATTCTCCATCATGAGTGATAGAGGCGTCAATCACTTCGGTTTCTTCCTCAGAAGAACTTTCTCCTTTTCTCCCCAGACATATCAGAAATATAAGTTCTATCCGAGAGTCGTTCCTGATAGACCTGATCACCTGCTTTTCCCATTCCGTCAAAGGAAACCCATCGATGATCACTCCCGCCTTCCGCTGATTCCTCATCCTGTCACCTCCTTCTGGTACGCCAGGTATTCATCGATTGTTTCATGAACCATCTTGTCCAGGGAAAATTCCTTCTCTGCTTTCTTCCGCCCTTCCCGGCTCACTTTTTCTCTTTGTTGCTGATCGCTATCATACATGGAGAGAATAGCTTCAGAGAAGGATTCGACGGAATGATCGCCAATCAGGATTCCCGTTTCCCCTTCCGTAATCGCTTCTTTGATCCCTCCCCGGTCAATGGATAAGACAGGCGTTCCTGTCGCCAACGCTTCTATGATGACCATAGGAAACACCTCCCGTAAAGAAGTCAACAGGAGGAGATCCATGGATTGGATGAACACTTGCGGATCGTCCACCATCCCGAGCATCTCCACTTTATCCCACAGTCCCAAACCTTCAATCATCCGACGGATTTTATCTGCGTCCGGTCCATCCCCTGCAATATAAAACTTCATCCCCGGCACGTCTTTCAAGTGGTAGGCAATGTTGACGAAGAGCTCATGATTCTTCTCTGGAGAAATTCTTGCAAGGATTCCTACACGGAAGGTCTCCGTCTGTGTTTTAGGAACGAAATCGAACTGTGTGAGATCCACGCCGTTGTGGATAGTCTTCACAAGCTCCTCTTTCACGCCGATGTCCATCAGACGATTCTGTTCATAGCGGCTGACCGTGATTATTTTATCGACATGATGATTCATCAGATACGAAAAGAGGGCTGGTCGTTTCTTTTCAAGCATTGTCACATTATGTTTCGTATACAGGATACGGACGGGCAGTCGGCTGATTCTTTTCATCCAGAGGCTATACAATACCATTCGGAGACTGTTGGCATGGATGACATCGATCCTCCTTCGCCGTACGACTCCCTCCAACACCCTGATATTCTGCCGGTGCTTCCCGGGTTGCAATCGTATGAATCTCTCCTGATGCTTGAGTCTGTCTTCAAGTTCACCGGGAGAAGCGGCGAAGGTGAAATCGATATCCGGATGTTCCAAGTGGTTCTCCAATTTGCAGAAGTATATTTCCGCCCCGCCGAATCTCAACTTATCCGTAAGTAGAAGTACATTCATACCGCTTCCCCCTCCCTTTCCATGTGAGCAGGTCTTGAAATGACGACTTCATCAGTCATTTGACTCTGAAATAGATAGGCGGACAGAATCGCGACGTATAGGAAGAACATATCGTTGATGATGACAGTGAGAAATCCCATCTGCATCGTCAGACCGATGAATGTCAGAAACAGATAGGGTTCACGTTTGTGAACTTTGTAGTAGATCAGTTGGAACAAGAGAAGGCCGAGGAACAGGAGGTACCCGAATATCCCTACAAGCCCGGCATCTGCCAGGATGTCTAGAAACGTATTGTGAACCGTCAGATCATCATTGAATTCAACACTGTTGTAATCTGCGAAATTGTAGGCACCAAGCCCTGTCAAAGGATTTTCAGCGAAATAATTCCACGCTCTCCCCCACAGCTCGAGCCGTCCGCTCCCTCCGTCCTGGGAGAAGTCTTCGATCCGTGATCGCAACACGCCGATGATGTCCAATTTAAAATAGACGACCGAAACATACAGAGAAATGAGCAATGCAGTTCCTAGTCCGAGAAGCGTTTTCAACTGGCGAAGCGGATTATTGAGAGCGAGATAGACGAGAAGCAGGCAGACCATTACGAGCAGTCCTCCTCTCGAAAACGTCAGAAGGTTGGTCGTAATCGTAAGCAGTAACCCGAACTTGTTCATCCATGACCTGGCATTCGTCAAAAAGTAAGCAAAGAAGATTGTGTTGTAGAAGACGAAGAAGTTCGGGTCCTGCAGCAGCCCGATCAGCCGCGGGTAATTGCTGTCGAGCATGAGCCCGTAATGATACACCCGGTCCCCACTCAGAACGAACCCGACTTTCTGCAATCCGAGAAAATAAAAGAACAAACTCCCAAGATTGAAAAGAATGCCTACATACGTCAAGCTTTTATGAATCATCTCCTGCGTCGTGTTCACCAAAATCGATTTCATAACGAAATAGCAGGAAATATAAATGAAGATTCCGATCATGATCCGGATGCTCGATGCCGGATACAAGGCAAAGATTCCGGTCGAGACGTAAAGAAGATAGAATAGAAGCATCGCCACTTCGAATAACTGAAGCCGATAAAAACGGAAAGCTCCGAAGAACACCAGCATGTATGCGATGGATAATACCATATAAGGCTTGAGGGCAAATCCGATATACAGGTGATAGTTCGCCAGGGTGACTAGCAGAATAAGCAGGAACGTAAGTCCCCGATACTGAGGCTGTTGACTGAATGTATTCATTTTACCCTCTCCTTCTTTGCCCCTTCTACCGGCGACATCCTCCACGCTCTTTTTTTCTCGACGACCAGTTGAACGATTTGATCCCTCAATTGCCTATCCATCATCAGGATACTTAGAAGCAGAAGGGTATGAAGGATTGTTCCTGCCCAGGCTCTGTTGCCGAGCATCCACTCTATGCCCACCGTACTGATAAGAAAGAATGATAGATAAGGAAGAATCGCCCGTTTCAATAGCTTCCATCTCGTCGCTGTACATATCCAGAAGCCGGTCAAAGCGATCCCTTCCACTATCACCCCTGCAACCGCTGCTCCGACGACGCCGTAGCTTTTGCTGAGGAAGATGTAGAACAACACCCCTGACAACACAGCGATCACTTGGACGATTGTTCTCGCATTCTGTTTCTCCACCGTCGTCAATCCATCAGCGAGGGCCGTGTTCACCGATTGAAGAATCAGCATCATAGCCAGTATCTTCAGCGGCAGGGCCGCATCCAGCCATTCCTGTCCGAACAGGAAGGAGACGATGAACTCTGATAGGTGATACAGCGGAATGGCTATGACCATTCCGATCAGCCCCATCACTTTGATTTGCGTAAGGTGATGGTCGAAATGCTCAGAGAACCTTTGATTATGGAAATGTTTGAATAAAACCGGATAATACGCGCCCGCTACAACGAAGGGAATCTGCTGCAGCGCCTGGGGAATCCGATAAGCGACGGCGAAAAGACCTACTTCTCTCAAAGTGATTGTCTTCTCCAGAATAATAGGTCCGAGATGAGGAAGAAGGACGAATAGAAGTCCGCCCAGGGTGAAAGCTCCCAAATTCCTCAGAAGTCCGGAATGAAATGGTTGTCTCAGGCTCAGCGTCACGTGTTTCTTTACGAGAATGATGCCGAATATACCGGCAGCCATATACGAACATCCGTAAATCATAGCCATAAGAAGAGGATGGGCTCCGAGAAGCATTCCGACTCCAAGCGTCGTCAGAAGTGTTACAGCAGAAGCCAGACGGATCAGCCCGAAATATTGCATCCTTTCGGTCAGCCGGAAGAACGTCGTCCCTATGCTCTGCAGGGCAATACCGGTCACCATAGGGATTACCAGAGCATAAGCGGTATGAAGCAACGGTGTGTTATCCCCGTTCATAAGATGAATGACCAGAAACCCGAGAGCGAAGGTCACTACAAGGAGAAACGTCCTCATTTTGATATAAGACGACATCAGCCGGGACAGACTGACTTCCTGTTTCGCTCCCTCTCTCAGAACGATGTCACTTAAACCGGCATCCGTGAAGTACCCCATAATCATGGCGAAAGCCAGAGCGACACTGAATAGCCCATATTGATGAGACTGCAGGTATCCTGCTAACAATATTAATGCGATGGCATTGATGGCACTGGATAAAGCAGTACTGTAAAACAGATGGATGATATTCACAGCAATCGAATTCTTTTTCGCTGGATTCATAAGGGCACCTCTTCGTTAACCGGTCTGGAAGATCACCCCTACAAGGGGTTTCCTTGCACGCTCTATCATGTCCTTCGTCTGTATCGCTGATTCGCGCCGGGAGTGACGGTTCCTGGCAACTATGATGACTCCGTCGCAATGGTTCATCAAAACTAAAGGATCTGCGACCGATAATAGCTCCGGAGCTTCGAATATCACAACGTCGAATTCTTCCTTAACAATCAGCATCAGATTTCCTATCTTTTCCGAGACCCATAGTTTTCCCGGATGATGGACACGGGAGCCTGTAGGTAAAACATACAGATCGGACTGGAAGGTTTCTTTGATGTACTGACCAGGGCTCTCGTCTTTCAACAAGGCATTCGTCCACCCGTGCTCATTATCCAGCTGAAACCACTCATGGATTCCCGGTTCTCTTACATTCGCATCTATCAAAAGTGTACGTTTTCCCTGTTCTGCAAAAGAGAGGGCTAGTTTTGACGTGATCAAAGACTTCTGTTTCACATTTCCCGGGGAGGTGACCATCAGGCATGTTCCTTTTATATTGTCTTCCTGATCGATGTTTGTACGGATGATACGTATTTGTTCTGTACTGATCATCTGCTCATCCAGGTGCAGCTTCTGTATCATTTTTTTCTTTGATCTGCGGCTCTTAAACACTGATCTCCCCCCGTTTCTCTCCTTCTATGACTCCGATATCCTCTTCCTTTTCCACTTCGATACGAGGGGTACGGAAACGCCCTTTCCGCTTCTTCTTCATGTCGATCTCTCCGAGAAGAGGCACGCCGATTAAGGTCTCGATTTCTTTCGAGCTTTGGAGAGAATCATCCATGTGATCCCGGAACATCGCAACCCCTATCCCCGCAAGCAACCCTACAACGATTCCGATTCCTATATTCAGGACGAATCCGCCAACCTGCTGGACCTGACTATTATCCTCAGGGTTATTCAGAACCACAATATCCGCGACACCGAATAAGCTGTTCATTTTATCCACCGTCGTCGTCGCAATCAGCCCTGCCACCTGCTCTGCCCGGACCGGATCCTGGTCACGGACGATCACATTGATGATCTGAGAATCCTTCGTATTCCGAATGATCATTTTGTCGTTGATTTCTTCATAGCTGAGTCCGGATTCTCGGGTTACGACACTCAGCACACTGGGACTTTTGATGAAATCGATGGTGGAAGCCAGCAGCATGTTCAATTGCTGTGTTTCGCTGTAGCTTTCATTCGTGTTCAGACTTCCGATGACGATGTTTTCGTTGCCTTCATACGTGGGCTTCATCACATAGAAACTTACAACTACCGAAAGCATGAGCATACTTATCATTACAGCCAGGATGGTTATATACCTTCTTTTCAAGGTGCTTATAAAATTGTGTACATCCATTCTTTCATTCATTGCTACCCACCTCCCATCACTGTTGAGATATTTATGAAATGCGACGGAACAATTCCGACCTGCGATACGTTACTGTTCGACTTATGCCTTCCGCGAGACTATACCGTTGCTGCCAGCCAAGAAGATCTGCCGCCTTCTGATTGGCAAGAACACTCTCCCGGATATCCCCCTCCCTCTCCTCTTCGAACACAGGGATGACCGGTTGTGCCATCGTATTTTCCAATAAACGTATAAGTTCTATAAGAGAAACGCGTGAACCGCTCCCGACGTTGATAGTCTCTCCGTCCCCTGCTTCTAATGCCAGACGATTGGCACGAGCGACATCTTTTACGAAAATGAAGTCTCTCGTCTGTCCCCCATCTCCAAAGACGACGGGAGACCTTCCATGTAAGAGTTCGTCAGTGAAAATTGCAATCACTCCAGCCTCCCCTTGTGTGTCCTGCCTCATGCCATAGACATTCGCATAGCGTAGAATAGTATAAGAAAGGCCGTATATATCAGAGAAACGCCGGATATACATTTCTGCCGTCCACTTGGATAATCCATAAAAGGATAGCGGGCTTACCGAATGATTTTCGTCGATCGGCAAGTATTCCGGATTCCCATAGACGGCGGCGGAAGAAGCGAAGACGAATTTCTTCACTTTATATGTCACGCAAGCCTGCAACAGATTGACCGTTCCGACGACATTTGTCCTACTGTCGTATACCGGTTCCTTCATAGAAGCACCTACGGAAACTTGGGCCGCCTGATGTATGACATAATCCGGTTGTTCTTTTTGAAAAATATCATCCAGCTTCTCCCGGATATCCCGCTTGTAGAAACGTGCCCCCAACGGAATATTCGTTTTTTTCCCTGTAATCAGGAGATCCACGATAACCACTTCGTACCCTGCCTCCAGCAGCTCCTCAGCAATATGGGAACCGATGAATCCCGCTCCCCCTGTGATAAGAACTTTCACTCCTCTCACCTCCGCTTGATAATGAAAAGTTATATCTAAGTAACCACACTTCTCCACTAATCATAAGAATACTTTGTTCTTAATAAAGAACTTAATGTCATTATAAATCCTGCCCCCACAATTAAAAACCTCCGAATTCACCAGAAAACGCCATAGAAGAAGCTCCCACCCCTGATTTCTCTTTTTTTCTTCTTATCTCTTATATTTTCGTTCTTTTTAAAGAATGAAGGGTTCTAATCTTGAACAGGAACTTCCCATTTGTTGGAACGTCCATTGTCTTCGATGAATTCTTCTGTAAGGTTCGAAGATAGAAGATTCCGCTGTGATTCTCCGGAAAACGTGACGAAAGACTCGTTGTTCTGATATTGTTCGATATCCCAGATTACGCCGTCTATCCTGTTATCTGAGCCCGTCACATGAATTGCTTGTTCCGTAGAATCGGAAGGCTGAATCTGCAAGTTGGAGAACTGATTGCCTGAAACTTCGTTCGGGATGGAGATCGAACTCTGCATATCGATGCACCGTACGCAGTCCTCGAGGGTCAGATTAAGGAATCTGTTTCCGTTGATGAAGTTATCCTCTTCTCCTTGAGGAGCTTCCGCTTTCATTTCCAATCCAGTCTCAAATCCGACAATGGTCAGATTCTCAAAAGTGACAAAACTTATGAATTCACCGGAGTGATCCGCCACCAGAGATATACCCGTTCCTCGGTGAGAGCCCGTCGTATTGATTAGCTTTACGTCCTCAAGTCCCGTCTGATCCCAGGACCAGAATTCCTGCTCCCCGTCCAAATGCACTACCACCTCTGAGAAACTCCGATCTTCTATGAAAATGGAAGCCTTGCTGATCCATGCATTTTTCTCCATCTCGATAACTGGAAAATTTCCTCTGACGCGCAATCGGGACTGATGTCCGAAAGAAAGTTCGACCCCTTCTGTAATGGTAATACCACTTTCAAGCAGGTAATCCCCGTTCAACAGCACTTTCCCACTCCCGTGTTCTGCACCCGCATCTATCGCCTCCTGAATAGCACCGGCGTCATCGATGTCATCCCCTCCTTCGGCACCGTAGTCCTCTACTACAATCCCTGTTTCAGATGTTGTATCTTTACTCATGCTATAAAGAAAAATGCCATTTAAAATGAGAAATGCCACGATAATGATTCCAACCCTCACTGTCCATCTCCCTCCGCCCTACAACACGTGTTTCTCTTCTGACGACTCCTGTAGCAATCGATGCATGATCTGTACCATCTCCTCGTAGGTGTTACGTCGATTGAAATGCGTCTCTGCAAACCTTCGATTATTCTCTCCCATTTCCTTACGAAGTTGCGGATCCTGACTGAGTCTCTCCATATTTTCCGCTAAATCTTCGGCATCCCCCGGTATACAGTTCAACCCTATTCTTAAGTGGTCGACATAACCGCGATATTCCTTATTCTCCTGGGTGTTCAACACCGGGAGACCAGCCGCCGCATAATCACCTACTTTATTGATGACACTCTGGGCCGCTCCTTTCACAATAGGATTGACGGCAATATCACATTGAACCAACTTTTTTACCATTTCATCATATGGAAGCATTCCGGTGAATTCATAGGAGATCCCGAGTTTCTTCGCATGGTCTTCGAACACTTTCCGTTTCGGCCCATCCCCCATGACGACGAAATGAATATTCGTCAATCCCTTCTTCTTCAAAAGGTGGACAGCGTCAGTAACTAGATTGATATCATAACTGCTACCGAGCGTTCCGATATAGGCGACCTGGACTCCCTGATGAGATTCCGTCAACTGATCTCTGGTTTCTGAAAGAGAATCGAAATGGTTCAGATCCGTACCGAGGAAAACACTCGCCTCCAGAGCATTCTTCTTATTAACGTTCGCCGCACGGTCCACGTATGTCTGAGAAACGGCTAGGATGGCATCCGCCTGTCTGAACACGGCATCTGCCCCTTTTTCAAATGGCTTATAAAGCAGATTACTCAGCACAGGAGGATTGAACACCATGCGGAAAGCTTCCGGCCAGAGATCCTGAATATCGATGACGAAAGGGATCTTATGTTTTTCAGCATAAGCGGCGACCTTCCTGCCGATAGCGATAGGAGGAAACGGACAATAGATCAGATCAGGTCTCTTCCGTGCTTTGAGATACGTCATGATGTTCTTCGCCATCACTTCGTTGCTGTAAAGCCTCTTTACACTGACGTTTTTCGGGTACCCGGGTTCATAGATCAGTGTCGTTTTATACCCCAGGTATTTCAGATCCTCTCCTGAGAACGCCCGTTGTTTCTTCGTTTTGTGATAAAAGGTCGAAGCGATGACCTCCACATCGAACCCTTCCTTCGTAAGCAGATCTGCCAGGTACGTGTAGCGGCTGTTCCCCGTCTCTCCAGGAAACTGACAGTAGTTCGTAACCATCACGATATCCTTCATCTGAATCATCCCTTCGTTTTTGGATCAGTACAGAGAAAGCCTTACGACACGGTACAATCACGATTCTTCGACAACGTAGTCAGATTCGTTTCGATAAGATCGAACAGGCGTTGTTGCGTCCGATCGGATACAAAAGAGTTATGAGGAGTCACTAACACTTCATCCATGTCCCATAGCGGACTTTCTTCAGGAAGCGGTTCCTGTTCGAATACATCAAGAGCGACACCGAGGAACCTTCCTTCTCTCAACGCCTGTGCCAGTGCCTTTTCATCGATGATTCCACCTCTGGATACATTTATGAGCACACTTCTCTCTTTCATCATCGAAAGTTTATCTTCATCAAAGAGATGTCTCGTTTCGTTAGATAGAGGCAAAGTAAGGATAGCGATATCACTCTTCGCCAAAACATTCTCCAGCTGATCGATTCTGTGGTATTCATCCAACTCCTCATTGGTACAATGCGCTCTTCTGCCTAGACCTGTGATATGGAGACCGAATCCCCTCAGTCGTTTGGCCACTTCTTTCCCGACGCTTCCATAACCGATGATGGCCGCCCTTTTTCCAGGCAACTCCAGTAACCCCCTCTCTTTCTCCCACTTTCTGTTCATCTGATTATAGTAAAACCGGTGGCTGTTCTTGTATATTTCGAGAAGCTTCAGAATCACCCATTCAGCCATGGGTATACTGTAGACACCCTCTGCACGATATAGTTGTATGCCTTTCTCCTGTATATAATCGACAGGCACACGGTCCGTACCGGCACTGGTCAAGTGTATGGCCGACAGATTCGTGAAGAGGGAAATATCATGATAGAGAAACAACCCATTACAGACCACGACCTCTACCTCTTCCGGACGGATCGTCAACGGATCCCTTTCATTCTGAATAAAAGAGATATCGAACCCTCTCCTCCTCAGCCTTTCCATCTGCTCCCTGGTATATGGGAAAGCCCCGGTCAGTAATAGCTTCATGATCTCCCTCCGTTCTTCCGTTATTTCGCGATACTATCGACGATTTCTTTCACTTTGCCGTTCATCACTTCATGATTATCCTGAAAGAAGGTGAAGCGTTGCGTGGTCAGCCCCTTCTCATACGCCCGAAGCTTCTTCACACCCTCCCTGAAAATCCGGGAAATCTCCTCGATATCCGTCGCCTCCTCGGCATTACAGAAAGCCCGGGATAAAATCGCCATCTCTGAACCTAAACGATGATGCTCTGCCACAATCATTTCAGCCGGAAGCGCCCCCTGACCTAGTCGGGCAATCCCCCCAAAACCATATGGAATTCCTGTCTGTTTGATTTTTTCAGCGAGTCGTTCCACGGTTCCGTCAATCAACAGTTCAAACATGAAGGTCTTGCCATAGCTCAGGTGAAGGTCATTCAATCCGATATGAATGAAATCAATTCCTTCGATGTTCAGAATGTCATCAATGATCTCTACCGCTTCAGCTGTCTCCAATAGCAGGCAAACCTTCGCCCGTCCTCTGACGCAGGAGATAAAACGTTCCACTTCCTGCTTTGTCTTGAAATAAGGAAGCATCACTATGCCCGCTCCCCTCTCAATCACTTCATCAATCTCCTGCTCTGACTCTTCATATATAGGATTAACACGCACAAGCACCTCGGAATGTGATAACGCTCCCTTCACCCGGCTTACATCCGTAATATCGTGCCTCGAGATGACCGTATTCAAATGTCCCTGGCGATCAACTTTTCCGTTAATCTCCAAATCTACGAAGATCCATTCGACACCATTCTGTTCTGCCACCTTCGCCACATCCGGCCGATTGGTAATATAGATCAATCGCAAAGCCATGAATCATCCCTCTTTTCTCGAAGTGATAGAATCGACAGTCTCTTTCACATTGATATTGTTCTTCATGAAAAGTACTTGAAGCAGTGTCCGGAAAACGATTTTACTGTCAAAGATGAGGGATAGATGTTCCGCATAGGCAACGTCGTAACGAATCCTCTCCTCCCACAGCACATTCTTCCTTCCATTCACCTGTGCCCAGCCTGTGATTCCAGGCCTGACAAGGAACCGTTTCTTCTGCTCTTCGGAATACTCTTCGTAAGACCAGGGATGATAGAGCAAGGTGGGTCTCGGTCCAATGAGAGACATATCCCCTTTCAGGATATTGAAACACTGAGGCAGCTCATCCACACTGGTCCGTCGGATGATTTTCCCGACCCTCGTCACTCTGGGATCATTCGAAGATTCATAGACGCCCTGTTTCTCTGCATCCACACACATGGAACGGAATTTGTACATGGTAAATGGTTGGCCATGTAACCCGAGTCTCTGTTGCTTAAAGAAAACCGGCCCTTTCGATTCTATTTTGATGGCCACGGCAACAACTAATAGAAAGGGTAGTAATAAAAGAAGCAACAAACCTGAAATCACTACATCAGACAACCTTTTGACCGCAGGATAATTCATGGACTCGCCTCCTATTTCGCAACAAGACCGATATGAGCATGGGAATTCGCCAGATTGATTGCGTATTGTTTCACTTCTTCCGGTGGGAGATGAGGGAATTGTTCCATAAAGTCATAGATCGCTTCATGGTTGAACGGGACTGTCTTACCGATGAGAATCTTAGGAAAAACTGGATCATCGAACACTTCATCCTCCGCAAGCAGTTCTTCATAAAGTTTTTCTCCAGGACGCATACCGGAAAATTCAATCGGAATCTCTTCCTCGGTGAATCCTGACAGATGAATAAGGTTACGGGCCAAATCTACAATTTTCACCGGTTCGCCCATATCGAGAACGAAAATCTCTCCTCCATTCGCAAGCGCTCCGGACTGTAAAACAAGACGGGAAGCCTCCGGAATGGTCATGAAGTATCTGGTCATATCGGGATGGGTAACGGTTACCGGTCCTCCCCTTTCGATCTGCTGTTTGAATAAGGGAATGACGGACCCCCGGCTGCCTAATACGTTTCCGAACCGAACAGCTGTGAACTTCGTATCACTGTGCACACTCATCATCTGAATCGTCATCTCCGCCAAACGTTTTGTCGCCCCCATTACGTTCGGAGGATTTACCGCTTTGTCTGTCGATACCAGCACAAAAGTTTCCACCCCAGCGAGATCAGCCGCTTCGGCAACATTTCTTGTGCCGATCACGTTATTTTTGACAGCCTCTGCCGGGTTATCCTCCATGAGAGGCACGTGTTTGTGAGCTGCTGCGTGATAAACGTGAGAGGGAGCATAGTCCTGCATTACTTGCAGAATTCTGTCCCTGTCCTGTACATCCGCAATGACAGGAATCACTTCTGTGGGCGCACCCAATCTTGATAGTTCCATATGAATGGAATAGATACTGTTCTCCCCATGTCCGAGCAGGATCAATCGCTTCGGCGCAAACCGGAGCAACTGACGACATATCTCCGACCCGATCGATCCCCCTGCCCCCGTCACCAAGACGGTCCGATTCTTTATCTCCGACTCGATCGCTTCCAGGTCCAACTCCACCGAATCACGTCCCAGCAAGTCTTCGATCTGGACATCCCGGATATGATGGACGGATACCTTTCCGAAAGCGATATCTTCGAGCATAGGAAGCGTCTGGACATTCTGCACCACACTTTTCGCTTGTTGAATAATTGTTTTCATCCGTTCCTTAGGGACAGAAGGCATAGCGATTACAATGTGATTCACCCGTTGATTTTTCACTATAGTCTCCATGGATTCTATGTCCCCCCATACGGGATAACCACTGATAAGCAAATGATGGGTATCTTCGTCATCATCTACGAATCCTACGATTTGCGTTTGACAGCTCTTGGAATTCCTGACTTGTCTGGCCAACATACGGCCAGCTGCTCCTGCTCCGACGATCAGCGTCCGTTTCCCGTACGGAGTATTCTGCATCCCCTTTCGTTCGAACCCCGGTATGACGGTGAACCCGTAATGTTTGTAATAGCGCCACCCCAAACGGACACCTCCGACGGCCAGAACATTGAAAAGCCAGGTCACAATCAATACGTTTCCATAAACAACGTCAGTAAATGCAACCTGTGCCAGCAGGGTGGAAAGATGTGCAAACGTCACTACGTACAGAATCCCGATCAATTCTTCTAAGCTGGCATACCGCCATTTCTTCTTATACAGACCGAACATCATCGAGAATGCATGATAGAAAAAGAGAAGAACTAAAGCGGACGAGAGGATAGCCGACCCTGGTTCTCTTTCGGGGAATAGAAGAAAAAATGCCAGAAAAGCGGAAAACAGAATGATGCAAGAATCAATCAAAACGAGAAGCAGCAGCCGTACCTTGTAGGATTTCGTCATGCCCCACACCCTCTCCCTGGTGTATTATGTTCGACAAAATTAATGACCACCATACAACGTTCTATATAAAGAACTATAAAACAACATAAGAAACATGTCAACCTCAATAAAGAACAAAACTTGACTAATTCACAGACGTATGGAATAATTTATTCTATATAAAGAACATTTTTATTCAGGAATAAGTTGTAGAAGGAAAACTAAAACAATAGGGGGGATCAGCGATGAAAAGGTTGAGGAGTATGTTCAATACCGGGAAGTTCTGGAAAATATCTATTCTTCTATTATTCGTCTTTTCTATAGCAGCAGGCTTTTATTTCTTCACCATCTATAACGATGCCAAAGGGACAGTGAATGAAGTCATGCATGAACAGATCCCCTCTATAGAACGCTCCGTTACACAGAAGAAATTGAAAGCTCAAGAGCCGTTGACGATCCTTTTGCTCGGAGTCGATGAAAGACAGAATGACAGGGGACGTTCCGATGCGCTCATGGTGATGACGCTCGATCCTGAAAATAAAAGAAGCCAGCTCATCAGTATTCCCAGGGATACCAGAACGGAATTGGTAGGAGACGATCCGAAGAATGGCAGCATAGACAAGATAAATCATGCTTATGCCTTCGGTGGTCCCGATATGACAGTAAGTACCGTAGAGAATTTTCTGGATATCGAAGTGGATTATTATGTAAAAGTGAATATGGAAGGACTAGCGGATCTGGTCGATACAGTGGGAGGAATCACAGTCGACAACCCGATAGACTGGGTAGGGGAGAACGGATTCCATTATAAACAGGGGGAACTTACGCTGAACGGAGAGGAAGCCCTTCAATTTGTAAGGATGCGTTATGATGATCCTCAAGGGGACCTCGGGCGGAACGAACGACAACGACAAGTCATACAAGGAATTCTTGATCAGGGCGCCAGCATCTCTTCCGTCAACAAAATCGGAGAAATGCTGGATGTTCTGGGGTCCAGTGTAACGACAAATATAGAATTCAACACCATTCAGAACCTGCTCTTCCATTATCGTAGTGCCCGGGAAACTATGAGTACTTATCAGTTGAAAGGGACAGGGACAGAGATAAACGGTATCTATTATCTGCAGGTTTCAGACGATGAAGTTCAACAGGTCCACACTATGATCAATGAACCTGATGCTTTTTGATTCTTCCTTCATTAAAAAGGTCTTTCCACGTGTGCATGTGGAAAGACCTTTTTCGTTTTATGTGTGTTTAAGGGGCGAGATGGTGAGTGTGAGCGGGCTTTGAGGTACGTTCGGGGCAAGTGTCTCTCACTTGAGTGTCCCGCTATTTTCGTACCGCGCAGTTCGTCAACTTCTCCCCAGCGCGAGTGGGTGGCAAATGTGTTTCCCGGACACTCTAGCTAAAGGAATCCCTGTACGAACGGCTCCCAAATGCATTCTTAATGCTTGTACCTTCCCGACAGGCGGGAAGGTAGTTTGGAGGATCCAGGTTTTCTGGCTATGTGTGAGCTTTGCGGTACGTTCAGGCCTAAGATTCTTTCCCGAACGGTTCGTTTTTTTCCTATTGCGCCGTTCGTGAGCTGCCTCGGCATAATGAAGGGTTCATTCCGGTATTTGCGGTACATTCAGGCAATGCGCGCCACCCCTGAACGACGCCCAAATGCATTCAAAAAGAAAAAACGGAGGCACCCTCACGTATGAGGATCCTCCGCTTTACGAGGCAATGTAAAAAAGTCTTTGCTTTCGCTGTAGTTGCCGGCAAACCTGCCGAGCGGCTGCAGCTTCTCAAAGTCTACTTTTTCATTACCGAGATAATAGTCTTCTTCAATATGATACATAATCATTTCACCGATAATCATATGATCGGTCCCGAGCTCTATGATCCGGTCCACCTTGCACTCCATCTGAATCGGAGCTTCCTTGATCCGCTTCGGAAGCACGAGATCACTATCGATGGGTGTCAGCCCCGCTGCCGAAAATTCATTCACATCCGGAGGCAGGTTCTCCGAGGTCTTCTGCATCTGATTGCCAAGAGCTGAGGGCACCACGTTGATGACGAACTCTTGCCCGGATTTGATATTCTCCAGCGTATCCTTCACGGTTCCTTCCCTTTCCCCGACACCCGGACCAATGGAAATAGCTAGCATCGGCGGCTGACGGGACGCGACGGTGAAAAAGCTGAAGGGGGACAGGTTCAGGACTCCCTCCTCCGAAATCGTCGACACCCACGCAATCGGGCGCGGGACAACCGCTCCAGTCAAAAGTTTATAAACGGATTTCGTTTCCATGTTTTCAGGATTGAACTTCATACACTTGTTCCTTTCTTATACGACGTTATTGGTTCTTCTTAAATGAAGAGTAATGGTGATCAGCAACGTGAGTACTACAATCATCAGCCCGGAAATCGTGAACCATCCGGCTGTGTATCCTCCGCTCACGTCCACCATCAGGCCGAAGAGCGGTGGAATCGTGATAACTCCCATCGATCCGAGCATGATGCTGAAGCCGCTGGCGAGCCCTGACTTTTCCCGGGGGACAAGTTCCGACGCCACGTTCCTCCATATTCCGTTGAAACCGGATATGGCAAAACCGAAGACAGCGACGATAGGTATCATCGTTACGAATCCGGTTGTTTCCGGCACGAGAGCGACCGTCGTACTCGAGAGAATCGTTAGTACTGCAATAACCAGCAGAATGATAATACGTTTTCCTTCAAAAAAACGGTCACTGATCACACCCCAGCCGACTCTGCCTAGAGATCCGCACACTTCGGAAACGACGAACAGAATTCCTGCGAGATAGAGAGATATGTTCAGTTTTTCATGAGCGAAGAAAACGATGTACGTGTTCAGCGTCATCTGCGAGCCGTTCAGGCACAAGGCGCTCAGACTTACGTACAGCAAAGGTTTGTTCTTCGTCATCGACCATAGCGATGCGTAGAATTTTTTGAGCGATTGCTTCTCCCCTTCTCCTGCCTGTTCATGATCCCTGTACTTGAAATAAGACAGGGTCCCTAAAGCGACCAGAAGGATACCAGCGATAAAAAGTACGGGTCTCCATCCGTACGCGACTGCTAGCGGTAAAAGAATCAGCCCGGATAGCGCAGATCCGAGCGTAATTCCCATCTGTTTGATTCCCATGGCGGTGCCGCGGCGTTTCTGGTCGAACCAGTACACAATTCCACGGTTCGTCGTCGGGTGCATCGCTCCATATCCGATGCCTCCAATGCCGATCAGCAGAAGCAGCAGCCAGTAAAAGGAGTGAAGCGTGATGGCCATGAAGCTGAGCCCTGTGCAGAAAGCGACGCACAATAACAGCAGTCTCGACCCGACCCGGTCGACGACAAACCCTGCCGGAATGGAGGCCAGGGCCTGTCCGATAAACAAAGCGGACGGAAGCAGTCCTACTTGCGCCTTGCTCAATTCGAAATCCTCTCCGATCAGCACGCCGAGCGGCCCGAGGCTCCTGCCAATGAAAGCGACCATGATTTGTGCCATCAGCAGCCAGAGCAGCATTTTCCATGGATTATAATGAAACGTTTGGTTCTCGAGCGTTTTGTATCCCTGCATCATTACTCATCTCTTTTTCTCTAGATTACGCTTCCACTTTCAAAGACGTCATTTCTTCCGCTTCCGATTCTTCCTTCGCAGAAGTCGTGACGAAAAGCGATCCGACGCCGGCAATGGAAACGTTCACCAGTAGCCCGATAACCCCTCCATGGATTCCGAATACCGTTTTGAACCCGGTGAGCGTCATTAGACCTGCGATCAACGCACCGATCAACATGCCCCAGAAGACAGGCTTCGCGGACAACCGCTTCCAGTATAGCCCGAGAATGATTGCCGGCGCTACCTGGACGAGCAGTTCGAATTTCAGAACGAAAATTTCATATAATGTCGCCGGAGGGTTCCAGGCAAGCCAAAGGAGGGCTGCTACGGCGATGATTCCCCCTACTTTTCCGACCATGACTTTCTTATGTTCCGTGGCAGTCGGATTCACGAACCTTCCATAGATATCATTCGAGAGCATCGATGAAAAACTGAGAAGGACAGAGTCCGCTGTCGATACGATGGCCGCAACGATTCCTCCGAAGAAGATGATCATGATCCAGTAGTAGAAAGCGTTGATACCTGCGATTTCGTTCGCCATCATACCGACGAGCTGCTCCGATTCCCCGCTTGTAAGCCCAGGGAACATCATGATACCGATGATACCGATGACAAAGACGAGACCGGTCGTGAGCGGTGGCATCCATGCCATACGGGATAGGGACTTCTTCAATGTCTTCTCACTCTGAGCAGAGTAGATTCGCTGAACGGCATGCGGATAAATGGCTGCCCCGAAGCCTACGAGAATAAGGATACTGAACCAGTTGACTGCGGCATCCATCGGTGGCACGCCTACTTTCGCCGGTTCGTTTTCTGCGATGAATGCTCCGACATTCCCGAAGTTTCCACCTACGAGATAAAGAGAACCTGCAAGGAATACGATAATCCCGAGCATCAGTACGACACCCTGCATGACGTCCGTGAACGCTACAGCTTTCATTCCACCCATCCACTCATACGCAAGCATAACCAGAACGAAAGCGATAACGGCGAACTGATAAGGAATCGTACCACCTGTAAGTCCGGAAACCGCCTGACCGATGGCAACCAGCTGTTCAAGAAGATAGTTTCCCAGTCCCCAAAGCATAAGTATAACTGCGAGAATCGTAACCGGATTGGACTTGAACCGGTAATGGATCCAATCGGTCGGCGTAACGAAATTCATCCTTTTCGAGATGACATAAAGTCTCGGTGCAAACAGCAGGTAAGCTGCGATGATGATTGTCATGAACGAGATGGACTGCAGCCAGCCGAATCCCATACGATAAGCAGTAGGGGCATATCCGACGATTGTGTTCCCGCTGTACTGCGTGGCATACAAGGTGAAGAACAGAGCGATGATTCCAAGATTCTTACCGGCCAGAAAATAATCGGACAGGCTGTTCTGCAGATTCTTCCCTCTCCCTGAAAGATAACCGATCAACAACATGACAAGCGCATAGGATACAAGAATGATGACGCCATCTGCACCCGAAAAAGCTAAATCCATTCAATGACCTCCCCGTTTATTTTTCCTCTTCTTCCAAGTCTTCGACGATGTTCCATTGCGTCGCGCATAGCCAGCTCAGATAACCGCATAACACGAGCGAGAACATGAGCGACACAAACGCCCAGGCCGGAAACCCAAGTACGAACGTAACTTCTCCCCCTTTAGGGAAATACCACGGGACAATCGCAAGCATGATCAATACGACGCCGATCCAGATCCACTTCTTCTTGATCGGTTCTCTTACCTCATTATTTTCCATAGGGCACCTCCGCAGGTCTGAATTTTCAAAAAAACAAGGCCAAAAAAATTCACTCCAGACAACGTTACTTATGTAGCGACATAGATGTCCTCCTTTTTAAATTGAAATCGCTTACAAAGAATTTATTTTTTACCGGGGAGATATGAACTCCCCGATATCCTAAATGATGCCTTTCTTCTGCAGTTCTTCGATGTCTCTCTCGGAATAATTAAGTACATCCCGGAAGATGTCTTCGTTATGTTTGCCCATTTTCTCAGCACCTGGAAAGTTGACTTTCCCTGGCGTGCGGCTCAGCTTCGGCACGACTCCCGGCATCGGGAAGTCTCCGAGCTCTGGATGATCGACGTTAACGATCATGTCCCGTGCCTGATAGTGAGGGTCTTCGACGATATCTTTCGCTGAATAGATGAGGCCGGATGGTACTCCCTTTTTCTCCAGCAGTTGAAGTAACTCGTCCGAATCCAGGGTCTTCGTCCATTCTTCGATAAGAAGGTCGAGCTTCTTCATGTTCTTCCCGCGGGCTTCATGGGTGGCGTACTCCGGATCTTCCGCCAGTTCCTCCCGCCCCATCGCTTCACAAAGACGGCGGAAGACACCATCGGCATTCGCACCGATGACGACATAGGTCTCGTCTTTCGTCTGATAGATGTTGGACGGGGCTACCCCCGGCAGGATGTTGCCCATCCGTTCGCGGACGAAATCAGCAAGCAGGTAATCCGGAATCAGACTTTCCATGACGGAGAATACCGATTCGTAAAGCGCGGTGTCGACGACCTGCCCTTTTCCGGAAATCTGTCTTTCATTCACCGCTACAAGGCAGCCGATAGTCGCAAACAAGGCAGATAGCGTATCCCCGATAGAAATTCCTGTTCTTGTAGGGGCCCGATCATTATAGCCCGTTACATAACGGAGTCCACCCATCGCTTCCCCGACACTGCCGAATCCGGCTCTTTCTTTATACGGACCGGTCTGACCGAATCCGGAGGTCCGCACCATGATGAGACCCGGATTGATTTCCGACAGCTCTTCATAGGAAAGGTTCCATTTCTCCATCGTGCCGGGACGGAAGTTTTCGATTAAAATATCCGCTTCTTCCACAAGCTCTTTCAGCACATCCTGTCCTTCTTTCTCCCGAAGGTTCAGGGTGATAGACTTCTTATTCCGGGACTGGACCGGCCACCACAATCCCGTGCCGTCCTTCTCCTTGCCCCAGCCCCTCATCGGATCCGCTTTACCCGGCGGTTCCACCTTGATGACCTCCGCACCGAAGTCTGCAAGCAGTCTCCCGGTAAACGGTCCGGCCAGCAACGTACCGAGTTCCAATACTCTCAAATTGCCTAAAGGCATTTGTTCATCCTTGTCCATGATGCTATTCCCCCTGACCGATTTTTCTGAATATTCCTGAATCTTGTGTACATAATAACAGCATTGTATACAAAAAATCAATACTATTTTTGAAAGCGTTTTATTTTAGGTTATTTACCTATATTATGGCAATTATAAGCGATATTTTCTGAAAATATTGAAAATGTTTTCATTTTTGTATACACTAATAGTGAGGTGAGCTCATGAATGCATACAATTACATTAAAGAAGGCATAACCCAGGGGAAATTCGCTCCCGGCATGCGTTTGACCGAAGAATATCTGGCCAAAGAGCTGGATCTGAGCCGGACGCCGATCCGGGAAGCGATCAAAGAATTGAAATCAGAAGGACTGATTATTCCGCAGAAACGGGGAATCCGGGTCCGGGAGTTCACGAAAGAGGACATCCGGCAGATTTATGACCTGCGGACCCTGCTCGAAGGATACGCTGCGTCTCAGGCAGCCCTTCACCGCACGGAAGAAGACCTGGAAGTTTTGCGAGCAGCGAATAACGTATACGAAGACAATATCCTCAATTACGAGGAAGACAATTTTGACCAGATCATCGAAATCGTAGAAGCGAACCAGAGATTCCACGAGGGATTCATTTCCGCTTCGAAAAACGAACATATCAAATTCCATATATCCAAAGTCGTCGTAGTACCGATCATTTTCCGCTCCTTCTACTGGTATAATCATGAGAAATTGAAACGGTCGCTCGACTACCACAACATTATTTTGACAGCCATTGAAAACCAGGATCCGGAGCGGGCGCGGATCGCTGCCCATGAACATATCTACCAGGGACGCGATCAGGTTCTTAGTCAAATGGAGAAATTCAGTGAATCGGAGGAGGAGAATGAATGATCGAGATTTGTGAAGTAGGCCCGCGAGACGGGTTGCAGAACGAAGCGAAGCAGATCAGTACGGACGTGAAAGTGGAACTCATCGAGAGATTGATAGACGCAGGAGTCAGGAATCTCGAAGTAGCATCTTTCGTCAATCCGAAAGTCGTGCCGCAAATGGCCGACGCCGAAGAAGTGCTGAAGCGACTGCCAGACTATGAAGACGTCCGCTACACGGGGCTTGTGCTGAGCCAGTCCGGGGTAAAGCGCGCACTGGAAACGAAAGTCGATGTCGTCAATACGGCGATCACAGCAAGTAACGAATTCAATTTAAAAAACGTAAGGCGGACCGTTGATGAAAATCTTGCGGAGCTCGTGAATGTTCTGAAGACTGCCAAGGGAGAAGGTAAAGGCATAGCCGGAATAATCGGTACCGCATTCGGTTGCCCTTATGAAGGAGAGATTCCTGTAGACCAGGTGCTACATGTAGCGGAAGGTCTCGTAGAAGCCGGCTGTTATGAACTGACGCTTGCAGATACAACAGGACTCGCCAACCCTTTCCAGGTGAGAAAAGTGGTGAATAGCGTTAAAGGGGCTTTCGGCAATGACATCAGTCTCGGTCTTCATTTTCACAATACGAGAGGGCTAGGACTTGCGAATACGCTAGCCGGTTACGAAGAAGGTGTGCGCCGCTTCGACTCTTCCATTGCCGGGCTCGGCGGATGTCCGTTTGCTCCGAAAGCGGTCGGCAACGTCTGCACTGAAGACATGGTCCACATGTTCCACGAGATGGGTAAAGCGTCTGGCACGGATCTCGAAAAATTGGTGGCAACGGCCCAGTGGTTCGAGACATATATGGAGCGTCCGCTTGATGGTATGGTAATGAAAGCTGGTACTGCTTGAGGTGGATTGGCCCCTGAACTTTGTGGTTCAGGGGTCTTTTCTTATGAGCTTTGCGGGACGTTCGGGCTAGCGGGGCTTACTTGAGTGTCCCGCTTATTTCATACCGCGCCGTTCGCAGGTGGTCCCAGGAGATGAGTGGGGGGGGCAAATGTATTTGCGGGACATTCAACACAACCGTGCCACCTCTGAACGGCGCAAGTGCATTCAAATGGTTGTACCTTCCCGGCAAACGGGAAGGTAGGTTGGAAGATCCTATTCTGGCGTTGCGGTACGTTCGTTCCTGGAATTCTTTCATGAACGGTTCGTTTCTTTTGTATTGCACCGTACGCGCGCTTATCCATGGATGCGAGCGGTCCATTCCTGAATGAACGGTACACTCAGAACAAAACATCTTCCGCGAACGGTCCATAAGGGCTATTCAAATCTCCAATTCAAAAAAGTGCCGGAACACCGGCACTTTTTCTGATATCCATTATTTCACGGACCCGCTCACCAAGCCTTCCACCAAATGCTTCTGCAGAAGAACGAAAATGATGATGACCGGAAGTACAGAAATCGTGGCAAACGCCATCAAGTTATTCCATTCGATACCATAACGACCGATAGCATTGAAAATTCCTGCTGTCAGCGGCCACAGTTCCTGATCACGGTTGAAAGTGATACTGAAAATGAGGTCTCCCCATGCGAAGAAGAAGGAGATTGCCCCGCATACGAGAACACTAGGCAGGGAAATCGGAAGAATCACCTGTAGAAAAGCACGTAACCTGCCACACCCGTCAATGCTCGCCGCTTCCTCGAGTTCTTTCGGAATCCCCATGAAGAACGTACGGAGCAATAGTACAGAAAACGGAACACCAAGCGTTGCCGTCGCAAGGATCGGGGCCACATAAGTATTCAAGAGACCCGTATTGTTGAATACGACGAACAACGGCGTCAGCACAACCGTAGCCGGCAGCATCTGCGTTACGAGGAACACGAGCATCATCAGTCCGATCCCTCGGACTTTAAAACGTGCCAATCCATAAGCTGAAGGGACGGATAACAGAAGCACTACAATCGTTGCACATCCCGCAATGATGACACTGTTCAGAAAATACTGACCCACCCCACCGGAGATGACGGTGAGGAAACTATCAAGCTGAAAATTCTGTGGGAAGAATGTCGGCGGTGTCTGGAATACTTCATTCTGTGTTTTGAACGCTGTAATGATCATCCAGTAGACCGGAAATAGAAACAATCCAACAATGACGATGCCCGTTATGCTAAGAATCCAGTTTTTTCGTTTACTCATATCAAACCCCCTCGTCTTTCTTGATCATTCTCAAATAGATCAGGCTGATGATGAACAAAATGGCAAACAGCACGTTCGCGACCGCTGCCCCGAGGCTGAACTCGAAATCCGAGAAGGAATAACGGAAGGCAAGCGTCGACAATACTTCCGTCGAATTGATCGGACCACCGCCGGTCATAACATAAACGACATCGAACACTTTGAATGTATAGATGAAACCGAGCATCAGCACGACAAGAAGAACCGGTTTCAATAGAGGCAAGGTGATGTGAATCAACTTCTGCCACCAGTTCGCACCGTCCAGACTCGCACTCTCATAGACATCCTTCGGCAAACTCGACAATCCTGTCGACAGCAATAGCATATTGAACGGAATGCCGACCCAGATGTTAGCGATGATGACACTCCACAAAGCTACATCCGGACTGGATAACCACCCGATCGGTTCGCTGATCAGATTGGCGTTCAAGAGCATCTGGTTGAAAATCCCTTCCTTCGATCCCATCATGAATTTAAACAATAAAGCGGTAACTGTCAGTGGAATCAACCAACTGATCATCATGAGCCCCCGCAGGAACCCGGCTAATTTGAATTTCATACTGAAGAAGGAAGCAAGTAGAAATCCGATAATCACCTGAAATAAGACACTCGCAACCGTATAGATCAGCGTGTTGACGACGGATATGCCGAACACCCCTTCTACCATGATGGTGCGATAATTCTCGAAGCCTACGAACTGTTTATCGTCTGTTGCCAGGTTGCTCAGGTCCACGTTCTGGAAACTGAGCACGATATTGTAGATCAGCGGATAGCCGATCAGAACTAACATGAATATGACTGCCGGGAGTACAAAGACGTATCCCTTCCATTGAGTGCGGATTTCTTTCCACATAGGAAGCACCCCATTTCTCTCCTTTTGTCTGACTCGTTGTTTCCTTACACTTCCTTGTGTTACTCCTTGATCGGCAATGATGCATCCCCCCTCAAGAATAGCGGAATCGTTTCAAGCGATGCCGGACTTTCGATATATTGGCCACCTTCAAACGTTTCTCCCGTATGAGCATTCGTCCACGTATCTCCTTGTGGCAGATACACCGTACGACTTCTCTCTCCTTCATGGAGAATCGGTGCTACGAGAAGTTTCGGGCCAAACATGTAGGCATCCTCGACGTTCCAGGCTTCCTTATCTCCGGAGAAATCATAGAACAATGGACGCATAACCGGCGTTCCCTTTTCGTGCGCCTCCTGCATCAACTCTCTTATGTAGGGCCGCAGACGTTCCCGCATATGCATGTACTTCTGGAAAATTTCATAAGCTTCTTCCCCGTAACTCCACACTTCATTAGCTGCCCCACTCGCGCAAAGGCCGCCACCACTGTCTCCGAGCGGTTCCTGATGCGGCTCACGGTCCCCATGAAGTCGGAACACCGGACAGAAAGCACCGTACTGGAACCAGCGAATGATACACTCACGGAAATCCGGATCATCTGTCCAGGCTCCCTGAAATCCACCGATATCTGTCGTCCACCACGGAATCCCGGCAAGTCCCATATTCAGACCGGTGTGGAACTGGTTTCTGAGAGAGGCGAAACTAGAGTCTACATCTCCGGACCATACGAGTGCACCATAACGCTGGCTACCTGCCCACGCACAGCGGACGAGGTTGACGATATCTTCCTCTCCTTCTTCCTTCATGCCATCATAGAAAGCTTTCGAGAACAGTGCCGGGTAAATGTTACCGACTTGGGCGTTCGAACCGATATGGTAGCGATAATTTTCGAAATCATAGACGTTGTACTCCGGCTCCGCTTCATCCAGCCAGAAAATCTTGATGCCTTTGCCATAATAGTTCTGCTTCGCTTTCTCCCAGATGAACTCCCTTCCCCCGGGGTGGGTGGGATCGAAATAGACGGTGTTTCCGAGGAAATCATGCGTGATGCGGATCCCTTTCTCCGTCCTCGTCAGATACCCCTTCTCCAGCATCTCCTGGTAGTTCTCACTCTTCTTATCCACGGTCGGCCAGATAGAGACCATAAGCTCGATGCCCATCTCTTCCAGTTCTTTCACCATACCTTCCGGATCCGGCCAGTAGTCGGGATCGAATCGCCAGTCCCCTTGCGTCGGCCAGTGGAAATAGTCGACGACGATCACGTCGATCGGTAGCTCCCGCTTCTTATACTCCCTTGCCACTTCCAGAAGTTCTTCCTGCGTCTGATAGCGTAATTTACATTGCCAGAACCCGAGCCCATACTCCGGCATCATCGGCACGGTTCCCGTTGCGCGGGCATACGCTTCTTCGATTTCGGCAGGCGACTCTCCGGCCGTAATCCAGTAGTCGAGCTGCTTCGTCGATGTCGCCATCCATTCGGTGATGTTTTTCCCGAAGGTTACCTGTCCGATTGCCGGGTTGTTCCATAGGAAACCGTAACCGAGACTCGACAGGGCAAACGGCACACTTGCCTGGGAATTACGTTGAGCTAGCTCAAGTGTACAGTTCTTCAGATCGAGAAACGGCTGCTGGTACTGCCCCATGCCGAACAATTTCTCTTCGGGATCCGATTCGAAACGCTGGGTCAATCGGAAATCGCCGCCGAGATTCGCTTTGAATTCGCGGGCATCGATTTTAAGAGCGCTGGTGAATTCTTTAAGATTCTTCCGGTTCCGTACGTATTCCTGAAGGAGAATTTCCCCTTTCTGATTATAGAATGTCGTTTTCCCCGCTGCTTCTGCGGAAACGACGGCTGTGATCTTTCCGTTTACAATCGTCGCTCTGTCTTCTTCGATCGTGATGTCCGCTGTCGTTTGTGCCTGCGGGAGCAGCGCCCAATCTTCCTCCATCATCGTAGTCAGTTCCGTGGATCGTATGCGCAGGCTATCTTCTCCCCATGGTTCAATCCACATTTTCTCTCCGTCGTATTCTCTGATGAGTTTCTGTCCTTCAACGGTAAACATGCATTCCACACTCCTCTTAATCGGGGCAGCGGAACTGCCCCGTATCCATTTATTCCTCTGCTTCTATCTCTTCTATTTCTGTTGCCGCATCTTCAAGTGCTTCTTCGGCAGGCTTCGTTCCTGTCAGTATCTCCTGAATAGCAATCTGGATCGCCTCCGAAACGTTCGGCCAGTTCGCGGAAGGTCCTCTTGGAATCGCATTCTCCATAATAGGAACGAACTGTTTTACGTGCTCCGTGTTCTGCCAGTAATCCGCTTCGTTCAATACGTCCGATCGTGTCGGGTAATACCCTGTATCTTTGGCGAATTGTTCATTCTGCTCCGGTTCGAACAACCAGGAAAGGAAATTCCACGCGGCATCCACATCGGCGTTACTCGTTACAGCTATGTTGTCTCCTCCTGTAACGGACACGTACTCTTCATCTTTAGGAATCTGGGAAATGCCGAAGTCCACTTCTCCGCTTTCAGCAATCCGGTCGATCATCCACGGGCCATTGATCATCATCGCCAGGTTTCCTTCGATGAACTTCCTCGTCAGATCATCCTGCGTCGCATTCAGTACATCCTGACTCATGGACCCTTCGTCCAGAAGACCCTTCATAAAATTGAAGGTATCCGCTGCTTCCGGAGAATTCAGTTCCTCATATGTAGCACCAGAGGAATAAAGGAAAGGATAGAACTGGAACGTAGACTCTTCCGATCTTGTAGCGGAGAGACCAAACCCTTTCACGTCATCTGTCGTGAGAGTTGCTGCAGCTTTTTCAAGCTCGTCCCACGTCGATGGCGGTTCTTCGATGCCTGCTTCATTCAATAATTCTTCATTGTAAAACAAGCCCAGGGAATTGGTAGTAAGCGGCAGGCCGTAATACTTGTCTTGATAAACTGCTGAATTCAAAGGACCTTCGAGAAGCTGATCGGCCTCTCCCCACTCCTCTACCTGGGAGGTGATGTCAGACAGAATTCCCATCGATGCCATGGATGCATTATTGACGGTATCCGATATCACAATATCTGGAAGTGTATCTCCGGCCGTACCGACCGAGAGCTGCCTGTTCATCTCATCGAATGGTACATACTCCGCAACGACTTCCACTTCATCCTGAGACTGGTTGTATTCATCAAGCATACTGTTGAGCGCGTCTTCAGAACCTGTATAATAATGCCACAATAAAAGCTGTTTCTTTCCATCACTGCCTTCGGTCTCCGAGATTCCCTCACTATTTCCACACGCTGCCATGACTACTACCATCAACACGACCATTACCAGCACCAATTTTTGTCTCATTGCTTCCACTCCTTCTCTTCGAATACGCTTTCATTCTTCGCGAAATTTTTTTCAATTCCCTGTTTCATCCTCACCTCCCATAAAATGATGAACGTTCCTCATTTTATGAAAAATAGTAAGCCCCGCATCAGGACAGGGAAGGGGGAACCCCAGTCCTGACCCGGAGCTATCAGCTCCAGTAATACTTGGCATTGCCTCTCGTCACGATTTCAAGCTTGACGATATTGTCCTCTTTCTCCGGTGGTTTATCCAACATCAGGTAATTGAAAGCCAGTCGTACAGCAAGATTCCCCTGATAATGAGGATCCTGGCAAATCGTCGCCGTCACGATGTTGTCCTGCAGATGATGATATACATCATCGTTCAGGTCATGACCGATCAGAACAGGCTTTTTCCCTTCAAGTTGTTTCACCTGATCCGCGACTTCGGCGAGAGCTCCACAAGCTACATAGATGGCATCGACGTCTTCAACATTCTGCCTTACTCTTTCAAGAGAATCTTCCATCGATTGGTTGTTAAGGCGCAGCAATTTGACGAAGTCTACATCTCCATCTTCTATCGTAAAGGCCTCGAACCCTTGTCGTTTCTGCTTCATCTGATAAGTATCCGCTTCATCGGTGATGATCGCGAACCGCTTTCGCTCCCCTGTGAATTTGGAAGCAAGATCACCGGCGAGCTTGCCGGCCTCGAAATAATCGGCCCCTACATAGGAGAGTCTCCCACTTTCCGGAGAATCATTGTTGAAGGTGAAAATCGGAAAATTATTATTGACGGCCGATTCGATGATCGTCGTCAATGGAATACCGTCTTTCGGACAAATCACCATCCCGTCGTAGGCTTCTGAATCGATGATGGAATGGACGGTTTCAAGCTGGTCAGCAATCGTGTTGGATGTCTTCTTGATGTCTACATGAAAGCCGTAGTCAGTAATATCCTCCAGGGCATTCACAATTCCTTTCTCGATTTCTTTCCAGAAATATTCCGGATACTCCGGAAGGACGAATGCGACTTTCACCAGCTTCTTCCTTGCAAGAAAGCTTGCCGATTTGTTCGGCGTATAGTTGAGCTCCTCGGCTTTCTGCAGCACCCGGTCCACCGTTTTCGGTTTCACCCCTCCTCTATTATGTAGTACGCGGTCCACCGTGGCAGGGGACATATTCAGTTCCTCCGCGATCGTTTTCGCTGTTACTCTCATATCATTTCACCACAATCCCTTAATTCTATGATCCTCATAATGATGAACGTTCATCATTAATATTCAAAAATAAAACCGCTTTCACTTAAAGCTTGTTCTTAGTTTAACGACTGGACAAAGTTTTGTCAACCAAGCGTATCGAAATTTTCTGATATTTATTCGGCTCTTTTACATTCTGCTTTTACAAAAGCACACCTGCCCAGGGGGACAGGTGTACATTAATTCAATTGACTTTCTTCATTTTCAACGGCTCAAGAACCGCAATATCCAGACTCCTTGCGAGAATCCGCGCTCCCTTATCATGAGAAGCGAACACCAGCCTCGTTCCATGATTGATTTCATTCAGAACTCCGTTGATGATCTGTTCATCCGGATTCTTGAAATGACTGTTCTGATTCGGTCTTCTTGTCCATTGCAGACGATTGGTCCGTTGGAAATTCTCGATGATATCGAATCCGAGTTGGGCGTTCTGTCGCACTATTTTATTCTTGTTCTTTTTCAATCCTTCCAACTCTTTGAACACGGTAGGGTGCAGAAATACGTGGGATTCCGTTTCGGTCAGAATCTTGGCCATTACATCCTGGAAGTGCATAGCGAAATTCGTATCGATCGCCAGGTGAAAGCCATTCGAAATATAAAGCACCGCATTGTCGAAGTAGTTATCTCTTGTTTCTTTGTTATGCTTTTTGAAGTTCTTCTCTTTAGCCAACTTGGCATGCCCTTTCGCTTTCTTGCTGCTCTGGTTCGCCTGGATGAACACCAGAACGATGAAGGCTACGCCCATCCCTGCAATAAAATTGTCTCCCGCGTCACTGAAACGATAGATCCCGATAGGCATAGCAATCTGAATCAATATAAAGTAAAACCACGCCAGAATATAAGATCCGGCATAAGCCAACCCGCTCCCGGTAAAGAACAGGGACGACAGATACGCAATGGCGCTGGATCGATCCAGATTTTTCGCCTTTTTATTGTAAAAATGGAACAAAAGCAAAAGTGCTATATCGACAGCAAGAATCAACAGGTATGCCGCCCACGGATAGTCCTGATTATTGTATATGAAAAGTGAGATTAAAGTAGCCATCGCATGTCCTCCTTCATTTTAAAAAACAGGCCGACTTTCTCCTGCCTGGAATGATTACTCGCCCCAAGTACGGTCAGAATCGTAGATAATGGTGTATGCTCCTGTCACTGTATTTGCGATATACGCTCCCTCTTCTGTGAAACGGTACGTATCTCCGGGCATTACTTGGTCGTCCTGTCCACCCGGCGTTTCGATCATGAAGCTGTAGTCGTAATTTTCCACTTCGATATCCAACGTCTCGTCATCAGTGATCCAGATCCGGGAATAAGGTTCCATCCCATCAAATGTAACGACCGGATCCATGGTGAAAGAGTTCTGCTTCAATTCATCGTAGTAGTTCCGAAGAGCTTCCTGCTGACTTTCTGTCGGTGAACCGGAAACTTTCGAACTTGTCACCACATCACTATAAGGGAACATCGTCACTTTAAAATCTTCAGCAAAAGATTCAACGAAGGAATTTCCATAATACTCATCGTAGTCATCGTACCCTCTGATCATTTCATAGGTTTCCTGCTGTGGGTCATACGTATAGTCGAAGATATGGCCAAGCTCATGGTAGAAAGTCTCGGGTGCCCGCTCATCCGAGGCGGATATGCTGATCAGGGAAGGGAAACTTAGCGCAAAACCCGCTTCGCCGGATGTATGGATATTGCTGATGACTTCCATTCCATCGAGAAAATCGTACTCGTACGGCAGATCCAGCAGCGTATTATAGATCAACTTATCCGCCGGCAATTTTCCTTCATTCTCATCGTTCGGCCAGTAGGAGATTCTCTCTCCCATGGAACGCAGGTACTCATCCGGATATTCGGACTCTCCCTCATACAAGGTATTGTAGCGCGCTTCGATAGCTCTGCTTAAAATGTCCCTCTTCGCATAGACTGCAGATGGATAGTATTGCATCCCTTTGATATTCAACACTTCATCCATTACCTGTTCATACTCTTCTTGAAGAGCGTACATTTCCTTAAAAAGTACCTGGTTCGTTACACTCTTATTCTCTATGTAAGATTCATCTTCCTTGAGCCAGTTCCAGTAATCCATACCACTATGTACAGAGGAGATCTCCGTATTCAAAGTTTCTTCCGGCAGCTCCTGGTCGGGACTGAACGCTCCAAGCATAGATAGATCATCTACTGTCGTGAACGTCTTCTTGACCGGGTTCTTCAGGTTCACATCATTATAATCTTTCAGTGCAGCTTCGACGTACAAGGTATAAGTTTCTTCATATTTATAAAGTTCTTTTCCCTTGATATGAAGAAGTGTTCTTTCACCCTTCTGTTCGGTCTCCGCTGTGAATGCGTATGTAGCACCCTCTTCATCTTCAATCGAGACAGTTTCCTTCACACGCTCGAGGAAAATGTATTCCTCATAATCGTTCTCATACATAGGTGTCTTGAAAGCGACAGTCCATGTTTTATCAACTGGAACTCCGTCTTCATGGCCTATGTCTACGTAATCGTCAGCATTGACGGTACTTGTCATGCCGAAAGTGACTATCACTAGCATAAGCAAGTTCATCACTATTTTCTTCATTCCATCACTCCTATTCAGTTTTCCGGATCTAGTCCCTTTTACTATCGGTCTGTACCTATGACTATTGAAGGAATTCCTTATCTTCATTTGGTAAATATAAAAGTTCTCTGCCAAAATTGGAAAAAGGGTTATTTCCCCTTTACCGCAATCGACAGAGAACCTTTTAATTTACTCTACAACAATTTGAACTTTAGATGTCCCCATGTATTTACCTATTTGAATAAACCCTTCCTTACCAGAGGCGTCCTGTTTCACTTTCAGCTTCAAACCTACCTCGGTCTCAACGGAATCGAACACATCTCCACTATGCAGAATATCAATTTTCCCTTTTTCCGCCCGGTTCTGACGTAACCAAATACTCTCTCCTTCCTCGACATAAAGAGGTCTATAATCAGGAACATTCGTGTATGCCTGATTATTCTCGGAGTGGTAGTAGATAGTATAGTCAGCTTCTATCGGCTGCTCAGGATAACGAAGAACCGCTTCATGGGAATACCCTTCTCGTTCCTCTCCCCAACTCATGCTACCTCTTTCATTAGAATCTTCGAAAATAACCTCATTACTTTTTACATCCACTGACCCACTAGGAACATAAGGACTCATTTCTCTTATGATTTCGTAGCGATCCAAATAATCGTTGTGGGTAACCATAGTGCTCGCTACATGTACTCCTGTGCCTGTGTACTGAGTTTCGAACACCAATTGATCCCGGTTTCTTGTGGAAGTATGTGTAATGCTACCTTTATAATCCAGGGAAAACACCGCACTTCTCCTACCTACTTGCTCCTCATTAACATTTTGGAAGACCCACTCCTTCGTTTCTTTATCAAAAGAAGCGACACGAATGTAATGAAAGGGAGACATGCCGTAAGAAGTCGATTGGTCACTTACAAAACTAACGATAATTTCCGGAACGGCATCCCCGTTCAAATCGGCAAAATGATAATTCGGGGCTGCATCGTAATGCACAAGGTAATCCACATAACTATCTTCAATCAATTCTTCTTTCGTCACGCCTAAATAATTCAACAGATGATCAGCCCGCGCTTCCCCTACCTCTGCCGTACGAACAGAATCGGGTACCGGCTGTGACAAAAGTTCTCTAACGGTTTTCTCCTCGACCACCTTGAATGCCGCTTCCACTTTATCCTTCATCGCAACACCTGAACGAGAAGCCACCCCATCAGAGATAACGAGATTGAACCTTCCCTCTTGGTATCCCTGGGCAGGAGGATGAACAGTAACGATTTCATTCTCCATGGTGACATCAATCCCTTTAACCTGATCCCCGTTCGAATCTACTATGTAAATGTCATCTGCCGCTGCATCACTCAACGGAACGTTGAATTCTATCGTGAAGACTTTATCCCTGGGTACTTCTTCATTAAATAAAGGTTCCGCTTTAACTCCTTCTGTAAATGCTTGATCTGCTATCCCTAAAAAAACCATCATTGTCGCAATTACTACTATTATCTTTTTCATAGCTCTCCACCCTCTTCTGTTCAACATTACAAACTTTCTTTATTTTTATCGGAATACTCCTATTAGTTTAAAATAGTAAACGGAACGTTCCTTTTTGAGAAAGATAATTTACCTTGCAATGAAACATCCAGAACTGATTGGAACCCTTTAAACACATAGAAGCTGTCTTCGATATATTGCAAGACAGCTTCTAAACTTACATTATTCTATTCAGCCTCTGTATCCACATCTACATACGAAGACGAATCTGGATAGACAGGCTTCTTACTCGATCTATTGTCCTTAAAGAACTCCGTCAAATCGTACATTATTCTATCTGTAATCTCGTGACCCACACCGTAGTATAAACCGAATGCTCCCTCAGCACCTGACTCAAAGTACAACTCTTTATTGTTGTTCCACCTGGTCGGATACATCTCTTCACCCATAAACTCTCGAATCAAGTCTTTCTCTTCCGGTCCGAACGTGTCGTTGTACTGGAACGTATCATTTGTATCTTCTTCTCCCTGGTACATGAAATTGGCTACATCATTGTAGGCGCTAAGATTGAATGGTTCGCCCGTTATCTCTTCAACATCGCTGACCCCGATCGGATAGATCAATTCTTCTCCATCCTTTTCTTCCATAGGGATGATCGCCGTACTGTTCACGCCACCGGAAGCAACGGCCTTTACACGATCCGGATGCAGCGCAGCCCAACGGTTTGTAAAGTTACCTCCTGCTGAATAGCCGGACAAGAATACCTTATCCTCTTCGATTCCATGCCCGTACTCATTCAGATAAGCAATAGCATGATCGATCATCGCTTCCAGCTGCTCATCAATATTCCTCATGTCATTTATGTCTTCCATGCGTAACCCTTCACTGTCCACGCGTGACCGGAACCGGTCATCTGTTTTCATATCACCATACATATTATCAAGCATCATAGAATAACGGTCCAGTGCATGCGTATAAAAATACCCACCTTCATATCCCACTCTATATCTAGGAAACGCAGGAACCAGAACAGGTGCCCATAACCTTTCTCCCATATCGCGAATCAACGGGTGACCGAACATCTCATTTTTTGTTCTTGATAACGTATCAATTTCTTTGTTTGTGCTTCCCGTATTGTTCGGCACCACCATCAACCTTCGAGCATCATCTTCGTTGTCTTCCTTGTGACGTTCAGAAGGTAGGCGAAGGAAATAAGGATAGTTGAAACCCTCTGCCGGATCAGCCGGTATTAAAAATGTACTTCCTTCGTCATCGTTCAACTTAAGTTTCGGCAGACCAGACGTAGTAAAATTGATATAGTGCCTGTCTCCATTCTTCATATACACTTTCAACTGATAAGATGTCTCTGTATCAAGCGGCATCAAGCCGTTCTCGGTCGGCACACTCAATTCACCATCATTTACAGACAACACTTTACTCAAGTTCTCTCCGCCTTTGGCGATACCCATCAGGTCAATATCGTCTTCCACAATTCCGTACTCTTTCAAAGGTACAGAAGGATGATATATATCCATGTCCTCTTCCATGTCATGATTCATCGTTCCATTTGAAGGAGATTCCGGGTGCTCAATCGTAAAATCGAGCACCACTTCATCTTTAAGTGCTTCTCCTTCTTTTGATTTCACGTCACTGGATATGTATAAGAGGTAAGAAGCTCCCGGACTGTACCCTTCTGAGGGACTATGAACCTTCAAGGTAGTCTCGTCAATCATCTCGAGTTCTGTGTCCACTCTCTCTCCGTCCAAAGAGGTGACTCTCACTGAACTATTATCAATCGTCTGCTCATCCATCGGCGTACTGAATGTCACCGTCCAGACCTTATCCTCTTCCACCTCTGCATGCGTGGCAACAGGAAACAAGAAACAAACTATTATAAAAATAAAAGATATACACCACTGCTTCTTAGACATACACTCCACCCTTCCATAGTTTATTCATTTTAATGAACACTTATTGTCATCAGTATACCAAAAAAGTAAGTCTGAAGAACCACAAAAATATGCACACCTCTGGAATCAACTAAAGCTGTCTTTCATTCTTAAACCTCTCTGATATATACTCGAAAAGACTACTCATTCAGAAAGGTGATGGAACATGGATATCCTAAAAGAATTCGAACAGATGCCTGCCACTTGCGCTTCGGACGCTACAAAAGGACTAAATAACCTGAACCCTTCGATCAAACCGCTCTTTCAGAATCACAACATCGTCGGCAGAGCCTTTCCTGTCAAAATCACAGCTGGAGACAATCTTGGAATATTGCGAGCCATCAAAGAAGCCTCCCCCGGTGACATCCTTGTCGTCGATGGTAAAGGAGAAACTTATCGGGCTATTGCGGGTGATTTTGTCATAGGAATGATGAAAATGATGAACCTCGGCGGGTTTGTCGTAGATGGAGCTGTCCGCGATGCGGAGGATATCAAAGATCTCGACTTCCCCGTTTTCTGCAAAGGGACAACTGCTGCTGCAAGCAACAAAGCGGAACCTGGCGAAGTAAATGTACCTATCTCATGCGGAGGGGTGCCTGTTCATCCTGGGGATATAATTATCGGAGATGCGGATGGAGTTGTCGTGGTGCCTAAGGATCAGGAAGAGGAGGTTCTTGAGAAGGCGAAGCAGAAGCTCGATAAGGATGCAGCACGTGATGAAAAAGTAAAGACGCCTGAAGATGTGATTGCTTATATTGATAGTGTGCTGAAAAAATATAAAAATCATGATGAATGAGTCGTTGAGTCCGTATCCTTTTTCATGAATATATGGTATACTGAGTTTTGCGATGAGCTGATTTGCATAAGACGAGATTGACGCGCCTTTTGGCAAAGCACTATGTGGAGTGCTGTCTCTCGCGGCAAATATACGAAGACGTCCTTTCGAGGGCGTCTTTCTTTATGCTCAATGATTGATCCTTTGAAAATATTGCTCTTTTGATCCATTAAATTTGAAAATTCCCTGCTGAACGGTTCATTTCTCTTATATTGAACCGTTCAAGGCTCGACACAGTGTGACGAGTGGGTGGTAAATAAATTTGCGGTACGTTCAGGAGTGAATAGGTCTGCTGAGTGGGGCGTAAACTTTCATTCCCATCCCACTGAAGGGACTATCTTCTCATTGGGAAAATCGCTCGCAAAATCCCGGTTAATCACGCTTTTTCCTCCTTTGTTTCCCAACCCCTGATATGCAGGTATTCGACAAAAATTTAAGAATACATAGAGTATATCTTTTAAAGGAGGAATAGCATTATGAAATTCAAAAGACTTGCCACTCTGTCCCTTGCAGCCACGTTAGCCGTCGTTCCCGTTTCCGGACAAGCCTTTGCTTCCACTCAAAGCGATGATGCAAACAAGATCGAGGTCCAGCAGAAAGATGTCGCTAAACCCCAAAAGGGTGAAGTCGTCGTCACTATGAAACCTGGAAAAGCGTTATCGGACAATGCCATGAAGAACATGGGAGCCAAAGTTGTCGATGACCACAGTGACGTCGTCGATACCAAACTGAAAGTACTCGAAGTCGGAAATGTTGATGCCGTTCTGAAAGCGTTGAACCGGAATCCGAATGTAGAGTATGCCGAACCTAACTACACATTCGAGGCTACAGCTACTCCGAATGATCCGCTGTACAGCAATCAGTATGGTCCTCAAAACACAAGCACACCTTTAGCCTGGGAAACGACAATAGGGTCCAGCTCCCAGGAGATTGCGGTCATTGACTCAGGCGTCGATTATGATCACCCTGATCTCGATGATAAAACGATCCTCGGCTATGACTTCGCGCAGAACGATTACAATCCAGACGACCGTAATGGGCACGGTACCCACGTTGCAGGAACAGCTGCTGCCGAAACGGACAACGCGACAGGCGTAGCAGGAATGGCGCCGAATACGAGTATTCTGGCAGTAAGAGCATTAGGTGCAAACGGAAGCGGTTCGTTGAACGATATCGCTGATGCCATCCGTTACTCCGCTGATTCGGGAGCTGAAGTCATCAACCTCTCCCTCGGATGTAACTGTGATACACAGACGCTTGAAGACGCTGTAGATTACGCATGGAACAGTGGTTCTGTTGTCGTTGCCGCTGCCGGGAATGACGGAGTATCCACCACGTTCGAACCGGCTTCTTATGAGAATGCCATTGCCGTCGGTGCAGTCGATTCCAATAATAACATCGCCTCCTTCTCCAACTATGGGTCCTGGGTAGATGTTACAGCACCAGGGGTGAATATCGTCTCTACCGTACTTAGAGGAAACTACGATAGTTATTCCGGCACATCCATGGCCTCCCCTCACGTAGCAGGCCTTGCAGGATTGCTCGCGTCCCAGGGGCGCAGCAACACAGAGATTCGTACAGCTATCGAGCAGACTGCCGATCCGATCTACGGCACGGGCTACTACTTTGAGCACGGGTTGATCAATTCTTATGATGCCGTAACTTACTAATACCATAAACGAAACAAGCCCCTGGCAAGTTACATCCGCCAGGGGCTTTTCTTATGAAAAGAGGTGGCGCCTGAATCACAGGCCCCACCTTTCGTTTCTACATTAAATTTGAACGGAAGGAGCTGGATGGTCTTCTTCACCTGCATAATTCTGTACAGAAGGCGCAGGGTGATCTCCTTCTCCGGCAATGGCTGAACCGACCGGACCGATGGACCCAATGACAGAAAGAGCTACGACAGTTACAAGCAAGAATTTTTTCATAAAATGATTCCTCCTAAATGATGATTATTTTTAATAGTACGAAGAGATACTTCGTAATAGTGGTTCGCTTTTTTATATTTGTACAGCTTCTTGAAATGCTGCCCTAAAATGTAGGCGTACTTGACGATGTAATCCACATGTTTCTTTTCCTCGAAATAAGGAAGAGCTCCCTCTTCGATAAAAGATGCCAATTCGTTGTCGCGAGAATCATCAACCAGATAATCATAGATGTAAAAATGATAATAATACTCCCGCGAATGTTTGTGATGATGCTGCTTCATGAGGGAAATACCTTCTTCGATCCACGTTTCACAGTCTGCCATATAGCCTGCATTATAATGCTCGATGACGATACATAGAATCGTGTTCAACGTGTAGTTCACATTTGTGTTCGTCTGTTTCTTGTATTCTATACTGGCAATATAGTAGTCCAGCGCCTTCTGGTAGTCATTCTGGATCGAGTACAGGTATCCTAAGTTATGGCTTACGAGACCTTTGATGTATGTATTGTTAAGCAGGTGGGCTAATTTGTCCGCAAGCAAAAAGCTTTCTTCCGTCTTTTCATACTCGTGGATTCTTTCATAGGAAATTCCAAGTAGAATGTGGCATTCCGCTGCTCTCTCATACTGATACTTAGCGTTATAGTACTCCAGGGCTTTGTTCGTATAAAAGATGCAGTTCGTCGTCTTTCTTAATCTACTATTGATGAGGCCCATGAAATAACAGAGATCAGCAAGGTCCCATTCTTCCACTAGAAGGGTTGGCAGGGCTGCCTCGGCTTTTTTTACATTTGTAAGAGCGCTTTGAAAATCCTGGATGGTGTAATCATAAAGAGCTTTGAACCGGTGATAGTAAAAGAAGTTACGCACATTCAATGTGTCTTCATAGTCAGCTATCCCTTCCATAACTTCTTCAGCTTTTTCAACGTGGTTCACCATTAGATAATACTTGATCTTGAAGATCTCAAACCTCACATATTCCTCAATATCATGCTCTGAAATAACACCGGAGAGCTCTTCGAACATGGTATCCGCCTGATCTGATTCTTTGTGTACCACCACCTTATACCATTCATCCAAATCATCCATGGTACTTGAATCAAGGTTCTGCGGGGCAGGTGTATCAAGCTTTTCAAATAGTAAGGAAATCACCTCTTTATCAGGGATGTTGTCATTATTCTCGATCTTAGATAGGTACGAAACGGAAATGATTCCGTCCGCAAGCTCGGCCAACGTCATGTTCTTCTTCTTTCTGACAAAGCGAAGTTTCGTTCCCAGGTCCATATCCCACATCTCCAATCAAGCTACCTTATAGATATCTTACCTTTCATAGGTATGTTTTACAATAGTTGGATGATTCTCCTTTATTCCATTATTGCGAAAAAATGAAAAATTCAATAGTTTTAAGACCTTATACCCGGAAATATATTCACTATTATAATAAACTATGGTATATTTTAATTAACGTTCATTAAGTAACAGGAAATAGTACTTATGCTAAAGGGGAATTACTTTGTCGAGGAAATCAGAGATTATCGAAGAAGCGTTGCTGCTTTACGCTGAAAAAGGCTATGAGGGCATGACGCTGAAAGAGATTGCGAAGCGGGTCGGCGTAACGGCTCCTGCTGTCTATGCCTTCTTCAAAAACAAAGAAGACTTATTCGTACACATGTGCAAAGGGTTCCTTGGAACGCACTTCCAAATTGCGTTCGACCATACCCAACAATTGACTAAGCAGACTGCTGAAGAGAAACTGGAATCGATTGTCCGCGAGATTTTCGTCTTTCAGATTTCCAAACCTATGGAAATCAAAGTATTCCTTCGCCTGGTTCTTTTTCCACCGGATGTCGTAGAGAACGATGTCATGGATGAATTTCATAACCTTGAGAACAAAGAGATGGAAATCTTCGAGCACATTTTCAGGGATGCTATCAGCAACCGGGAGATTCGTAATGGGGATCCCAAGGTCTATGCAGAATCCTTTATTCTATTTATGGACGGGCTGTTCTGGCAGATGCAACGAATGGAAGAGGATGCTTTCTGGGAACGGTTCGACAGGCAGTGGAGGAACTTCTGGCACAATTTGAAAGATCAATAATTAAGCGATCGCACGGATCGCTTTTTTATAGATTACCACTTAATTAACGTTAAGTAACATCATTGAAGGAGGTGTTTTTCTTTCTTAGTTCGTCCGTAACTTAATGACCAATCGCTTACTAGGGAGAGTAAGGAGATGACTCCAACATGGAAACCCTTGACCAGGAGTGGGTAGAATTGTTGCAGGAAGCGAAAGACTTGGGGATGTCGATCGAAGAAGTGAAACAGTTTCTTGAGGGAGATAGAAGTAAATCGAAGAGATAGCATTTCTATCTAATCAAACCATAACTTTAATGTCTAATTAGAGCACCGGATAATTTTCGGTGCTTTATTGTTTTTCTCCCCCTTTCTGATTCAAGAGAAAATCAATGGATCATCCACAGGTATCAAACCCTCCATTCCATCCTTTTGTTTACCCAACCATCTCAGAAGATTCAGGTTTTCCGGCTTTGTTTCGAGCTTTGCTGGACATTCGCACCAGCGTATTTCACGTGAGTGACCCGTTTTTTCCGTACCACGCCGTTCACAAGCCGTCCCAGAATATGAGTGGGTAGCAAACGCATTTGCGGGACACTCCGAACAGGAACACCTTCCACGAACGGCGCCAAAATGTATTCCAAGACCTGCACCTTCCAGGTCAACAAAATTTGACAATTCATACCCCAAAGAACCATTGACCATCACCCATTCAGTGCTAAAATAGCAAATAAAGCGCTAACAAGGAGCAACTATGAAACGACTATTGGACGTCTCATTACAAAAAAAGATACTAGGCCTCGTCACCTTCCTTCTCATCCTTGTCCTCGGCCTCATCACCACCTTGATTACATACATGGACACGAACGAAGAGGTGGAAAACGCAGAGAACCTAGCTCAACAGACGGCGACGACCCTTTCCTATCTGCCGGTGGTCCAGGATAAACTGAGTGGCGCTTCCCCTGAAACGAACCTGAACGTCATCGCTGAAAGGTTCAGGGAAGAAGTTGACGCCAGTGGCATCAAGATCATCAACCGGGATGGAGAGCTTCTGGGATATGCCGGAAACAATGATTCCCTTTCCATCGACACGTCCAACTATTACAAAGCCCTCGTCTTCGGCAGTACCTACCTGACTCATCCTGGTACAGGAGCAGATACGGTTCTTCAAGCCATTACGCCCATCAAGGTCGACTACGAGTCTCATATGAAAATTGAAGGAGCCGTAGCCGTCGAATTCCGGATGCAGACCATTCAGCAGGACATCCGCGCAGACATTCGACGCATTACCTACATAGCTTTATCTGTTCTGGTCATCGGCTTCATCGGCAGTATGCTGCTCTCAAGAAGTATCAGAAAGGATACTCTCGGGCTCGAACCATCAGAAATCGCTGCCTTGTTCCGTGAGAGGAATGCCGTTCTCGATTCCGTCAAAGAAGGCCTCATCGCCTTCGATCAAGGACATAAGGTCACGATGTTGAACGCCAGTGCCAGGGACCTTCTAGATATAAAGGGGGATACAGAAGCAGAAACGCTTGAGGATGTGATCGCTTCACCTAAGATGCGAAAGCTCGTCTACTCGCGGGAAGGAATCAGGAACAGAGAGCTCGAGTACAAAGACAAGACGCTCATCATCAACAGTAGTCCGATTTTCGAGGACACCATCCGAACAGGTACCGTCGTGAGTCTAAGAGATAAGACGGAAATCAAAAAGATGGTCGATGCCTTATCCGAAGTCCAGCAGTATTCCGAAGACTTACGTGCTCAGGCACACGAGTATACGAGTAAATTGTATGTACTGCTCGGGCTCATCCAGCTCGGGAAATATGATGAAGCGGTGGATCTGATTCAGGAAGAAGCAAAAACGCAGCGTCAGGTATCCGATCTCTTCTTCAAAGATATTCTCGATGAAAAAGTGCAGGCCATTCTACTCGGAAAGCTCGCTAAAGCCTCCGAAAAGAAAATCACTTTCACCATCGAAGACGGAAGCTCCCTCCAACAATTACCGGAGCAGATATCCCTTTCTCCCCTGGTCGTCGTCCTCGGTAATGTCATCAATAATGCTTTCGAAGCCGTCACCGATCAGGACGAGAAAGAGGTCACGCTCTCTGTTACGGATTTCGGGAACGATATCATCTTCGAAATCACCGATAATGGTCCGGGAATGGATCAGTCTGAAATCGATAGAATGTTCAATCGTGGCACCTCTTCTAAAGGGAAACACCGTGGTTATGGGCTCGCGAATGCCCAGGAGGAACTCGAAGAAATGAAGGGTTTCATGGAAGTGATGAGCTATCCGGGGGAAGGAACGACTTTCACCATCATCATTCCAAAAAATGAACCGCTCTGAGACGAAGCTTCACGCAATCAACGAAGGAGGAATTCCATGTATCACGTACTTATCGCAGAAGATGATTTCCGCGTGGCGGGCATCCATGAAGAATATCTGAAGCAGATTCCCGAGATGAGTCTTGCCGCCAAAGCTCTGAATGCCAAGGAGGTGATGGAAGCACTCGCCACACACCACATCGATTTATTACTGCTCGACGTCTATATGCCGGATGAGCTCGGAACCGGTCTACTACACCGTATCAGGGAAGAGCATCCGAATGTCGACATCATCATGATCACTGCGGCCACGGACAAGGCCTTCCTCGAGAAAGCGATCCGCTATGGCGTTCAGGACTACCTGATCAAACCGGTCACTTTAGATAACTTCCGAACATCCATGGATAAATACAAGCAGAAAAAAGAAACCCTGCACAGAACCGACGAGGTGAACGAAGAAGTCCTGAAAAAAATGTTCGGCACCTCTCCGCAACCGGAAGAAATACCTGACTTACCCACCGGCATCGATGCCGGTACGCTTAAGAAAGTGCAGCAGACCCTCGCTTCCAAAGAAGAAGGAATCACCGCTGATGAAACCGGAAAAGAATTGGGCGCCTCCCGCACGACAGCACGACGCTACCTGGAATACCTCGTAGGTGAAAACGAAGCCTATTCGGAACAAGTATACGGAATCGTCGGCCGTCCGGAACGCCGGTATTTCCCTTTATGACAACTATCACTGGCAGCGTGACTCTCTTTCGCGCTGCTTCTCCTATGTCCAGAACTCCCGTGAACAAAATGAACAAAATACCCATAATGAACAGTAAACACATTATTTTGAAAACGTTTACATGAATAATCACTCACCTGTATAGTGAACGTAACTTCAAAGCAGAAGTCGACTTTGCTGAAGCGAGAATTCCATCAAACGAAGGAGTGTATGTATGAAGAAATTGGTTAGTGTCGCTTTGATCTCTCTCTTATTCATCATGGCCGGATGTTCCGGCAGTGCTTCCGGAAACGACGAATACCCGAGCGGAAATCTCGAAATCGTAGCCCCTGCCTCCCCTGGTGGCGGTTGGGACCTGACAGCAAGATCCCTTGAAAAAGTACTGACCGACGAAGGCCTCGTCGAACAGAACATTAATGTCGTCAATAAGCCCGGAGGCGGAGGAGAAGTAGGTTGGAAATATCTCAAGCAGAAAGACGCTCACACCCTCTCCGTCAACTCCAGCCTTCTCCTTACGAACAACCTGCTCGGTCAAAGTGAATTGACGTACGAAGACTTTACACCAATCGCTACACTTGCAACGGAATGGCAGGCGCTCGCTGTACCGGCGGATTCCGAGTACGAAACGGCATCTGAATTTATGGAGGCGACGAAAAACAATCCAACTGATATCAAAGTCGGCGTAGGGCCTGGACTCGGGAATGATGACCACCTTTCCCTCGTCCAGGCAGCCAGCGAATACGGCATCAACCCATCCGATTTGAACTTCCTCGTCTATGAAGGCGGTGGCGATGTGGTGACCGCTCTTCTTGGAGGACACGTAGACGCTGTAACGACTTCTCTCTCCGAAGTCAAAGACCAGCACCAGGCAGGCAAATTGAGGATTCTTGCCGTTTCTTCCGATAAGCCGGTCGAAGGCATTGAAGACGTACCTACCTGGAAACAGGAAGGCATCGACATGGTCTTCCCTCACTGGAGAGGAATCATGGGACCTCCTGACATGACGGAAGAACAAATCGCTTACTGGGACGAGAAGCTCGGCAACATGGTCGAAACCGAACAATGGCAGACCGTCCTTGATAACAACGACTGGGAAGGCTTCTACAAGAACAGTGAAGAAACGGAACAGTTCATGAAAGAACAGCACGATCTGTATGAAACGCTCGTGAAAGACTCCGGTCTCGTCGAATAACAACATGCCTGCTGCCTTGTCAGCAGGCTCTTTTTGAAAGAGGTGACATCTTTGAAAGCATTGAAACTGATTGTACCCTTCATCCTTATCATCGCCAGCATCACTTACATGATTGCATCATGGAACCTGCCTGATGCCAATCTGGGTAACGGCAATGGCCCTAAATATTTCCCTCTGGGTCTGAGCATCTTCATGCTTACGTTCAGCATCGTTTACTTCATCCAGGAATTCCGTAAGCGGGACGAAGAGAACGAAGAAATCCGGGAGATCTTAAGCGGTCGTACGCCTAAATTGATCGCTTTCACTGTCGTTGCAGGGTTCATATACTCGCTTCTTTTCGAAAGGATCGGGTTTTTGTTTTCAACCGTTCTGTTTCTCGGGGCCCTCCTCTTTTTCATCAACGGACGGAAAAAGTGGATGACGAACATCATCGTCACGATCTGCTTCTCCACCATCAGCTGGTACGCCTTTAGCGTGCTACTCGGAGTCAGCTTACCTTAGGAGGTGAACACATGGATATATCGAGCTTCATGGCCGGACTGTCGATTGCAGTCCAGCCGATCAACATCATCTGGATCATCCTTGGAGGATTTCTCGGAACCATCGTAGGAATGTTACCCGGACTCGGCCCGGCTACAGCTGTTGCTGTCCTGATTCCGATTACATTCGGTATGGACCCGGTGAGCGCCATCATCCTTATGGCTGCCATCTACTACGGGGCTATGTACGGCGGCTCCAGAAGTTCCATTCTACTTAACACACCGGGGGACGGCTCAGCGATTGCCGCGACATTCGACGGCTATCCCATGGCGAAAAAAGGACAAGCGGGGCAGGCTCTTGCCATTTCTGCCATCGCCAGCTTCATCGGCGGACTGATCGCCGTAATCGGATTCGTCTTTCTCGCAGAACCGTTGGCCGCTTTCGCCCTCGAATTTGGACCGGCGGAATACTTCCTGCTGATGCTTCTGACCCTGTCAGCTATCGTCGCTTTATCTGTAGGCAAGATGGTCAAAGGCTTTCTCGCCATGATGATCGGCCTGGCACTCAGTACCGTGGGCATCGACACCCAGACCGGGGTCTATCGCTTCACGATGGGCATCCCCCAACTCAGTGAAGGTATTGACTTCCTGATTGTCATCATCGGGGTATACGCTATCGGAGAAGTATTGTATAACTTCCTCAATATCGATGATCAGAAGAAAGAAAAGAAGAAAGTCGGCAAAGTCTGGTTCTCGAAGGATCAGTGGAAGCGCTCGAGATGGCCGATTCTCCGTAGCGGACCCATCGGATTTCTCGTAGGTGTCCTTCCAGGTGCCGGCGGCTCGATCGCTTCGATGATCGGTTATACGACGGAAAAACAGATCTCCAAAAAACCGGAAGAATTCGGAGAAGGAGCACCGGAAGGGCTGGCCGCACCGGAATCTGCGAACAACGCAGCATCCGTCGGTGCGATGATCCCGTTACTTACCATGGGGATCCCCGGCTCCGGAACGACCGCCGTCATGCTCGGAGCTCTTATCATGCTCGGTCTGCGTCCCGGTCCCCTGCTCTTCCAACAGCAGCCGGAAACCGCCTGGGCCCTGATCAACAGTATGTTCCTTGGTAATATCGCTCTCGTCATCATCAACATCCTGCTCGTCGGCGTACTTGTAAAAGTACTCGACACACCAGCGAAGATTCTGTATCCGATGATCGTTCTGCTCGCTTTCATCGGAACGTATACACTCAGCTATTCGACCATCGATTTCTTTCTATTACTCATCTTCGGTCTCTTCGGTCTGATGATGAAAGTACTCGATATCCCGATTGCTCCACTCGTTCTGGCCCTGATAGTCGGAGTCGATATGGAACAGAATTTCCGGATGGCCGTCCTGTCCTCCAACGGCAGTCTCGGCGTATTCTTCCAGTCCGGAGTCAGCATTACGCTATTGATTCTGACAATCCTTTCACTCTTCTATCCGCTTATCATAAAGCTCGTGAAGAGGAAAAGCGACAAACTGTCAGATGATGAACAAGTCTATAAATCTTCATAACTACAGGAGGAATGATCGATGAACCATTTTGACGTAACCGTTGTCGGTGCGGGGAACGCCGCCTTGTGTGCAGCTATCGCCGCCCGCGAGAAAGGGGCCACGGTCCTGGTGCTGGAAAAAGCACCGAAGGAGAAGCGCGGAGGGAACTCCTACTTCACCGACGGAGCGATCCGCTTCGCCTACAACGATCTCAAAGATATACGAAAACTCATGCCCGACTTATCGGACGAGGAAGCAGCATCCATCCTCATGCCGGAATACAGCACAGACGATTACTACGAGGATCTGGAGCGGGTGACCGGGTGCAAAACGACCCCGGAGCTCGCCCGTCACCTCGTAAACAACTCCTATGACACCATCGCCTGGATGCGTAACCATGGCGTGGAATTCGAACTGAACTATGCGAACCAGTCTTTCGAAAAAGACGGCAAATATCAGTTCTGGGGCGGCCTGCCGGTGAAGACGAGAAACATTGGAATGGGACTCATGAAGACTCTATTCGACCGGGCACAGGAACTCGGCGTCGAGATCTGGTACGAAGCGGCTGCGACGGATGTAGAGACAAAGAACGACCGTGTTTCTTCCATCCAAGTGGAAAAGCAGGGTGAGACGATCACCATCGCAACTTCTTCGGTCGTCCTTGCCTCCGGCAGCTTCGAAGCGAACAAAGACATGCGGAAACAGTACATCGGAGAAGAATGGGAAGCAGCTATCGTCCGCGGTACGGAATACAATACCGGCGACGGCCTCACTATCGCTCTCAACAAAGGTGCAGTGAAACATGGAGAATGGGACGGCTGCCACGCCATCGGCACGGACGCCCGGGCTCCGGAAGTAGGCAACTTCGAAAAGCCGGGAGATATTTTCAAGAAACACTCCTATCCGCTCAGTATCATGGTCAACAAAAACGGGAAACGCTTCGTCGATGAAGGAGCCGATTTCCGTAACTACACGTACGCCAAATATGGAAAGGAAATTCTGAAACAACCGGGGCATGTCGCCTATCAGATTTATGACAGCCAGGTAAGACCGAAACTGAGGAAGGAATACAACCTCGAAGAAGCGACATATCGTGAAGCCGACACCCTCGATGATCTGGCGAGCGACCTGGACATCGACAAAGACAGCTTCCTCCAAACCATACAGGAATACAACGAAGCGGTACAGGAAGGGAACTACGATCCTACGATCAAAGATGAGAAAGGTACCGACGGCATCACCCCACCGAAATCGAACTGGGCGCTTCGTATCGAAGAGGGACCATTCTATGCCTTCCCGGTCACGTGTGGCATCACCTTTTCCTTCGGCGGAATCCTTGTCAATACGAATGCAGAAGTTGTAAATAGCGCCAATCGCCAGATTGATGGGCTCTATGCGGCCGGAGAGATGGTCGGAGGCATTTTCTACGGTAACTACCCGGGAGGCTCAGGACTGATGTCGGGAGCCGTGTACGGCAAGACCGCGGGTACACAAGCAGCGGAATACGCGAAATCCACCGTATCCTCTTAATTCGAACAAAGCCGCCGACAACCACGGCGGCTTATTTATTTCCACTTGGGAGATGATTCCATGAACAGACGAACAATGCTACTTACCTTGACAGCCTTTCTATACATAACCTTCTTCCACCTGTGGCATTGGGATGTGAAAATTCAGGCGACAGCCGCTCTTTTCATCATCCAGATTCTCTGGCTCGGCCGCGTCTTCACTCTGGCTTTCAGTTCCCTTCTGTTCATGCTGCTGCTATCGTTCCACTTCTTCACGTATGAAGAGACACTCTCCTACGTCGCATCTCAAGTCGTCTGGCTGTTGTTCAGCACGTATATCATCGCCAAAGGTTTCATGAAAACAGGGCTCGCCGGTCGCCTGTCATTGAAACTATTACAACTCTCCAAAGGCTCCGGAAAAGCACTCATCCTCTTATCCTTTTTCTTAATGCTCGTCCTATCGATACTCGTTCCGTCCAATATCGGCAAAGCGAATCTCGTCACTTCTGTGCTGGACCAGCTGTTGAAAAACTTGAAAAAATTCGGGGACATCACGAATCTCGGCAAATCTCTGTTCATAGGTGTCAGCTACATGAGTGCCATCTCCGGGGCTTTCGTCGCTACTGGTGCGAGCTCGACGTTATATGTATTCGGCCTATTCACCGATATCCATCCTGAGCTCAGCTACCTCACGTGGATCCTTTACTTCGCTCCCCCGATTCTTCTATTCGTCTTCGTATTGTGGGGACTGTTCCTCTTCACCTTCCCACCGGAAAGTGTGGAGGAAGAGAAACTTATGTATTTGTTGCACGAGCGTTTGGAAGAAATGGGAGTTATGAATTTCGGAGAGAAGAAGATGATCGCCATCATGGGGATTACGCTCCTATTATGGGCAACGCAGTCTGTTCACGGCTTCTCTATTCCACTCGTCGGCCTTCTTGGAGCTTCACTGACCATGGTTCCCGGAATCGGCATATGGGATTGGAACGAAGCGAAGAAAGCCGTCAATTGGGACATGATGTTGTTCTTCGCCAGCACACTCATGGTATCCGGTATGCTGATTGAGACCGGTACCGTGGACTGGATGACTAGTGTTATTCTCGGCAGCGCAAACGGATATCCTCCTGTGCTGGTTTTGACGATTGGCCTGACAATGACTATGCTGATCCGTCTCGTATTCGTGAACATTCTAGGCTTTCTCACGATTACGATTCCGCTTGCGATCAGCATAGGAGAAAGTTTGGCCGGCTTTTCATCGATAGTTACAGCCATGGCTGTATTTCTCGCAGGAGTTCCCGGTTTCTTTCTTATCACCCAGTCTCCGGTTCATCTTATCAGCTATTCGTTCGGTTATTTTCATGATAAGGACTTGTTTAGGATTGGAATTAGTGCTTCTGCTGTCTGGTTGGTCATTCTATTGTCGTTCATGTTTTTTGTGTGGAGGTGGTCATTGTGAATGTTCATTTTTCGCACACAGGAAAGAAACCGCTCACGTCGGTATCGGATTCTTTCCTGTCTATTCACTTAAAATATCCACCACTTCATCCCTGGTCATCCCGACATGAATACGATCATCATAAAGCATGCGAACCAATGCCTGATCTAAATCGGAGAACTCCTGAGTCGTCGTCCAATCCTGGTAAAACATGCTATCCGCGTACTTCTTCGAATCTCTCGGCAACCCGAGCGTCTGGGTCAACTCTTCCCGGAGTAAATGAGAACGCTCCGCCTGATTCGTCACATCCGTTGCTATCAAAATTTTAGACTTATAAATCGTATAACCGTTCTTCATCCAGTAGTAGAACAGCCCCCAGTTCCCCGGCTTCGGATTCGTCACATACTTATCGAATTCAGATATAGGCGCATAGTATACCTCGATGGATGGGTCCTCTTCCACCAATTGCAGATCGATCTGATCCTGAAGGTTATTCACATCACCAATCACTTCTTCCACCTCTGCCTGATCCTGAGAAGTAGGATTTCCGTACACTTTTATCCGTGGATCATCTTCCCATTTCCGAATAGGGATGTCTCCGTCCTGCCATTCCGATCCGATAGCTATCTCTGTGAAGTAGTCTATCTCCTTCGCGGAATACTCGGGATACTCCGGAGAATCCCCAACGGTGAACACCATCGTCACCGCCTCTTCCATAGGAGTACCTTCAGCGGACTTCACTTCATCCGTTATCACCAATTCATATGTAACCCCGGGCTGATACCCTTCCTGAGGAGCTTTTATCACAACAGATTCCCTGTCGTCCGTAAGTTGAACTTCTAACCTGTACCTGTTTCCCACGCTATCTCTCACATAAATCGACTCATTGCTGGCAGATCCAACTTGTATCTTTGTACTGAAATCAACCGTCCAATCATGATGAGGATCTACATCAGTTTGATCCCAAGGAGAATCCGCAGACACCACACCGTTACCTAAAAGTCCGAGCAACAAAACCAGGAGTCCCGAAGCTATGATTCTCATCTGTTTCATGACATTTCTCCCTTTCTTAGGATAATAGATTCATTATTTTCGATTCCTTTCTCAGTCTAAATTGAAACCAGTAACTATCACTCTTGTTCTGCAAACAGTTATCAAACGATACATTTATGTAAATATTATACAAAATGCTACTGTCAGTGTGTAGAACCCTTCCCCGATCCATAAGAACACAGAAGTATGGAATACCCAGACGCTCTACTTATAATAAGACATAATATTTACATCCTTCGCCTGGAAAAAAGGTGGTCTCAGGAAAAACTGGCATTTGCAGCAGACATTTTCCGTTCTTACACGGGAAGTATTGAACGTGGTGAAACTGGTCCTAATACGTTCGTCTATTTCAAAATCGTCAAAGCGTTGGAAGTCAATCTCGAAACGATTATGAAAGGAACTTGAATTCATCAAGGTCCCCTACAACTTATTACCAAATTCGTGATTACTTCCTTCCCCCTTTTCCTCTCTTCTAGTTTAACATTCCCGAAAATGGATTTTCCTCCTTCTTCCCCTCCACAATTTAATGAAAAAGGTGATTCTCATGCTTACAAAAAGACAATACCTTTTTTTCCCATCGGCGACACATATGTCGTCATTGAAATCCTCGGAGATAACTACTTTTATGCCCGTGCTACCTTCAACTATATGCCTTATGTAGTCGAAGGGACAAACCTCAATCAAATACTAGGCACAATCATTCGCCATATTAAATCGGATAATCGTGATTTTTACACATTCTAAAAAGTTCCCTCCTAATTCTTTATCTTCCCCGTTCTCCTATCTTGTGGAAATTCGCAGGATTTTTTATCTAGGAGGCGAATTGTTAAACAAGGAGGCGAAACCTATGAAACGAAAACTTGCACTATTTCTGTTCACCTTATGTTTATCATTAACGATTCCAATGTATATCCAGGCAGCGGAAACCATCAAATGGCCTGATAAGCAGAACGTAGCAACGGACAAAAAATGGACAATTGAATTCAACACCCCTATCCTGGACACGCCGTCCAACAGTCTTCAGATGTATCTCACTGATGAATATGGAATGAAAATCCCTTCCATTACTACCATAGAAGGAAACCAAACTGTTCTTCATCCTCCAGGCAGATACTTCCAACCATTCTCTACCTATACGTTACATGTTCAGCCTGATCTTCAATCCAGAGAGGAGAAAGCATTCGGTGAGCACCTGTCGATGGACTTTACTACTACAGGCACAGAACAGAATCCGTCCCATCGATTATTCACAGGAGATGCAGGCTCTCTCAGTCATAATGACTATGTTACCCAAGTGAATCAGGCTTCTTTACAAGCGCTAGACTTAGCCATTATGCATCGCCCAATGAGCTTTGAGGAAATAAAAGAAGGCTACGCAATGAAATATGATGCCGTTTCCTCTTCTAGTTTCTATACTTACGGTACGGAAAAAGCAGACCTCATCCAAGTATCTTGGGTTTCTGAAGATCCTATGACAGGTGGCGAATTCCGAAGTATACAAGCTTTGATCCGTGGCTTAAGTGAAGACGACCCTATTGAAGAAGTGAATGATTTCATCTTTTCCGAAGAAAAACAGATACATGAGATCTTCAACGGATACGATGTCTGGTTGTTCCGGGACGACTCCAGTTTTGAACTTCATATCTTCTATGATCAATGATTTTATCTAGGAAAAGCTCTGATTATTCAGAGCTTTTACATATGCAATTGAGAAAGACAATTCAAAAACGTCTTGATTCTCTTGTACAATTGAATAATAAAATTTAGGAATCTCTCAATGAAAAGATGCTTATTAAAGAGATAGATTTTACTAAATAAAGAAACAATACAAATGGGAGATGATTTTTTGTACAGAATGCCGAATTTACAGATTGGCTTTGAAGCCTTGAACCTTACAACTCCTATTCTACATAATTGGCTTCGAGATAACTTATATAAAAAGTATGGTGATAAATGGTTCAAGAATGGTGTTACCTCGTACATAAGAGATAGCTCATCAATAAATAAAATAAAAGATATCAATGATGTAGACATAGCATTAGCAACTTACTTGATTGCCGACATTCATTGGAACAATTTATTTGAGCCTTATTATTCAGGAGAACTACGCACCAGATTCAGAGCACTAAAACACTTTAGAAATAAACATGCTCACAATGGAAGTGTTGATATGGAACGAGATGAGGTCTTTGAAGGATTAGTAAATATTTCTTTTATTCTAGAAGTTATAGCTTCAGATAAAGTACAAGAAATTGAACATCTCAAAAATTCACTAGAAGAAACTATAAACTTTAATGACCCAAAAGATAAATATAATTCCACGTTTGCTAATAAGAAGATAAGAATGGATACAAATCTTGATCGCGAATTTTCTAATTTGCCTGGTTATGAGGAAATTATCTGGCATATAAGAAGTTTCGCATCGTGTTCTAGCAGGAGTATACTGGGGATAAATGGCATTGTAAATGTTAAGGGGAGTAACAAAGCTTGGGATTACCTTAAAAGTCAATTTCCAGACCATGGTGATCAACAACGTGAAAAAATAGCCATATTTATGCGTTCTCATATGGAAATATACCATGATGTCAAATATGAAGGTGAAAACCACATTGAAATTGGTAGCGAATTGTATAAAAGCATCTCCAAAACTTAAGAGCCATAACATATTTGAAGTTGCAATCCGGCCGGCTTTTTTGCGTGTTTCTCCAGTTCCCTGTGTTGCTTGGTTGAACGAAAGACATATAGAACGTAAAATTGACGAATATGTTTCTTATTAAATATCAACCGCACGCATAAAGGTTTTAAATGAACAACGCCTATCCCTTCACCAATTCATCTTCCCGTTACTGTGGAGAAGAGCAAATGGAGAAAGACTCCCGTGTTAGGTAGGTTATATCACACCTATCAGAGATCCTCTTAACATATAACCTCTATGAATCTAACCACCTCTATCCTTTAAAAAAATAACTTTGAAAGGCTTCTTTTGTATGCCTTTATTTCTCCGTTCACCTTGTAAAATGAATTTCTTTCTCCTTGAATGACTCTTATTCATCCTACAATTGTACGCTGAACTCCATATTTCATCAGTTTGCGGAAATAATTACACCAAATTTTTTTGAAGTCGACAGTTGTTGGCATAGTCCATGCCAGACTTTCTGCATTTTCTTAACGACCTGTCTCTTTAGAACTGCTTTTGGAAGCATGGTTATAGAAGGCAGGCGCTCCCCCCCTCTCTATGCCTCCCTGTTCAATTCATCGAAGCCAGGTAGCCCGACGTCCATGAAGAATAACCTCTGTAGAAAAGAGAAGCCCCTTCATCCAGTCGAATGTGTAAGAGTCTTTGACGGATGAAGGGCAAGGAATGAATAAAGGGGGCAAGCGAAGGAAAGCCTCATGCTGCATAAAGCGAAGCGGCTCTGTTTCTAGATTGATATACATTGAAACACTCCTTATAAATATGAAATTTATTCAACTGATATATCAAAAAGATCTTCATACATACTAGTAGCTTTAAGACTTAAATCTTTATATTCTTTAAGAAAATATGAATAGTCAGGATCTATGGAAGTGTCTAGAATCTCCTCGTCCTCGTAATTTAGAATAGGGATAAGATTCAAAGTGGCCAGAGTACAACTACTTCAATTTCTTCGAGTCTTTCGATAGTTTCTTCGGATGAATTTATAGATTGTTGGTGCATAAGAACGAGACTGGAAGCAAAAGATGATGGAAAACTAGAAATTCTATTGATATATTCTAGTCGATTTTTTGTCTCTTCAGGAGTGTAACTATCTTTTTCGGAAACAAAAAGATGTGTTCTTTCGTACAGAGAATCTGACAAAGAAGAATATGATTCTACCGTAGATTCGGATAGTTCTTTTAATATTGACTGAGGAAAAGAAACGTCCATTGAATCTTCCAAAAGGAGTTCCACTGCTAGTTCTCTGGATGATTCAATGATGTGATCTTCATAATACTCGACATTTAAAAGAATCTTAGTTAAATCTCTGGCTTTCTCCTTCTCCGCTTTTTCTTTCTCCGCTTTTTCTTTCTGGGCTTTTTCTTTGCCCACATTCTCTTTCTCAGGCTTTTGTTGCTGGGTGTTGTTTTCTTTTTGGACAGATGCTTCTTGAACGGCAGCTGGTTGGATTTCTGTTGTCTGAGTATCCTGAAAAGAAACAACGATATAATAGAAAGAAAGAGCTACGAAAAATATGGCAATAGAAGCGAACACTTTAGCCCTCAAGTTATTCATCTCCTCTTGTTCTTAAAAAAGAACATTTTTTATTTATAGTATCATGAAAGAGAGGATTTTTCAATAAATTGTAATATCCGGTTATAAAGAGACAGGTGTCGGACGGATGTTCATGGTGCGGGCATTAAAGCTGACCTGATTATTATGAATAAGATGCTCTCCGATGATTATATTTAAAAAGCCCTGCATAATAAGAGCAGCGACTTCTTCCGTCTTAACCAAGGTGTTATCAGTAGTATTGTTAAATGTTTCTGATAATGTTGTTACTGTTGGTGCACTTACATCGCTATTCACGTCTTATACCATTCCAAGATTTATAACGAGCCTTTACCAAACAGGCGGCTTTCATCGCATTCGGTGATCCGTCAAAGAACTCGAAGGAATCTGTAAGAGTTTCTTCTCCAGACTCAACAGTTACATCGTAACTACTTTCATCTGTAACTCATCATAAAGAGTTAGGGTAGCGTACACGATCTCCGTCTTCACCTTCAATATTAACATCGTTTCGATCGAAAGCTTCTACTTCTTGGTTGAATGTTACTTCAACATTTGTAAGAGTAATCGCACGAACAACATGGAGTTTTGTCACGAGTTCAGGTAACGATGACCTCAATGCTCCCAAGGGATTTGGAATTTTGAACCTTTGAAAGATTAGTAAAAACGGAGAGAAAAAATAATAAGTTGAGGAGGAGTCTAGGAAAAGATGAGTAAAAAATGGATGAGTAAAAAAAGAAAAGGCCCGCCAAAACTGTAGGCGGGAAAAAGATTACCCTCGACTACCCACAAATTCAAAACCCCGATATACCCTTAAAACCGAGCATAAAAAGAAGAAAAGGCAAATTAATATGATGTGGTGAGTAAATTATTGCAACATGTTAACTTATTAAATACTTTCCATCTTACTCAACTGTTTGTTAACCTTTTAAAAACCGATCTCTACTTGATTATTATTCACAAATGGTAGGAGAAAGTTAAATAACAAGAACGATAAAATAATGGCAAATAATAATGTAAAGAAAGTTGCTTTTATTACTCCTGTTGGATTATTTTTAAATTCGAGTTTATAAACATTTAAAAATTTATATATTGCATAATAAATATTTCCTGAAAATTCCTTAACAATCCTGTATAGTTCAGGGTAAGTTAACAGTTTACTCTTTAGTTCCTCCAAGTCTTCCCTCCTCTCCTCTAGAGATTCTATGTATGCGTCCCGTCCCTTGTCTAACACTAATGCGAAACTAAAAAACAGGGATAATACTGGGGTGTATAGTTCAGTCCAATCAGTCTCCTCTTTAAAAAGCAAATTAATAATATTCTCTCTTGTAACAAAAAAAACACCTATAAATAGGATTAACCATAACAAAAATTTTCTTTTTGTACTTGATGATTTTTTTGTCGTTGATTCTGAGATAATAGCAACTATAAGCAGTAATAGGACTATAAAAACAAAAGCAGCAACTTTTTCGACATTAGTAACTTGAGGGTTCATGTTATTCAAAAAAGTGATTATTATTTCAAAGAGTTTTATAACCAAGAATGTAAACATCATTATTAACACAATGGAGATTAATAACTTTCGACGTTGGAATCTTACCATCAAAACTACTAACAGAGAGAAAAAATCCATCACAAGATCCGGTAATTCAAAATTCAAATCCTTGAAATTCATAATAAGTATCATACAAAATACGATAAATAGTATTCTAATGATAAAGTGTAAATTCTCACCTAAATTAAAATCCAAATTATATTGGAAACCTATTACATAAAGTATGAAATAAATAATAGCCCCTAATAAGCATGATATAAAAAATATGTATACAAGGTGTAAAAATAAATATAATATAAAGGCAATTAAAAATTTGTTTTTTCTTCTAAAAGAGTTAACAGAAATTCTAATAGCTGAACTAAAAATATTCGAAATGTGAAGAAGAATCATTAATGGTACATAACGTACCTCGAACTCACTGCTCTCTTTCTGTTGATTTAACTGCATATATTTCTCAACCCCGTTTAACATTAATAGTAATTTTATTATCGGGACGTTAAATACTTTAATTAAATCAACACTTTTTTGGAATTAACTAACTTCCTCGGTCTTGAAAAACAAGAAGGTCATTCTATTGAAGAAACACGTTATAACCATATCCACTTTGAAACCGATAACGATAACACCCTAACTCAATACAACTCACCTCATAGAAGTCTGAATTTTTCGTTATTACCCAACACTTATTCATTTTGTAATAGCTTTTGGCTGAAGCAATTTCTTGAACAGCTTTAACGCCGACATTTCTCTTATATCTCTTTGCTTGGACAATTATCCTGTTTCCCTTTGACGATAATATGAGGTCTGCACCAAAATCCCCACTTGCTGGTGTTAATTGTACGTAATACCATCTAGCTTTTAATAATGCTTGGAGATACTCTTCAAACTTCCTGCCTGACATTTTATCAACTTCTAAAATACCCGACTTTCTTAGCTTGTGTTCTCTTAGTACTTTTCCTATCATCGCTACTGATAAGGCACCAATAAAAAACAAGATTAAACCAAGGGTTAATAAGGGGATTGCAGTTAACATAGACCAAAGTAATTCTAAACCCATTTTAAATCCTTCAAAGAAACTCATAACCTGCTCCTATTCCTACTTTGCTAAAGATGTTTTTAATCTTTCACTAGTTCATAAGTCAAAAGACAATTGTATCTCTTGTTTTTTATTTAGTCTCTCTTTATTAAGTAGATCTTCTCCTCTAATACCTCTTTGATATCTTCTTTTAAGAGTAGAAAAACACATTCCTGCCTCTTTAGCCCATTGATTCATAGTTTTCTTTTCTCCATTTATTTCTATAAGGTATTTATGCTTATACAATGATCCAATCGGGGCTAACAATTCTTCTTCACATCCGGTATAAAGTCTTCTTTGTATCGTCTTATATGGCAATCCACTTATTTCAGCCCATTCAGCTAAAGTTTTAGTTTCTTCATTAATTGTTATATATCGACTTGTCCTTTTATTTCTTGCTTGTTCTATATCTGTACTCCATTTACAGTTTCCAGGTTCGTAATTGCCATCAACATTTATGCGGTCAATCGTTAAACCATCATTATAACCATTCTGATTTGCCCATCTTACAAAACACTTAAAGTCTTTCCATTCATCACATACTGTTATCCCTCTCCCACCATATCTAGCATAGTGATCCAGGTTTTGATTCGTACATCTTTGTATCATTTGAGTCCAAATATTATATAATCTTGTCTTTCTCATCCCATGAGTTTTACATGCCTCTTCTATTTTTAAAAAGGCGCAGTTTTCAGGATGGTAACCGTCTTCCTTATCTTTCCTAACTAACTGTAACCCTTCTTCATAACCATTCTCTTTTGCCCAATTCACAAAAGCCACAGGGTCATCTTTCCACTCATCACAAACCCATATGTCGCCCTTTTTATGGTGATTCTCTTTATTACTGCTGTAGCATTTACCCCTCATGGATTTCCAAACCTTATATATTTTCGTTCTGCTTAATCCGTGTTTTTCAACAAACATTATATCCACCGCCTATAACATCTATTAATTTTATACACATTTCCTAGACCCTAGACCTCGATTGATTGTAATTTAAATTTCATCAGTTCGCTATCTTGTCGCTAACTACTAATTTCAACATTACCATAAATCAACATATTTTTCCTTACAACAAGATATTAATCTAAGGATAAACTTTTACATACCACTAGTGCAGATTTTGTGTGAAATTTCGGATTGGCTATTTCTTTATGCGTATATGTGGTTTTTCGAAATGCTAAAATACACAGATTTAGACAAGGAAAGAAAGATAGTGGTGAAGGAATAGGAAGCGGATGTAGCAGCAGCTAAATTAAGTTTTTTTCTCTATTAATGAAAAAACCCTTCAGAAATTTCTGCCCTCCATAGCTTTATCTTTAGCGTTTTATAGCACGGGGATGAGACCCAAACATTAACACTAACTTTCTCTCTGACGATATATGAAATAACATTTTATTTGGAGGGATTAACTTGGAAGTATTAAGGTTACTCTACCATTTTTTGAAGCTATGGTGTATGTTACTAAAGCAATTTTTTTCTAATTTCATGGTGAATCATATTGAAATAAGGTTAGAAAATATAGCACTACGGAGTCAATTGATGAGGGAAATGGAAAAGCAGAAATTATCCCATTCACCGAAAAGAAAGCAGAATATGGTCTTCAAACAATTGTGGGTGATATTATCGAAAGTCTTGCCAAATTGGAAAGATCTTTTATTCAAAGTAAAACCTGAGACGGTTATTGGTTGGCACCGCACTGCATTTAAAATTCATTGGAGAAGAAAGTCTAAGAAAATGGGCAGGCCAAGCATCTCAAATGAAACCATTGAGCTAATTAAAAAACTACATAAGGAGAATCCTTCCCTTTCTCCAGAGAAACTACACGAACAAATAAAGCTTCGAGGCGTGATCCATACTCCAGCCCCTAATACCGTTGCAAAATATATGAAAGCAATGCCTGATAAACCCAAGCCACCTAGTGAAAAGCAAAAGCAATCCTGGAAAACATTTATAAAAAATCATTTATCGGTTACTTGGGCCGTTGATTTCTTCACAATTCCAACATTCAACTTTAACATCTTGCATGTATTAGTGATTGTTCATCACAAAACAAGACGAATTGTTCATTTCAATGTTACAACGAATCCTGATGCAGAATGGGTCGTGCAACAGTTCAGATATGCAACACCTTACGGTGAAGTACCAAAATATTTAATACATGATAACGATCCGTTATTTAGATCAAACAAATTCCAGCGGTTCCTGAAAATTTCAGGTATTCAATCTAAAAGAACAGCTTACAAGTCACCTTGGCAAAATGCGTACACAGAAAGAGCAATTGGTACACTTAAACGAGAATGTACCGATCATATTATCCCTTTTAATGAAAGGCACATTCATGACTTGCTTCATGATTACATTCTTAACTATTACAATTCCAATCGAACACATCAAGGTCTTGATGGTCAAACACCAATTCCTACACCTACACACCTACCTGTGAACGTAGAAGATATAAAATTGAAAGCAACACCTGTAATGAATGGACTCTATCATACGTACAAACGGATTGCTTAATCTCAACCTCATAGAATAAAAGGTAAGCCTTTTTTTAAAATGAAAGAGAAAAGGCTTTTTTGTCATGCTTATTTTTAACCTGACTCTCACTTCTATTGATCCCATTAGATTCAAATCGTTTTTCTTGAGCTATTTTCACGAAAAAATGAACATAAAAAAGAAAGCCACCTGAGAAAATTCCGGATGGAATCTTCTCAGATGGACTTTTTGAAGGCGACAGTGGTTCTTCCGAGAATGACATGATCGAGCAGTTCGATGCCTAAGACCCTTCCGGCTTTGGCTAACCGTTCCGTTACTTTGATGTCTTCCTTGCTTGGATCTGGGTCGCCGCTTGGGTGATTATGAGCGACGACGATAGAAGCGGCATTCGAAAGAATGGCTGGCTTCATGACCTCCCTCGGGTGCACAATGCTGGAATTCAGGCAACCGACGTGAACGGTGTTGATGGAGATGGGTTGGTTCTTAGTGTCTAAGGCTGCCACGACAAAGTGTTCCCGATCGACGTCCTCCAAATGTTCTTTTAACAATTCGTATCCATCTTCCGGAGAGCGAACGTAGCGATTAGCGTAGAGAAAACTCGTTTCCTTTACGATCTTTACGTTCACCACCTGAACTCGTTTGGCTGATTTCTCTTTCTGTTTTACGTTCTGTAACGTAGTTGCTTGTGTTTCATTTATCTCTTCCATGATGATCCCTCCCATTAAAATAAGCCCTGATACCTCGGAAGGCATCAGAGCTTTACATGATTCATCATGAATATAATATATGTTTGAAATGTGAGTTCTTACACTTATTGCAACAAAGAAGAAAATTATTATAAAACTTGGGTATCTGACCAGTTAATTGTAAACGCATCCAACTGTATATGAAGAGTAAGGGTTTCACTCTCCCCACCTATAGTTGTACTTTCTACATATTAAAAAGAAGCTGGAAAATCTAGCTTCTTTCTCATCATAAATTCGCATTGAACTTCAAAGTGACAATTTTACTGGTCGCCACCAAGGTTCGTCCAAGCAGAAACATTACCTACTCTATCTTTGGCACGTACATATACGTTGTTGGTTTGACCAACTTCTATTTCCTCAATTACTACACCATTAGGTGTGGCAGCCGTCCCTACCGTATTACCGGCCAATTCAGGCGTGGAATCATTTGGAGAGGTAGAAGAAACCGCATAATACAATCCAATGTCTTCCGAAAGGCCAGGACTATTGGATCCTACAACTACATCAACCGTATCTGAAGCTCCCCCACTATCAACATCACCTGCTACCAACGTAAAACCATCAGTCGCACTAGCTGTTGGAGCTGCAATTACTTGATCAACAGTCACATTCCCACTAGTCAAATCAGCATCCGTAAACGTTGCAGTATTATTTTGTGAATCCGTGGCATCAAAACTGAATGTCACATCACCATTACCTGCATCAGCAGCGTCTATGGTGTATTCCAGATTCCATGTGGAAGCATCAGCATCCCCATTATCTGTTACATTAAGCGTGCCTTGGCCCGCTACTCCATCTACAAAAACCGACTCATTTGAAATAGTTACAGGTTCATCAGCATCCAGAGCTATTGTAACCACTTCATCCGTCTTAACTAAGGTGTTATCAGTAGTATTGTTAGATGTTTCCGATAATGTAGTTACTGATGGTGCACTTACATCGCTATTCTCGCCTTATACCATTCCAGGATTTATAACGAGCCTTCACCAAGCAGGCGGCTTTTACCGCACTCGGCGATCCGTCAATGATATCTCTTTTTAAAAAAAGCCAGCCAAAAACATGCGACTGGCTTCGAATAGGTATTTCAGGGAAAGAGATAAGAAATCACTGACTGGGTTCCTTCGCTACGACCGGTTTTGTCCTCTTCATTTCTTACGAAACAAAGGCGTATGGCCCGCCCTCGTCACTACTATGAACCCGCTGCCACGTGTCAGGCTTCGATGGTGCTGCGTCACCTCTTCCTGAGACGCTTCAAACGTTCCGTTCTGTCTATCCCTTGTTTTGATGACCGTAGACCTCCACTTTTCCAGGCAAGAGAACGACTCGTGTAACAGCCAATTATACAAATCGCCATATCCGTCTACAAACGAATAGGAAGAATAGCCAACTCCTAGCAATCTCTGACCATCCTCTAGCTCTCCCTGCTTCAACATGGATTCGTCATCCTGATCCTAGTCATCTTTTAAAGAACCCCGCCTCTATGTAAGAGTACGACTTCACCTGACTTCGCCCCTTCCACCTCGCAGGGCTTCTCCGGACGCAGGAGGATTAGGCACACAGCGGTGGGCTGTTTGCTGTGCTTCTGAATTTCACAGAAGATTTTGGACAGAACAGTTAGAAAAAAAACCCTGAAGTACTCGCTAAAAGCTTTCCAACAGGGTCTATTTCCACTTGTTTCTTTCACAGGGTTAGTGTGAATTTATCAAGTAACGTTTCGTTTAATTTATTAAGGAGTGAAAGTAAGGGCACTTGTAGTTGACTCAGTGTCGTTACCTGCAGCATCTTCGTACTCATCAGTTTGAGTAGTGAAGCTGACGTTGATGTCACCTGTAGCACCACTGTAGTCGGCCACAGTCAATTCAATAACACTGTCATCACCAGTTTGCAAGCTAGCTGCAGTTACAGCATAGTCAGTAGAGTCACCATCTGTAACTGTGAAACCAGCTCCACTAGCATTTACATTTGCCAAATCTTCGTTAGAAGAAACTAGAATTGTAGTTGCATCACTACCAGCTGCACTAGTTAGCATAGGAGCACTAGCATCTACCGTGATAGTATTTGAAGCTTGCTCATAGTTGTTAGAATCATCAACAGAGTATACGAAATACTCACCATCTGTTGAACCATCTGTTTGGAATACATCAGAATAATCAAGAGTCGTTGCTGTATTAGCAGCTACGTCATTTTCAACTGTATATGAAGAGTCTAGACCATCGGATGCATCATTGTCAGTAGAAATCACAATATCTAAAGCTTCATCAGCATCAGAGTTAGTAATTTCCAAGGAACCTGTATCAATATCATCACTCGCAACAGTAGTAGAAGCAAGTGTTGGAGCATCTCCAGCAGTTGTGTCAGTTACACTAGCTTCCATTTGGAAGTCTACTGGAACATTTTTACCATCAATCATAATAGAATCGATGAAGAGAGTAGCGTCTCCTGTTTCACCAATCACACTTGTTGTATTAGTAGAATTTAGAGTGAATGTTGCTTCTCCACCTTCGGAGATTACACTTGTATCATCAGATAGGACTTCTACTGAATCAATATTTGAAACATCTACAGTGCTACCATCTTGAGTGATTTCAAGTGCACCTTTAACGGCTGCAAATAGATCTCCACCAGTGCTACCAACTTCCACTGAATTATCAGTTTGAGTTACGTCGTATGGAGCTTCCGTGTCCACCACTTCTACTGTTTCAGTTGCAACTTCTAGAGATCCTACAGTTGCTTCAAAAGTATAAGTTCCTTCAGTATCCAAATCTACTTCGCCACTACCATCAGTAGAAAGGTTAAGTTCACCATCAGTAGTAGTTACTGGAGAAACGGATAGCTCATCGCCATTTTCATCCGTAATAGTCCAAGTAGCATCTACAGCGTCAGACACTTTAACATCATTTTCATCAACTGGGAATACTTTTAGTGCAGTAGTTTCAGCAGTATCAGTGTTAGAAGTGTTTAGATCTAGCTCTTGAGCACCCTCAATGTTGTAATCAGCGATTTCTCCAGCTTCTTCAACATTTACGTCGAAAGAACCTGTAATTGTACCATCTGAATTCATAACTGTTACAGTTGAAGTACCTGATTCACCATCGACTGTTTCTAAATCAAGGTTTACCTCACCGTCAGCGCCTGTATCGATTTGAACTCCGTTTGATGCATCTGAATCGTTATCTAGATTAGTTACATCTACTGAGTCTCCATCTACTTCTACAGTAAGAGTTTCATCAGCTGCAAAATCATCACCATATTGGTCTTGAAGGTTAACAGCTACTGTCTCTTGACCATTTTCAACGTTAGGGTTAAGAGTAATATCTCCACCTAGAAGGTCACCATCTTGGGAGAAAGAAAGGTTAGTGAATTCTGCAGCTTCTACAACTTCAATTGTAACAATTTCAGAAACACTTCCATTAGTTACACGAACATCTGCTGTACCTTCTGTTCTTGGAGTTAGCTCTCCAGTACTTTCGTCTACAATTAGTACGCTAGGAGTAAGTGATTCGAAAGTAACGTCTCCAGCTGCTGCCTCACCATATTGGTCTACGAAGTAAGTTTCCAAAGTAGCGTCTTGGTCTACTGCTACATCGTAATCCGCTTCGAAGTCATCAGCATCCCAGTCAATCATGCTTCCTGTAGTATCTACAGTATATTCACCTAGTTCTACAGCTTCACTAGCATTCGCTGTTACACGGAAACGATCACTTGTCTCGTCACCTGCAGAAATAGTAACAAAAGCTGACTCTCCATCTGCTAGTGTTATTTCATCACCAGTAATACTACCTGGAACTGTTGAATTAAATGTTACGTCAGTAGAATCAGTTACATTCAGACCTGTGTCCGTAAGAACTTCATATTCAATTTCTGTTGCTGTATCAGCTTTGATTGTTTGATTCTGAACCTGAATTTCAGCAATTTCTCCATAAAGGAAGTCGAAGGAATCTGTAAGAGTTTCTTCTCCAGACTCAACAGTTACATCGTAACTACTTTCATCTGTAAGCTCATCGTAAAGAGTTAGGGTAGCGGATTGACCATCCTCTGCAAGCTCTACGTTACTTACAAAAACACGATCTCCGTCTTCACCTTCAATAGTAACATCATTGCGATCGAAAGCTTCTACTTCTTGGTTGAATGTTACTTCAACAGTTGTAGGAGTAATCGCACTTACAGATTCTACAGTTACTTCTTCATCCATACCGTCGTTCCATGCATTTACTGTTTCTTCTGGAACGAATTCAGTGTTCTCGTCTTGTGCAAGATCTTCAAGAACGTCCGCAGATTCTGTGCCTTCTTCAGCGTCAACGATTGCGTCTACAAGGTCGTCCCATTCGATGAACTTGCCTTCTTCAACACTTACTGCATGCGGGGAAGCGTTCATTACGTAGTCGTAAAGTTCGCCTTCGCCGTCTGCAATTGCATCAATATAGTCTTCCCACTGAACGACTGTTACCTCGCCGTCCATTTCGAAAGCGATTGCGTCTGGAGTTGCTGCGGCAGCTGCTGGTGTCGCTGCTGCTGGAACTGCTACTGCACCAGCGATCGCTGCTGCTGTCATTACCTTAAATGGTGTCTTCATGTGTTCATTCCTCCTAAAATATGATTAATATATATCGATTACTTCAGGAACCGGACCTTCATCACCGAAAATCGGCTCTCCGTTTTCATCGAATTCCACGTTCTCCACAATGCTGTCGACTGTGTCCTCTGACATTTGAACGTCAGCATTCGCATGGATATCGTCTAGTACCTCAATGGAACTCATTCCATCTTCAGCGTCGACGATAGCATTGACGAATTCATTATAATCGACAAAGCTTCCGGAGTATTTTACCCCTTTGATGCTCGTCTCAGAGTCTTGGACAAGGTCATACATGTTGCCTTCTCCATTAACGATCAAATTCGCATAATCTCCCCAGCTGACCGAGAAGGTGTTCTCTCCGTGGGAGAAAACGAGACCTTCAGGGCTTTCAGCAGCCATCGCAGGAGCTGCGGCTGCCGCAGGGAGAAGTGCAAAAGCTGCAGTGAAAGCAACAGCTTTCTTATTGACACTTCTCATATGCTACACTCCTTACTTAGTTAGAAACCCAAACAGTTGCAGCTTCAAGAGCTTCTACTGTTACAGAAGACGGAATTTCAGCGTTACGGAAAGAATCGTTTTCTGCGTCAAATTCGATGTCATACGTTGTTCCATCTTCAAGTTCGATGGATACGTCAGACTCAGCTGTAGCTCCATCAAGAGAATCAAGTGGAAGGTCTACAAGTTTGTTGATGCCTAGAAGGTCTGCAGTAGTGGATCCTTCAATGTCGGATACAGCACCAAGGTCCATAGGCTCATCAGAATCATCATCTTCCGTTTCAACCATTACGACTGCGTCAAGTAGGTCTTGTTTATCGAAGGACTTTTCTACTTCACCGTTACGGAAGGAATCTTCTTCAGCATCATACATAAGTTCAATAGTTTCACCGTCTACTTCCAAAGTAACCATAGAGTCTGCTGTCGCTCCGTCTAGGTTAGATAGAGGAATATCTACTACCCAGCTAACGCCAAGTACGTCTTTAACTGTACCTGCATCTGCAACAGTAACTTCAGTGTCCATGTCATAGTTCATTGCAGCATAAAGCATTGCTGCGAAGTCCATACGTTTGATTTCTTCACCCACACCGAAAGACCCGTCAGGGAAACCGCTAGCAACGCCTGCGTTTGCAACAGCGTCGATGTAATCCTGAGTAAGAGCACTTTCTCCACGGTCTGTGAAGTCAGATTCCGGAACGTCTTCCCCTACTGGAAGATCGTACGCTTTTGTAAGAACTACTGCCATTTGCTCACGAGTAAGTTCTTCATAAGGATCGAAATCTCCGTCTACACTACCCTGGAAGTATTCTGCATCGTAGACAGCGTCTACAGTGCTTTCATATCCGCCAGGAACATCTTCGAAGTCGTAGCTGATTTCACCATCAGATTCAAGACCTTTTGCACGCTCAAGCATAAGAGCTGCCTGGATACGAGTAAGGCTCTCGTAAGGGTGGTAAGAACCATCCTCAAAACCCATGATGATTTCATCTTGATATAGTGCATTGATGGCTTCGTAGTGCGTCATGTCCTCTGCTACATCAGGGAACGAATCCGCTGCCGTGTGATCATCTGCTGCTACTGCACCAGGTGCCATGGCACTCGCTACGACTGCAGCACCGGCTGCTGTAGCAAGTACATTACGATAAGACTTACGTTGGTTTGCCATGTAAAATTTCCTCCTTGTTATGTACTTTGGTGAGTACATTTTTTTATATAAAGATCATCCCGAACATATCAGGAGTCTTTTATAATGTACAAAGGTAGCAAAAATTGCTTTGTTAAGCAGTTTTTCCCTACTACCCGGCTCACATTATCATTCTAACAAATGTTACATTTTTTTCAACAAATATTTTCATAGAATGACAATGTGTATCCACTTGATTACAAGTGTAACAAACATAAACTGGGAATAAATGTGTCTTTGTGTTCATTTTAATTAACAAGCAACAACAAATGTACCATGTAGCCTGAAAATTGGCAACTGAAGATGTGCCCATAGTAAAACTATCGACACAGAATGTGTAACCTAAAGTAACCTGCTGTAAACGTTTTTATAAGATTTTGCCATATTCTCTGATGAGAAGTGCTCACTGGCGCGCTTGTAAAGATTGTAACCTTTCTGTCTTAATGCTCCCGTATTTTTACAGGTGACAGCCTCTTGAAGTACCTCTTCCAGAGAATCAGGGTCTTTGATCGGGACGACCCATCCATATTCTTCATTCGGGACGAGTTCTCGTACTCCTCCCACATCTGAAGTGATGACGGGACGTTTCTCTTTGGCCGCTTCTAAGAGTGCCAGTGGGAAACTTTCACTTACAGAGGTCAATAGTCCGACGTCCGAGATCTGATAGATTTCATCGACGTCGGAGCGTCGGCCGAGGAAGTGGACGTTAGGCATACCTTTTGCCTGCTCCCGGATTTCCGATTCATATGGGCCGCTCCCCACTACGAGAAGATGAATGTCAGGATGGTTTTTCAGCGCCTCGAAAGCGTACTGGTGCCCTTTCACCGGGTGAAGGCGAGCGACCATTGCGAGAACGAGATCATGTTCGGTGAGGCCCAGATCGGATCTCGTTAGTGTACGTGTTTTTCCTGTCGGTTCAAAATCGATGCCGTTGTAGATGGTCGTGATGTCGATCGCGTGGATGTTGAGGTCGATGAGCTGCTGTTTGAAGCGCTCGGACACGGCAAAGAAGTGGTCCATCCGTTTATAGGCCCACAAGTTCAGCTTGGTGAATACTTTGCCTTTCACCCCTCCCCCCATGAAGTCGAGCGTCGGGTCGGAGTGCATGGTGGTGACGAGAGGTTTGTTGAATTTCTTCTTGGCGGTGGCCGCGAACAGGTTGGCACGCGGGCCGTGGCTGTGGACGATGTTTACTTCTTCTTCTTTAAGAAGTTCGACGAGCCGCTTCGCCGCCGTCATGTCGTACCTGCTCTTCTGTTCGAGCAGTCGGACATCGATATCACGGCGACTGGCTGCGTAGTAGAGGTCCCCTTTCTGCATACAGATGAGAAGCATTTCTTCCCGCGGGAACTGTTCCAGGAGCGAGAGGACGTGGTTTTTCGACCCGCCGGTCTCGGCTCCGGAGATGACCTGAGCTATTTTCATAGGCGTTTCCTTCCTTTCGTGAGGATTTCCCAGGCGAATTTCGGCAGGGCGGTCTGACGTTTGAAGCGTTTCGGATCAGACAGAAGACGGTACAGCCATTCGAGATTCATGTCGCGCCATACTTTCGGTGCCCATTGAACAGCCCCGGCCCAAACGTCGAGGCTTCCGCCAACGCCCTGATAGACTTTCACAGGCAGTCGCTCTTTGTTGCGGCGGATCCACAGTTCCTGCTTCGGGCTCCCGAGTGCGACGAACAGCATATCCGCTTCCGCTTCCTGGATGTGCTGCACCACTTTCTCCTCGTCGTCTTCATAGCCGTTTTCATAGCCGGCAATCGTGATGTTCGGATGGTTCTTCTTGATATTCGCAATCGCTTCGGTGACGACTTCCTCTTTCGCTCCATAGATGAAAACGCGAAGGCGCCTCTGCTCAGCGAGATGCAGGAGATACCCCATCATTTCGATACCAGTAACGCGTTCCGTTATAGCGCCGCCTGTCCATTTCGATGCAAGGACGACGCCGATGCCGTCCGGGATCTGGAAGGTGGATCCATTGATGAGGTCACGCAACTGTTCGTCTTCGCGGGCTTTCATCACCTTTTCCGGATTGACGGCGATGACCGTCGACGGTTCGCCTGCCTCGATGTTCTTCGTAATCTGCTTGATGATCTCTTTGTATGTAAGAGGCGCCACATCGACGCCTAGGAAATTTTCCTTCATCATGCGTCGATCGGCTCCAATCCGCTCAAGTTTCCGATCGGGTGGATGAGCGTTTTGCCAGTGGAAGCTGGCAGGCAGTTACGAGTGTCGAGAACCACGGGTGTCTTCATGTGATCAGCGAAGACGGACGGATCCATCTCTTTGTACTCGTTATGATCGGCGAGGACGAGAGCGACGTCCGCCTGTTTGAGAGCTTCCTCCATGTCATGCAGACGGAGAGGCACGTGTTGCTGTTTCACATGCGGGTCGTGACAGTATACGTCGTAGTGTTTCTTATTATTCGTCAGTTTGAAGACGATATCGATGGCCGGGCTCTCCCTTACGTCATCGACATTCCCTTTATACGTAAGTCCGAGGACGGCGACTTTCGGGTTGGAGATATTTTTCGTCAGTTTATCGACCTGAGACACGACGAAGTCAGGCATCGAGTTGTTGATCTCGCGGGCCGCCTGCATGAGTGGCGAAATGTCTTTCGCTTTTTCAATGATGAAGTACGGATCGACGGCGATGCAGTGGCCTCCGACGCCCGGCCCCGGCTGGTGAATGTTCACACGCGGGTGCATGTTCGCCAGGTGGATGACGTCGTGTGCGTTGACGTTCAGTTTCTCCGATACTTTGGCCAGTTCATTGGCAAGCGCGATGTTGACGTCGCGGTACGTGTTCTCCATCAATTTGGACATTTCCGCGGTGAGGGCCGTCGTTTCGAAAATGTCACCTTCGACGACGCGGCGATAGACGTTCGCTGCTTTCTCAGCCGCTTCTTCCGTATATCCGCCGACGATGCGGGTGTTTTCTTTCAGTTCCGTCATGATTTTGCCCGGGATGACGCGTTCCGGACAGTGGGATAAGTATAAATCATTGTTGTCGAGGTCCCAGCCCGCTTCTGTCAGGATCGGTGCCACGTTGTCGTAGATGGTGCGCGGCGGGATAGTTGATTCGACGATGATCGTGTCTCCCTTTTTAATGTAAGGAAGGATATTTTTCGTCGCTTTTTCGACATAGGTGACGTTCGCTGTCTGGTCGTCGTAGACAGGGGTCGGCACGGCGATGATGAAGACGTCCGCTTCTTTAGGTGTGGTGCCTGCTGTGAGATGGCCGGATGCGACAGCGTCTTTGATGACGTCGGCGAGGCCCGGTTCTTCGATATGAATGTTTCCTTTATTTAACGTGTCGACTACGTCTTCGTTGATATCGACGCCGTGAACGTTCGCACCGGCTTGTGCGAAGATTCCTGACGTCGGCAGTCCGATGTAGCCGAGTCCGATGACACAAATGTTATCCATAAGTATATTCCTCCGAAATCTTTTTTTCACGCCTATAGTTTATCATAATCGGCGCGGTGAGTGTTATTTTTTGGTGATGAGTCTTTGTAGTTTTCTTATTCCTTCCCCTGGGTTGCGGGGAAGGATAGGTGATTCTTGATGCTTTGGCACCGTTCATGGGGGTGTTGTTGTGCTGAGTGTCCCGCAAATGCTTTTGCCACCCACTCACAATATTGGAGATGAGGTGAACGGTGCGGTAGCTGGTTTGCCGGTCACTCAGATAAGATGCGCTGGCCTGAGTGGGCCGCAACGCTCCAAAGCCAGAAGATCAAGGCTTTAATGACTACCTTCCCCCGCTTTCGGGGAAGGTACATGCATTCTGGATGCTTTTGGGCACCGTTCATGGGTGGTGTGGGTGTTCCGAGTGTCCCGTAAATTCGTTTGCGACCCACTCATTCTTATGATTCGATTACGAACGGTGCAATAGTGGAAGAAACGGTACACTCACGTCAGGAATGCCAACTTGAATGTACCGAAAAACCACCTGGGAACCTGAACCAGGGATTACTTCCCCTTTTCTCCGTGTAATGCTATGATGGAACACAGATCACAGAAAGGACGGATACACATGAAGATCGTTATTTCAGGGTTTTACGGGCTCGGAAATACGGGCGATGAGGCGATTCTCGATTCGATTATCGACAACCTGCGCTCGGAACTCGATGAGCCTGAGATTACCGTTTTCTCCCTTTCCCCGGGAGATACCGGGAAAAAACATAATGTCCACAGTATTTACCGTGGATGGCGGCACCAATTCAAGGATAAGGTCCGCGCGCTGAAGGAAGCCGACCTCGTCGTGAGCGGCGGTGGCGGACTGCTGCAGGATACATACCCGACGCGGATCATTTTCGGGCCGCTTCCTTATTACCTGCTGATCGTTTTCCTGGCGAAGATGGTCCGTACGAAGGTGATGTTCTTTTCTCAAGGGATCGGTCCGGTGACGACGCCTTACGGAAAGGCCCTTATGAAGACGTTCGGAAATCTGGCTGATTACGTGACGGTCCGTGACCAGTATTCGCTCGACTATCTTCGCGACCTCGGCGTGACGCGTCCGGAGGGTGAGGTTACAGCGGACATCGTTTTCGCCTATCAGACGAAAGACGACGATACAGCTTATCAATCACTTTCTGTGACCGGTGAGGAAAAACTTGTCGGAGTAAGCGTGCGTCCATGGTTTCAAGAAGAACAATATAAAAAGGAAATGGCCGAGCTTCTGGATGGTCTGATTGAGGAGCGCGGGGTTACGCCTGTATTCATTCCTATGGAAGGTCATCATGATACGACGACGTCGAAGGAAGTCCAGAGCTATATGAAGAAAGCGGATCAAACGCTACTGTTGGGTGATGATTTCACCCCGAATCAGTACGTGCAGTTTATGAAGCATTGCGAAACGGTGATCGGCATGCGCCTGCATTCGCTTATTTTCGCTTCGATCATGGGCGTGCCTTTCTCAGCGATCAGTTATGACAAAAAGGTAGAAAGCCTGGCGAAGCGTACCGGTTTGTGGGACTATTCCACGACGCTCGAAGACTTCACAGCCGCCACGCTTCTCGGGTCTGTAAAACAGGTGTTTGATGACCGCGAGAAACTGGCTCGTGATTTAGACAAGGCTCAACAGGAACTGAGACAAGAAGCGCTTCACAACGTAGAAATTCTGAAACAGCGATTCGGGAGGGACTAACTATGCGCATTATGATGACGACCGTATTCGACTATCCCCACACAGGAGGACTGTCGACGCACGTTGCGACACTAAAAGCAGGACTCGAAGAACTCGGCCATGAAGTGGACGTCGTATCGTTCACGGACGTGCCGGATGCGAAGAAGCAGGTGGCACGCGGCTCGAGCTTTCTTTTGAATAAAGTTTCCAAAGGAAAAGGCATCATCGCCGGCCACCGCGTCCGTCAGCAGCTGCTCGAGGTTCTGATTAAACGGAAAGCGGAAGATAAAGCGTACGATATCATCAACGCTCAGGACGTATATGCGTCCCTCGCTTCGTTCAAGAGCGGTGTTCCGGTCGTGTCCACGGTACACGGCTATCTCGCTTTTGAAGCGGTGAGCCGCGGTGCGGTTTCTTCTAATTCCAAAGAAGCGAAGCATATGCAGGAGCTCGAGCGTGAAGTGTATCGCCAGACGCGTCGTCCGATTACGGTCGACCAGCGGATCAAGGACTATATCCAGGAGCTTGCCGGAGTCGAAGGAGAACGGATCTACAACTTCATCAACGTCGATCAGTTCCAACCGCAGGTGGAGCGTCGTGAGGAATTGCGTGCTTCCTTCGGATATGATTCGGATGATGTATTGTTGTTCATCCCGCGCCGGATGACGCGTAAGAACGGGGTTATTTTCCCGGCGAAGGCCTTGTCGTTGATTCATGAGAAATATCCGCGCGTGCGTCTGTTGTATGCAGGTTCCGGTGAGGAAGAGCAGAATATCCGTGACATTGCCCGCGAGACTGGCGTCGAGGATCATGTCCATTTTCTTGGAAACATTCCACATGAAACGATGAAAGACTACTATGCGATGAGCAACGCTACGTTGATTCCGTCCATCCACTCGGAAGGGGTCGAAGAAGCGACATCGATCTCCGCACTTGAAGGCATGGGCGCAGGTGTACCTGTCGTCGCTTCAGGCATCGGCGGTCTGAAAGAACTGATTGATGACGGAGAAAACGGTCTGCTCGTCGAGGAACAGTCGCCGGAAGCGATCCGCGATGCCGTCTTCCGTATTATTGAACAACCAGAAGAAGGCGAACAGATGGCCAAGGCGGCACGGGCGCTGATCGAGGAGAATTATTCCCACCACGCAGCCGCTGAGAAATTTGCCAAGATCTACGAAAGTGTACTTTAATAGAAGGGTGCCCGTTTGACGGGACCCTTTTCTTTTTGTTTACTTATAAAACGGACGATTGAATAGTAGATGGTCGCAGCGACATTTCTTGTCAAAAACGCTGCAACTTCATCACATACTTACAATTATGGAGGACATGCTATGGGACGTTTGAAACAGGCAGCCATTTGGATTACCTTGCTGTCTCTGCTTTTGAAAGTGATGGGATTCTTCCGCGAAAGTGCCATCGCCTGGGAATTCGGGGCGAGTGAGCTGACGAACGGATTTTTCCTCGCTTTCGCTTTTGTAACGCTTACCGTTACGATGGTCGCCAACGGATTCAATACAGTATTCCTACCCGAATACTTGCGCCACCGCCGAGAGATGGAAGGCCGGGAAGGCGAAGCCGAACGTGACGCTTCAGGTGTGCTAAGCTACACGGTGCTTCTTTTTCTTCTTATGTCGATTATTCTGTACGTCATTGCGCCGTGGTTCGTGCCGTTCATCTATCCTGGCATGGGGATGCTGGAACGCGAAGTCGCCGTTGAAATTACGCGCGTCTTCTTCCTGTTCATGTCGGTAATTGCGCTCAGCGGGATGCTGGAGTCGTACCTGCAGAGCCTGCGCATCTTCGTACCGACGCAGGTGGCGAAAATCAGCGGTACCCTCTTCTCCGTCGTGTTCATCTTCCTGTTCGGAGATATGTGGGGCATCCACTCCGTCGCGTACGGGTTCGTGTTCGGTACCATGATCGGTGCGGGCGTGCAGTTCTATTATCTGATGAAAGGCGGCTTCCGCTTCCGTCCGACGTTGAAGATGGATTTCGGGTTTTTGAAAGGGTTCCTGCTGATGCTCGCGCCTGCCCTGCTCCACTCGTCAGTCGGGCACGTGAACGTTTTTGTCGATAAAGCATTTGCTGCCGGTATTCCGGGGGCAGCCGTTACGTATCTGAACAACGCATCGCTTTTGATGAGTATTCCGAGTACGATGTTTGCGACGACGTTTGTCGCGATCGTGTTCACGCTGTTGTCGGAACGTGCCGATGATACGAAAGCATTCCAGGATACCCTGTTCACCGGCTATCAGCTCGGTGTCATCGTGCTTCTGCCGATTGCGGTCGGAATTTTCCTCATCGGGGAACAGGCGATTGCGTTCATCTACGAGCGCGGTCAGTTTACGGCCATGGATACAGAAGCCGTGTTTGATGCCTTGAAGTTCTATGTACCGATTATCGTGACACAAGGACTTTTAACCATTTCCGTTAGAGCGATGTACGCGAGTGGTCGTGGTAAGCAGATCCTTATGGTCAGTTCGACGACGATTTTGTTGAATCTACTGTTCAACTATCTGCTCGTCGGGCCGCTCGGATATCCGGGGCTTGCTTTGTCCAGTGCGCTGGTATCGCTCTACTACTTCACGATGATTACGCTTGTGCTGTACCGTGACCACGCCAAGTCTGAATTGGTGCGATTCACCGTGATGCTGTTGCGTGCGATTCCACCGGTTGTGATCATGGGCGTTGTCGTGTGGGCGGTCGAAGTCTATACGCCGGTTACGCAGTTGTATTCTCTCTGGCAGCTGGCGATTCTCGGTAGTATCGGCGCGCTTGTGTATGTAGGTAGTGTGTATGTGCTTTACAGGAGCGGTTTCCAAGCTGTTGTGCGTATGGTCAAGAAGAGAGCTTGATGTTTGTTTGGTTGGGCGCGACGTTCGGGCCGGGGTTTTCCGGTCTTGAGCGTCGCTTTTTTGTTTTGCGGTATGTTCTAGGAGGGGTTTTTTTGCCTGAGTGGTTCGTTTCTTTCGTATTACACCGTTCGTGAGCCTTGATAAGAGCGTGAGTGGTTCGTTTCTGGATTTGCGGTACGCTCAGCACAGGTTCTCCATCTGTGAACGGTGCACAAATGCATTCAGAATGCTTGTCCTTCCCTGCGAGCAGGGAAGGAGTTTATGGAGAGCGCTTGCTGGACACTTAGGTTAGAGTTTCTCTCTTGAGTGGGGCGCTATTTTCATACGGCGCCGTTCAAAAGTTAAACCGACGCGTGAGTGGGGGCAAACAGATTTGCGGGACACTCGGACTCAGCCTTCTCCCCTGAACAGCGCCCAATGCATTCAATCTTTCAAAGACAACAAAAAACGCCTTCCCCTTTGATCAGGAAAAGACGTTATGTATCACTTCTGTAAGAGTTGCATTAACTGTTCAATGACATCCTGAGAACTCGCCAGTTCTGATGTCTCTGCCCGCTCTTTGACGCTTTGGAGGGCTTCTTTCAGTTGATCAGCATGTTTCATGATAACCACCTTTTTCACCGTTTTTACTATATTCGTAAGTTATTAGACTTTTTAGACGCTTTTTTACAACTTTCCACATTGTACCACAAACTAACAGTATTTCCACTGGGATTTCCAATATAATATGCAAAATAACGGAAAACGTGCATACAATCCATATATTCCCGTATCGATTATCATTAAACTATTCTTTATATAGAACATTTTATTCCTTAAATAGGTAAAAGTCAACATCTTTCGTAGAGGATTCTATGTATTTCTACACAAAAGTAAGCGTACCTTCGAGAGGCACGCTTACTGGTTGTCGTTCTTATTCAGTTTCCATCTATTGAATTCCAGATAGTCCCGGAACTGTTCCTTCGAGATACCGGAATTCATGGCGTCTTTCACGAGGTTGATCCATTCATCATCGAGTGGTTCGTTGATGTCCTGTTGTTCCCCATGTAGGAGGTAATTCATCGAGACATCGAGTTCATTAGAGATCTTCTCTAAAAATTGGATAGATGGGTTCTGCTGGATGTTACGTTCAATGGAACTCAAGTACGATTTTGCTACCTTTGCTCTTTCAGCAAGTTCGGATAACGAAAATCCACGATCTTTTCGTATATGCTGTATACGATCCCCTATCATGTCTCTCACCTTCTTTCCAAAACCAGTATAGCACATAGTTGACCCACGTTCTATATAAAGTACCCTGTTTTTTTACCAATAAACGATTTTTTCAAAAAAACATTACTTTTTTCCTAACGTATGTGCGAGTAGTTATACGAGTGTATAGACTCTATATTTTTCAGCCTTTCCCTTTTCATTTAATTGGTAATCATATTAAGTGCCTTATTTTCTAAAACGAACAAAAGCCTTCCAGCAAAATGGAAGGCTTTCTTCTTTAAACTTTTACGGAGTATAACGGATTTGGAAAAGGTTCAGTGTCGCTGATTCGTCAACTTGATCCACTTGTGTCAATCCGTCCTCTCCTTGGGAAAGCTGGTGCTCTCCGTTTGCATTGAAAGAGACGAAATAGTCCCCTGCATTGTAACGGTAAGAGACGCCATCGAACAGTTCATTGTAATAGACTTCATCCGGTTCCCCGAGAGAAGCTTTCACATCTGCCAGTGTCGAATCACCAGTACCTCTGGCATCCGGGAACCAGGCGATGCTGTTCACGAGCTCATCCGCATCATCATCGTTCATGCCACTGATGCCTAAGAAAATATTTCCGTAACGTTCGCGCGGCCCTTCGATATTGACCTGCTCATCCGGGTCGCCGTACTCAAGAGTGACCGTCGGGAAATACTGACCGAGCATTAGACGTGTGTCGAACAACGCGCCTCCTGCTTCCACTTCATCGAGCGCTTCCTGACCACCTGCCAGGAAATCAGAAGGTTCATAATCACGGAGCGCGGTCTGCTCTTCGTAGTCTTTATCCTCGACGTTCATTGCATTGAAAAGCATCGCGGAAAAGTCCTGACGCTTGATCGGGTCGCCGACGCCGAATTCATGATTCGGATACCCGCTGGCTACGCCGAAGTGATAGACAGAGTCGAGATAGTCGCCGAGGGACGTCCAGCCACGATCATCGAAATGTACCGTAGGCACATCCTGGAGCTGAAGATCGAATGCTTCTACTAGTACCTTCGCCATCTGTTCTCTTGTCAGTTCATCATACGTACCGAATTCATCGGAACTTTGCCCCTGGAAAATCCCTTCTTCATAAAGCATGTCGACGACTTCATTATATTTGTCGGGAACGTCCTCAAAACTGTGGCTCACTTCACCGTCGAAATCGAGGTTCAGCGCACTTTCGAGCATAAGCGCCGCTTCAATTCTTGTTAGGGACTCATTCGGACGGAACGTACCGTCGTTGAACCCGCTGACGACTCCCTTCTGGTACAGCTGATTGATCGCTTCGTAGTGTGTCATGTTCTCCGATATGTCCGAAAACGAATCCGCTGCCGTGTGATCATCGGCTTGCACGCTCATCACTGAAGTAGCGGCAAGCGCACCGGTAAGTATAGCAGTTCTTTTTTTCATAAAAAAATTCCCCTCCTTAGTATAGATACATTCCCTAGTGGGAAACTTTTCTAAACGTTTTTGTTCATTATTGAATGCAGTGATATTGTTCTGCTAGGACAATCCTATGCAGACCGTAAGCGGTGTTATGCGGAGAGTTTTTACTGACTACCTTCCCCCGCTCTTGGGGGAGGTACTCTAATACTTGGGCGCCGTTCACGGGTGGTGCGCTGCCCCTGAGTGTCCCGCAAATGCTTTTGCCACTCAGAAAAGGATTCCTAGCTTGAGCGTCCAGCAATAGACTCCTTCCCTGCCAGCAGGGAAGGACAAGCATTCTGAATGCATTTGTGCACCGTTCACGGGTGGTCCACCCGACTCGAGTGTACCGCAAATCCAGAAACGAACCGTTCATGTTCTGATTCGAGTCACGAACGGTGCAGTACGAAAGAAAAGAACCACTCAGCGAAGAATTTCTCGCCTGAACGTCCAGCATCTCGAACATATCCAGTATCTTCCAACCTACCTTCCCCGCCCTTGGGAAGGTATAAGGATTCAAATGCCCTTAGGCACCATTCACGAATAGCGATTTTGCGCTGAGTGTACCGTAAATCCTCGAATGGACCGCTCACGCTCTTTTGAAAGCTGGCGAACGGTGCATTTAGAAAGAAATGAACCGTTCAGCGACATTTTCTTCGCATGAACGGTTCGCAAAAAGAAAACCGCCGGGGCGTAAAACCCCTGGCGGTTGATTATTCCACCCGCTTCCGGAAGAAGCCGGTGATTTTTGCTGACAGATCGTCAAAATACGTGTAGACGACTGGAATCAATACGAGCGTGAAAAAACTCGATACGGTCAGACCGAAGATGATCGTGACTGCGAGCGGCTGCTGGGCCTCCGCTCCCTGGCCGATACCGATGGCAAGTGGCACCATACCGAGAACGGTGGTGATCGTCGTCATCAGAATCGGTCGCAGGCGGTTCGGTCCCGCTTCGAGAATCGCTTCGTACCGGTCGTAGGAACGCCTGCGCAAAATGTTGATATAGTCGACCAGCACGATAGCGTTGTTCACGACGATACCGGCGAGCATGATTACCCCGACGAATGCCGGCATGCTGAGCGGCAATCCGGTGATGAACAACCCTCCGGCGACACCGACGATGGTGGCTGGCAGGCTGAACATGATGATGAACGGGAACAGGAAGTTCTCGAACTGCACAGCCATGACCGCGTAGACGAGGAATAGCGAGAAAAGCAATGCGACGAATAGATCGCCGAACGCTTCTTCCATGTCCTGGGCTTGGCCGCCGACTTCGTACGTGTACCCTTCCGGATAATTGAGCCGGTCGAGCGCCGCTTCCACGTCCGCCGTCACGCTCCCGAGATCACGTTCTCCGATGTCCGCGGTGACGTTCACCTGCGGCTGCTGATTTTCCCGGAGCAGCGTTACCGGTCCTTCGATCTGGCGTACTTCCGCTATGGAAGAAAGCGGGACGAGCGCGCCTGTCGCTGTCGATATCGGCAAATTCTCGAGGTCCGCAATGGTCGAATGTTCATCGACCGGCGTCACGAGGCGAACTTCAATTTCCTCGCCGTTTTCCCGGTATCTCGTCGCTGTCTGTCCCTGGAAGGCGAGCTGCACTTCCGAGATGACCTGCTGTTCAGTGAGCCCGTACTGGCTCGCTTTCTTCCGGTCGACCTGGATGTCGAGCTGCGGTTCGGAGTCTTCCGTGGAGGACGAAGGTGCGACGATGCCGTCGATGTCTTCGATCATGTAGACGACCTGATCGGCGAGTTCGTTGAGCACCTCATATTCCTGACCGTTCAACTGGACCTGGATCGGGGAACCGGTGCCGAGCCCGGCGGACATTTCCGTCACTTCCACCTCAGCCCCGACGACGTCCTGCAATTCTTCATCGAGCTCTTCCATCACCTGCTGGGTGGACCGCTCCCTTTCCCCGGGATCGACGAGCTGGATCGTGTAACTGGCCCGGTCGGCACTTCCCCCGGCAAGCCCCATTTCTCCGCTCCCGATCGACAGGTAATGCACGTCGATCACGTCTCCGAACGCGTTGAGACGTTCGCTGATGTCTTCGGTCACTTTTTCCGTTTCTTCAAGCGCGGTACCACGTTCCAGGGAAACGTCGACTTCAATCTGCCCCTGGTCGGATTCAGGAATGAACGATGTTCCGATCAGCGGAACGAGAGCAATACTTCCTCCTATCGCCAGAAGCGTAAGGAGCACCGTCGTCTTCCGGAATTTCAATACCTTCCGAAGAACGCGCTGATAGCCACGGTTCACCTTTTCAAGAAAACGGTCGAACCAGTAGCGCTTGCCGTTCTCCATCGCTTTGGTCAAAAGTTTCGACGACAGCATCGGAATCAGCGTCACGGAAACGGCGAGCGATGCGATGAGCGCGAAGGAAATCGTGAGAGCGAGCGGCGTGAACAGCTCGGACGCGATGCCTTCCACCAGCATGATCGGCAGGAATACGACAAGGGTCGTCGTAGCCGATGCAATAACGGCCGGCGCGAGTTCGGACGCCCCTTCGCTTGCCGCTTCTTTCATCGAATACCCCAGCTGTCGGTACCGGACGATATTTTCTAAGATAACGATCGAACTGTCGACCATCATCCCGATCCCGAGCGCGAGTCCGCCCATCGTCAGGACGTTCAGCGTCTCGCCGGTGAAGTACATGAGCGTGAACGTCGAGATGATCGCAATCGGAATGGAGATCCCTATGACGAGCGTGGCTCTGACACTTTTCAGGAAAAGTAACAGGACGGCGACCGAGAACAGGCCACCGAGCAGAATGTTGACGATGACGCTGTTGATCGAAATCTTGATGAATTCCGAAGTGTCGAGCACGGTATCCATCGAGACCTGATCGGGCAGGTCGGGCGCGAGTTCATCCATCGCCGCCTGGATATTTTCCGCGGTCTCCACCGTGTTGGCATCCGTTTTCTTCAGAGCGGAAAGAACGACGGCTGTATCGTTGTTCACTTCGGAGACGGTGCCGGTGTCTTCGATTTCTTTTTCCACGGAAGCGAATTGATCCAGCGTCAGCCGGGCTCCCGCTTCCGTTGTGATGATGGTATTCCTTATGTCTTCAATCGACGAAAACTCTCCGTTGACGCGGATACGTATGTCTTTGTCCCCTTTATCGATGGAACCCGCGGAGGCCGCCTGATTCGAAGCGTTCAGCGTCTGGACGATCGTCTGGGTGTCGATGCCGAGCTTATTCAGTTCCGCTCGGTCGATCTCGATCTGGACTTCTTCCGTCCGGCCACCCTCGATGGAAATCGAAGCGACGCCTCCCTGACGCTCAAGGAACGGCACAATCTGATCCTCAGCAATCTGCTGCAGCTCCTGCGGCGTATCTCCGGAAAGGCCGATTGTCATAATCGGCAGCGCCTGTGGATCGAAGCGCAGAACGTTCGGTTCCCCTGCTCCTTCTGGCAAGACACCGGAGACTTGCGAGACCGCTTCCCTAACTTCGAGAAGCGCACTATCGAGATCCACTCCGGTGGAAAACTGCATGAAAATGAGCGAGGCCCCCTGTTGGGACTGCGACTGCAGAACTTCCAGGCCTTCGAGAGAACTGACGGACCCTTCGATCGGACGACTGACGAGCTGTTCCACGTCCTGGGGCGCGGCTTCTTCATAGGTGGTCGAAACGACAGCCACCGGCAAATCGATGTCCGGATAAAGGTCGATGGTCAGGTTGCGCAGCGATACGAACCCGAGAGCGAGAATCGCCGCGACGATCATGATGACGCCAACGGGGCGTTTGATGGATGTCTGGACGAGCTTCATTTATTCGTCCTCCCCGATGACGCGGATGGTCGCTCCATCCGTAAGGGTGATCTGCCCGGAAGTGACGATCCGGTCTCCTTCGTCGAGATCCCCGGTGACCGCTGATTCTTCGGTTTGCGAAGCTTCGACAGATACCGGAACCTGGACGGCTGTATCTTCTTCGATTTTATAAACGTACGCTTCCTCTGATGTCTGCACGAGCGCTTCCGTAGGGATAATTATCGTATTGTCCACGACGGTCTCGGGTAAAAGAAGCGTTGCCATCATCCCAGGCTTGATGACGTTATTCGGGTTCGGGATTTCCGCTTCCACGTCATAGAGCCCCGTGTCTCCCGGTACGGACGACACATAGGTCACGGTCGCTTCGTTCGGGTTGGCGAGGACGTCCATGGCTGTGCGGTAGGATTCGTTTTCCTGAAAAAGGGGAAGCTGACCTGCCGGAATGGAAGCGGTGATGACAGCCGGATCCGTCGCAACGATGGTCATGAACGGCTGCTGGTTCGTTGCAATGTCCCCGACGTTTCCTTCAATAGAAGTAACGATCCCGCTTCGTGGTGCGGTAATCGTCTCCGGAGCGGCCTGGTCTTGTGCCTGTTCGAGCTGGATCTGCGCCTGTTCCACTTGCAGGCGTGCCTGCTCGACACTGGATTCTGCCTGATCGAGCTGCTGCTCGGCCTGGGAAACTTGCGCTTCGAGTTCCTGTTCGGATGGACCCAGGAACCCGTTCCCTGCTGATTCTTTCTGGTCGCGGGCATCATTCACTGCCTCCTGAGCCTCTTCACGGGAAGATTGGGCTTGAGAGAGTTGTTGACGGGCTTGTGCGAGAGCATTTTCCTGCAGTTCAACCTGGGACTCTCCCTGCTGAGGCGTGACTTCTGCCAGTGCGTCTCCCTCTGTGACGCGATCTCCTTTAGCTACGCTGATGAATGTGATTTCTCCCGGTGTTTCCGGTACTACAGCTGATGTGGCGGCAGGTGAGGATTGAGCGATGACTTCCCTATTGACGGTGAAGGTGCCTTCGCGTACGTCGGCTGTTTCGACCGGCGTAACTCGCTCGACTTCTTCTTCGGGCGTATCGTTCGAGCATGCGGCTAGTAGTAGGATAAAAAGGAATGCGAGTAGTGCTTTCTTCATAAGATCTTCCTCTCTTCGATGAATGCGGACCCCTGGTCGGGAATTTGCGGACCTTGGCTTATGTTTTGCGGACCTATTGTCTGTTTATGAATCATTTGAGGACTTTTCCTCAGATTTTGCGGACCATCGGCAGAAAAAAAGCTGCCGTTTCTTAACGACAGCCTTATCCTTATTATAGCGTCGAGCCCAGCTGTGATACAATCAGATCGATTTTCTTTTCCTCAAGGAGCTCATAGTCTCCGAAGCGCTGGTCGAAATGATCGAACACCGGCTTCAGCTCTTCCTTTTCGAGAAGGTTCTGATACGTCTCGTAGATATGACGATATTGATCGATATAGCGTTTCATTTTTTTATAAAAGCCGGACAAATGATACGTCGACGAGAAATCGAATGCTTTGAACACGGACGTCTCATAATGCGGAAACGCCGGATGAATTGCATGCAGCATCGCAGTCGCGACCGGAAACTGCAGCGTATGGTTCCCCTTATGGTTCGGAATCTCGAATAGTTCTTTCGTAATCCGGTAAATATTCGGGCGCTTCTCTTCCCGCGCGTTCTCCATCAGCTGAAAGTACGTCGCTTTGAACTCATCCGTCAGACTCGGATTCTCGAGACGGAAAAAGTTGCGGAATACAAACTGATAAAGCCCGTCCTCCGGCACATATGTAGCGTGGTACATACGATGGGCGTACAGGTAGACCTCGATTTTCTCTTCCGGTATGTGATTGATCAGCTGCTCGTAATCGTCTAATATCCATGATGTCAATTCTTCTGACGTTCTATATTTCATAGTTTCCTCACCCCGTCTTTATTTTCGCACACTGTACTATTCCCCATTTTACAGAAGGATGACGGGTTTTTCCAATCTATTTAGAAAAATAGGGCTTGTCCGATAATAAAAAGGAGGAGGGATGATTATGGATATTGCAGCCCTCGCTACCGTAGCGAGCCAGATGCAAGTCAGACAGGATGCCAGTCTCAAGGTCATGGACAAAGCCATGGGGGACGCTGAACAGCAGGGGAACCAGATGGTAGAGATGCTGGAATCCAGCAAAGTGCAACACCCCGACCTCGGGAATTCCGTTGATGTGAAAGCATAACGGGTCACGGCTCCGCTATTTTGGCGGAGCTTTTTTCATTAGAAAAAGCCGCCTCGAGGGGCGGCTTTCATCCTTATTCGTCCATTTCTGTATCTTGATCTTCGCCATCCATGTTGTCGTCCATCTGGTCCTGTTCTTCCGTGTTCTCGCCATCCTGAGGTTCTTCATCCGTCGCACAGGCTCCGAGAAGCGATAGAGACAGAATGCCGGCAAATAGCCATTTCCATCGTTTCATTTGTTCGACCTCCTTTCTCTCGTCACAGTATGACCAGGTTCGGAGGTTTCTATAACTTTTTTGTTGGTTGTGTTTGTTGGGTTTGCTGGGGTTTCTGGACGTTCGCGCTCGATTTTCTGGCGTGAGTGGGTGGCTATGGCTTTTGCTGGACACTCGCGCTTGAGCTTCTGTCTTGAGTGTCCAGCTTCTTCTGTACCGCGCCGTTCACCTGTAGCCCCAGGGTGTGAGTGGGCGGCAAACGTATTTGCTGGACACTCAAACAGCATTCCACCTCCTGAACGGCGCACGTGTATAGTATGCTCTGGCCTTTGTTCTTTATCATGTTTGCACGACACTCACGCTTGAGCTTGTGATCTGAGCGTCCAGCTACTTCCGTACCGCGCCGTTCACCTGTAGCCCCAGGGTGTGAGTGGGCGGCAAACGTATTTGCTGGACACTCAAACAGCATTCCACCTCCTGAACGGCGCACGTGTATAGTATGCTCTGGCCTTTGTTCTTTACCATGTTTGCACGACACTCACGCTTGAGCTTGTGATCTGAGCGTCCAGCTACTTTCGTACCGCGCCGTTCACCTGTAGCCCCAGGGTGTGAGTGGGTGGCTACAGCATTTGCTGGACACTCAAACAGAATTCCCCCTCCTGAACGGCGCCCATGTACATAAGTTAAGTGGATAGGTAACTTTTTCAGAACAAAATATTCCAATTTCCCTCTTTTTTCTTAGAAGTACGATATAATAACAGATACAGTAAAAGAAAGGATGATGCTTTTGATCATGAAAGAACGCCAACCCCCGTTCCTTATGAAAGTTCTGCAAGCGCTGGAACGACGAAAGATACTAAATGAAAAAGAAGAAACGTTGAAAAGAAGACTTGTCAAAGGATGGCACGGTGAATTGATTTTCGACCAGATGATGAAGGAACTCCCCGATCACATGCTGATCCTCAAAGATTTAAATTTGAAACATAAAGGGTCCAAGTTCCAAATCGATACCGTGGTGATAGAATCCCAATGCGTCCATCTATATGAAGTGAAGTATCATGAAGGAAACTATTTCTATAAGGACAACGAATTTCAATTATCATCGGGGAAAGGAATTTTGAATCCTTTTCATCAATCATCGAGAGCAAGGACACTTCTCACACAATTACTCGAAGATCATGATTTTTTCGTTCCTGTAAAAGCACATGTGATTTTCCCCCACCCCCATTTCTATCTTTATCAAGCCCCCAAGCTTAAAGAATTCATTTTCCTCTCTCAATGGAAAGATCATTTTACTGAGCTGATTCAAAACACTTCTTCTATTCCTAACCGTCTACAACCCATCGCAGATTTATTATGCTCGAAGCACAGAGAGCAGTTCTCGTCTGAAGACTCTCCGGTTTTTCATTATGATCAACTCAAAAAAGATGTATTCTGCCCTCATTGTTCTTCGGTAATCCGTTCAGAAACAAGAACATTCATGTGCGACAACTGCGAGCTCCGTTCCACTACGGAAATGGTTCTGCTTCAGGCTGTCGAAGATCTTCGAGTTCTCTTTCCCAAACGACGCATCACCACACCGTTAATTCATGAATGGTGTAAAGGGAAAATATCCAAAAAACGAATTCAGCGTGTCCTCTCTAAGAACTTTGAAAAAGCAGGAATAGGAAGAGGAATCCATTATTTCTGATTTTGCGCGACGCTTACGCCGGAGTTGCTGGCATGAGTGTCGCTCTTTTTTTAATACCGAGCCGTTCAACCGTTGCTTCAGGGTGTGAGTGGGTGGCAAACGCATATGCTGGACACTCAAAAAGGAGTCCCTCTTCTGAACGGCGTCCAAGTATATCATGCTCTGGTCTTTGATTCTTGCCATGTTTGCGCGACACTCACGCTTGAGCTTCTGACCTGAGTGTCCCACTTCTTTCCTACCGCGCCGTTCACCCGTCGAACCAGGGTGTGAGTGGGTGGCTACGGGATTTGCTGGACACTCAAGCAGCATCCCATACCCTGAACGGCGCCCAAAAGCATCCCACAAAAAAAGCAGCCCCTCCCTGAAGAACTTCATCTCCAGAAAAGAACTGCTTCCTCTTTTATTTCAATGCGAACATAATCTCCGCTTCGCAAGAGACTTCGCCGTCGACGGAGGCGACCGCTTTTCCTTTACCCATCGGCCCTTTGAGACGGACGATTTCCACTTCGAGCTTCATACGATCGCCGGGCTTCACCTGGCGCTTGAAGCGGCACTTGTCGATGCCTGTGAAAAAGGCGAGCTTGCCCTGGTTCTCTTCCTTTTTGAGCATAGCGACCGCTCCGGTTTGTGCCAGAGCTTCTGTGATCAGTACCCCTGGCATTACCGGGTAGTCAGGGAAGTGTCCCTGGAAGAATGGTTCGTTGATGGTTACATTTTTATACGCGACCGCGCGTGTTCCTTCTTCGAGTTCTTCTACTTCATCGATGAGAAGAAACGGGTAGCGGTGCGGAATGATTTCTTTGATCTGATTGATATCTAGCATATGTATGGCCTCCTTTTTCTTCATTATAAGCGGGGTGCGTGTGGAACGCAAAAGTACTTCTGAATGGAAAAAAAGCAGAGCGTCCCGATAGTCAGGATTGCTCTGCCCCTGTCATGATGTCTATGATGTGTTGCCAGATCGACCAGTCGAATACATCGAGCGGATCTCCGCTTCCGAGTACACTGTATCCGATCATCAGACCGATTGCGAGAGCCAGAAGGCTGAAGAACAATACGAGAAGGACACGCAACCAGATAGGCAGCGCTCTCCGTTTATGTTTTTCTTTTCTGGTCGTTGCTTTTTCTTCTTTCGCCTCTGACGGTTTCTTCTTGGTCGTCTTGTTTTTAGAATCTGTTGCCATGCTTAAATCTCCTTATGTTCAGGATCGTAATTGATTGACGAGTCCCATCATTTCGTCCGAAGTCGAAATCGACCTTGCATTGAACTGATACGCACGCTGCATGTTCATCATGTTGACCATCTGCTCTCCGGTATCGACGTTGGAGGCTTCGAGTGTCTGACTTTGCAAGGAGCGATCTTCATCCGCGACAAAAGCGAGAATTTCGTCTTCGTCAAATCCGAGTTCCTCTGTATCCGGAAGGCGGAAACGATTGCCTCCGACCGCTTCAAGCATACGTGGACGAATCGCTTCGATCACGTCGAGCTGCGCTTCCGTTTCCTGTTCTTCCCCGCGTCTCACCAGGAAGGAACCGTCTTCCTGGATCGAAAATTCGTCGAAACCTTCTTCGATCAGAATCTCTTCCCCGTTATCTCCGAGTACCGGGTGTCCTTCACTCGTCGTCAGCAGAAGCTGGTTGTCTTCCACCGGCGAGAAGTAGAAGTTCCCGGCGCGCGTGTACTGGGTCTCAGGACCATCTTCCGTATTCACCTGCATCTGGAACATATGACGGTCTTCGAGCATTGCGACGTCCAACTCACGATCTGTCGTCTGCAGGCTTCCCTGACTGAGGTTCAGGTTCGTATGACCGATACGGGCGCCGGAACCGAGGCGGATGCCATCCGGCGTTTCGCGTCCCACCGCCGCATCTTCATCTTTCAGGTTGTCGATGTTCTGAATGAGCAGCGACGTGAAATCAGCCTGGCGGGCTTTGTATCCCGTCGTATTCGAATTCGAAAGGTTGGTTCCGATGAGGTCGAGTTTCTTCTGGACCTGCCCCATTGTAACAGCCGACTGCATCATTGCGCGATTCACCATGTGCGTTTCCTCCTTCGTTTCCGGCTTTTCTTAACGGTCTACGATCTGGTAAGAAAAGTTTTTTAAAATTATTGGGCGATGCCACTTTCATTCTATCCAGTTCCATCACCCAGAAATCCGAGCCATAAGTAGCCCGGATCAGAGAAAGAAAATAACGTCTTTCATATGACCGGTCTACTTATGACTGAGATTTCTAAACGGGGCGATGCCACTTTCATTACTGAAGTCGACCGATTTCCGAGACAGCGGTCTGCATGTTCTGGTCATACGCACGCATCACACGCTGGTTGAGTTCGAAGGAGCGGTAGTTGCTCATCATCTCGGTCATCGTCTGTTGTGCGTCGACGTTCGACCTTTCAAGCATTCCCTGCTGCACTTCGAAGTTCACCCCGTCCGCCGCACGGGCATCAGCCACGACAGCGTCCTCACCCGCTTCAAACAGATCATCGCCCTGTTTGATGAATTCAGAGGAATTAGACGTGTACGTGACGCCGAGCAATTCTTCGTCATCTCCGATTTGCATCGTACCATCCTGCAGGATATTGAATTCCATGCCTCCGGTCTGAATCGGATCTCCGTCTTCATTCAGAACGTAATAGCCATTGTTCGTCGTAAGGAATCCTTCGCCGTCTACGGTGAAGTTCCCGTTTCTCGTAAAGCGCGCTTCCCCTTCTTCATTTTGCACATTGAAAAAAGTGAAACCTTCTTCATCCGGGACTTCTCCCTGAACGAGTGCCATATCCGTCGTATTGCCGGTTTCTCTAACATCCCCTTGCGTAAAAGAAGGCACGGTTTCCTGAAGGTACATGCCTGTACTCATCGAGCCGATCTGACGGTCGATAGGGATGTTCAACCCACGCTTCGTAGGAATCGATTTGGAGCCCATTTCATGGATGAGCATCTCAGGAAATGCCCGTTTGACGCCCTGGTCCTGTTTGTAACCCGGTGTATTCGCATTGGCGATGTTATTCGAGAGCGTTTCCTGGTTGCGTTGATTGGCGACCATCGCTGATGCGGACGTGTAAAAACCTCGGAACACGAGCTGTACCTCCCTTTTTAGCCGATTTTATTCTTCTTCGTGATTCGATCGATATTCTCAAGCATAATGCCTGTCCCTTTCGCTACGCAGTCCATCGGATCTTCCGCAACGAATACCGGCACTTTCAATTCTTCGGCAAGTAGCTGATCGATGCCGTGAAGCATAGCACCACCGCCGGTCAAAATGACCCCGCGATCGATGATGTCTGCGGAAAGTTCAGGAGGCGTCTGTTCGAGGACCTGCTTCGCTGCCTGGACAATCACCTGTACGGATTCTTTCAAAGCGCCTTCGATTTCCTTCGATGTGACCGTAATCGTTCTCGGTAGTCCGGAAACCATATCGCGTCCACGGATTTCGATTTCTTCATCACGACTTCCCGGGAATACTGTAGCAACGCTCATCTTAATCTGTTCCGCTGTACGTTCCCCGATCAGAAGCTTGTACTCTTTTTTGATATAACTCAAAATGTCGGCATCGAATTTATCCCCGGCCATTTTGATCGACTGGGCCGTAACGATATCTCCCATCGACAGCACAGCGACATCCGTCGTACCGCCACCGATGTCGACGACCATATTCCCGCTCGGCTGGAAAATGTCCATGCCGGCACCGATCGCCGCTACTTTCGGCTCCTCTTCTAAGTATACTTTCTTCCCGCCGGATTTCTCCGCTGCTTCGCGGATCGCTTTCTGCTCGACTTTTGTAATGTTCGTCGGGCAACAGATCAGCATGCGCGGTTTCGACAAGAATCCCTTTACATTAATCTTTTCGATAAAATGCTTCAACATCGCTTCCGTTACGTCAAAATCTGCAATGACGCCATCTTTAAGCGGACGAAGCGCCTCAATGTTCCCAGGCGTACGTCCGACCATGCGGCGAGCTTCCTCACCGACTTCGAGCACTTTGCCGCTATTGCGGTCCATCGCTACGACGGAAGGTTCGTTGAGCACGATCCCTTTTCCTTTTACATGTATCAGTACGTTAGCCGTACCAAGGTCTATTCCAATATCTCTAGCAAACATGATGGTATGATCCTCCCTAATTGAATCACTGGGTACTTTTTCCTGTTATAAAAAAGAACGCATCTAATACATTATTTTATCACAGAATGGAGAAATTCGTCTCATTTTTCAGGAAAAATTCTTTCCAATTCTGTTTAGGGAGGACCTTGGTCTACTTTACAACTTTTTTGTTGTTGCTATATTTTCGCTTGGTCGCTTCACCGCCACGAAGATGACGGATTTCTTTATGATGATCGAGGATTTGTTTCACCTGCTGGTACAACTCTTTATTGATATCAGGAAGTCGTTCGGTCAAGTCTTTATGAACAGTGCTTTTCGATACGCCGAATTCTTTCGCGATGACTCGTACGGTCTTTTTTGTTTCGACAATGTAGCGTCCGATCCGGATCGTTCTCTCTTTGATGTAATCATGCACATCGCTCGCCCCCTGTGATGTCCATCCAAGGAGGGTGGGTAAAGGACAGGGTTCTCATGCGTTTCTCTTTCTGTATGCCCCCGGATGCTTATGTAACATCATTTTATTATCCGGAACGGGAATATATGCTTAGAAAAGCGGAGATGCCCCGTTTAGAAGCTCTAATATAAGCGGACGAGCCTGGCTTCGGATGCCCTTTTCCGAAACAGGGTTGGCCGCTTATATTACGGGCTTCTGGGCATCGCAGCTAGACATTAAAAGCTTCAGTGCCCGTTTATTTGATGCTTTGCGCACCGTTCAGAAAGGCGTTCCCCGTCTGAGTGTCCAACAAATACATTTGCCACCCACTCGCGCGCGGACACCACTCTTGAACGGTGCGCTATACAAATACCGGGACACTCACGAGTGAAACTGAGATCCCAGCGTCCCGCAACACCCCATGCCAGAACCACAAAATCTTTAAAACACTACCTTCCCCCGACTTCGGGGAAGGTACATGCATTCGAATGTCTTTGCGCACCGTTCAGAAAGGCGTTCCCCGTCTGAGCGTCCAGCAAATACACTTGCCACCCACTCGCACCCCAGCTCCACAGTTGAACGGCGCGGTACAGAAAAAGCGGGACACTCAAGACAGAAGCTCAAACGCGAGTGTCCAGTAAAAGCTCTAGCCACCCACTTACACTAGAAAGTCGAGCGCGAACGTCCAGCAACAACCCCAAACGAAAAAAAGCTGCCTGACATCAGTCAGGCAGTTATTCTTCCTCTTTTTCGAGCTCGTCACGCAGCTCTTCTGAATCTTTTTGTTCCTCGTCGTCCCGCTCTTCATCCGATGATTCTTCCTTGTCTTCTTTGTCTTCCATCGGACGGCCGAACCATTTCTCCGGATCGAGAGCCAGTTCCTGATCGCGGATTTCGAAGTGGACGCGTGGTCCTTTTCCTTCGCCCATTTCACTCTCGCCGGCAGTTCCGATCATGTCTCCCTGCTCAACGTCTTCTCCTGGGCGGACACTCACTTCTTCCAGGCTTCCGTAAAGGCTTGAAACATCGCTGCTGTGATTCACCTCTACCACGGTTCCGAGCATCGGGTCTTCGCGGACTTCCGTAACCGTGCCGGACATGGCCGCTGTCACTTCGAAGCTGTTTCCACTCGCAGAAGCAAGCTGGATTCCTTCACTCTGGCGATATTCGTTGCCGTATTTCACCAGACCGAGTTCCTGATCCTCGAGCGACCGGTCGAAATCGAAGAACTTCGTTACGACTTCCGTATCGACACTCGGAGATACCGGCATCCGCCACAGCTCCTGTTCTGTCATGACCGGAACCGCATCATCCTTCTCTTCATCCGGAGATGTAGTCGTCACACTTTCCTCTTCCTGCTGAACCTCCGGCTTCGGCGGTTCTGCCAGATCCCCGCCCTGCTGGTACCACCAGACACCGAGGAGCGCAATTGCCGCAACCGTCAAGTAAATAGCAGGATAAAGCCACTTCTTCCCTAGTAGGCGTTTGATTTTGAATTTCCAAACGCTTCTTTTGTCTTCCTCTCTCATGTGCATCACCTCAGAAACCATTGTTGCCGGGTCCCTGATAATTTATACCTTAGGAGGAAGAAATTTCTTCGATCTTCGTTTCCGAATAGTAATGAGCGATAATATCTTTATAGGACTTACCTTCTGAAGCCAGACCATTCGCTCCGTATTGACTCATGCCGACCCCGTGACCGAAGCCTCTCGTTGTGAAAATGAAGTGATCCCCTTTTTGTTCAATGGAAAAATCACTGGATTTCAGTCCGAGCTTCTCACGTATGTCGCGACCTGTGAATGTTTTCTCTCCGATCGTCATCGTCTCGACGCGCTCGCCTTCCGTGCGGGATAGTTCTATATCCGAAGCAGAAAACGTCGGCAGTGTAAGTTTCTCCATGAGTTCCGACTGCGTGAGCGTCACCTGATCCAGATATGTCGGTGCGTCTTTATCCCAGGGGCTTATAACGCTCTTCAGATAAGGGATATCGTGCTCCCAGTAATCTCCGGAATTCTCGGTGTACCCGTTGCTCGTAGAGAAGAAAGCAGCCGTAATCGGTTCCTCTTTATAGGTGATGATTTCACCTTTCGTCGCCTGAACGGCTTCCTCTACCTTGGCACGGTTCTCCTCATAGTCGTCTTTCCATATCTCCCGCAGCTGCTGCTCGTCCTTGTACACCTGGTGCTGGACGGTGTCCGTCACATCTGCCCCCTCGAACGTAGATCCGGAAGCTTTATGCTTCATAATGTACGTTCGTGCCGCGAGCGCCTGAGCTTTCAGTGCTTCCATCTCGAACGTGACTGGCATTTCGGAAGCGACGACGCCCGTGACATACTCTTCAAGAGGAATCTCTTCCACCTTATCTGTGTCACTGCGGAGAACGCGTACGGTTTCTTCTCCTTCTTCAGCTTCTGAAGAAACAGGTTGTGCTTCCTTTTGATCAGCCGCAGGCAGCACGACCAGCGTCGGAATGAGAAGCAGAACTACATACAACCCGAAAACGGACAAAATGACTCTCTTCACGCACCACCCTCCTTTCCTTCTAGTACAAATATATCCATCTCCGTACGTTAATAGAACCTTACTAGAAAGGAAAAGTAGCAGAAACAATTCTTCCAACCAAAAAGAAGCACCGCTCTTTAGAGCGATGCTTCTCTCGTATAATAATGGGTTATGATGTCGATAATGATTCCTGAGGCAGTTCCTGCTCTTCTTTGACACGTTCGATGTTTGCGCCAAGCTTTGCAAGTTTCTCTGTGAAATTGACGTACCCACGATCGATGTGACGAAGTTCTGTCACCCTTGTATAACCGTCTGCAACGAGACCGGCCAATACGAGTGAAGCTCCGGCACGGAGATCTGTAGCCGCGACTTCCGCTCCCTGAAGATCGGATGGACCATCTACGATGACGCTGCGTCCTTCGATACGGAGATTCGCGTTCATGCGGCGGAATTCTTCGACGTGCATGAAACGATTCTCAAAGACCGTTTCTGTAATGACGCTCGAACCTTTAGCACGAAGCATCAAGGCCATCATCTGTGACTGCATATCCGTCGGGAATCCTGGATGCGGCATCGTCTTGATATCGGTCGATTTCAAATACTTCGGACCGATGACGCGTAGACCTTCTCCTTCTTCCTGGATGGTTACTCCCATCTCTTCAAGTTTCGAGATGACAGCGCGGAGATGTTCCGCTTCTGCGCGTTCAAGCAGGATGTTTCCTCCCGTGATCGCAGCGGCTACCATAAAGGTACCTGCTTCCACACGGTCTGGAATGATCGTATGCTCGGTTCCGCGCAATTTCTCGACACCGTCGATTTTTATCGTTTCTGTACCGGCGCCGACGATTCTTGCCCCCATTTTGTTCAAATAATTCGCAAGATCGATGATTTCCGGTTCTTTTGCTGCATTTTCAAGAACCGTTCTTCCCTCTGCGAGCGCTGCTGCCATAATCAGATTCTCGGTAGCACCGACACTCGGGAAGTCCAAATAGATCTTGGCACCTTTCAGACGACCGTCTGTGTTCGCTTCCACGTAACCGTCTCCCACTGTAACTTGGGCACCCATCGCTTCAAACCCTTTCAGATGCTGATCGATCGGACGGGATCCAATCGCACATCCTCCCGGTAAAGCGACTTTAGCGTGTCCATAGCGGGCCAAAAGCGGTCCCAGTACGAGCACGGATGCACGCATCTTACGTACATACTCGAAAGGAGCTTCCGTTTTCAGCGGTTGTGTCGCATCGACAGTCACTGTATTTCCGTTTGTTGTGACTTCCGCATTCATATGGGAAATCACCTGGTTGATCGTCGTTACATCAGCCAGTTCCGGGACTTCATGTAGCACACTTTTACCTTCACTTGCAATAATACTTGCTGCGATGACAGGCAGTACGGCATTCTTTGCACCTTCGACTTTGACGGTACCATTCAGCTGCCCCCCACCACGGACAATGATTTTTTCCACCATTCATTCTCCTCTGCGTCCAGATTCGTTAATATCATATTCATTCGTCATTGATTGCGTTCCACTTGATGATCCATACACTGGTTGATTGATTGCTTCGTTAGTTTTTTCACACACTAAAACAACATTCATCATACCACCATTCCTCACTAATCGACAAGGGGTAAATGGGGGATTTTTCAAACTAATCGACGAATCTTCATTATTTCTTCCAATTCTTGCTTCGTGTTCCACTTTCCCGACAATTATCCAGTATAAACACTTTTATCCGCTAAAATAGATAGATGAGACTATTGGACCACGACAGGAAATCCAGGAAAAATCTGCTTACCGTCGCTCCGAGGGCGATAGTAAGGAAGATCATAAGGATCCGTGCTTCGAACACTTTCCCTTTCCGGAACAAGCCGTCCAGGTTGAGCGCCTGGAGAGCATACCAGGTGATGACGATGAAAATGAGGTGTGAAGTCATACTCGTCAGGGCATCCTGAACAAAAAATTCTTCCATACAACTGTTCCTCCTTCGACATTTCCCGGGAAATATCCCTCTATAGAGTTCGGGAAATTGTTTCTTTTATAGGGGGTGATGTGAATCTGTCAGAGAATAAATGGAACGCTCCTCATCTTGGAGAGGATGGTCCGAAAATATCAGCTCATTGTCCGCAAATGAAGCTGCAACATGGCTTCAGGTCCGCAAATTTGAGCGTAACGTCCGTAAACTAGCAGCAAAGGTCCGCACTTAGATTCCAACTTTTCTATTATATCATCCCACAAAAAAACTGCTCTCCGAAGAGAAAGCAGTTTTTTTAGAAATTGTTGTTATATACATCGAGACGGTTGATTGCACGTTTGAGTGCCATTTCTGCCCGTTGAAAATCAATATCGGCCTGCTTATCTTTCAGGCGGCGTTCGGCACGTTCTTTCGCTTTGCGGGCGCGCTCTACATCAATGTCTGATGGTCGCTCCGCCGACTGCGCTAAGATTGTCACTTTGTCCGGACGCACTTCCAAAAATCCACCGCTTACGGCTACCCTTTGGGAATCCCCGTCCCCTTTCAGGCGGACCGCACTGATCGTGAGGGGGGCTACCATCGGAATGTGGCCGGGCAAAATACCGAGTTCCCCGCTCTCCGCCTTGGCGCTGACCATATTGAAATCTTCTTCTAGTACCGGGCCGTCAGGAGTGACAACACTCACCTTTAGTGTGCTCATGGATCTACCTCCTTAGGCAATAGAATAACAAGTGCCTGAGGCGGCACCTGTTATCCGTCATGTTCTTACTCCATGTCTTTCGCTTTTTCGACAACCTCTTCAATACGGCCGACAAGACGGAACGCGTCTTCCGGAATATCGTCGTGCTTGCCGGAAAGAATCTCTTTGAATCCTTTCACTGCTTCAGAAACAGGAACGTAGGAACCTTTCTGACCAGTGAACTGCTCGGCGACGTGGAAGTTCTGGGACAGGAAGAACTGGATGCGGCGCGCACGGGCAACCGTCAGTTTATCCTCATCCGAAAGCTCATCCATACCGAGGATGGCGATGATATCCTGAAGTTCGTTGTAACGCTGAAGTGTCTGCTGCACTTCACGCGCCACTTCGTAGTGTTCTTCTCCTACGATTTCAGGGTCAAGCGCACGGGATGTGGACGCAAGTGGGTCCACGGCAGGATAGATCCCCTGCTCGGACAATTTACGCTCAAGGTTCGTCGTCGCATCAAGGTGTGCGAACGTCGTCGCCGGAGCCGGGTCCGTGTAGTCATCGGCAGGGACGTAGATCGCCTGGATCGATGTTACAGAACCTTTGTCCGTGGAGGTGATACGCTCCTGGAGTTGTCCCATTTCTGTCGCAAGTGTCGGCTGGTAACCAACGGCGGATGGCATACGTCCAAGAAGGGCGGATACCTCGAGACCACCTTGCGTGAAACGGAAAATGTTATCGATGAACAGAAGTACGTCCTGTCCCTGTTCATCACGGAAATATTCAGCCATCGTAAGACCGGTAAGCGCTACGCGCATACGTGCTCCCGGCGGCTCGTTCATCTGACCGAACACCATCGCTGTTTTGGAGATAACGCCGGAATCCTTCATCTCGAAGTAAAGGTCGTTCCCTTCACGGGTACGCTCCCCTACCCCTGCGAATACGGAGATACCACCGTGCTCCTGGGCGATGTTGTTGATCAATTCCTGGATCAATACGGTTTTCCCTACACCGGCACCACCGAAGAGACCGATTTTACCACCTTTTACATAAGGGGCAAGCAGGTCTACAACTTTGATACCTGTCTCGAGAATTTCTGTTTCAGTCGCCAAATGTTCGAACGTAGGCGCCTGTCTATGGATCGGGTCCCGGCGGACGTCCGCAGCAAGCGGCTCATCCAGGTCGATGTTATTTCCAAGTACGTTGAAAACACGACCAAGAGTCACGTCCCCTACAGGTACGGCGATCGCGCCGCCTGTATCTTTCACTTCAAGTCCTCGCTGTACTCCTTCTGTGGAGCCCATGGAAACGGTACGAACAGCGTTGTCCCCGAGGTGAAGCGCTACTTCAAATGTCAAATCTTCGCTGCCATCCCGTTCTACAACGAGAGCGTTGTTGATGTCAGGGAGGTGGCCATCGTCAAAGGTGACGTCTACAACCGGTCCCATAACCTGTGTTATGCGTCCAACACTCATCTGCTATTCCCTCCTAACTTAACTTCTCCCTCTTCTACTATTCGAGGGCGGATGCACCACCGACGATTTCGGTGATTTCCTGGGTGATCGCTGCCTGACGGGCGCGGTTGTACGTAAGCGACAAGTCGTCGATAAGGTCGTCGGCATTGTCGGTCGCACTCTTCATCGCTGTCATACGTGCAGCGTGTTCGCTTGCTTTACTATCTATCAATGCTCCGTAGATAAGGCTTTCTGCATACTGTGGCAGAAGCACTTCCAAAATCTCTTCCTGGTTCGGCTCGTACTCATAGGAAGCGGAAGAGGATTTCGTCGCCTGTTCTGCTGAAATATCATTCAGCGGAAGAGCTTTCGTTCTCTGGACTTCCTGAGTGATGGCACTGACGTAATGGCTGTAATAGATATGAAGCTCATCGATTTCTTCATCGGTATAAAGCTGTACCGTTTCAGAAGCGAGTTCTTTGATATCTTCGAAGTCCGGCTGGTCCGAGACCCCGGTGATTTCTTTATCCACGGCCATATTCCGTTTCCGGAAAAAGTCACGCCCGATCCGTCCGATCGCAATGATTTTGTACTCATCGGCGGAGGTATGGTTGTTCCTGATGTCCTGATAGGCTTTTCTCAGGATGCTGGAGTTGTACGCCCCTGCGAGTCCGCGGTCTGATGTGATGACGACGTATCCTTTACGTTTCACTTCCCGCTCCTCAAGCATCGGGTGGGACGCATCTCCTCCCCCTTGCGCGATACTGGCGACGACTTCCTGGATCTTCTCGCTGTACGGGACGAATGATTTCGCATTCTCTTCCGCGCGATTCAACTTGGAAGCGGACACCATCTGCATCGCTTTCGTGATCTGTTTCGTTTTCTTCGTGGAATTGATCCGGCCTTTGATCTCTCTAAGGGATGCCAAGCTATTTCACCACCCTTTCTGAAAACCCTTCCTGTCCTGAAAGAGGGAGAACCTGCCGTATGAAAGACGCAGTGCGCGCTGATACATGTTCCGCGCCTTATCGTGCGGCGGTTTCCCCTTCAGACGGATGAGTCTATTTAGTCCTTATCATTTATTCAGAAACGACAAATGTTTTCTTGAATGCTTCGACCGCTTCGCCCATTTCACCGTTATCATCCTGAAGCTTACCGGTGTCACGGATCTTGTCCAATAGGTCTCTGCGGTTGTTGTCGAGCCAGTTGTGGAACTCGCGCTCGAAACGGGTCACTTCTTCTGTAGGAATGTCATCGATGTACCCTTTCGTGAGGGCATAGATGATCATAACCTGCTTCTCTACGGAAAGCGGCTGGTGAAGTCCCTGTTTCAGTACTTCTACTGTACGGGCACCACGGTTCAGTTTCGCCTGCGTCGCTTTATCAAGGTCCGATCCGAACTGGGCGAACGCCTCGAGTTCACGGAAGGACGCAAGGTCAAGACGAAGCGTACCGGCTACTTTCTTCATCGCTTTTCTCTGTGCGGAACCACCGACACGGGATACGGAAAGTCCCGGGTTGATCGCCGGTCGTACACCGGAGAAGAATAGGTCGGACTGCAGGAAGATCTGCCCGTCCGTGATGGAAATGACGTTCGTCGGAATATAGGCAGAAATGTCTCCGGCCTGTGTCTCAACGAATGGAAGTGCCGTCAGAGACCCTCCACCTTTCTCATCACTGAGTTTCGCTGCACGCTCGAGTAGACGGGAGTGCAGGTAGAAAACGTCCCCTGGGAATGCTTCACGACCCGGCGGGCGGCGAAGTAGAAGGGAAAGTTCACGATAGGCGGATGCCTGTTTGGACAGGTCATCGTAAACGACGAGCACGTGCTTGCCGTTGTGCATGAACTCTTCACCCATGGATACACCGGCATACGGTGCAAGGTAAAGTAGTGGCGCCGGTTGGGAGGCACTTGCTGTCACTACGATTGTGTAGTCGAGTGCTCCGTGGCGGCGAAGTGTTTCTACCGTACCGCGGACGGTCGATTCTTTCTGACCGATGGCGACATAGATACAGATCATATCCTGGTCGTGCTGGTTCAGAATCGCGTCGATCGCTACGGATGTTTTACCAGTCTGACGGTCCCCGATGATCAGCTCACGCTGGCCACGGCCGATAGGTACAAGGGCGTCGATCGCCTTGATTCCTGTCTGAAGCGGTTCGTCGACGGATTTACGATCCATGACTCCTGGTGCAGGAGATTCGATCGGACGAGTTTTGGTCGTTTCGATGTTACCGAGGCCGTCTACTGCCTGACCAAGCGGGTTGACGACGCGGCCCAGAAGTTCCTCTCCTACCGGGACCTGCATGATGCGGCCGGTACGACGGACTTCATCGCCTTCTTTGATATCTGTGAACGGGCCTAAGATGACGAGACCGACATTACTTTCTTCCAAGTTTTGTGCCAATCCCATGACACCGTTCTGAAATTCAACGAGCTCCCCGGCCATAACGTTATCGAGGCCATGGGCGCGGGCAATCCCGTCCCCGACTTCGATGACGGTGCCGACATCATTGACTTCCATGTCTGCTTCATAGTTTTCAATCTGTTGTTTAATCAGCGTACTGATTTCTTCAGCATTGATGCTCATGCGATTTCACCCCTATCCTCTATTGTTCGCTGAAAGCAGCTCACGTTCCATTTGATCGAGTTTGCCACGGACGGATCCGTCAAAGATACGGTTACCGATACGGATACGTACCCCGCCGAGAAGATCAGGATCCACGCGGTTATCGATGATCAGGGAATCCTTGCCTACTTTCGGGGCGAACGTCTTGGACAAACGCTGCTTCTCTTCTTCCGATAGCTCACGTACTGTGTAAACAGTCGCTTCCTGTACGCCGTGATGCTCGTTCACTTTTGCAAGGAAACGTTCGGCGAGCGGAATAATGATCTCTGTGCGGTGACGATCGATCAGAAGGTGGAGGGTATGAAGAACTTCCTCAGAGAATCCTTTGAAGCTTTCATTCACCAGTTCCTTCTTGCGATCAGCCGGAATACGCGGATGCTTGAGAACTGTCTCGAGCGATCCGTTTTCAAGCGCTACTTTCCTCAGCGTCTTCATTTCTTCCTGAAAGGTATCAAGTTTCGACTTTTCCTGCCCGAGCTCAAAGAGAGCGTCTGCGTATCGTTTCGCTACGACTACCTCACTCATCGCTCTTCTCCTGCCTCATTCACGTACTGATCGATAAGTTCCTTCTGATCCTGTTCGGATAGCTCTTTCTCGATAACTTTCGATGCAATCATGACGGACATGGAAGCGACTTGATCCTTAAGCTGCTGTACAGCTTTCTCTTTCTCCTGCTCGATTTCCTGACGAGCGGATTCTTTCATACGATCCGCTTCTCTTCTTGCTGAAGCGACGATATCTTTTTCTTGCTGCGTTGCCGTTTTGCGTGCGTCTTCGATGATCTTTTGTGCATCCTGACGCGTCTGTTTCAATTCTTCGGAAGCTTCGCGCTGGAGGCGAGCTGCTTCCTCGCGGCTTTTCTCCGCGGATTCTATTTCATTCGAGATGTAATCTTCCCGTTCTTTCATCATGTTCATGAGCGGTCCCCATGCGAATTTACGCAATAGAACCAGTAGAATGAGGAAGAAGACCAATTGGGCGATCGCATCTCCGAATTGGAAACCACCTGCCTGAATGATCAGGTTATCAGTCAAACCGTACACAGCTTTCACTCCTTTCTTTCCTTACCTGCATAAGAATAGCGCTTATCACCCGGCCGTCCCCGATTAACCCTCGGCTTGTAAGGCATGAGGTACAAGCGCTAGTGCCAGAAGTATATCGTTTCATTATTGTATTTCCAGGGTAAAAAGATACAAGAAAGGCGAAGGTAGACTCCGCCATTTCTGAAACGGCATTAGCCGCCGATTACGATGAACGCAATTACAACACCGATGATCGGAATCGCCTCAACTAGTGCCACACCGATGAACATTGTTGTCTGAAGGGCACTGCGAAGTTCTGGTTGACGAGCAATCCCCTCTACTGTACGACTTACGATCAAACCGTTACCGATACCGGCACCAAGTGCTGCCAGTCCTACTGCGATAGCTGCTGCTAAAAGACCCATAATGTAAAATCCTCCTCAAATATTGTAGTAATAGATTGTTGTTTCAAAAAAATATGTTAATGATCTTCGCTCACTTTGTGAGACATATAGACCATCGTCAACATTACGAAAATGAATGCCTGGATGAACCCGATAAATGTACTGAAACCGAGCCAGGCGACCATCGGAAGCGTTGCCCCGAGGAATCCTAAGAAACTGCTTGTTGCCAGTCCGATCAGTAAGCTGATCAGAATTTCCCCTGCGTAAATGTTTCCGTAAAGACGGAGACCGAGCGTCAGGGTGTTCGAAAATTCTTCAATGATATTGAAGGGTAAGAGGAACGGCAACGGACGTACATAATCCTTTGCGTACTCTCTTGATCCTCGCAATTTGACCCCGTAGTAGTGAGTCAGCACTACGACCATGACGGCTAACGTCATCGTCACGAGAGGATCTGCGGTCGGTGACTTCCACCATAAGGTGTGTCCGACAGTTCCGTTAACAACAACCCCCAACATGTTCGATACGAATATGTAGAGGAATAATGTCAACCCAAGCGGCAGGAACATTTTTCCTGTTCGCCAGTCCATGTTGGAGCCGATGATATTCTTGATAAAATCGACGGTCCACTCAATCACATTCTGCATGCCTTTCGGGCGTCGCTGCAAGTTCCTTGTGGCCGCAACGCAGACGATAAAGACAACGAGAGATGCGACAAACATCATGAGAACATTCGACAAGTTGAAACTGAGCCAAGGTATGCCAAACGCTTCATTCCATATTGGTGCTTCGTGATCCAATCTCTTCACCTCTCTTCCATCGTGCTATCCTTGCTAGAATTAATGAAGGCATCTATAAAAATGACAACCGTAGCTGCCATTAAGCCTAATACTACGCCAATTAAATGGAAATACTCTTCGAATTGAAGGGCGATGACGACGGCTAGCGCGCCACTCGCGAGTCTCGTGAATGTACCGATCCCTTTCATCGTTCTGTTGGCTGCAGCCGCTTCACCGAGCTGTTTCATCTTGCGCTGCATCAACCACAGATTGTAAAAGCTGAGTACACTTCCGAGCAGTGTTCCGAGGAAAAAGGCTTTCCATGGAGTGAGTCCCCATAAGAGGACCAGTAATGCGAGAAGATAGAACATCCATTTACGTTGACGGGTTGCCATGACATCATAATCTTTCAAGCTAATCGTCCCCCGTGTACTTTCTTACTAAATGAATGGTTCCATATGTACCTGTCCCTAAACCGGCAAGGAGTCCGATTATGAGAAACAGCGGGCTGGTTGCGAACTGTTCATCCACCCATTTGCCGATGAAGATACCGGCGAGTGGGCCACCTGCGAGTTGCGAGGAAATGGCACTGGTCAGTCCGATTGCACGAAAAGAACCTCTATGATTCCGGTTCATTCCACCACCACGTTTTCCTTGTGCGTGAAACCGCTTTTTTGTGTGAAAACCTTATCATTCCACACTATGTTAGATTACAATAGCAGTCCAGTGATGTCAATGCGTTACAAGTTAAAAGTACACATGTTCGACACAATTCTTTTCACATTTCTGCCACATTTCCTGTTTGGTTATGCAAACGTTTGTATATTATGGAGTGGGAGCTTCCGTTTAGATACATTACCTTCCCCCGACTTCCGGGGAAGGTACATGCATTCGAGTGCTTTTGCACGCCGTTCAGAAAAGTGAATCTCGTCTGAGCGTCCAGCAAATCTATTTGCCACCCACTCGCTCACGGACGACTTTCGTGAACGGCGTGCTATACATTTTCCTGGACACTCAAGATAGAGACCCTGGCGTGAGTGGGGGGCTACACGCAACAAGAGAAAGAAACGCAAGATCTTTATTGATTACCTTCCCCCGACTTCGGGGAAGGTACGTGCATTCGAGTGCTTTTGCACGCCGTTCAGAAAAGTGAATTTCGTCTGAGCGTCCAGCAAATCTATTTGCCACCCACTCGCTGACGGACGACTCACGTTAACGGCGCGCTATACATTTTCCTGGACACTCAAGATAGAGACCCTGGCGTGAGTGGGGGGCTACAAGCAACAAGAGAAAGAAACGCAAGATCTTTATTGATTACCTTCCCCCGACTTCTGGGGAAGGTACATGCATTCGAGTGCTTTTGCACGCCGTTCAGAAAAGTGAATCTCGTCTGAGCGTCCAGCAAATCCGTTTGCCACCCTCTCTCTGACGGACGACTCACGTTAACGGCGCGCTATACATTTTCCTGGACACTCAAGATAGAGACCCTGGCGTGAGTGGGGCGCTACACCTACACCCTTCAAGATTCAGTCACCCCAATCAATCACTCGTATAAATTCTTGCCACGGAACCCTGTCATCTCATAGCGCTCTTCTTCCGGAAAGGCCTTATAAGTAAAATAGACGATGTCTCCTTTTTCTACATCAGCCAGTCTATCCGGATCTTCCATTTTATACACCCCACATGCTCCATTGCGGAACGCCGTAGCATCGCAGAACTCTATTTCGATCGCTTCCCCGCTCAGCACTTCCGTCACTTCTCCTGCCACCGAGTTCTCAAGCATTTGAAAATCAGGTGCAACGAAGTCCACGTCTTCTTCAACGCCATTATCCACCGGCATCGTTTCAAGCATAGACATGATCTCATACAGTTTCTCCTCGATTTCTTCCTGGGATACACCTTTTTCAAAACCTATGTACGCTTCCTGGCTATAGTCTTCTGTATATCGATTGATTCCATAACCCACTTCCAGCGATTCGAACTCAGGGATCCCCTTCTCGAAGACTACCACCCTTTCATCGAGGTAAGGGTGTTCGAATCTTCCCTCTTCCACCGGACTGTAGTCCCCGGGTATATTACCTCCCGAATAATTGGATTGGAACGACGAGCCCCGATTGTCTTCCCTAAGCTTATGCTCTATCTGAAGAATTCTTCTGCGAATGTTTTCGCTATACTTTCTATTCTTGATTTTGGCCCGGACATTGATACCTACGAGCTCATCGTATTTTTGCGATAAGGTGTATCCGTTGATCGTTTTGATGCTTCCGGTAGAATGTGCCAGATCATATTCGATCGTTTCATGAATCTCTTCAGACCCGTCAGCCCGGGTCACTATGATTTCGTCTTCTTTCAGTCCCGGTTCTTCTTTCTTCTCTATCTCTTCTTGCTCGGGTTCGTGCTCAGTACTTTCAGCCGCTTCCCCGCATGCCCCCAATAGCAGAAACAAAATCATCCATAAACTCTTTTTCATTTTCCTTCTCCTTCTGTCTCAATAAAATCCGCCTTCGTCTATCCCAAAGACGGATCAATTCCTATTCTGAATCATTTTCTTTTTCATCAAGTCTTTCCTCAAGTCGTCTGATTCTCCGTAGGTTGGACTATGTAACTGCAAACACGGCGCCAATACCTGCCCCACCGATGAATCCCAGTGGTCCAAACACTATGGCACCAATAACGCCGAACACCATCATGTACACAAAAATCACACAAACTCCCCTTAAAGTGGTAGCATTCCTTCTTCATTTTACCAAAAAAAGCACCGGGTACGCGTGGCTGCGTAGGGCCGGTGCTTCATGTATGAGCTCTATTCGATTTCAAAAGGTGCCGGTTTATCCGTGCGGTGCTCAAAGAAATAGCGGATCGCTTCCGCAATGCGGGCCGATGCATTGCCATCCCCATAAGGGTTCGAGGCTTTCGACATCGCCTTGTATGCTTCCTCATCCGAGAGAAGCTCGTTCGCCAGGTCGAAGATGTGATCTTCTTCCGTGCCGGCAAGCTTCAGCGTGCCTGCTTCGATTCCCTCCGGACGCTCCGTCGTATCGCGGAGTACCAGTACAGGGACACCGAGAGACGGCGCTTCTTCCTGAACACCTCCGGAATCTGTAAGGATCAGATGAGCGCGGGACGCAAAGTTATGGAAGTCGATGACGTCAAGCGGAGAAATCAGCTTGATGCGATCATCGTTCCCGAGAATCTCATCTGCTGTTTCCTGTACAACCGGATTCAAGTGGACGGGATACACGACTTCTACATCCTCATGCGTCTCGACCATCCGCTTGATGGCGCGGAACATCTGCTTCATGTTATTCCCGAGATTCTCCCGGCGGTGTGCCGTCATGAGGACGAGACGTTTTCCTTCAAGAGAGTCCAGGACTTCACTCGTATACGATTCATCCACCGTCGTTTTCAGCGCATCGATGGCCGTATTCCCGGTCACGAAGATGTTATCTTCCGGCTTATTCTCCGCAAGAAGGTTATCCCGCGACTTGTTCGTCGGGGCGAAATGAAGATCCGCCATGACACCCGTCAGCTGACGGTTCATCTCTTCCGGGAACGGAGAGTATTTGTTCCAGGTACGCAGTCCTGCTTCCACGTGACCGACAGGAATCTGGTTGTAGAAGCCTGCAAGAGAAGCGGCGAATGTCGTCGTCGTGTCTCCGTGGACAAGGACGATATCCGGTTCCGTCTCTTTCATCACTTCATCCAGACCCTCCAGTGCCCGGGTCGTCACCTGAGCCAGGGATTGCTGCTTTTTCATGATGTTCAGATCATGGTCCGGGGTAATGTCGAAAATGGACAGAACCTGATCGAGCATTTCACGGTGCTGGGCCGTCACGGTAACAATCGGCTCGAACTGCTCCGGGCGTTTTTTCAGTTCAAGAACGAGCGGTGCCATCTTGATGGCTTCCGGTCTCGTCCCGAAAATCGTCATTACTTTGATAGGCTGTGACATAATGGCCTCCTTATTTCGTTCCGTACAGACGGTCACCGGCATCACCGAGACCAGGAACGATGTACCCTTTGTCGTTCAACTTCTCGTCGAGTGCCGCGAGATAGATATCTACATCAGGGTGCGCTTCTTTCATCAGCTCGACGCCCTCCGGAGCTGCGACAAGGCACATCAGACGAATCTGCTTCGCTCCGCGTTTTTTCAGGGAATGTATCGCTTCGATCGCGGACCCGCCGGTTGCAAGCATCGGATCGAGGACGATCAGTTCACGTTCTTCGATATCACTAGGCATCTTCACGTAGTATTCCACCGGTTTCAGCGTCTCCGGATCACGGTAAAGACCGACGTGACCGATTTTCGCTGCTGGAATAAGGTCAACCATACCATCTACCATGCCAAGGCCGGCACGCAGAATAGGAACGAGTCCCACTTTCTTTCCGGATAGAACTTTCGCTGTTGCGTCATCGACGACAGGCGTATCGATGGACACTTCCTCAAGCGGAAGGTCGCGGGTAATCTCGAACGCCATAAGCGTAGCGACTTCATCCACGAGTTCGCGGAAATCTTTCGTCCCGGTCTCCTTTTTTCGTATGTACGTCAGTTTGTGTTGGATCAACGGGTGGTCCAGTACGTAAACGTTGCTCATCGAAGCACACTCCTTCGTTTTTTCTTATTCATATCTGTACTATTGTACTGAATAATAGATTTGTTTGCAATGAGGAAAGAAAAGTGGAGTCATCCCGCTTAGAAACCTCAGCCATAAGCAGACTCAGCTTCTTTTGGGTGAATTTTCCCGAAAAAGGTGAGTCTGCTTATGGCTCGGGTTTCTGGGTGGTGCAACTGGATCTGAAAAGAAATGTGGAAGCACCTGTTTAGAATTTCTGCCATCCAGGAAATTATCGTAACTTTTGGTCGGTTTATCGTAACTAATTTTCATTTGTCGTAACTTTTTACACCTTTATCGTAAATAATGAGCTATTTATCGTAAAAAACGATCCAGCGCATGAAAAAAGCCGCTCCGGGGAGCGACTTTCTTCCTAATTATTCAGATGCACTTTCGAGAGACGGATATAGCGGGAAGCGGGATGTGAGGGCACGGACGCGCTCTTTCGCTTCTGCCAGCTTCTCTTCATCTTCGTGATGATCTAGAGTGAAGGCGATGAGTTCTCCGACTTCTTTCATCTCCTCTTCTTTGAAACCGCGTGTCGTCACGGCTGCTGTTCCGATACGGATTCCGCTTGTTACGAATGGGCTCTCCGGATCGAACGGAATCGTATTCTTGTTCGTTGTAATACCGACTTCGTCCAATGCTTTCTCGGCAACTTTACCAGTGAGGCCTTTGTTGCGAAGGTCGAGAAGCAGAAGGTGGTTCTCTGTGCCGCCGGAAACGAGACGGACTCCGTTCTCCTGCAGAGACTCGCCGAGTTTCTTCGCGTTCTTCACGATTTGACCGGAGTAGTCGCTGAACGAACTGTCGAGAATCTCTTTGAATGCCACAGCTTTCGCAGCGATGACATGCATCAGCGGGCCACCCTGCATGCCAGGGAATACGTTTTTGTCGATTTTCTTCGCGAACTCTTCTTTACACAGAATCATTCCACCACGCGGACCGCGAAGCGTTTTGTGCGTCGTCGTCGTTACGAAGTGCGCATGAGGAATCGGATCGGAATGATGCCCCGTCGCTACAAGACCGGCCACGTGTGCCATATCGACAAGCAGGTACGCACCTACTTCGTCAGCGATTTCGCGGAACTTGGCAAAATCGATGTCACGTGGATAAGCACTTGCACCGGCAACGATAAGTTTCGGCTGAACTTCTTTCGCTTTTTCAAGAACGGCATCGAAATCGATTCGTTCCGTATCTTCATCTACCCCGTACTCTTCGAAGTTGTAGAGGGAACCGCTGAAGTTCACCGGGCTGCCGTGAGTCAGGTGACCACCGTGGTTCAGATTCATACCAAGCACCGTATCACCCGGCTTAAGGACTGTGAAATAAACAGCCATGTTCGCCTGGGAACCGGAGTGAGACTGGACGTTGGCGTGCTCCGCTCCGAAGATCTGTTTCGCGCGATCACGGGCAAGGTTCTCCGCTTCATCGACGAATTCACAGCCGCCGTAGTAACGCTTGCCTGGATAACCTTCTGCATATTTGTTCGTCATGACAGATCCCATCGCTTCCATCACCGCTTCTGATGTGAAGTTTTCGGAGGCGATCAGTTCGATATTGTAATCCTGACGATGGTGCTCTCTCTGAATGGATGCGAATAGTTCCGGGTCTTGCGATTTCAATTGTTTCATCGGTTCGTATTCCCCTTTCTCCTGACTCTTCTGTTCTTTTCCTATGGCTTCCTATGGACGGGCTTGCACTTACTCATACACCGCACGCGGACCGCCGATCAGTGGAGGTCTTGTCCGGGCCGCTGTGATACGGGCGTTGCCGATCGACTTCTGTTCGAGACGGAGCGGAACCGCTACACGCTTCAAGTGCATTCCGATCAAGGTGTCTCCGATATCAATACCGGCATCCGCTTCAATCGATTCAATCAGCACCGGATCGTTCATATGACGATACGCGTACGCAGCCATAGAACCGCCGGCTTCCCGGACCGGAACAGCTGCCACGATGCGCCCGTGATGGCGCTCTGCCGTTTCACGCTCGACGACAACCGCTCGATTCAAATGTTCACAGCACTGAAAAGCGAGCGACATCCCTGTTTTTTCTCCGAATGTACGGAGTTCGGCGAATAAGGCCGCAGCGACCTCATCACTTCCCGAGGTCCCGATCCTTTCCCCGATAACCTCGCTCGTCGAACATCCGATGATCAGTGTTCCACCCGTCATGAACCCCGTCTCCATCAGCTGATGAAGAGCGACAGACGCGTCTTTTCCAACATTCATCACAGCATCCTCCTTTCTCTCACAAAGTCTCCCGCAACCGGCGTAATCCGTCCCGCGAGTATGGCAAACAAGAGAAGCATCGGCCCCTCTAAAAATCTTTCCCTTATTGTATTACTTATTTTCCGATTCGGCAATGTTCGGGTTTTAAAGTAAAAGGTGGAGCCACCCCGCTTAGAAACCTCAGTCATAAGCAGACCCGGCTTCTTTTGGGTGCCTTCTCCCGAAAAAGTCGGGTCTGCTTATGGCTCGGGTTTCTGGGTGGCGCAACTGGATTATGTAAAAAGCGGAGAAGAACGTTCAGAAGCTCTACTCTAAGCAGACGGGCCTGGCTTCGATAAAAGATTTTATGCTTTGCGCACCGTTCATGAAAGAGATTTCGTTGTGAGTGTCCTGCAAATCATTGAGCGGGACACTCACGCTTGATTCACCAGCTTGAACGGCGCTCTAAAGTAAATGCCACCCACTCAGAAAAACCTGCTTCGCCTGAGTGTACCGCAATGCGCCCACCAATAAAAAAGTCCGCTCACCCTAACCAGGATAAGCGAACCCATCAACTATGCATGCTGTTTTTCTAAAGAGAACCGCTCCATGTCTGCACGAAGCCTGCCCGCCTGCTCTTCCAATTGCGTCGCAAGCGCATCGACGTCTTCGAGCATCGTAGTCTGCTCTTCGATCGAGGCATTCACTTCCTCCGCTCCGGCTGACGTCTCTTCGGCTACGGCCGCGACTTCCTGTGATTGTCTCGACGTTTCCTGGATCATCTCAAGCTGCCTGTCCACATTTTTCGAAATGTTGGTGACGGCTGTGGCGACCTCGTGGATCGAGGAGGTCATGGTTTCCATCGCTTCCCCGGTCTTCGCTCCCTTTTCCGCTTCCTCTCTTCCATAAGAGACCTGTTCGGAAATACGGGAGACGACTTTCGTTACGCCTTTCTGCATCGCATCGACGAGCGAAGAAATGTTATGTACCGCTTCTGAACTCTGATCGGCCAACTTCCGGACTTCCTCCGCGACCACGGCGAATCCTTTGCCGTGTTCCCCGGCACGCGCCGCTTCGATGGAGGCATTCAGAGCCAGAAGGTTCGTCTGTTCCGCGATATCTCCGACGAGAGTGACGATGTTGTTGATTTCTTTCGCATTCGCTTCCAGGGACTCCACTTCCTCAAGCGATTTCTCCTGATCATCGGACAGATTACGAATTCCTGTCAAAAGTTCCTCCAACACTCGGCTGGAATGATTCAGACTGTCAATCATCTGATCCGCTTTCTGTTTCGATGCTTCCGCTTCTTTCTGAATTTCTCCGGCAAGCGTCGTCGCATCGTTCACGTAATTCGCTGTGTCCTGGATGGAAACCGCCGATGACTCCGCCCCGGATGAAATTTCGCGGATCGTCTGTTCCACGGTACGCGCCTGATCGGTGACATTCGATGTAGACGTCCGCATGCTTGTTACGGTAGCATTCGTTTCATCGAAATTGCGCTCGATTTCTGTGATAACCTCCCGCAAATGCCCGACCATACGATCGAACGCGACAGCCAGCGAACGGATTTCATCATCCGACTCCGGTATATCCACGCGCTGGGTAAGATCCCCTTCCGCGACCTGGACCGCCACGTTTTCAAGCTTCTTCAATTCTTTCGTAATCAACCCGGCCATGACATAAGCAAGGACTCCGGACCAGAGAACACCCATCACGAGCGTCATAACCGTGAACGCCGTCTGTGACATCGGGAGAACTCCCTTAGCCATATCCCACAGTACATAAATGAACAATGCAGAGAACGTATACGTAATCATCGCCAGTACTGTTACAAACAGGACGATTTTCAAACGTAAACTGAACCGATACTTCTGACTCACACCTATCTCCTCCAAACTACCTGTTTCTATTTATTATCATCGGCTTTTCCGATCAATAATTCAATATACTCCTGGAGTTCCTGATAGGTTTTTCGATAAACGTTTTTGTCTCCACCGAACGGATCCATGATGTTCACATCCGGAAGCGAATTCTCGATGTCTTCGATTTCTTCAAGTTCCTGTCGGGAGGCCTCTTTCCAATCTTTCTCCTGCACCCGTTTTTCTTCTACCTTACTGTAAAGCGACTTCAGCCGCTCCCACTTGTCGTCTGAAATAAGCACATATTCTTTCAAGGTGAAAAGTTTTTCGTCATGACCGTCGTATTGCATCGCAAGCGCCTGTTTGTGGCGTTCTGTCATCGTCAGAATGAGATCGGCCCATGCCAACAGATCCTGAGTCACCGGCTGAGAAGCATGATCCACCTCGACGCCTTCTTCTTCCAGTACCTGTCTCGATCCTTCGGAGATCGGCTGGCCCTCTCCTGCGAAAATTCCTGCAGATGCGACACTGAAATCATTGCGCTTGTCTTTCAGAATCGCTTCCGCCATAGGGCTCCGGCATGTGTTTCCTGTGCAAACGAATAGTATATTCATAACTATAGATCCTCCTAGTGAAAAATCATCTGTAGTCCGAGCAGACAAAGGATCATTCCGCCCGCCTGCTCACTATAGGAACCGAACAAACTTCCGGCTTTTCTTCCAATTATGAAACCCGTCCACGTCATAAGCGCGGCAACCACTCCTATCAGCACCACGGAGATATCCGTATCCCCAAGGCCGGCACTAACCCCAACCGGAAAGCTGTCCACACTTACGCCGAGAATAAACAGAGCCAATCCTTTTTTCGTTGTGGCATGAAATGTCTCCCCTGCGCCGAACATCATCCATGTTCCGAGAGCGACGAGCAGCCAGGCCGACACGAAGTCTGCATACCCCTGGATGGTCCCTGATAGAAACGTCCCCGTCATGATTCCGAGTTCCGGAAAAATGATATGACAAAGGCCTGTCCACAGTCCCGTCTGGATGAAAAATCGGAGCGGAAGCAGTTGCATGCCAATTGCCAGGGCAGCTGAGAACGCGTCCATCCCCAGCGCTACCGCTATCGCCGCTTCCTTCACACGTATGCCCCCTCCCACTTTTTCCATTGTATGAGTGGGGGAAGAACGGTATACGTAAGAAAAGTGGGAGCGCCTTGCTCATCTCCCCAAGTATAAGCCCGGTTTCAAATGAGGTGTACTTTCTTTATTTCGAATTCGGGCTTATATCTTCCGGGAGATAGGCGCTGGACTTGGACATAGCACTACCGCCGTATCATCTCTCATCCTCCGGGAAAAGTGGAAGCGCCTCGCTTTTAAATGATCCGGTCGGCGGCTTTCTTGAGACGGTTCATGACAGCGGCTCCGACTTCCGTCTCCTCGAACGTTTCCGCTAAAATCACATCGACATCGGACTGTTTGTAGGAACGGAGAGCTCCGTACAATTCCACGGCTACTTCAGAGAGATCCGTCCGTGATCCGCATACAGCCATCCGAGGGTGATCAAGTTTTTCTGCCAGTTCACGACTTGCGATGACGCCGACTCTCTTCCCTTCCTGTTGATAGAATGAAAGTTTTTCCACAAATCGCTCATCGTCACCTTCTACGAGCAACAATGGAACCTCCGGAGCGTAATGTCGGTATTTCATTCCCGGAGATTTCGGTTTCTCTTCCTCATCAGAAAGAGCGGGATCGACGCGCACTTCTTCAAATACTTCTTCCAATTGTTCTTTCGTCACGCCACCAGGCCGGAGAATGACAGGAATTTCTGCGGTACAGTCCACAACCGTCGACTCCACCCCGACACCGGTACGGCCACCATCCACGATTCCCGCTATTTTTCCGTTCAAATCCTGATACACGTGCTCGGCGCTTGTCGGGGAAGGTTTCCCGGAACTGTTGGCACTCGGCGCTGCAATCGGCAACTTCACTTCCCGTAACAGCTTGAGAGCTGTCGGATGATCCGGCATCCTCACCCCGATCGTCTGGAGACCTGCCGTCACATTCTTTGCGGCCTTGCCATTCGAAGGGACGATAATTGTAAGAGGTCCCGGCCAGAATGCATCCATGCACTTCTCAGCCGTTTCCGTCCAATCAGCGGCGATGGTTGCAAGCTCTTCCCGCTCTCCAATGTGGACAATCAGTGGATTATCCGCAGGACGCCCTTTCGCATCGAATATTTTCTGAACCGCTTCTTCCCTTGTCGCATCCGCCCCGAGACCATACACCGTCTCCGTCGGAAAAGCGACGGCCTCCCCAGCTGATAGAGCCTCCGCCGCTTCCCTCATTCCATCCTCCTGTTTCCATAAACGTGTCATTCGAGTTACTCCTTTATCTTTCTTTTCTAGTATCTATTATGGACAAAGCTCCTTGTGTAGGCAAGTTAAAGGCAGAATCCCCCTCTTTGCTTATTCTCGATTTGATAAGTAAAGTTTGTTTTTGTATAAGTTTACTTTACTTTTATATAAGTTTTATTTATAATTTGATAATAAGAGGTGAAGAACATGAAAAAAGACTTTGGTGATTCGGTATCGAATAAAGTCTACGACTATCGAGTGCTGGCCAAGATGTCTCAGATGGAGCTGGCGAAAAAGGTCGGTGTTTCCAAACAGACGATTTTCGTAATGGAAAAAGGGAATTACGTTCCCTCCTTACTCCTGGCTCTTCGTATCGCAGATTTTTTCGAAGTCGATGTGAACGACATTTTTACTTATGAAAGAAAGGATGATGGAATTGATGAATGAGCTGACAGAATCCCTGTTTCAACCTTTGAGGACCTGGGCGGAAATTTCGGCGGGGAACTGGAACATCCTTATTGTGGGTGGGTTCGTGCTGTTCATGATCAGCATCGGTGTGATGTTTATGTGTTGGAGAATGATAGGAGAAGAGGATGAAAGGACCAAAGGCATCTATCTTCAAAGTGCAGCGATTGCTTTTCTCGTACTCGTTCTATGCGATATTCTTTTTCCGAAAGAATACATGTGGCAAGTGTTCTTTCTTTTCAAGTATTCTTTCGCCTTCCTGGCCGGCGGTATTTACCTTGCCACCCGCTACCTGAGGGATCGGACCGTCTGATTCAGCACGAAAGGGAGATGTCCGTCTCTCTTTTTTACATTTCCACAGTTTTATCCACAGAATCCGTTTGCAATTGTCTATAAAAGTCGAAATATAACCGTTTTCTAAAATACTTACCCACAATATCCACAGGGTGTGTGCATAAATTATCAACTTATTCACAATTCCCTGTGGTTAACTCCACCAATCTGTGAATGAATCCCATTGTTTCGCTATCCAAGACTCTTTTTTCACTTCTTTTTCCTCAGGCAGACAGATATCCGGAAACAGCAGACACCACCAATTATCCCCATCCCCGTCTCCGATGGTTACGAGAATCGCCTCGTACTCTCCGGATTCGTACCCTTCTTTTTGAGGAAAGTACACGTCCTTCCGAAACTCCACAGTAAACGGACGGGTCGTTTGGGTATCCACAATTTCGTTCAATATATGTAATTGATTGTCCACCGCTTCTCTCGCTTCGCCGATCGTTTCCCCGGCGCCCATGATTTCCTTTAGCTTCGGATACATCGCCTCGGCCACCTGCATCTTTTCCTGCTGATCGGCTTCTTCGTTGCTATGAGCCAGGATGCGGATGCGCAATGTTTCTTCCGCTTGTGCAGTAATCGGTATGGAAAGAAGAAGCGTCAGTATCAGTATGATTCTCATAAAAAATGCTCCCTGTCTCTGACGGATTTCTTTTCAACGTCAGTATAGACAGAGAGTCATAGAGTTATACCCGGGCCGTCACGATGCGGTCGCGGCCGTTCAAATCTTTAATTACTTCCACCGTATAGGTTGGCAGTGCATCCTGGAGCATCCGTCTCACAGCACCGCCTTGCGTATGGCCAATCTCAAACGCTACGAAACGGGGGGTGTCGTTGCGCGCTTTCAATTCCTTACATAGGGTTTCATAGGCAAGTAACCCATCGTTTTCCGCAAAAAGCGCAAGCGCAGGATCGTATTTCTTCACCGTCTCATCGAGCTCTTCTTTTTCCTCCCAGGCGATGTAAGGGGGATTGGAGACGAGAATATCGATATGTTCCTTTTCGAGTGGTTCAAGAAAACTTCCTTCATAAAAACGTACGTCTGCTCCGAGAGACGCCGCGTTTTCGCGGGCGATTCCTAAGGCTTCCTTCGAAATATCCGTTGCCAATACGTCGGCTTCTGTCTCCAGAGCGAGCGTCACCGCAAGCACTCCACTGCCGGTGCCGATGTCAGCGATCCTGTCGCCATGGCCCGTATTTTTCCTGATCAGATCCATCAGTTCTTCCGTTTCCTGGCGAGGGATCAGCACATCCGGCGTCACCCGGAAATAGCGACCGTAAAATGGTGCACGTCCGGTAATATGTTGATACGGCTCACCGGTTTCCGCATGGGTTCTCACCGCTTTGATGAAGCTTTCTTTTTCTTCAAGAGAAAGTTTCCGATCATCTTCAAGGAAAAGTCCGGATCCTTCGAGCCCCGTGTAATGTTCGAGAAGAAGGACCGCCACGCGCGACTCACGACCATGTTCCTGCAAAAAAGAAGAAGCCCACTGAAGAGCTTCTCTTATCGTCATATCCGTCATCTTATTCACCGATCTGCTCGAGCTTTTTCGCCTGTTCTTCCATAAGGAGCGGCTCGATGATCTGATCGAGATTGCCCTGCAGTACCTGGTCGAGCTTCTGCAAGGTGAGTCCGATGCGGTGATCCGTCACACGGGTCTGCGGGAAGTTGTACGTACGAATACGCTCGGAACGGTCCCCGGTACCGACCGCGGATTTACGGCTTTCATCATACTCTTCCTGAGCTTCGCGCTGGTATTTGTCATAAATACGGGCACGCAGGATACGCATCGCTTTGTCTTTGTTCTTGATCTGGGATTTCTCATCCTGACACGAAGCCACAATGCCTGTAGGCTCGTGCGTCAGGCGTACGGCGGACATGGTCGTGTTTACACTCTGACCACCGGGACCACTGGATGCGAAAGTGTCGACGCGGATATCTTTTTCATTGATATCGACTTCCACTTCTTCCGCTTCCGGAAGACAGACGACGGTCGCTGTGGACGTGTGGATCCTACCGCCGGATTCCGTTTCCGGTACACGCTGAACACGGTGGGCCCCATTTTCATATTTGAAGCGGGAAAACGCACCTTCCCCTTTCACCATGAAAATGACTTCTTTATAGCCACCGACTTCGTTCGGCGTGGAATCGATGACTTCGATCTTCCATCCCTTACCTTCTGCGTAGCGGGTGTACATACGGTACAAGTCTCCAGCGAAAAGAGACGCTTCGTCTCCGCCGGCTGCTCCGCGGACTTCCATGATAACGTTCTTCTTATCGTTCGGATCTTTCGGAAGCATGAGGACGCGCAGGCTTTCTTCGAGCTCTTCCTTACGTGTCGTAAGTTCGCTGAGTTCTTCCTTCGCCATTTCCTTCATTTCTTCGTCCGATTCATCGTCGAGCATTTCTTTCGTATCATCGATCTGTGACGTGACATCTTTATACTCGCGGTAAGCCTGAACCGTTTCTTCGAGGTCCGACTGTTCCTTCGAGTATTCCCGAAGCTTTGTCGTATCACTGATCACCTCAGGGTCACTCAAAAGTTCGTTCAATTTATCGTAGCGGTCTTCTAACGTCTGTAACCGTTCGATCATTTCATTCACCTCTTTTTTGTCTGCCATTCGTATTATATTATAGGGGTTCCTTTGTTACAACCTAGCCCCCTCGCTAAAGTGGAGGATCATCGTGACACTTGCGGCAGACCGGATAATAAGCATCGTTGCCGCCGATCTGGATCTGCTCTCCGGAATAGACCGGCTGTCCTTCTTCATTGACGCGAAGGTTCATGACCGCTTTCTTTTCACAGAACCAGCAGATCGTCTTCATTTCCTCAATTTTATCGGCATACAGAAGAAAATACTTGCTGCCTTCGAACAACTCGTTCTGGAAATCGTTCTTCAGTCCGAAGCCCATCACCGGGATATTCAGACGATCGACGATTTTCGTCAGCTGCAGAATGTGCTCTTTATCGAGAAACTGAGCTTCATCCACGAGTACGCAGTAAGGCTGCTGTTCTTCCTGTTTCACCGTTTCATACAGATCCGTCTCTTCAAAAATCGGATACGCCTTCCGTCTCAGGCCGATCCGTGAAGAGACGTAGCCGATTTCATCCCGGTCGTCGATGCCGGGGGTGAAGATGAGAACCGGCTTGTTCTGCTCTTCGTAGTTGTGGGCGACTTTTATGATTTCGATCGATTTTCCGCTGTTCATCGCTCCATATTTAAAATACAGTTGTGCCATGTATGTGACTCCCCTTTTTCTAAACGCTTCCCCCATTATACACAAAATTACGGGTTCTGAGGATGTCTTCCTGAAGTTATTGGAAAGGAGTTTTGGAATGGTCGTATGGAGGTTTCTTAGCTTGAGCGGTTCGTTTCTTTGGTATTGCACCGTTCAAAGGGTCGGATTGGCGTACGAACGGTTCATTTCTGATTTAATGAACCGCTCGTTCGGGTTCTGCGCTTAGCGAACGGTGCATAAGGGCAATTTAAAGATCCCGCAGCATAGCCTTGACCTAGTGCTGGTCGCTCAAACCAGAGCGCTAAGCTTGAGTGTCCCGTTTTTGTATGCACCGCGCCGTTCCGTTCCTGGTCCGGATGCTGAGTGGGTGGCTAACGGATTTACTGGACACTCGGACAAGAGA
>NZ_FNEV01000002.1 GCF_900100295.1 Salimicrobium halophilum
CCCCCCTACGTCGTTGAGGAGGGAGTCTTCTCGCCTAAAGCTGATAAAAAAGATCCTGCAGTTCAACCTGCAGAATCCCTACATAAGCACGAGGAATGTAAGCGCGGAAAGGAAGACGGAGGTTACCGTCATCGCAATGAGCGGCTTCCACGCTTTCTCCTTCAACTGTTTCAAGTCCACTTTTAGTCCGAGACCCACCATCGCAGCCGTCAACAGAAACGTCGTCATCACATCGACAGTGTTCATCGTCGTTTCTGCTATAGGAATCACCGGTCCGAACACGTACGTTCCCAGAATACTCATTACGATGAATCCAACAAGGAACCACGGAAACGTTACGTTTGCTCCCTCTGCATCTTGCCCTTTGTTCTTCCGTTTCATGATAAATATCAGAATGAAACACAATGGGATCAGAAGAAACACGCGACCGAGCTTTGCGAGAAGAGCCATGGCAAGTGGTTCTTCCCCGGCTGGAGCTGCAGCTAGTGCAACTTGGGCGACTTCATGAATGCTTACACCGACCCAAGAGCCATAGGCGAGATCATCCATCGGTAATACGGGACGAAGCAGAGTGTAGACAATCGCGAAAAACGTCCCCATCAGTGCAATGATTCCGACACCGATCGCCGTATCCTCTTCTTTCGTTTTCAAAATGGGCGCCGTGGCAGCAATCGCGGCCGCGCCACACACTCCTGTACCGATTCCGACGAGCATGGAAATCGAGGAGTCCGCTTTCATCACGCGGGCGAGCCACATCGTGAACAGAATAGCGAAAGCGACGACTGCCGCATCAAGCAGAAGCAGGCCGAGTCCGTCCGAGAGCACCGTGCCGACATTCAACTTCAGCCCGTATAGAATGATTGCAAATCTCAGTAATCGCTTTGAAGAGAACTCGATGCCCGGGCGATAAGTCTCCGGATAGCCGAACACTTGCCGGTAACCGACGGAAAGGACGATTGCTGACGCCAGCGGTCCTGCAAGTGAGAAACCTGGAACCATTGCCAACAGGTATCCGAGTGCGGCGATGAGGAAAGTGAATCCTACACCACCTATCCATTTTCTCCAGAGGGCTGTCTGTTGTTCTTCTATATGATGCACGTGTGGCTGAGCCATAGGTATCGTCTCCTTTGTTGCTTCTGACTCAAGCATACGCCTCTGTTTACGATAAGAAAAATAATGATTTATGATATTTATCATAAGTAATAAGTTATAATAGTAGGGGAGGAGGGATGAGTGATGGACCAACAACTCGAAGTGTTTGCAACGGTAGCGGAAACGGAGAACTTCTCGCGCGCTGCAGAACGACTTCACATGACGCAACCTGCGGTCAGCCAATACATCAAATCACTGGAAAAATCGATGAACGCACGCCTCTTCGACCGCAGCAATAAGTATGTCCGACTCACGAAAGCAGGAGAAGTCGTCTACCATCATGCGAAAGAAATCCTCGGCTTATATACGAATATGCATGCGCTTGTAGACGATTTGACGAACCATGCAAGCGGAACGATAACCATCGGAGCAAGCTATACGTACGGGGAATACGTTCTTCCGGAAGTGTTGAAGGAATTGAAAGAAGAGGCCCCGGACGTCACCCCGGCGGTAACGATCGGGAATACGAAAGAAATCGTAAAGCTTGTCGCAGATTATGAACTGGATGTTGGTATCATCGAAGGAGATGTCACGCATGACAACCTTACCATCGAACCGTTCGAAACCGATGCTATGTACGTCATCGCTTCACCGGCTCATCCGCTTGTCGGACAACATTCCTGTAACCCGAAAGAATTGGAGAAGGAGTCCTGGATCATAAGAGAGGAAGGATCAGGAACAAGGAAGATGACGGAGAAATTCTTCGAATCCGCAGGTATATCCCCTGAAAAAACTCTGGAATTCGGAAGCACCCAGTTGATCAAAGAATCGGTGGAAGCGGGGCTCGGCATCAGTTTCTTATCGCATTGGACGTTTCGGAGAGAACAGAAGGCGGAAGAACTCTGTATATTGAACGTCACTAGTTTGCCGATGCAAAGGAATTTTTCTATCGTTTCGAGGTCGCTGTTCCGTTCGAAAGCTATGGAAATATTTTTGGAAAAAGTTATACAAAAAAGTTCCGCTCGTCCTTAACAGACAAGAGCGGAACTTTTTTTCTCTATTGGATCGATTTCGCACCGATATAATGGTTTTGCCAGTAGTCGATGCCCATGTTCGACACCTCGACCCCGCCGCTTCCGGCATGGATCATCTGATTGTCGCCGATATAGATTCCGCTGTGGGAAGGACCAGCGGTGTCATATGTTCCTTCGAAGAACACGACATCTCCTACGCTAGGGGAAGAGACGTGGGTACCATTGTTCGCCCAGATGCCGGCGTGGGTACGGCTAACGTCAACACCCACTTGTTCGAATGTTTCATTGATGAAGCCACTGCTGTCAAGCGCGGCACGAGTCGTTCCACCGTATTGATATGGAATGCCGAGAAGGTTCTCCGCAGCAGCGACGATTTCAGAGTTACCTGCTGAAGCGGAAGTATCCACAGCAACCGGTTCGGTTTGAGAAGAAGCGGTTGCAGCACTGCCGGAGCCGAGTGCCGCTTTCGTGCGCGGTCCTGCGATACCGTCGACAGCCAACCCTTGATCAGCCTGGAAGCTCATGACCGCGTTTTTCGTGATTGGTCCATAAATGCCGTCAACACTGTATGTATAATACCCTTGCTGAGACAATTCGGATTGAAGAGAAGAAACGGCTTGCCCGCGATCTCCTTGAGTAAGAAGATTGCTTTGTACTTGTGTTGCTGTATTATCAGATGGCGCGTTCGATTGTGCGGATACGCTGGTACCGACGAGAGGGGTGAACGCGATCGAAGTGACGAGAGCTGCAGAAACGACATACTTCCTGAAAGGACGTGTTGAATGGGTCATGTCTGATTCCTCCAAAATATCATTTGTAGCGGGCTATGTACCTCGTGAGGTATGTCCGCTCATCCATAACCCATTGTATCAGCGGAAAGGGTAGAGCAGGTTATGAGGAGGTTACGATTCTATTATGGTTATTTGACAGAATTTTGGGAGATGTAATCTCAAATAGGCGTATCGTCATGAGAAGGAATATTCAGGAATAAGTTGTGAATACTGCAAGGACAACGGTTCACGCTAAGAAAAGAAGACACCCGCTTTTGTAATAAAAGCAGGTGTAGTTCACTCAGGAATTATTCACTTTTTCCGGAGGAAAAGGTCATCGACGTGACAGCCGGTTTCGTCTCTACGATAATATCACCGTTCCGGATAGAGTAGAGGACGCCGGCTCTCGTACGGACGGCTTCATAATCCGAGTCGGCATCAAGGATGATAACATTCGCATCGTTGCCTTCTTGTATCCCGTAATTCTGAAGGCCGAGTGTTTTCGCTCCGTTGGTCGTGACAAGGTCGAGCGCTTGGACGATATGATCGTAATCGGTCATGTGGCAGGCATGCAAACCGGTATCGAGAACCGTCATCAAATCACCATCTCCGAGCGGGTACCACGGATCCATGATGGAATCGAGCCCAAAACAGACGTTGATATCTTCCTCCAGAAGTTCTTTCACACGTGTGATACCGCGACGGACCGGATGGCTGTCGAAACGCCCTTGCAGGTGGAGATTCGCCTTCGGCAGGGCAACGAAGTGGACACCTGCTTTTTTTAATGTTTGGAAAAGTTTGTACGTGTAGGCATTGCTATAAGAAGCCATCGCTGTCGTGTGACTCGCCGTTACACGCCCCTGCATCCCGGAGCGGATCGTTTCCGCAGCCAGCGTTTCCAGATAGCGGGCCTGGTCATCGTCAATTTCATCACAGTGGATATCGACGAGTTTGTCGTATTCCCTGGCCAGACGAAGGGAGGTTTTTAACGATTGAATTCCGTCTTCTCTCGTCATCTCATAGTGGGGAATGCCTCCCACGACATCAGCACCTAGTTCAAGCGCTTCGCGCAGCAGACCCTCCCCTTCTTCCTTCGTGTACATCCCTTCCTGCGGCAACGCGACAATCTGGAGGTCCATCCAGGCCTTCACTTCTTCTTTCACTTCAAGTAGCGCCTTCAGCCCTGTAAGCGAAGGATCACTTACATCTGCGTGAGTACGGACGTACTGCAGGCCGTGTTTCAGTTGCATTTCCACCGCTTGCAATGCGCGTTTTTTGATATCCTCTTTCGTCTCTTTCACGAGCCTCCGACGTTCGGACCAGATTTCGATTCCCTCGAACACTGAACCCGACTTGTTCCAGCGCGGAGTTCCGGCAGTAAGTACATAATCCAGGTGAATATGCGGTTCGACGTATGGAGGGAGGACGAGTTTCCCTTCGAGGTCGAGCACCGTCTCATCCTTGTTTTTCGCAATATCTCCGGCCGGGGATACGCGACGTATTTTGCCGTTTCGGAGAGCGATATCTTTCAAATATTCATTGTTGTACAGTTTCGCATTTTTCAAAAGCATAGACTCACCTAACTGAATTTTTCTATACATATATAGATTATCAGAAGGGGCAGGAGTCGGGTAAGCAAAACACTCTTTCCTTAAAAAAGACCATCCCGGAATCCGGGATGGTCCTTCCTGACTTTAATTCAGCTGAAGCTCTTTTGCCTCTTCTTTCTCTCCGCGAATCGTAGCGTGAGCTGCTGCAAGACGCGCAGCCGGAACGCGGAAAGGGGAGCAGCTGACGTAATCGAGCCCTGTATCGAAACAGAACTGGATCGATGCTTTCTCACCACCGTGTTCCCCGCAGATTCCTGTTTTCAACCCAGGCTTTGTCGCTCTGCCAAGGGACACACCATTTTCCACCAATTTGCCGACCCCTTCCTGGTCGAGCGTCATGAATGGATTTTTCGGAAGTACCCCGTCTTCGACATAGTGTTGGAGAAACTTTCCTTCGGCATCATCACGGCTGAACCCGAACGTCATCTGTGTGAGGTCGTTCGTACCGAAAGAGAAGAAATCCGCTTCTTCGGCTACCCGGTCCGCTGTAAGGGCAGCACGAGGCGTTTCAATCATCGTACCGACGAGATAAGTGAAGGTCTGGCCACTTTTTTCCTCGACTCGTCCCGCGACATTAATAGCAAGCTGACGCATTTCCTTCAACTCATCCACCGTACTTACGAGAGGGATCATAATCTCAGGGTTCACGTCGATTCCTTTTCGCAGTACCCCGGACATCGCCTGGAAAATGGCGGTCAGCTGCATTTCATAAATTTCCGGATGGATCATGCCGAGGCGACAACCACGCAGGCCGAGCATAGGGTTCGATTCCTCCAATAGACGGACGTTACGCAGGAGATTTTCTTTTTCCTTCAACTCCTCCGAATCGGGATCCGTCAGCTGAAGCTTCGTCACGTCCACAAGCAGATCCTCTTTGTTCGGCAAGAACTCATGAAGGGGAGGATCCAGCAAACGGATGTTGATCGGACGCCCCTGCATCGTTTCGAACATCCGCTCGAAATCCTGCTGCTGCATCGGTAAAAGTCTATCGAGAGCCTTCTCGCGTGCCTCATCCGTATCCGCCAGAATCATTTTCTGAACGGCCGGGATGCGCTCAGGGTCCATGAACATATGCTCCGTCCGACAAAGACCGATGCCTGCAGCGCCAAACTCGAGCGCCTTTCTCACATCTTCCGGAGTATCCGCATTCGTACGTACATCAAGGGTCGACGCTTCATCTGCCCACGTCAAAAGAAGCTGGAAGACGTCCGACAGTTCCGGAGCGATCATCGGAATTTCCCCTAAGAAAATCTCGCCGCTCGCACCATCAATGGTGATGACATCCCCTTTGTTGACGACAGTATCTCCTACGGTGAAGTATTCAGCTTCGAGGTCGATCTTCATAGCTTCACATCCGCAGATGCATGCTTTCCCCATGCCTCTGGCAACCACGGCTGCATGGCTCGTCATACCTCCACGCGTCGTGACCGTAGCTTTCGAAGCGACGATTCCATGTATGTCTTCCGGTGTCGTCTCTGGACGGACCAATATCACTTCTTTTCCTTCATTTGTGAGCACTTCCGCCTCATCCGCATCAAAAACGACTTGCCCGGTAGCGGCACCTGGGGAGGCTGGGAGTCCGGTCGCCAGTTGCTTCCGTTTATGCTCCGGGTCGATGTGGTTATGCAGCAGCTGATCGATCTGGTCGGGGTCGACTCTTAGCAGCGCTTCCCGCTCGCTCAAGATCCCTTCTTTCACCATATCCACAGCAATCCGGACCGCAGCCTGGGCCGTCCGTTTTCCGTTACGCGTCTGAAGCATGAAAAGATTTCCGTGTTCCACGGTGAATTCGATATCCTGCATATCGCCGTAATGCTTTTCGAGTAGCTGAGACGTTTCCACGAGCTGCTTGTAAACATCAGGCATTTCCTTTTCAAGGTCGGCGATCGGCTGTGGAGTACGGATGCCTGCAACAACGTCTTCACCTTGTGCGTTGATCAAGTATTCCCCGTACAGCTCAGATTCTCCTGTCGAAGGGTTCCGTGTAAAAGCGACACCTGTTCCGGAATGGTCCCCCATGTTTCCGAAGACCATGCTCTGCACGTTGACGGCTGTGCCGAGGTGACCGGGAATATCGTGAAGTTGACGATAGAGGACCGCACGCTTGTTATTCCATGAATCGAAGACGGCATTAATAGTTAGAAACAGCTGCTCTTTCGGATCCTGCGGGAAGGTACGTCCAGCCTCTTCTTGAGTGATATTTTTGTATGTCTCAATGATGTCCTTCCAGTCTTCGGCTGCGAGCTCTACATCCGACTTATAGCCGTGTTCATCACGGAAGGTCTCGAGTCGTTTCTCATAAAGGGAGCTATCCACGCCGAGCACCACATCGCCGAACATCTGGATGAACCTACGGTAGGAATCATAAGCGAAGCGTGGATTGTCCGTCAGTTCCGCAATACCTTTCACCGTTTCATCATTCATTCCGAGGTTCAACACTGTGTCCATCATCCCGGGCATAGAATGGACAGCACCCGATCGAACGGAAACGAGCAGGGGGTTGGACGGATCACCAAGACGTTTTCCTGTGGTCTGTTCGAGAATCTTGAGGGAGTCCGTCACTTCTTTTTCCACCTCAGGCGAAATCTTCTGACCTGCATCGTAATAGGCATTACAAGCAGAGGTCGTGATGGTGAAGCCGTAGGGGACCGGTAGCCCGATGCGAGTCATTTCCGCCAGGTTGGCACCTTTTCCTCCGAGCATCTCCTTTCCTGCTGATTCCTGATGGTCGAACATGAACACGAATTCTTTAGTCATCTTCATTAGTTCCTCCTTCATGATTTTCAATAATGAAATGAAACACACTAATAAGTGTAAAATCGTTTAATGTGTCATACTTAATATAAAAAGTATAGTACCATTAATCCGTGAACCTTGCAACAGAAATATTCGCACTTTTTGAAAAATTAAAAGAAAAAAGCTTTAAGCACAAAGGTGAAAAGGGGAGAGGACGATTTTAAACAAAAAAAGAGCTGACTCATTCTGAGATGAACCAGCTCTTGATCATATTATTGCAGTTGAATCGTTTTCGAAACGCTTCCGAACATACCTTCCTGAGCTTGTACCTTGAGGTTGTCGGCTTCAGCGATTTCAGGTGCTACGTCGAATACGACTTTACCAGACATTTCGGAGCTCGGGTTCAGCTGTTCCATGAAGAAGGAGTTTTGAATCGTACCATCTTCTCCCTGATTGGCACTCATGCTTGCGCCGGAATCAGCTTCAAACGTCGTTTCTCCCTGCTTCAGTTTGAAGTAGGATCCATCGACAGTTACAGCTTCGTTTCCGTTGTTCTTCACGGTGACATCCAATACGACATACATGCCGTTCGCTTCTTCTGGCAAAGTACTCGGACCGACTTGTTGAGCGGTCGATTTTCCATTGATTGTGTATGTCATATCACCGACGTCCACTGTATCACCGATAGCATACGTCTGTTCTTCCTTTTCAGAAGTGCTTCCTGAATCAGAAGAACCAGAACCACCTGAATTGCTGTTATCTGTGGATGTCGAATCGTCTCCACCGCCGAGTGCAGCGATGACTATACCCAGAATGATGATACCGATGATTCCAAGACACCCGAATTTAAAGAATTTCTTCATTATTATGTACCCCCTACAGTACGTTTGTTTAATCACTTGCACAATGATAGGGGATAGTTCCAGGCTTCATCAACCGGTAATATAAGGAACAGGATACATTTGGAAAATCTGAATCGAAGGTCTCAGAAATAACGCTTTAGATGGAAAGGAGATAGTATTTTCCGACATCTCCGAGAGACAACCATTCCACGCCGTAATGGCCATCTATCGTATGCACCTCTTTGCTTTGTCCCGTAGGCTTTTGGATTGCGCCATGCACAATATTCCCGTTTCTGAAAAATCCATAAATCCCGTCTACCTTTTTTCCATCATAGAATAAGCGATCTTCTGTAAAAGCTACCGCAAATGTTTCTGTGAAACCGAGATTCTTCACCTCTTCCATGAACTTGATATCTTTGACGAATTGGAACATGGTTTCCGGATACTGACCGTTGTTTGGGTATTTCAGTTCAATGGAATATCTCTCTTCTGGGCTGTAGATTACGATATCCATTTCACTTTTGACACAGGACACGCCTGGGTAGAAGAATCGTATGTTTCGTTCAAATTGGACTTTGAAAGAAGGGGAGACCCGCTCCCGCAAATAGATTCCGAGTTCATGCTGGAGAGAGAATTCATTGTAGATCTCGATTCGTCCTTTGCCGACTTCATGGAAAAAGCTGTGGACATGGTTTTCAATATTCAAGTGCTGTCCCTCCTTAAGATGGAAACTCAATGTTAAGCATTCTGTAGATTCTCATCCGTAAGAAAACCTTTCAGATTATGATACGATTTCACATTGAATCGTTCGGCGACGATTTTGATATCGGCAAGTGTCACACCCTGGTTTTCATCGACGATCGTTTTCGCAAAATGAATCATTCCGCTACGGAGGATGAACTTCGACGTCAGCCGATCGATTCCGAGAACATCAGAAATACGGTTCAGCCGATAGTAAATAACGTGTTTGTCGATGGGGTTGTTCATAATAATCGTTTTCGTATTCGAAGGTCTGAGGACATAATCGTTCCGGATAAGATCTGTATATTCTCTTATTCTACCAGTCGTATCCGCCATGTCTCCGTTACTTTTGTAATAATAGTTTTCTTCGGATGCTCTCTTCACTAAATGAAGGGACCGGTCTTCCACTTTCAAATATCTTTCCCAGTACTTCACGGGTCGTCCAGAATCGTCTTCTTCAAGGGAATGGATAAGCTTCAGTGTATTCGTTTCTTCGTCGACGAACTCTCGCTGATATTTCAGGTTTCTCAGTTCTGACATTTGTCTTCCGCATACTCCTTCGAATAAAAGTCTCAGAATCACAGCATCCTGATAGTTTTCGAGATTGTCTTCATACCTCATTAATTGGCTATTAGTGAGGAACAGATCCTGCTCGATGACATAGGCATTGAAGTCTTTAGGGTTCAGTCGTTGAAGCACATTTTCTGAAATATATCCCTGCATGACAGCCCAATTCAAATACGTCGAGATGATCCGTGCATAACTTTCGATAGTTCCACGGAATCTCGTTTGGAACCCGCGTAGAATATCTTCCATTTCTTCAAATGAAAAATGCATCACGTCTTTGTTCCGATTTTCTTCGGCAGGGGAGAGCCGCTCCATCAGCCTCGCGTAACTTTTGACAGATTCTCTGTTCACCTGACCATTTTTAAGGAGGTGGGTGAAATAATCTTCTTTGAGTTGTTGGTTGAAAAGTTCATGTCCCTCCAGGAAATCCAAGGAGCTCCCGTTCTCCATCATCATTCTCCTTTGCCAAAACTCATTTGTTATTAATTTTTATTTTTGTCCTCGTAGAAATATGTGTTCTTGTTAAAAGTTTTAACCTTTCAGCTTCTTCATAATATCCACAGGCTGCAGTCCTTTCACCCGGTGAAAATCAGCGAAGGGATCTCCAAAGGTCTCCACCCGTTCCATTATTGTAGGAAGGGTGAATTGTTCTGGGCGCAATCCTTCCTCGACTTCCTCCCAGAAAAGGGGAGTGGCGATAGTCGCTTGCTCGGTCGCTCTGGTCGAATAAGGCGCGATGATCGTCTTGCCTTCCGCGTGCTGCACATAGTCCAAATACAACCGACCTCCCCGGTTTTTCTTCAAACGCTCGATTGTGAAAAGATCAGGGTACTGCCACACCATCAAGGTGACGATAGCTTCCGTAAACTTCCGCGTTTCCTCATACGTCATCGTGCCTTCTTCAATCGGGATATGAACTTGCATGCCTTTGTTCCCGGACGTCTTCACGAAACTGTATACCTTCAGTTCATCCAGCAGATGCTTCAAAAGTCTGGCGGCGAAAATGACATCAGGGAATCTGTCTCTGTCCGGCGGGTCGAGATCGAAGACAATTTCATCCGGTTCCTCAGCGCCTGCTTTCTGAAAAGGGATGTGAAACTCAAGCGCTCCCTGATTCCCGAGCCACAGCAGGGGAGACAAGGACGGACACAAAATGAACGATTCACCCTTTTCCACAAAAGCCTCCACATAATCAGGTGCATGGTCAGGAAGGTGCTTTTGATAAAAGGAGGTCTCATCAATGCCGTCTGGATATCGAATGAGCGTCAACTTTTTATCCTTCAGAAAAGGAAGCATATAGGGAGCGATTTTCCGCAAGTAATGCATGTAATCCCGTTTTGTAACACCCGGCCAAAGGTTCTTCCCCGTATGAGAAAAGTCCACATTCTCTGGGAATTGGGCAAGGTCCCATTCCACTTTTTCTATCGTGCAGTCTTCTGCCTTCATGTCGAAGCGAAATTGATGAAAGGAAGGCTCACGAAGCTCTCCCTCCTCAGCATGAAGGCAAGTGACATCAACACAGACGCTCGGCTCCAGCGTCCACACCTTTCCTTTCTGTACCCCCTTGTTCATGAAAAAAGTACGCAGTGTTTGTGCTTCTTCCTCATTCAGTCCATGCTTGAACTTCCCCAACGGGAGAGGAGAATTCCTATCCCACACGCCCAGTCCGTAATAGTCATTCTCCGGTGTGAAAGAGGTCAAAAAGCCGGAGACGTGACGCCAATTCTTGATCTTTTTCCAGTCCGACGTCCTTTTTCCGTAGGTGTAGCGGCTTTGTTTGGCTTTAGCGATGATTCCTTCTCCGCGATGGGTGAAGACGAGGTTTCGGATTTCCTCCCAATCTTCGAAGGATTTGATCAACGCAAGCCTCTCGGAGGATAAAGAGAGGACGAATGCTTCCAGTAGTTTTCGTCTTTTCGTATAAGGGAGCACGGGGTCACTAATATAATCAAAAGCGATGAACGTCGCCGGTCTGGAAAGGGCAGCGTCCCTGATTTTCTTTTCATTCCGCAAGCGTCCTCTCTGTTGGAGGAGAGGGAAGTTCGACTGATAAGGAGTGTTGAGAATCACCAGTTCCCCGTCGAGAGTCACAGGCTCCGATGGAGGAGGGGAGATCTCAGCAAGAGAAGTGATTTCAGGAAAGCGGTCACTCAAGTCTTTACCATTCCGACTCATCAGGCGCACTCTTTGTTCGGACCATTCCAGCAGTGCACGGAATCCGTCATATTTCACTTCATAAACCCATTCTTCCCCCTGAGGAGCTTCGTTCACCAACGTCATCTTCATCGGCTTTTCCACTACCCATCCCTCCTTTTCCTACAGTTTGTGTATGAAGAAATTGTTTTAAACAGAGCATAAATTTACCTACTTGAAGAAAACTAGGAAGAAAAAGGAGGACGACTGATGCACACGATGTGGAAAGGGACGATCAGCTTCGGGCTGGTCAATATTCCTATCAAATTACATGCTGCCACCGAGAATAAGGACATCAAACTGAGACAGCTGCACGAAGAGTGTCATTCCCCGGTCGAATACAAGAAACGCTGCCCCGTTTGCGACCGTGAGATCGAACCGCAAGAGATCGTGAAAGCTTATGAATACGCGAAGAACAAGTTCGTCGTTCTGGACCAGGAAGACCTGGATAATCTGAAGAAAGAACAGGAAGACAAAGCGGTGGAAATCCTCGATTTCGTCAAACTGGAGGAAATCGACCCGATCTACTTCGAGAAGAGCTATTACATGTCTCCGAACGAAGGAGGAACGAAAGCATATGGACTCTTGCGTCAGGCTCTCGCTGACACTGGGAAGATAGGCATCGCCAAGATCATCATCCGCTCCAAGGAGCAGCTGGCAATCGTCCGTGTGTATGAAAATACGCTCATCATGGAAACTATACACTTCCCTGACGAAGTACTGAACGCCGAAGAAGTTCCTAACGTCCCTGAGCAAACGGATTTGAGTAAGAAAGAACTCAGCACAGCCGTCACCCTCATCGATCAACTGACGGAAAGCTTCGATGTGGATAAATACAAAGACGACTACCGTACGGCTCTCCTCGATCTGATTGAAGCGAAACGCAACAACGAGGAAGTCACGACAGCCAAAGATCCGGAGAAAACGGACAACGTGACCGATCTGATGGAAGCTCTCGAGCGTTCCCTTGAAAAGACGAAGGGACCCAAGAAGAAAACGACGAAGCGGAAGACATCGACCGCAAAAACGAAGAAGACATCTTGAGATAGCGAAGCACTTTTTCCACAAGAGGGGAAGAGTGCTTTTACTTTTGCACATGTTCAATACTTTTGTGCGTAAGATGTTCACTTTCCCGTTACCTACAATTCTTTCATGTTGCAACAAGGTTTCTATAGACCCACTCCCACCCGGGTTGCTAGGATAAATAGAGGAGATCACTTGTTGACGGATTTGGAGGTAACGGGATGGACCAATCTCAACGTAATCGGCAGGCGCAAGTTGCTTCGTGGGTCGGTATTATAGCTAACGTAATCTTAGCTATTTTGAAAGGCATAGCCGGCTGGATCTCTGGTAGTCGGGCATTGGTTGCTGATGCTGCTCACTCTGCTTCGGACGTGGTGAGTTCTGTAGCTGTACTGGCTGGTGTCTCTATTGCCAATAAGCCGCCTGATGACGAACACCCTTACGGACACGGGAAAGCAGAAAACATTGCTACCATCATCGTTTCCATGTTGCTTATTCTGGTCGGATTTGAAATTGCCTGGTCCTCCATAAAAGTATTTTGGGGAGATACACCCACATCACCGACAGGACTTGCGCTCATAGTAACAGTCATTGCTATTGCAGCTAAGGAAGCATTGTTCCAGTATAAAAACCGCTTAGGGAAGCGGATCAATAGTCCAGCGCTGATTGCTGACTCCTGGCACCATCGTTCTGATGCTTTATCGTCGTTCGGTGTTCTATTAGGTGTAGGAGGAGCAATGATCGGAAAGGTCATGGGAATTGAAGGTCTGTTATATATGGACCCTATTGCTGGTATCGTCGTTGCATTGTTCATCATCGGTCTTGGCTACAAGATGGCCCGGGAATCGTTTGATACGGTATTAGAGAATGTGTTGGGCGAAGAAGAAAGCAGAAGGTTCATCCGCACCGTGGAGGGTGTCCCGGGTGTCGTAAAAGTGGACAAATTATTGGCAAGGGTCCACGGAGCGTATGTCATTGTCGATCTGAAAATCAGTGTAGATGCAAGACTGGATGTGGAGAAAGCTCATCTCATCTCCAAAAAGGTAAAGAACAAACTGATAACTGATCATGAAGAGGTCAACAACGTTCTGGTTCATATCAACCCTTATTAGTAAGGGGGAGATGGCAAACAATAGAACGGTCGCTGAAAAGAGCACGTTTCCTTTTTGAGGGAGCGTGTTCTTTTCTTGTGATAATTTCCTTAATTAGCCAAATAATGGTACGATAATAACCAATACATAAGTAGCGTTGTTGACCATGTAATCCGGGGATATTCCATTAACGCTTGAGAAAGCTGAAGAATTGGCATGGGAATATAAATGGATTCAATCAGTTGCTTAAACAAAGAAAGGAAAGGTGTCTATTTATGAGTGAAGAATGTGTCTTCTGCCACCCGGAACGGGAACCTGAGCAAGAAGTACTTTTCAGCAATGAACACTGCCTGTTCCTGCAATTAAAACAATACAAAACGAATGGAGAGCAATTGGAAGGTTCAGGTCTGATTGTTCCTCGGCACCATAGAGAAACGCTATTCGACTTGACGGAGGAAGAGTGGAAGGCTACCTACAACCTTCTGAAGGAAGTGAAGGCGTACATAGATGATCATCATAATCCTCAAGGGTACAACCTCGGTTGGAATTGTGGAGAAATCGGTGGTCAGCACATTTTCCATGCTCATTTTCATGTAATACCGAGATATGAAGATGAGCCGATGGCAGGAAAAGGTCTTCGGTATTTGTTCAAGGGTGAGGGGAACGAAAGAAAAAAATGAAGGAAACGTATGAGCGAACCTAAGACACCTCCAAAGATAAGGTACCAAATAATCTCATCCATTTAAATCACTTTCTGACAGACGAAGGGAGGAGGTTTCTAATGTCGAAAAGCAAAATGTGCTTAATCCTTGCAATGTTAACCATTACTTTAATGGGATGTTCCCAGGAAGGGACTTTCATTCAAGGAGACATAACGGAAATTGATGAAGAAAGTGGAGATATGGAAATCGATATCGTTGCATGGACAACAGTCAGCGATACAGATTCCTCTGAAAGGTCACATCCATTTAAAGAGAAGTCGAATGCACAAACTATACGAGTTTCTAACCCGGGGAAATATGAGGTAGGACAAAAAATCCAAGTAGAAGTGATAAAAGATTACGAGGAAGATGTGTGGGACAAAGACAGATTGAAATTCGATGTAAAAGAAGTGGATTAGGGCAATTGTAATAAGAAGTCTACGAAAGGACGATGATTATGAATTATGTTGCTCTTCTTCGAGGGATCAATGTCGGTGGAAGAAATAAGGTTGATATGAAGCTGCTTACACAAACTTTTGAAAAAGCCGGGATGAATAATGTAGTGACCTACATCAATACAGGGAATATTATTTTTTCCAATGACACTCTATCGAAAACGGACCTCTCTCATTCTTTAGAGGAAGCGATCTACGACGATTTCGGATTACATATTAAGGTAGTAGTCCGTAGTTTGGAGGATATGAAAGAGGTAATCACCGCTCTTCCTGACACATGGCAGAATGACAAAGAGATGAAAAGTGATGTCATGTTTCTGTGGGAGGAAGTGGATGATGAATCAGTGCTCGAGAAGGTAGTCATCAAAGCAGATATCGATACAGTGAAATATGTCCCTGGCGCAATCTTGTGGTCCGTAGACAAGAAAGACGTAACAAGAAGCGGAATGTCCAAGCTGGCGGGATCGAAGTTATATAAGAAAGTTACAGTAAGAAATGTTAACACCACTCGCAAGATATATGAACTCATGCAAAATCAGTTTAGGTAATCTTCAGAGGAAAAAGAACAGTGTTAGAACTAATACGCAAAAGTGGTGATATGAGTGAGAATCAGAACGAAAAAAGGTGAATGTCATAACTTCGAACAATTCGTTGACTTCATGCAGTCGAGTACGAAAAAACAAGCCACCCTGTTGATTGGGATAGATGGTTGTGGTGGTTCAGGAAAAAGTACTGTCGCCAATAAACTCAAAGAAGTGCTTTCTGATGTAACTGTTGTACATATGGATGATTTTCATTTGCCATCTTCTCAACTTATGGAGGAAAATCCAGGGCGAAACCCCATTGGTGCAGACTTCGATTGGAAGCGTGTGTACAATCAAGTTCTTGTACCGATTAGTCAGAATCAAGAAGGATACTATCAGAGATATGATTGGGACACAGATGAATTAGCGGAAGGGCATACTGTTCCTGTTGGAGGAATTGTACTAATAGAAGGTGTCTATTCTAATCGTAAGGAACTGGCAAATACATACGACCTTACAGTGTGGGTCGATTGTCCAAGAGAAACGAGACTTTTCCGAGGCCTTGAGAGAGACGGGGAAGAGGCTCGGGATATGTGGGTAAATAATTGGATGATTTCCGAAGACAGGTACGTTGAAGAGCATAAGCCTCAGGAGAGAGCAGATGTCATCGTTGATGGCACCCAGTGACAATTTATTATGATAAGAGGCGAATCTTTAAAAAGAAATTCGCCTCTTATTTTTGTCCGCTCCTTTTTAACCTTATTGCTTCAGTCTATGTTCACTGCTTCTCCCGTTTTTGCCGATTCATAAAGAGCCTCGATGATTTGTTGGATGAGCACCCCTTCAGATGGAGTGCTTAATGGTTGTCTGTCATGGAGAATACAGTCTATGAAATCGTGAACGAGATATTCGTGCACATTTCGTTTTTCAACATGAGCAGGGGTGGTATCCACAAGAGTATCGTATTTTTCCTGGAAGATTTTTAGTGGGAAAAGGTCTGCTCCACCACGATCACCCTGGAGTGATACTTTCTTGCTGCTCAATTCCTCAATATTCGCTGCAAAAGTAGATTCGAACATGAGAGAAGCACCGTTTTCAAATGTAATCATTCCTCTCGCCATATCTTCTACAGAGAAATTTTCATAATCCCACTCGCCCATCAATCCTACTCCGGGACGGTTACCGATTTTTTGATAGGTAGCCCCTAACACGGTTTTAGGTTTGGGATATCCCATTAAATATAACGCCGTATCCAGCATATGGACCCCGTTATCGATCAGCGTGCCACCGCCTTGAAGGTCTTTATCCGTGAACACGCCCCAGCTGGGAATCCCTCGTCTCCGGTTATAGTGCGTCTGGGCTGCATAGATTTCCCCTAATTCATGACCATCAATGTATTTTTTCAATGATTCCACTTCCGGTTGGAAACGGAAATGGAATCCGTAAGTAAGAATCTTTCCAGCTTTTTCTGCTTCTGATGCCATGGTTTCGGCTTCATCCACAGTCATAGCCGGTGGTTTTTCACAGAGGACATGGCAGCCGGCTTTCAGAGCTGCAATCGCTTGAGAGGCATGAAATTTGTTCGGGGTACAAATACTGACGGCATCAAGGTCCATCTCATCAAGCATCTGTTGTTCGTTTTCAAAAGTATGGGGGATGGAAAACGACTCTGCACATTCGATAGCTTTTTCTTTATTATGGTTGGCTACAGCAACGACTTGAACGTCCGGACCGTAACTCTGGTAACTTGGAATATGAGCACTTCTGGCAATTCCACCTGCTCCGATGATCCCGATTCGAATGGGATGTTGCATTGGACTCCTCCTAACCATTTCTGTACTCCCTTCATTGTATCAGCTCATCACAAACAATACGTAGCTATAACTCCAACTCTTACCAGAAAAACAGAGCCCAGGGAAGGCCCTGAGCTCTGTTTACTTAGTCACTAATTAAGCTTTGACTAACGCTTCTTTTCCATAATAAGAAGCCTTGAACAATTCTTTCATCTGTTCGAGAGATGTTTCACGCGGGTTGGTACCTGTGCATGGGTCTTCCATAGCATTCTCCGCCATCGTGTCCAGGTGCTTGTTGAACTCGTCTTCGGATACGCCGTAGTCCTGCAAGGTAGTCGCCAGACCGAGGTCTTTGTTCAGGTCATAGATGTACTCAACAAGAGAGTCGGTCAATTCAGTGTCGTTGTTTCCTTTCAGGTTGAGACGGCGAGCGATTTCAGCGAAGCGGTCTTCCACGACTTCGCGGTTGAACTGGATGACGTACGGAAGATAAATCGCATTGGCATAGCCATGTGGAATACCGAACGTCGGGCCACTCTTATGCGCGAGACTGTGCACGTTACCGAGGACAGCGTTCGCGAAAGCCATGCCTGCCATCGCCTGGATGGTGTGCATTTTCTTAGCGGCTTCCTGATCGCCTTTGTAAGAAGCGAGAAGGTTGTCTTTGATCACTTCAGCTCCTCCGAGGGACAGGATATCCGTATACATAGTACGCGGTTTCGCTACATAAGCTTCGATGGTGTGCGTGAATGCGTCCATGCCCGTGTAAGCAGCAATGTGCTTCGGCAGTTCTTCAATCATGACGGGATCGATGATAGCGACATCCGGCGTCAGTTCGAAGTCCGCTACCGGGTATTTCACGTTCGTCGTTTCATCAGCTACGACGGAAAGGTTGGATACTTCAGAACCACTTCCGCTTGTCGTCGGAATACCTGCGAATTTCGCTTTGTGCCGAAGTTTCGGTAGTTCGAACGGCTTGATCGCATCTTCAAAAGCGAGGTCTGGATGCTCATAATAGAGCCAGATTGCTTTGGCGGAATCCATTGCAGACCCGCCACCGATACCGATGATCCAATCCGGTTGGAAGTCCTCCAGATCTTTCGCACCTTTTTTGACCATTTCAAAAGTCGGCTCGGTATTGAAGCCTTCCAGTACTTCTGTTTCTATATTGGCAGCGGCCAGGTGTTCCTGTACCTTGGTGAGGTTTCCGTTACGTTTCACAGAACCTCCGCCAATGACGAGTGCCGCCTTCTTCCCTTCAAAAGACTCGAGCACTTCAAGTGCATTTTCTTCGAAATAAACATCGCGTGGAATCGTAAAACGACTCATAGTAAAAAATCCTCCTTGAGTTGATGTATAGATGATCGTTTCTTAGTTGAAATAACTACCCTTGTCCTTCAATGGAGGGTAATGCAAGGTGGTATTCCCACTGCTTGGAAGTATCAAACATCTTCAGGTATTCGCAGAGTACCTGAGAATGTTTACAATAGAATAAGAAACTTCAATGAAAGAAAGAACTCTTTTAGGGGGAGAGAAACACATGACAGAAAATAAGAAATTGCTCATATGGATACTGATTCCATTTATTTACGGACTCTTACCTACCACATTTATGCTAGTGATTCCTCCATTACTGAGCCAACTTGTCTTTACAGTATTCTGGTTCTGGGTCGGGATGAAAACTCCCCATTTAAGAGGAAACAATATCAAGAATTTCATTATCGGAAATAGTATATGGCTTCTTTCATTTGCCCTATATTTGTGGCAATTCGTGCTTCTGAATGACGAGAGTAGAAACATGTTCCTGGCACTGATCAGTCAATATTACATGCATTCATTTTTATGGTCCGGTACTAGGTTGACTTTGTGGTTTTCAGGAGGGTTGTACGGAACAACTATTACAATCATTTCCTACCTATCAATGTTACTGGTGTTTTCTCTCGGATTTCTAGTCGGCAAAATTAGATCCAGATAGAATATCTTAGGACAGAAAAGTAAAGTAAGGGGGCATCATATGAAACGAATAAAGATATCTATCAGCGTCCTCTTCGTAATATTGATTCTGATGGGCTGCTATGGCGATGACACCGTAGATTGGTATGAGAGTTTTAGATTCACAGGGACTGTTGAAGAAATTCGAACGGAAGACAATATGCTGGTCATGAAGGAATACAATGCCCCGGAATCAAGAAAGAAAGGAAACATCTACGAAATTCCTGCGGATGAGATTCAATCTTATGAAACGGGGGACAAACTTCTGGTAATAGTCGAAACGAATACCCAGGAAGATATTTGGGATTTGGAACATATGAGATTCGTTATTAAACCAATAGAAAATTGAATTTTTCGATGTGAATTCATTGCAAATTTTTGGAGATTTTGAAACGGAGGCCCACTCTCATTCGTAAGTAAAAGGAGGGAGGTGTTTTGGATCAGTAGTAATTCGAACTTTCCGTGGACAGGAAGATTGTTGAAAACGTTTCTTTGTATCGGTCTTGGACTTACCCTTGTATTGATAACGAATATAACTACTGGAATAGTAAACGGATCTGGAGAAGGTTTTGTTTCCCATGAATTGCTTTTCATCGTAATAACTTTAAACGCGATCGTTTACGGAGGAATCTATCTTTTCTGGCTGTATGATGTGCACATTAGCTTGCGAGAAAGGGATGAATCATATCCCATTACTCCAGGCGGATCAGTGCTTCGCGTCCTTATTCCCATTTACAATATATATGGAATATGGAAAGTCTATTCTACGATGTCGCATCATTTCAAAAACCACTTGGCGGAAAAGAACTTAGGAACAAAATTAGCGAATCGTATTCCGATCTTGTACGTTCTTTATCTCGTATCGTCTACCATAAATTTTTACTTAGGAACGTGGCCAGCTGAAGAATCAGTCAGCTTAGGATGGCTACTATCTTACATAGTGGACGCAGCATTGATAGTGACGTATATCTTGATTGTGAACTTAGTATCTACTGGTCTGATCAAGTTATCAAAAGAGGACTCTAGTAATGAAGAACAGTTGAAAAGCAGGCTTCAGTAAAATTATTCAGGTGGAAGACGGTTCATTAATTTGAGGAAAGATTTAAGTATACAAAGGAGAAAATCGGATGACTTTGAAATCCAGGAATATAGGAAACATATTAACGAAATTTCTGTGGGTGGATATAGGATTCATTGCTCTACTTATGGTGAATATAGTGATCGGCTCGATGGTGGGGCTTGGAGAAACCTTTCTAACTTATGATGGAATCATTGCTCATATATCAGGAGCAATCGTAATCGTCTACAGGATTATCTACCTCTATTGGCTATATAATGTGCATTCTGAATTGCGGGAAATGGATGAAACATACCCTATTACACCAGGTGGTGCTTTAGCTCGTGTATTGATCCCGATTTACAACTTTTATGGTCTATGGAACATTTACTCTACGATGGCGAAATACTTTAAAAAAGAAACCTCGGAGAATGAAATCGGAAAAAAGTTAGCGGATTATACCCCGGTCTATTACATATTGTTGTTAGGCACATCGATCTTGAATTCTTTTTTGGGAGGTCAACCTTCAGAAAGTACATTCAACTTTGCATGGTTTATGTCTTATGTAGCAGACGCTGCACTAGTGGTTATGTTTATTCTGATCATCAAAGTAGTCTCAACCGGCTTAACCCGATTATCAGAACAGGAATGGATCAGTGAGCGTGTGGAGGACCATTGAGTTTTACTGACGTGCTTGAAATTAATATCAAACCGTTCGTATATCATACTTGCATAATTATGATTGGCTTAGGAACAATTGCAGCTACATGGAACACTTCAAAGAACGAAGGTGTGTTCGTTGCTTTTATTCTAATGATACTACTTCATTATGTTGGAGGATTCTTACTCACCGATCATCACTCTCGGTATAAAAACTTATCGTCTGTCCTGTTAGTTTTCATTTTCAATTTTTCACTGGCTCTATATGTTCAGTATTTCGACTATGAGCTTCAATCTTTAATTGGCAGTGTAGTTTTCGCTTTCAAACTACCTTTTCTGTATATATTGGGTTGGCATGGACCTAACTATCCGTTATTAGTTGCATTCCTGCCTTCTCTACTATTATGGCTGGGGCTAGAGAGTAAATTATTAATTAACTCCTATCGAAGAATACTATTAGATAGGAATACTACATAGAGATTCGTTTGAAGGGGATAGCAAATTGAGTAAAAGTAATATGGAAGCCATATTGGTAGGTCTTGCTATTGCGATAGTTTGGGGGTACTTTGCAGATTTAAGGAACGGAGAAATAGGATGGTTTATCGGACGACTTATTTTTATGCCTTTATTCTTACTGTTTACAAGAAACTTAAGTAGATTGGCTGACTCTAAAGGAGAAAAATAGAACTATTATGTAATTGGCTCTCTATCTAAAACGGCAATTATCGTTTTAGATAATTTATAAAAAGGGGGAGGGCTTAGAAATTAGACTTCTGTTAAGTTTCATTTTAGGTACTCTATTAGGTTTTGCGATATCTTCCATAGTCAGGGGAAATTTAGATGGGTCGGAACTCCTTTATTATATCCCGATCGCTATAGTCGTATTTCCTATATGGTACGTAGTGATTCGTAAGACTAAATGAAATGAACTTGGTGAACCCACGCAAGGGAGCAGATGAATGGAAATCCTCAAAGAACTATTAATGATTATGATGATAAGCACCATAGGTTATTTGTTTACGGGAAGTTCTGATAGTATTGTACTCATTTTCCTGGGAGGGCTTACAGGTTGGGGGTTCGTCAAAGCTTTCAGTATGAGGAGATTAAAAGATAGTTAGAAGTAAGGCTTTCTTTTAGATGATTACATAATCACGGAGGGACAGCTATGTATGGAAACAGTCCAATGTTTTGGTTGCAATCAATCGTGTTCCTCGGCATTTTCGTTCTGTTTGGTTCTCTGTTTGATACTGCTATGAGAAAGCTATTGAATGTGGAGAAAAAAAGCTTATTTCCAACTGACTACCTGAGCGATACGCATAGGAAAGTGGAATGGACACTCAGGGCAATTTTTATAGTCACCCTGCTCGTTGGAGTTCTGATTGCTGGAACGACTCCTTCTGGACAGGTGTTTTGGTTACTGGAACCGTATGTGTTGGTTTTCCTCTTTGTACTGGTGACACAGTTGGGCAGAGCTTTCATGGAATGGAAACATGCAGAAAACAGAAATGATTATATTTTCACTCTCAGTCAGGTAGCATTCCTGTCAGTATTGGTGATTGTTTTATTCGCAGCTGGATTGCTCGATTGGGTTGGGAACATCTGATTTTATTTAGATAAAATGATTAAGTGGGGGAGAGTTGCGGTACGTTCGGTTGTAAGTTTTTCCTCTGAGCGTTCCATAACTTATGAATAGAACCACTCATCCTCAATAAAAATGGAACGAACGGTTCATTAATTCTGGAATGAACCATTCAAACCGAATTCTGCGACTTGAATGTACCGCAAAACTCAATCACTACCGCCAACCTTCGTCCCATGCAAGATGCGAAGGAGGAAATTTCCAACATTCGACGAATTATTCCTGAAAAGGAGGTCACCATATCTTACTTAATAATATTCTTACAACGGCTATGGTAGTTACTTTTTCTTTAGTCATTATCAAAGAATACTATCCTGAGTTCATTATTTTAGATACTCTTACGTGGTCCTTACTGTTTGGCGTGATGGGCGTGGTCTTTCTTGCGGAATTAGTCACATCCCGTTTCTTGAATAAAAATAGGGAGGTGAGAAGCGAGAAAGTTTCTATCTCTCTTTTTACTTATTTGTACTGTCTATGGTTTTTGGTCAATCTCCTTCCGGGGAGCAATCCGGAAGCGGCTTTTTCCATGGAGGGGAACCTCTTCATTGTCTGTATCATACTGGTCCTTTTATTAAATGAACTATATCAATTCATGAAGAAAAAGAAAGGGTGGAGGTATGAAGAGTTTAAGGAGCGTAGTTGAACCCTGTTACTAGGAAGGAGGTATCCAAGTGAAATTTGAATGGGGAGATTTATCAATCTTTTTACCTCCACTACCTGTCACCATTATAGCGATTGTGGTCATCCTCATTTTAGTGAAGTGGAGCAAAGAGTTGGAAACTGGTCGTTATAAGGTCTTCCTTTATTTTTTTATCAGTACATACATTACTCCTATTTACCAACACAGCACGGAAGAGGGGATGTTCAAACTCTTGTTTCCTTTCGGGTTTCTACTAATACTGATATATATGAGGAATGGAAAAAGGAATCATCCAGCCAAAACGAAAGCCAGTATTCTGGGATTCTGCATAGCCATATATCAAATGATTTCTTTTTATACTGGTCTGGGATTCTAAGGATCCCTTAATCTATGACTGTGGACGAGGCAGGAGTACTTTTACAATATTCGACGGAAGAAAAGGGTGACCTATGTCGAACTGAGAAAGAGGGGGGAGTCTTGATGAAGGAAGAGGAATACTACCAGCGATTATCAGAACGGATGGATCACCTGGAAGCGGAAATGAAGGAAATCAGGTCGCTTCTCGAAGAAAAAGAAGTCACTTCGAAAGAAAGCGAAGAAACATTGGAGTCTTCAGAAACAACTGGCAAGACACCTCCTCGCGAAAAAGCAGAGGTAAAGAAAAAGCACAAGTCAAGAGTAAGAGAGAAAGACTGGGAATCTTTGATAGGCCAGGTATGGCTCCCACGTGTGTTCATCATCGTCTTGTTGATCGGAGTGGTATCGGCCTTCCAATCCGCTGTCGAGAATAACTGGATTACGGAACCGATACGTATCCTGATAGGGTTCGTTTCAGCTGTAGGACTGACCCTCACAGGCGTCTATCAAATAAAAAAACAGCGTAAAGGCCTCGGCATCAGTCTGATCGGTGGTGGGGCAGGTATATGGATATTTTCTACGTTCGCCGGAACGATTCTTTATGAAATGATTCCTGCATCGCTCTCTTTCTCTTTGTATGGCCTGGGAATCGGCGTAGGTCTGTACCTGTCTCATCTATACAAGTCTCAGACGCTCGCTGTTCTTCTGACAGTGACCGGGTTCTTCGTTCCATTCCTCGTGGGTGGGGAAGAAGGGAACTTCTTTATATTTTTCTCCTATGAACTAGTGCTCCTTGTCGTATTAGGTCTGTATGCGTGGAGGAAGGATTATACATTCCTCTTATACGCAACGACATTGCTTCCGGCCCTTACGTTCGCTGTTTATGAAGGAGCTTCAGCAATATTCGACTCAGCACGAAACGGGGTAGGCCCACTGGAAAACGAAGATATATTTGCTTTGACCGTTGTAGGAATCCATGTGTGTCTTTCTGTAGGGATGTTCCGTACGAATAGGGCATCAAGGGCGAAAGGAACCCTTCTATCTCTTACATTGGTGACAGCGTTGATGTGGCTGTACGCCACGCGAATATTCTCTTCTTATATGTATGAGTTTGGTTGGATGACCCTCACATTCTCCGTACTTGACACCTTTCTGATCGGAGGAATCCTCCTGTACGGCTGGATCGCTTACCAAAATCGAAGAAAACAGGGGATTCTCTTTCACTTATATACGCTATTTGCGGTAGTGCTGGCTATGTTGGAACTATTCCGTATCTTCAACTATGAGGGATACACGATTCTATTACTGATGGAAGCCATTGCCCTCTATCGCCTTGGATTCGGAATCAACAGTCGTATTCATACTATCCTTGCCTCTTTGTTCTTCGCAGTAGGGGCATTATGGACGCTCGACCATATACAATATATCGAAACGGTGTGGGATACTTCTGTCTGGGAAGGTCTTGTAGTCGCTGTCGTATCGTTTCTGGCTTATCGTCTTTTCCGTCGCCATCAGGAAGGAGATGCTCTACCAGGCGATGTTCAGCGTTTCGGGATTTATGCATTTGCATCTCTGAGTATTGGGTACGCTCTCCTTACATTAACGCAAATAGCTTATCAGATCGGTGAGCAGCACCTTTTCGATTACCGTGATGTACTAGTTTCTGTAAGTTGGACTCTATTCGCTGTTGCGACGTTGACGGCAGGAATAGTCAAGGATAAGAAGCCGCTTCGTCTCTTTTCGATTCTGTGGATTTTCATTACCGTAGCAAAAGCGTTCCTCGTAGATATTGCTTACATCGATGCGACTGTCCGTGGGTTGTTGTTCATCGGGCTCGGAATCGTTGGGGTGTTGGTATCGAGGTTTTTCTATCGTTCTAATAAAGAAGAGGATAAGAAAACATGAACGGCGTCAATAGAAAGCGGTGTAGATGTATTACCTATGTAAGAGATACCTACTATACTTACCTCGAAGGTGAAGCTGATGGACAAACTCAAGTTTTCCGATAAGGACCTTACAATCAAATACCGTTCAGACGAAATCGTTCTGCTGCCGAAAGAATATCGATTGTTCCGGTTTCTGTACGAGAGACCGTCACGGATCTTTACCAGAGACGAACTGCTTGATGCCATATGGCCGGCAGATATGCCTACCGACAGGACCGTCGATGATCACATCTATCGTATCCGTAAGAAGCTCGAAGCGTGGTCTTCTATAGTCACGATTGAGACGATCAGAGGACAGGGGTATGCCCTGAAAATTAAGGAAGACGAAAGGGAGAGTCCTTTGCTGCAGGATGAAGAATTGTCTTCGCACGTGAATATGCTTTTCCATAAATATCATCTTTATGGTCAGGGAGATGCCTTGAAGCTGCTAGAAGATAATCAGAACGCACTCGGCTTCGAGCTCGATCTCGAGAGGCGCCTTTATCTCCACTTTATGAAGGGAAATTTCAGATGGTTTGTGGAGACGGAGGAGGCTTCCTTTTGGGAGAAGTGCTATTACCTCCTGCACATCTATTCTTATTTGACAGAGGACAAAAGGCAAGCACTGGATTATTTCATTAAAGCTATGCAGGCGGAAGAGCTTCCTGATTATCAACGCCTGGAAATCAAGCTGCTGAACCGTCTGTCGCTTCTGATTTTCACCGGTCAGCTGGAGGAAGCGGAAACTCTGCTTGGTCACTCTAAGAAAGAAGTCTACGAGCAGAACCTGGAAGGTTTCATTCCCCTGGTCACCTTAACAGAAATCTATCTTTCTTTGCTTCGAGGCGACCGTGGTGACATCGATAGGAACATGGCGGACATGGAAGCTGTCCTCGTGGATTACCCTTTCTCGAGAGAAGAAGCCAGTTTTGTTATCACTAAGGGTATCTATTCTCTTTTCAGGAATGAGCCGACAGAAGCCAAACGTTTCTTTGACCAGGGATTCGATCAATTCAGGGAAGCCAAGTACATCCCGGGGATGTTCATCAACCTGAATATCATCCATTTCTTTATCCAAGAGTTCGGGTTTGAAAAAGAGCTGCTTCCTTATTTCCAACGTGCTTGGGAGACGTATACGAGAGAACACGACCTCTTCCATTTAGAAAAGAAAATCGGAAACGAGCTTGAATTTCACTTAAAATGAGACAAAAAAGTTCCCCTCTGATATTCCTCTGACATTCACCCGTTATGCTCATAATGAAGTGATCATGCGGGAGGTATCAGATATGAAAGAAAAGAGTGCGATCTGGAAAGACCGGAATTTCATCAAATATTTTTCAGCCAATCTCCTTTCGAATTTAGGGAACTGGTTCGACTTTGTAGCGGTGCTCATTTTATTCAGGTATACGTGGGAAGCGGAGCCGATGCTCATTGCTCTTATCCCTGTCATGTATGCCATTCCGAGTATACTTCTCGGACAATTTGCGGGCGTCTTTGCAGATCGGAGAAATAAACTTAAGATTCTCGTCCATTCTGATTGGATAAGAGCCGGGTTGACCTTTCTTCTTGTGTTTACGGGCTCACCTATGTTTGCGCTGCCAGTGCTTCTACTTCGTAATACCGTAGGCGTAATCAGTCTTCCGGCCCAGCAGGGGTTGATGCGAAGCATTGTAGAGGAAGAAGATCTGATGAAGGCTGTGACAATCAACGGGAGTCTCTTTCAGTTGGTCAAGGTGGTAGGCCCGCTTCTTGGAGGATCTGTAGCGGGAGCGTTATCCCCACAATTCTCGATTGCTATCAACGCCTTCTCCTTTCTGTTGTCCGGCGTCATTCTCACTCGTGTCTCTGTTAAACATCGACAACCCACGGGTGAAGAGGAGGAAGCTGCTTCTGAAAAATCAGGGTTCCTGGCCTCCTGGAAGGAAGGCTGGACATTCGTCATCCACAGTAGAATCCTTTTTGCGAGTATCCTGTTCGGGATTGTCAGCACGTTGGTGATCCAAATGATAGATGCTCAACTCGTCACCTTGTTCAGTGAAGTGTTCCCAGAGAGAGCAGGCGTGACGGGATGGGTGATTTCTGCCATAGGTGTCGGGTCGCTCCTCATGGTCGTCCTGTTGAACAAACTGGAGAAGATTCAGAAATATGGATGGTTCTTCGGTGCCGGAAGCCTTCTGATCGGTATCATGACGGGAGGTTTCGGTTATCTCAGTGAATATAATTTCATCGCTGCAGCCATAGGCTTCGCATTGATCGGTGGCATCGGCAATGGACTCGTCTTCACAGCCATCCAATACCTGATTCAAAAAGAACCACCGAAAGAGGCCATCGGCAGGGTGTCGGGGATCATCGACTCCACGTTGAGCCTTCTATTCATCATTGGGCCACTCTTAGGTGGTCTCGTCATCAGTCAGCTTGGCGTATTATATGCGTTCAGAGTTATTGGAGCGGGGCTCGCCATGATTGGTCTCCTTGGAATCCTGCTACAAAAGTTTATCTGGAAGTCGAAGGGCCGACACGTATTTCATCAAGAAACCTTAAAATCGAAAGAAAAGATTTCAGTAAACGAAAGTTATCCTGGATAACTCCAGTTCCCTTTAAGATTGGCTGAGTAAGTGTTCCCGAGCAGAATATGAAAGAAATACAATTCAACTGAACAATGATGATAAGAGCCTCTGAAAAATCGGAGGTTCTTTTTTCGATAGTTTGACACCTAAGTCGTTCCCGTTTCGATTATAGCTAGGAAGGCAGGAATTTCTGTCATAACAAAACCAGGGAGGAATAGAATATGAATGATATAGTTATCTACAATGAAGACGCAGACACGACGGAATACGGGGTGTATAAAAACGACCTCTACATGCTCGGGTGGGAAGACCTTGGTGGGAAGGAACCGAATGCCCTGCCGTTTTCCTACTGGAGAGAGTACTTCGTAGCCAATGATCATCGGCGTGATAACATCAAGAGTTACTATGAAGGGCTTCATGTACATATTCTCAACCGAATCCAGAAGCTTACCGATGCAGGAGGGTGACAGGTCCCGGAGCCTGTTGTCTGGAAACATGACTATGAAGTCGCATTTGCATCTTTCTGGTTGAAAAATCGGGGGAGATGGTGGAGCCGATGGAAAGTGCCGCTACCTGATGGACACGAAGGAGCACCGACTTCTTACTCTCCGGAAGGGAAGCCTCTGATTCTATGATCATGTCGCTTCGTACGTGGAGCGACTTAGGATGAAAGGGACCGTGGATAAACTCGGGGAATGGACTACGAGCTCGATTGCAGTGAAGATATAGAGGGTAGAGAAGGCCACCTGGGTTTGGGTGGTCTTTTCTGATCTAGGGGCACGTTATGGTACATTCAGATTTGAGGTTTACATCTGAGTGTACCGCAAATTATTAACTGGGCCGTTCATGTTCGAGTTAGTTGCGCGAGCAGTTCGTAAACTCAGGAATGACCCACTCAGGGTTCAAACCTCTTTCTGAATGAACCGAAAAGCACTGACTACAACCTATCACTTCTAAAAAATGCTGTATAATTATTTGTGAACTTCTACTAGGTAAAGGAATTTATCTTTAGCTATGTTATCGTACAGCATCACTGGGCTGTAGGTACACAGAGAGAAGAGGAAGGAATTTACTGTTTTTTGGCGAAGTGTGTTTAAGCAAGGTAGATATTAGCCATTTGAGAAGAAAAGCTAATTTGATTTTAATGAGATAGATGCGGCGAGAAGGTGAGGAAATGAACAAAGGAAATTTAATAAATCAATTGGATAAAATCAAAACAGACAAAGGCGGAAGAAACAACAGCCGTTCTCCTAACAAACCATTGCTACTTCTTTATGCTTTGGGACAATTCCTTCGAGGTAATAAACAGCTGTGGTATAAAGAAACTGCTAAAAATCTTGTTTCACTATTAGATGAGTACGGTCCCTCTATAAAAGGTGAGCAAAACACTTGGGATCCATTTGTACGATTGAAGAATGATGGTATCTGGTACGTAACTCCGGATATTGAAACGGCTGGCGCACGAGTTAGAAAAAGGGACTTAGTAAACACCAATATTTTAGGTGGGTTCACAGATGAGGTGATTCAACTTTTTCAAATGGATAAATCCGTTGTATCTGAAGCGGCAAGTATTCTTCTTAATAATCATTTCCCGGAAACGCTGCATGATGAAATTTTGAAACGTACGGGTTTTGATATCGGTGTTCGTACATATAAGAAACGAAACCCTGCTTTTCGAAGAAAAATCATGGAGGCGTATGATGAAAGGTGTGCTGTATGTGGGTTTCAGGCGAAAATGAACGAAGCGATTGTTGCAGTGGAAGCGGCTCATATTAAATGGCATGAAGCGCACGGGCCTGACACAGAAGAAAACGGTATGGCTCTTTGCTCGCTTCACCATAAGCTTTTTGACAAAGGGATTTTCACCGTTACTCCTGGCTATGAGATAGTGGTGAGTGATCGTGCAACTGGAAGAGGGCCGTTTAAGGCGCTGGTTACTGATTTTCACGGAAAAGATATAATGAAGCCTGCCTCAACTATTTATTTGCCTAGTCCTGAATTTACAGAGTGGCACGTGAAAGAAGTTTTTAAAAGCTATCAATAGAATGTTATTCACTTTTATATACCTTTTAGAGCAAAGAGGTGAGATTAGATGCGAGGTGAAAAAGAAATGATGGACCTCATATTAGAAACCGCTAAACAAGACGAAAGAATCTGCGCCGTCTATATGAACGGATCCCGAACAAACTCCACAATCACGCCGGATATCTTCCAGGACTACGACATTGTTTATGTGGTGAGAGACACCAAACCTTTCATCCAGGACAAGACCTGGATTCAAAGATTCGGAGAGTTGCTCATTCATCAGGAACCCGATAAGAACGACCACGGTCCTGAGGATGTGGACTCACTCTCCTCTTACGGTTACCTGATGCTTTTCAAAGACGGCAACCGAATCGATCTGCACGTCGAAACGAAAGAGTATATGAAAAAGAATTACCTCAGCGACAAGCTGACAGTACCGCTCCTCGATAAAGACAACTGCCTCCCGGACATCCCTCCTCCGACCGACGAAGACTATCATGTGAAACAGCCCACGGAAGAAGAATACCTCGCCTCCTGCAACGAGTTCTGGTGGTGTCAGCAGAACGTTGCTAAGGCACTATGGCGTGACGAGCTTCCTCATGCCAAGTTCATGATGGAGTGTGTAATCCGGACGCAGCTGGATAAGATGACGGAATGGTGGATTGGGGTGGAGACGGATTTCAGTGTGTCGACGGGGAAGACAGGCAATTATTTTAAGTACCTGTTGCCAGAGTCTTATTGGAAGCTATACAAAGCGACTTATGCGGACGGATAGCATGCCAATGTGTGGAAGTTCCTTTTTGTCATGGGGGAGTTGTTCCGTACGTTGGCGAGAGAGGTGGCTACACACTTTTCTTATAGCTATCCGGAACATGAGGACCGGAACATGACCGCTTATTTGAAACAAGTGAAGTCCCTGCCTGCTGATGCGGAAAGGATTTTTGAAGATGGGTGTAGATGAATGGTTGTACATATTCTTTGCTGGGATAACGATCATCAGTTTGATACCTGGCATTTTTCTATGGTTTGTCCTGAAGAAAATCTCTGTAAGCAAATGATATAGGGGCATATAGTTATCTATAATAATAGTTCAGTCTCAGGGAGAAGTGTACCTATTTAAGACAAAGGAGCGACCTATGAAGAAGATACTTATCACCTTTTTCGTGATGATTGTACTTTCAGGTTGTTCATTTCCTGATTACGAAGGATATGTGATAGATAAGGAAGACGGGAGAATCCTTGTTGTTTCCTCTGAGGCAGAAGGTTGGAACAATAATGATGATCAGAAGCATTATGATGCGCTTTGGGCCTCAGGTGTGCCTAAAGATATTGAAATAGGGGAGAAGGTAGAAGTCTGGGCAGATACTGTGGCGGAATCCTATCCTGGCCAGGCAAATCCGAATAAGATCAACGTTTTACCAGCTGATAAACCTGAAGCGGCAGATCTGACGGATGCGGAAGCGATCAAGAAGGCACTGACGGAAGTGGAAAACGAAAACGGTATGCCGGTTGTTAAGTCTTCCGAGTTTCAGGAAGCGGACGATGTATGGATAGTAGAAATCGTATACGCCAATAGTCAAACGCCTACACGTAATGTAAGGATCGAGGACGAAAAGTGAAGCAGTGTTACTTGTCGCTCATGGCATTGCTTGGTATATTTAAACCATTATAAAGAGAAAGGGGAATGTTTTTATGATGACATATAAAGTGAAGCTGGAGAATGTTCGAGAGAAGGAGGTTTTGAAAAAATAGCAATCAAAGCCTCCTTCCTGAGACGGAACAAACTCTAGGAGGTACTACCATTGAATAATTTAAAAGCGTACGGACTTACAGAACGATTCATGAATGAAGCGACTATGTATGAAGACATGGCGTTGGCTCGGATCATCGCCCAATATAAGGGTTTATATAAAGTAGTCACAGAAGACGGAGAACACACAGCAGAAATTTCCGGGAAACTCAGGTATGAAACGGAAGAGCTTGCGAAATTCCCGGCTGTCGGGGATTATGTCATGATCACTGGGAAGAGCGGGAATGATACTACAATCATTCATCATATCTTGAGCCGGAGAAGTGTATTTTTGCGGACGGCCGTCGGAGTCAGTGACCAGGCCCAGGTGATTGCTGCTAATATCGACTATGTCTTCATCTGCATGTCGTTGAATCAGAATTTCAACTTGAACCGGTTGGAGCGTTATCTCTCCATCGCATGGGATAGTGGCGCTATTCCTGTCATCGTTTTGACGAAAGCGGATTTGAGTGAAGACCTGGATGGGATTCTTCCGGAAGTAGAACGGGTCGCCAGTTTTTCTGACGTACTCACCACATCGGTCTATGAAGACAATAGACACAAATTTGAACCCTACCTCAAAGAGGGGAGCACCGCTGCTTTCATCGGCTCTTCCGGGGTAGGAAAATCGACGCTGATCAATCAATTGCTGGGGGACGGCATGCTTGAAACGAAGGAAATCGGCAAAGGGGATAAAGGCAGACACGCTACGACGGGACGGGAAATGTTTCCGAGTCCGCTCGGAGGAGTCCTGATCGACACTCCCGGAATGAGGGAGCTCGGTGTTCAGAACGCGGATCTGTCCAAATCTTTTGCTGATATCGAAGAATACGAGAAGCATTGCAAGTTCAACGACTGTACCCATATGCATGAACCTGGATGTGCGGTGCAACAAGCCGTTGCAGAAGGATTGATTGAAGAAAGAAGGCTGAACAGCTACTTCAAACTGAAGAACGAAGCTTCCTATGAAGGGCTGAGCAGCAAACAGATCGAGCACCAGAAGATGGAGCGGATGTTCAAAGATGTCGGTGGGATGAAGAATGCACGGAATATCGCGAAAGAAAAACGTAAGAAAAAGTGAGGACCGCTTCTTGGGAAGGAGATTTTTCATGAAGATTCAAATCAGACAGGAAAACCCACAAGACTATAAAGCAGTCGAAACCGTTGCGAGAGAGGCATTCTGGAATCTGTATTTTCCAGGATGCCATGAGCATTATGTCATCCATAAGATGAGGGATCACGAAGATTTCAACAAAGATTTGTCCTTTGTCATCGAAGTGGATGGAGAAATTGTTGGTGGCATCTTTTATACCCATTCGAAAATAGTCGCTGATGACGGGGAAGAGTACAGAACCGTCAGTTTCGGTCCGGTATTTTTAGCTCCTGACTTTCAGGGGAAAGGGCTAGGGAGAAAGCTGATCACCCATTCAATCCAGGCAGCCAAAGACCAGGGGCATCGCGCTATCCTGACTCTCGGGTATCCCTACCACTATGAACCGTATGGGTTTCTTGGAGGGAAGAAGTACGATATATCCATGCCTGATGGGAAGTTCTACAAAGGGCTATTGGCTCTTCCACTCTACGAAGGAGCGTTGAACGACATTTCAGGGTATGTGGTGTTTTCCGACGTATTAGAGGCCGACGATAAGGAAGTGGACGAATTCGATCAATCGTTCCCTCCGAAAGAGAAGAAGGTCCAGGAAAGTCAACGAGAATTTGAAGAAGTGTCAGCTATGTTAGATGAATGAGGATTAAATAGTTGAACGAAGGGAATCTAGTAAAATAGATTCTCTTTTTTTACATAATTTGAAACTCAAGGAACTGATGCATGTGCCAGGTAATTAAAAGGGGGATATTAGATGAACAAAATGAAAGTGGGCTACCTGATTAATACAGTTATAAGTGGAACCATGGCGTTCCTTATTTCCACTTTTTTTGCTCAGGGGACGATTGCGGAGAACTATACGGATAAGACGTGGGTAGCACCTGAATTTTTGTGGATCTTACCCATATGGGGGTTAGGATTCTTAATCGGCTTATTTGTGTATCGAAGTAAGTCACCTGGCATTTATTTTTTCGTTTCTGTTCTTGTAACGTGGGCTTCGATTCCTGCTGGGATAAGACTAGGCTTTTATCTGGCTACATGACCACAGAGGCGCTCTGCTCTTAAAAGTATCCCGAGTGTGACATGTAGCCATTTAAGAAGGTTCATGGCTAAGAGTATTATTACCTGGCTGTGTCGCTTTGTACCAATGAAAGCATAGGAGGAAAATAATGATGGCATCAATCACATCGCCTCCGTAATACATAATCATCGAACCCGTCTCCGCTTCTGCCTGGGGTACGCCTGCAGGTGGGGAGGCATACAGATACTTCGACAGAATACCGTGACCGGCAAGAGCGAATATGAAGACAATCGTCCGGTACAGATAGCTGTAACGATGAGCGACAGGCTCTACGTAAATCATCGCCATCATGAACAGATAGCCGGCTAGGAATACATGCAGGTGTACGAGAACGTGGATCCAAAGGTGCTCGTGCATCATGTGGTACAAATCAGTCGTATACAGCACCCATAGCCCGCCTATGTTGAGGACAGATGCTGTGATAGGGTGACTGATGACTCGTACATACGAACTTCTGAGAAAAAAAGAAAGCTTCCTTGCAGCCGCTACAGGTAACGTCCGTAACAAAAGTGTCATGGGTCTTGCGAGAACGAGGAGAAGCGGAGCGAGCATGCCTAGAAGTAGATGCCCCACCATATGAGCGCGGAAATCGATACGTGCTTCATTGGCTAAAGGTCCAATTACAGAAATACCTGCACATACCACACCAAGGATAAAGAGCACATAACGATGCGCAGGCCACTTTTGGAGGTGCCTGGAACGATCAGAATAGAGGGCAGCTCCTATGTACAGTATGATCGCGAGAAGAAAAGGGAGCGCTAGGATTGCATCAAGAAAGACTCCATTTCCTTGTTGTTCACCCATGGGCCTGGTTTCCCTTTCCACGCTTAAGCAGGAACAACCCTCCCGCAATCATGAAGACCGCAGATATATTCCACACCAAATCGTACGGAAGAATATTTTCGACGTAGCGAATCTGGTGCAGCTGCATCAGCTTGTGCTGCACGATTCCGTCATACAATTGGAAAGCTCCGGCTCCGAGCAGGACACTGCCCCACCAGCGCCCCCAGGATAAGCTGTACCTTCGTCTCAGGTCAGCAAGAAGGAACAAACCCCCGATGGTAGCGAACCAGCTGAAAGCATGGAACAATCCATCGGAGATCAGGCCGATATCCGTAGTCGATTGATCATAGAAGTGATGCCATCTCAGCAACTGGTGAAAAAGTACTTCGTCCAAAAATGCTGCAAGGCCGATACCGAAGAGAAGGCCGGACCATATGTTGAGCTTATGCATAGGAGTAGAAGACATTGAAAATAGCTCCCTTTCTTCAAAATTCTACCTATGTTTTCCCATCCCTCTCTTTTCATAAACTAGCTTAAAGTTTGTGAAGCCCAATACTGGAAATTGAAACCAAATAGTAACGCCGTTCGTATAGAGAAGGTGAGTCACTTGAATCGTGAAGTTATAGGAGGGGTGTTCTGTGGAAATATTTACAGCTCTTTTGATTGTGGTAGTAGCAGTAATTGCCGATTTCTTTTGGTTTGATGTGGATCGGAAACGTTGGGGATGGATGAAGAATTGGACGAGATTTCAAAAAGGGTTATTCTTCTCAGGGTTTGCGGTCGTTACTGTATTGATCTATGTAGGACTGAGTTCTGAATTTTTGTGAGCGGATTCAGTAAGGACTAGCTACTACTGCTCATGGTAAGGAGACTCTTATGAGTGAAAATTTGAAGAAATGGAGAGCCCCTGCGTTGTTATTGACCTCTATGGGGATAGCAAGTATCGGAGATTTCATCTACTTAGTGGCCATCAACATCATTGTGTATCAAATCACAGGGTCGGCCACTGCTGTCGCAGGACTTTGGATGGTGGGACCACTGACGAACATCATCACGAAGTTCTGGACGGGAAGTTTCATCGAGTATCGCAGTAAGAAACAAGTTATGACCATCACTTACATGATCAGAGCGGCCTTCATCTGTCTCATTCCCTTCGCTCCTAATATGATCGTCATCTACGGAATTCTGGTTCTGTTGAGTATAGCGAAAGCATTTTTCCATCCGGCATCAACGACCTACGTCGCGATTCTGGTTCCTACGGAGAAAAGGAAGCGATTCAACTCCATCCGCTCCTTCGCAACGTCGGGGGCGTTCATTATCGGACCAGCCATCGGTGGAGCTCTCATTTTAGCAAGCTCTGTGGAGATGACGCTGTGGCTGAACGCATCGTTCTTTCTTTTTTCTGCTTTGTTGTTATTTTTCCTTCCTAAACAGGAAGCGATTGATAAAGATGCAATTCCACGACTGACTTTCTCTCAGGTGGTCGAAGATTTTACAGTCGTTCAGAAATTCATGAATCAGAATAACTACGTGACCTTCATCTACCTCGGGTTTCTTCTGGTGATGATTTTCACTTTCGCGATGGATACCCAGGAAGTCGTGTTCACTCAACAGGTGATCGGGCTTTCGGAGATGGAATACAGTTTGCTGATCAGCATTACCGGGATTGGGTCAGTGGTGGGGGCAGTCCTCCTTTCGATATTCACGAATACCTTGTCCCTGAGGTCCATGATTGTGATCGGTCTAGTCATGACGACGGTTGGTTATATCATTTACGCCTTCTCCTGGTCCTTTCTCTCCATAGTAGTCGGTTTTGTCATATTAGGTTTCTTTCAGGTGTTCCTGAGTGCTGGCATAGCGACTTTCTACCAAAACAATGTGCCTGTAGATGTCATGGGCAGAGTGACGAGTGTCTTTCAATTAATCCAAAGTGCTGCTCAAGTCGTTTTCGTTCTTATAATTGGACTCGCAGCAGACGTCGTGTCCTTACGTCTGACAATCATTGCATTAGCGCTTGTAATGCTAATTTCGTCTATCGTTTTTTCTTTTTCAGTAATGAAATCGAACAAAGCACACCTGTTTAGAGAGGATACTGAACGAGAAGAGAAATTCAACGTCTAGGGAGGGATGATTGTGAAGAAATTAAGAGTGATATTGGCGGGTGTGGTCATTGTTTTAGCTGGGTTAACTATGATGAGTGACATTTCAAGAGCCATCATGCCCTATGCAATGATCGTCGTGACAGTACTGGTTTTCATGATGGGAGTGATGGAATTCAGAAGACGCAATCCTGTGGCATTTACGTTGTTTGTAGCGGGTGGATTCACGTTGTTCGTCGGAGTGTATACTATTTGAATAAGGATAGGAAGTGGAACATGAATTTAATGCAAAAAGCGAAAGAGCTGGCAGAGGTTTATAGACGGAACCCGAATATAGAGGCGATTCTGCTGGCGGGCTCTGTGGCGAAACATATGCAAGATGAACATTCGGATATTGAATTACATATATTTTGGTCGTTCCCGCCGAGGGATGAAGATCGCATGAGTCCCATCCGTGAGGTGAGTGGAAGGATTTTGGAGTATCATCCTTACGAAGATGAAGAGTGGTCGGAATCGTTTTTGACTCAAGAAGGAATCAAATTGGAAATAAGTAATTTTCTTTCGGAGACCGTAGAGCGCTTCACCTCAGATGTAGTAAATCGATATGAAACGGATTACGACAAGCAATGTATTGTGGCATCTCTCTATGGGGGAGTGGGACTATATGGAGAAGCGAAGGTAGGTGAATGGAAGGAAAAAATTGCGGTGTACCCATCAGAACTTGCAGAGCGCATGATTACTAAAAATCTATGGCTCGGTAACCGATGGAAGAACCGGAACGCCCTTTTGAAACGGGAAGACTGGCTGATGTATTACACAGTTCTATGTGATGTGGAAAACAAACTATTCGGTGTGCTGTTCGGACTGAATCATATGTATGTCCATCATCCGCTGTTCAAATGGATGGCCCATTCTATCAGTCAGATGACGATCAAGCCTGATAAACTCCATGAGCGGATGGCGGGAGTGCTCACAGAAAACCCGGAGAACAGTGTGAAAGAATTAGAAGCGTTGGTCGGCGAGGTGATGGAACTCGTAGAAGAACATATTCCTCACTTGAACATCAGAGGACAGAAAGAAGATCTAGGATTCACTAAATGAACGTCACGCTTTGTCCTGTTTTTGTCGAAAAGAAATGATGGAAGTCTTTAGAGAAGCGTAAGACCCGACGGTAGCATATCCGTAGAACCATCCCATAAATACCCCGGCGAGCAAATCCCCCCGATGACTGATGAAGATAGAGAGCAGCAAGCCGATTATCAATGCGACCGTCGGGACTATAATTTTTGGTATCTTGAAGACGACTTTGACGCTTTGGGTAACTCCCATAATCGCCGGTATAGCTATGACCGCATCCCAAAAGTTGGTCTGAATCGTGGGAAAATCCATGATGAATCATCCTTTTTCGATTAGGCTGAACTGTTTGGTTCAGTCTTATACCCCTATCTGATGGCTTATAAATCATTCCTTATGATCCAGTGCTTTCTTTAGTTCATCAATCTGGTGTTGAAGAGATTCGAGTTGCGTCGACTGCGCTGAATCCGCAGTATTCTCTTCTTCTAACGCGATCAAAGCTGCAAGTAAAGAAATCGCATCTCCTAAAACCGTGATGAAAGAGCCGATAGCTGCAACCTGCGTAGAGGATAAATCGTTTCCTTCAGAATTCAATGCTCTCCCTCCTGGCTTAAAAAGTTTCTTATACATTAAGTAATGCTACTGCAGAATATTTGTGCCGGCCTGATATCATTACTCCAAGTTCTCTTCAGAAAGAGTGCTTGTTTTTTTATGCCATTTTTTCACTTCATTACGTATACTTTCTCTTCATTTACCCACGCTAGTAAAAAAGTGAAGGATTCTTACCTATGATGAGAGATGGAAAAATCAGTTTCGTACAATTGTTCTTTTTGATCATGATGTCTTCAGGGTTTTACAATCATGTCATTTTGACACCGCCTGTTCTTAACGTGGCACGACGGGATGCATGGATCTCTGCCTCATTGACGGGAGTGTCCTTTTCGGTTGTTCTGTTGATCATTTACGTTATTCACAAGCTGACAGGGGACCAATCCGTCTTCGAATATCTCCAGGAGGGATTCGGGAAAGTCGGGAAATGGGTCTTCGCCATTCCTCTGCTTATCTATCTGATGATCAGCGGCTATATTACGTTTTTCGATACGATCTCGTGGACGAAAGTATCTTATTTACAGAAAACGCCTCAAATCTTTTTAGCATTGATGATTTTGGCGGTCATCGTTCTGATGTTGAAAGAAGGCATGGAGACGTTAGCGATTGCGGCAGGGGTACTGCTCCCGATGGTCGTGATTTTGGGTATTTTTGTGACAATCGCCAATGTACAGAATAAGAACTATTCTCTTTTGTTCCCGATTTTGACCGAAGGGTGGGACCCGGTGTGGGGAGGGTTCCTTGTAGGAAGCAGTGGCGCTATGGATCTGGTTCTCCTTTTGTGTATACAACATCAAGTCAAAAAGAAAATGGCGCTGTGGAAGTATGTAGTGATCGGTGCCATGCTTTTGAACCTGTTCCTGGCCCCGCTTACCGGTACTATCGCTCTGTTTGGTCCTGAGCACGGTGCTGAACTCCGGTATCCGGCCTATGAACAGTGGAGGATGGTATCCATCGGTTCTTATATCAAGCATGTCGACTACTTGACGATTTATCAATGGCTCTCCGGGGCAGTAATCCGGATAGCTCTGATTCTATATTTGATACCTCTCATCTTTACAATCAAACAAGTGAAAGTGAAAAGAAAGCTTCATTTGGGATACGTCGTCCTCCTGGTCTCCAGTTTATATGTACCGTTATCTGATATGCAGTTTTATGAGTGGTTGAAAAAGTACGTATTGCCCGGTTTCACCTATGGGATGGGACTATACCTGTTTCTGTTGCTTGGAGCTGTAGTATGGATTCATAGGAGGCGGACATCTTGAACAGAAAAGAAGATAAGCAGAAAAGCCAGGATCAAGAGGTGACGTTTACGGAAGAATCCTTGAGAGAGTTGTTCGACGGCTGTGCCGATGTAGAGTTTTATAAGGCGACGACTTCAGTAGGACCGATCCTCGTCGTCTATTGTCAGGGATTATTCGATCAGAGTGCATTGTTCGACTATGCATTGAGGCCTATTCTTCAAAATAAAAGACGGAGAGCGGATTTGAAGAATGTTCTTCCGGCGAATGTGAAAGAGCTCGGGAATTCGATTACGAAAGAAAAGATGGTTGATATCGTTTTCAGAGGCGAAGTAATCATTCTTCAGGAAGAGGATTCCCGATTATTCAGGGTGAATGCCATCGGCCATCCCATGAGAAATGTGGAAGAGCCGAGCACAGAAGTATCGATCCGGGGGTCGAAGGAAGGGTTCGTCGAAGAACTTATCATGAATACCGCCCTTGTCCGTAAACGGCTCAGGACTTCAAGTCTGAAGGTCGTCAATTTTGTAATAGGGACACGGACCAAGACGAACGTACAGTTGATGTATCTTGAAGATGTCACCAACACTAAAATAGTCGAGGAGGCGAAAAAGAGGCTCGGGAATATCGATATTGACGGGGTGGAAAGCAGTCTTCAAATCGAGGAACTTCTTTCGGATCGAAAGCATTCGTTCTTCCCGCTGTTTGTATACACAGGAAGACCGGACTATGTGGTCGAAAGTCTGATGCATGGGCGTTTCGCCATACTGGTCGATGGGACCCCGACCGCTTTGATTGCTCCCGTCAATCTGTTCTTCATATTGAAAACAGCGGAGGACAGTAATGTTTCGAGTAATTTTGTCCTGTTTGAACGGATTCTTCGTGTCATCGGGTTGTTCATCGCTCTATTCGTTCCCGCCTTCTGGATTGCTCTGATCACGTTTCACCCGGATCAGCTTCCGTTCACCCTGCTAGCGACCGTGACACTCTCGAGAGATGGGGTTCCATTTCCGGCTCCTGTCGAATGTTTCCTCATGTTATTCTTGTTCGAGCTCTTCCGGGAAGCCGGGGTACGATTACCCATGGTCGTCGGTCAGATCCTATCAGTGGTAGGCGGTTTGATCATTGGCCAGGCTGCTATCGCTGCCGGACTGACGGCTCCTGGGATTCTTGTAGTCAACGCCGTTGCTCTGGTAGCGACGTTCACCCTGGTCAATCAATCGTTGACGGGGCTCGTGGCTATTTTACGACTGGTAATTCTATTGATTACATCTTTTTTCGGGATGTTCGGTTTCTTCATCTCTCTATTTGCGGTGACGGGTTATTTAGCTAGTCTGCGGTCCTTCGGGGTGCCATATCTTACACCGTTCGCACCGTTCAAGCCGAAAGACTTGCAGGATGCTATGTGGAATTCCGCTGATGATAAATACCAGAGACCGGAAATGCTGGATCCTATTGATACTACAAGAAGAGAGCAGTGACTAAATTGTATAGAAAAGTGATACTGGTGCTTCTTTCGTTGGGTTTATTGACAGGTTGTTGGGACGGGAAGACGATTGAACATATGTTATACGTATCGGGGTTGGGAATAGGTTATGAAAATGAGGAATTGGTCGTCTATGCCAGGTTCATCGAATTGGAAAACGTAGGGAAACAGGAAGGTGGTGGGGGGCCTTCGGAGGATAAACCTATATGGATCGCCAAGGGAACCGGCAAAACTTTCGATATCGCCACGGATGATCTCTATTATACATCCCAGCTTCCCATTTCCTGGGCTCACCTGGGAGAGATCGTGATAACGACCGAGGCGTTGAAACAGGATGGTATCATCAACGAAGTGATGGACGTGCTGAACCGTTATTCGGAAACGAGGAGTGAAGTGATACTTCATGCGACGAAAGAGGAGCTTCCTTTAGTAGCGCAGGGAAGGCCCATTTTAGGAACATCAACCTGGTATTCCAAAGTCAACAATCCTTATCCGGTATTCAGACAGTTTTCTCTCGTAAGACCGATTACCTCCCGCCAATATCTGATTGATCAGGAGGAGCCGGGGAAGGTGTTGGATATTCCGATGCTCAGTCTGGATAAAAGTAAATGGCAAAGAGGGGAAGAACCTCATCCTACCGTCGAATTCGGTGGAAGTGCTTTTGTGTATAAAGGAAAATTTAAAGGTAGTCTTCCTGTTGAAGAAGAACGGGGGATCCGCTGGATGCAGGAAGAATCTCAAAGAGTTCCTCTTTATTTATTCAACAGTAAGAAAGATTACGCCTCCATCGTCTTTACTAGTCCGAGTGTCGATATCACACCTGAAATCAAAGGAGAGGAAGTGACGGTTTCGGTCGATGTCAAAGTGAAAGGTAGTATCATCGAGAATCCTTTTTACCAAGACGAGAAAACGTTGGAGAAAGATGCGGAAGAAGAAATTAAAAAACAGATCAAAGACACTTATAAGTACGCTCTGGAAAAGAATATAGATGTTTATCAATTCGCCTACCACGTGTACAAGAAACACCCTGAGAAGTTCAAGGAATTAGGAATCGAAGATAAAGATTGGCTTAAGCCAGAGACGTTTGAAAATCTGAATGTGCAGGTAAGTATCGTTTCTTCCGGGAAACTGAAAATAAATAAATGACGAGCCGGTGAGGGGCTTTGCCGGATGCAAAATAACCAGAGCGGTAATCCGCTCTGGTTTTCTGTAGGCAGGCATAGAATGGGTGAGTTGTAGTACCGATTAGCAATTACCAACCATAGGCGTAGGTAGCACCGACGATGATAAGAAGGATGAACAGCACTACGATCAGCGTGAATTGAGAGCCATAGCTTCCACTCATAACGTTCACCTCCTCATAAGGGTATACAATCTATACATATGCAGACCGAGCATAATGTGAAAAGGCGGAAAACCACATCCGGAAATATTCAGAGATGAGATGAGCAATGAGATGAGCTACAATACAGTTAGAATGGAAGCGGTGAAGGAGGGGGATGACATGAACAGAACAGATGTAGAAGATTATCTGCAGGAAGGCATATACGGAGCGAAAGAAACGAAGCCCGGGGAGCGGAGGAGATATCTCGGTACCTTGCGGGAGCGGATTGTGCTCATGCTCACGAAAGGGCAGGTGATGCAGCAGAAAGGGATGGATGAATTAGCGGAGCAGATGAAGGAACATAAAGATGCGAAACTGTTGATGAATGGGAAGGTCGGGTACAAATTCCGGAAAGCCTATTCCCGATTGGCGGATCGGCACCAGATACATGTCACGTCTGTGCTGGACCAGGAGAAGGAAACGGACGTAGGTGTATTGCTGGTTGTCGATTATGCCATCGAAAAGGAAACGATCGAGGTGGAGACGGAAACAAAGCCTTCCGTGCAGGAAGAGAAGGAAAAAGGAGTGAAAGGCTTTCTGAAACGGTTGTTCCAGCCTCTGTAAAAGGAATGATTATATATTTGACGCTGAGGAACGCTTTTAACAAAAGCGTTCCTTGTCTTTATGGGAGAAAGTTGCACATCTAAAGAAATGATGATATAGTAATCATTACAGTTTAAATCGTAATGATTACGATTTGACTGGTTGAAATCCAAACAAGTCATTGATTAGCTCAAAATATATGTCTGAACCATAAAAAGAAGGAGGATGGAGCACACATGGCTAAAAAATCCAAGGTCGCCAAAGAGAAAAAGCGTCAGGAAATGGTCGCCAAATACGCGGAACTGCGTAAAGAACTGAAAGAAAAAGGCGACTATGAAGCACTTCGCAAGCTTCCCCGCGATTCTTCCCCGACGCGTCTGACAGGCAGATGTGAAGTGACAGGAAGACCTCGCGGCTATATGAGGAAGTTCGGAATGTCCCGGATCGCTTTCAGGGATTACGCCCACAAAGGCCAGATCCCTGGTGTAAAGAAAGCCAGCTGGTAAGGCGATAAGAAAGTTTCATGCACGAAGATGGAAGCCGGTCTGAAGGAACCGGTTTTTGCTAAAAACCTAAATCGTAATGATTACTATTTTAAAAGTGGTCATTACGATTGAATTCTACATAAATAAAGGAGGAATAGGAAAAATGAAAAAGGTTTTGGGTGTGATCAGTTTACTGTCACTCATGCTTGTATTGGTGGCATGCGGAAATGAAAGTTCGAATGAAAGTCAACAATCGGAGGAAGGGGAGAGGGCCGAGGATGAATTGAAAATATTCACCACTGTGTATCCGCTGCAATATTTTGCGGACCGGATTGCAGGGGATAAGGCGATGGTTGAGTCGATTTTGCCACCGGGAGCAGACTCTCATACATATGAGCCGACTTCGAAGGAAATGGTCGAAATCGCAGAAGGGGATGCTTTCATCTACAATGGTGCCGGCTTGGAATCGTACGCAGAACAAATTTCTGACACGGTCCAACCGGAAGGCGTAAGAATTTTAGAAGCATCTGAAGGTGTCGAGGTGAAAGAGCATGTCCATAAAGATGAGGAAGAAGAGCAAAATCATGAACATGACCATAGCTCGGATGAAAGCGATCATGAACATACAGAGCATGCGGAAGAGGAATCACATGAAGGTCATAATCATGGCGATCAGGATCCACATATCTGGCTGGATCCGTTGAAGTCGATTACCGTAGCTGAGAATATCAAAAATATGTTGGTTGAACTAAAGCCTGGCCAGGAAGAAATTTTCCAGAAAAACTTCGAGGAATTGGAAACAGAATTGAAGAAGCTGGATGGGAAATTCCACAACGAATTGGAGCAGCTCCCCGGAAATGAAATCATCGTATCTCATGCAGCATACGGCTATTGGGAACAGGCCTATGGTATTGAACAGATTGCGATTTCAGGATTGAGTCCCATCAACGAACCTTCTCAGAAAGAGTTGCAGAGTATCATCGAGACAGCCGAACAACACGGGCTGAATCATGTATTTTTCGAACAGAACGTGACACCGAAAGTTGCGGAAACAGTGAGGAAAGAAATAAGTGCAGAACCATTGCGTATCCACAATTTATCCGTTTTGACTGAAGAGGATATAACTAATGAGGAAACCTACTTTACACTAATGAACAGGAATTTGGAGCGGTTGAAAGAAGCTTTATCCAATGCTTCTCCTGCTGAAGAAGGATCTCACGGAGAAGAAGAGCATCAGGAGCATGATCATAGTCATGATTAATTAGAAAAATTGAGGGAACTCCTATGCGGAGCTTTCCCTCTTTTTTAATACGTGAAATCAAAACGGTTTGAGCACCATCAGAACTATCAATACGATTGCTGCGCTGTGGACAATAGCGTTATAAGGCTTGAGGTTTTGGACGGATGCGATATACGGGGGTGGGAGTTCTTCATCTTGCGTTTCTCTCAGCATACGCTCCTGCTCTTGATGGGATTTCGGAATTTTTCCGATTGTGATGAATTGGACAGCTACATAAATCAGGATAGACGTGATGAACCATCCTTCTTTCCACAGGGAAGAATTCACAAGCGCCATCGCGATGCCCGTAAGCAATAGCGTAATGTTTCCTATTTTTGAAAACTTTTCGATTTTCTTGAATAATTCCATCGTCCAGAGGATCTTATGTTTCGTTTTGGATGCTTTGAGCATGGCTCCCATAGCGAACGAAGGACCGAGGCCGACGATTGCTGCAATGATATGGATAAGCAACAAACTTGTATAGATCATGTGCTCGCTCCTTTTCCATTTTCTTCTCCTATGTGTATGCAAAGGGGAATATATTATATGTGAAAGTCTTTGTTGAATTTTGTTCTAGGAAAGGATAGGTTGTACTCAGGGAGGTGGATGTGGAATGGATGCAGGATGGCTGAACATTGGGAGCCTTCTTTTTGGGCTTTTTTCCTGGGGTTTGCCTGGTTTTGAACTGATGAGGGAGAAAATTTCGGGAAAGCGTCGGGTGGCGGTGATTGTCGTAAGTTTCAGTGCATGTGTGATTGCTCTCTGTTTTCAGCTTTGTTATAACTATTATTTGGTCAGGATCGAGGATTGGTCGGCTCTGATGGATACGATTCTCGCAGTGATCTACGCGGCTTCTGTGCTGAGTGTAATTACTATAATTCTAAATACTGCGTTAGTAGTTAAATATCGAAAAGGGATCTCGGAGTAGTCTAAGAGTCAAAGGGGGAAATTCAGTGAACTGGGAGACGCTTCCCGGATGGTTCTGGGTCATTTATTACTCTCTATTATTTTTAACATTCTATATGGCGATATGGAGTATTACACGTAAGAAGTTGATTCGTTTTTCCTTTATAGCCATTATATTCATACTCACTATACCATTAGTTACGGTTGTTAATAGTATCGGAAGGCCGAGGGGGGCGAATGAGTTTGAATTTTTCATCATGGAATTGCAACAGGGCGCATGGTGGACTATGTTTGCTCTCGCAGGGCACTTATTTTTGTTGGTGTGGTGGCTTGTATTCTTTAAAAAAAGAAAGACTTACTTCGGTAATGAATAGGAGGAAAAGCGAATGTTGGGATTGCCGAATGGGCGAGTTATTCTGGCTCCTTGGAGTGAACAATGGCACGAGGGATTTTTGCAGGAAAAAGAAAAAATTGAGGAGGTTGGTAGACCTTACATTGCAGAAGTTCATCATATAGGCAGCACATCCGTGAAGTATCTGAGAGCGAAACCGGTTCTTGATATCGCTGTGGAGCTTGCTGAATTCAAGGACGGGGTCTACGTTTCTTCTTTATTGGAACAGTTGGGATACGATTATAAGGGAACAGAGATATTGCCAGATAGGCATTACTTGAGCAAAGGATCTCCGCGCACCCATCAGATACATATGTTCGAGCGCGGCAACTCTTACTTGATGGAGCAGCTCAAGTTCCGCAATTGTCTGAGGAATAATGAAAAGGTGAGAAAAGAGTACGAACTCCTTAAGATCAAATTGGCAGAAGCTTATGCATCTGACAAATTCAAGTATACGAGAGAAAAGGCGTCATTCATTCAATCGATTTTACGCAACTATGGATAAGTGATTTTTGCATTCATACACAGATTGTACATTTGAATACATTTAGAAAGAAGGGATGCATGAAAGATTTTCGCTCGGGGGAAGTGATAAGTAATGGAGAGGAACGCAGATACTCGTTTATTGACAAAGAAGTACGTGGAAGATCCCAGAAATAGACAGAGATTGCCTGATTGGTTTCTGGAAGAATACGAAACGTTCACCACTATTGTTACGAACCCGACGTTTCCGTGCTTTTTCGGAATGCGTGCCCAACAGAAGGGGGAATTGCGCTATACATATCTCGAAAAAGGAGAGTGGAATCACTTTCCTGATACCGTAGAAGATTTCCTGAACCTCTTCAAGAAGCCTGATGCTCCGCGTCATGGATTGTTCATCTTCGTAAAACCTGAGGAAAAAGAAAAAAGTCTCGAATTCTACCGGGCGCGATTTTGGGATATTTTACAGTACCTGCACGAGATGGATCAGGTTCTCTGGCCGTCCTCTGCTCCGAGGGATCCAGACCATTATTTATGGGATTTCCATTTTGCCGGGGAACCGATTTTCGCATTCGGCAATGCTCCTGCTTACAAACAACGAAAAACCCGGAACCTCGGCAACAGTCTCATTCTAGGCTTCCAGCCAAGAAGAATATTCCAGGGTCTCGAAGGTACGGAGAAAGGTGGAATCATGTCACGGGAGAAAGTCAGGGCGCGAGTGGAAAAATGGGATCAATTGCCGAAACATCCGGATATCAGCCATTTCGGCGACCCGGACCACAATGAGTGGAAGCAGTCATTCATAGGTGATGATATCAAGCCTATTGAAGGGAAATGTCCGTTCGTTCATAAGAAATTCAGATGAGTGCAGGGTACCCTTTTCCTTTTAGAGGAGAAGGGTGTTTTAGTGTTGATGAGTACTCAGCTAATTGACATAGTAAGAAAAGTGAAGGATAGTGAAATCATGGGAATAAGTTTCCCATGCCAATCGAATACGTCCGGTGGTCGCAAAAAATGCGTGAATAGGGAAGTCCGGTGTAAATCCGGCGCGGTCCCGCCACTGTGAAGGGGAGCTATGTGCCGATCCACTGTCTGTCAGACGGGAAGGGGTACGATAGCGCTGAACCTGAGCCAGGAGACCTGCCACCGGAAAGAACATGAATTCCTACGGGAGAATAGGAGGATGTTACGTGATGAACATAACTCGAATGATCAGGGATGGTCCTGGCAAATCGATGATTCCGTACCCTTTTGTCCCTTAAAGAGAAAAAGGGATTTTTTATGATGAAATAAATACCGGAAGGAAGGATCGCCATGGATGCCATACCTGTACGTTTTTCGAAAATGACTCAGACAAGGCTCGTCTTTCCGCCTGATACGAACCATATGGGGACGATTTTCGGTGGAAAAGTACTTGCTTATATCGATGAAATCGCTGCACTGACTGCAATGAAACATTCGAATGCTGTCGTCGTGACAGCTTCCATCGATTCAGTGAATTTCTTATCTTCTGCGAAGGTTGGGGAAGCACTGACACTCGAAGCTTGTGTGACGAAAACAGGCCGGAGCTCGATGGAAGTGTACGTGAAAGTCTATGCGGATGATCTGCTTCAGGGGGAGCAGAAAGTGACGACGGAATCTTTTCTGACGATGGTAGCCGTCGGTGAAGACGGGAAACCGGTGTCTGTGCCGGAAGTGATTCCGGAAACGGAAGAGGAGAAGGAACTCTATCGGACAGCTGCTGATAGGAAAAGGGAGCGGGAAAAGAAAGCTCGAATGAATGTATAGAATGAACGAAGCCGGAACCTTTAGGGGCTCCGGCTTTCTGCTTCATTAATCCAGGTTTTGTTTACAGAAGTACCAGTCGACGCATTCATACGAATCGTCTTTTTCACGAGCTCTCGCATCTTCGACCGTTTTCGGAGGAGAGGCGACTACTTTGTCTCCTTTTCTCCAGTCGGCAGGAGTCGAAACACCATGCTTGTCTGTCGTTCTCAACGCTTCGACGAGACGTACGATTTCATCCATGTTCCGTCCTGTCGTAAGTGGGTAATAGATTACGGAACGTATAGTGCCTTTATCATCAATGACGAATACGGCCCGGGACGTTTCCGTACCATTGCTTTCCGGCGTGATCATACCGAATTTCGTAGCGACCTGTTTGTCCAGGTCGGCAATGACCGGGAACTCGATTTTCGTGTCAAAATTCTCTTCGATGTTACGGATCCAAGCGATGTGGGAAGTGACACTGTCGACACTCAGTCCGAGCAACTCTGTATTCATTCCGCGTAAATGATCATAAATCCCCTGGAACGCCACGAATTCTGTCGTGCAGACCGGAGTGAAGTCTGCCGGATGGGAAAATAGGACAAACCATTTACCTTTGTAATCATCCAGCGACAGTTCTCCATGTGTCGTCTGCGCTGTGAAATCGGGAGCTTTCTCCCCGATACGTGGTAGACCATAGCGTTGTTCCTGTTCAGTGTGAGTATTCTCTTCCATACGTGAATCCCTCCTGGTTTGATATTCCGTCTTATTGAAACGGTTTCCACAGGTTTCATACCCTGAGTGGTTCGCTTTAAACAGAGATATGTGGTCCTGCAAGCTTCAAAGGTGAACAGAACAGTATTTGGATTATTTTTGAAAAAATTGTGACATGCTGTATACCGTCGTTTTAGGTGAAAATTGCTAAGCATCAGGAGTGGTGGTATCATTAGTCATCACCTTATATTTGGAAAGGAGACAGGAAAATGAGAGGAAGTTTGAGACGTTTGACTCCTCCTCAGTGGCTGGTCTCTTTATTTATAATAGCCATCCTGATCGGTACGGGATTGCTGAAACTCGACTTTGCTACAACAGAGCCGATTTCCTGGTTGGATGCACTCTTCACTTCTGCCTCAGCTATGACCGTTACCGGACTGATCGTAGTGGACACGGGAAGTGTGTTTACTTTATTCGGAGAAATCGTTATTCTGTTCCTCATTCAGCTTGGTGGTCTTGGTATTATGACTTTCGCTGTACTCATCTTTCTGCTTCTCGGTAAAAAAATCGGTCTGAAAGAACGCCTGCTTGTTAAACAGGCTTTGAACCAAAATGCTCTCGGGGGTATAGTGCTTCTGGTGAAGCGGCTGTTTTTCTTTTCCATAACGGTAGAGATGATTGCTGTCATATTGCTTTCGCTTACCTGGGGACCGGAAATGGGATGGGGACAAGGTATCTATGCAAGTATCTTCCACTCTATTTCCGCTTTTAACAATGCGGGTTTTTCCATATGGGGAGACAGTTTGTCCGCTTATGTACAACACCCGGTGATTACCGTAGTCATCAGCTTTTTGTTCATTATTGGCGGATTAGGGTTCACGGTGGTATTCGATAGTTGGAAAACGAAAGAGTTCCACCACTTGAGTCTTCACACGAAAATTATGCTCGTAGGGACTCTTGTTTTGAATATAGTAAGTGTCTTCATTATCTTCATCTTGGAAATGAATAATCCTTCGACACTGGGACAGTTGTCTGATTTCGGAAAATGGCAGGCGTCTTATTTTCAGGCAGTGACTCCGCGTACCGCTGGATTCAACACGCTGAGCATCTCTGAGTTGGAGCATTCCACCCTGTTTTACCTTATTACTTTGATGTTCATTGGAGGGGGAAGTGCATCCACAGCAGGTGGCATCAAGTTGACGACAGCACTCATTATCATCCTGGCTACCGTATCTTTTTTGAAAGAAAGGGAATATGTCGTTGCGTTTGAACGGAATATACGGATGCATCTTGTGATGAGGGCGTTATCTCTGGCTCTCCTTAGCATCATGGTAGTCATCATCACGGTTTTCTTACTGAACCTTACAGAACGGGCCCCGTTTCTTGATATTTTGTTTGAAAGTGTCTCAGCATTTGGAACTGTCGGACTTTCCATGGGGTTGACCCCCGAACTTTCTGTAGCAGGAAAATGGATCATAATCGTTACGATGCTCGTTGGGAAACTGGGTCCACTCACTTTTGCTTTTGCTTTCAGTAAGCCGGCGAAAGATGTCGTGAGATACCCAGGTGAAGACGTATTTACTGGGTAGAGGCATCGATGATTCTTCTTTTTCCTATGATAAGATGTAAGTAAAGAAGTTACGTAAATAGAAAGGGCGTTTGTTGTGAAAGATCAGCGTATTTTAGAACTAATCAGAGAGAATCCTTTCATCTCCCAACAGGAACTTTCAGAGAAACTGGGACTATCCCGTTCCGCTGTGGCGGGATACATCTCCGCTTTGACAAAACGGGGAGAAATCGTAGGAAGAGCCTACGTGCTGAAGGAGGATGCAAAGATCACCTGTATCGGTGGGGCGAATATCGACCGGAAAACACGTACGCTCGGTCCTGTCGAGTACGGGACATCGAACCCTGCTTCTTCAAGGCAAGCATCTGGCGGTGTTGCAAGGAATGTGGCAGAGAATCTGGGTAGGTTATCGTGTGACGTGTCTTTGATAGCGCTCACCGGAGAGGACCAGGACGGTAGATGGCTCATGCAGGAGACCAAACAGCGAGGGGTCGATGTAGCTCAATCTGTAATGATTCATGGGGAGAAGACCGGTACGTACACATCTATCCTCGATGATTATGGGGAACTTGTGCTGGCGGTCGCTGATATGAGTGTTTATGAGCACTTTCATGCTGATATATTAGAATCGCGCTGGTCCCATCTGGCTTCTTCTGAAATTATTTTTGCTGATACGAATCTGCCCGAGGATACTCTACATTATTTGATAGAGCGGGCAAAAAAAGAAGAGCGACCTCTTTGGGTCCATACCGTATCAGCTCCAAAGACGAAGCGGTTGCCAGAGGACCTCTCGGGTGTGGAGGTTCTTTTCATTAACCGGGAAGAAGCCGCGGGATTTACGGGTCGGGAAGTCGGTTCACTTGAAGGATATAGAGAAGCGGCTGACGTGCTGATTCAGAGAGGAGTTTCCGATATCATCATCCATCTCGACCACGAAGGGGTTTATGTGAAAAGGAGAGGGGGGGCAGAAGAGCACCTTGTCCCCTCCGTCCAGGAATGGAAAGATGGGACCGGGGTGAAAGAAGCCTTCATCAGCGGTATGCTGTTCGGAATTTCTCACGAAGAATCTTATGGGGAAGCGCTCCGTCTCGGAATGGCCGCTTCTGATGAGACATGGCAGACGGAAGAGACGGTGGCGGATCTTTCGGCCGTTAAACTGAACCGGAACTAGAGGAGGACTTTCATGGAAACTTTTGCAGAATATCTCGCTACCCTTAAAGAACCTGACCAGAGGGAACGTGTAGAAGAGGTGCTTGAATGGGTGAAGGAAGAATTTCCTCATCTGGACGAAAGAATCGCCTGGAATCAGCCGATGTTCACTGATCATGGAACCTATATCATCGGTTTCAGTGTCGCGAAAAAGCACATGGCTGTCGCTCCGGAGAGGGAAGGCATCCTTCATTTTTCAGAAGCAATCAAGGAGTCAGGATTCGAGCATACAAAGATGCTCGTGCGCATTCCGTGGAGCAAACCGGTAGATTACCAATTGTTGAGACGTATGATAACGTTCAACATCGAAGAGAAGAAGAACTACACGTCCTTTTGGAGATAAGGAATGATGCAGTGATGCATCGAACGCCCTGGGTAGGTGATACCTGAGGCGTTTTGTTTTTGCAAAATTTGAAGGAATCTGGCGAAAAATAACAAAATTCATCGATTCATTCCATTAAGAAAAAAATGTACGTTCTGTATGCATTGAATCAGCTGATTTTACTGTTTGAAAAACTTCCTATAAAAAAGTATCTTGGAACATGTCCGTTCATTTTTGGCGGTTGAACGAAAAAATTCAAAAGAAAGTGGGTACATAACCTTACCCTTTCTAAATCATAGAAGGAGTGAATAACATGCTTAAGTCTTGGAAAAAGAAAGTGGGAATCGCTGCAGCATTATCCTTCTCTCTCATTGCTGCCGGTTGCGGTAGTGATAGTGAATCTTCATCTGATGGAGAAACAAGTGTAAGCGAAGAAGTGGAACATAAGATTGTCGGAATCGAACCTGGTGCCGGAGCTACAGCTGCTACGGATGATGCTCTCGAAGCCTACGATTCTTTGGAAGGTTGGGAACATGAAACATCTTCGACAGCTGCTATGCTTACGTCCTTAGGAGATGCTTATGAAGCGGAAGAACCGATCATCGTCGTCGGCTGGTCTCCCCACTACAAGTTCGCCAAATGGGACCTGAAGTATCTCGAAGATCCGAAAGGGGCTTACGGGGGAGCGGAACAGATTACGACCCTCGCTCATAAAGGTTTCAAAGAAGAGAACCCGGGAGCTTATCAGATCCTTGAAAATATCGGCTGGGATATTTCGACACTGGAAGAACTGATGCTTCAGGCACAGGATGCTTCTATTGAAGAAGTAGCACAGACGTGGATTGATGAGAATCAGGACAAAGTAGACGAATGGATCGCGGATGCACCGGAAGGTGACGGTTCCTCTGTTGAACTTGCTATGACTCCTTGGGATTCGGAACGACTCACTGGTAATATGGCAAAACTGGCTCTTGAACAGAAAGGGTATGACGTCAGCTTGACTCAGGTCGATCCTGCCATCATGTTCGAAGCAGTGGCAGAAGGCGATGCTGATGCGACCCTTGCTGCCTGGTTGCCGAAAACACACGGAAGCTTCTATGAAGAGCATAAAGATAGCCTCGTCAAAGTGAACGAAGCGATCGATGGGGCGAAAATCGGTCTCGCGGTTCCGACGTATATGGAAGATACCAATTCCATCGAGGATCTTGAGCCGGCTGAATAATTGTTTGGGATGCGTGAAGCCTGAGGAACGGGCTTCACGTTTTTTCGTCTATCTTAATGACAACGTATAATTCACGATAATCATCAGATATTGTCGTTTTCCGGAGGGAGCAATGATATAATATACCTATTCTATTCTTGGAAGAGTAGCACGCCTACAAATCCAGGCAGAGGTGAAAAAAGTGATCATTAAAGAGTTGGTATCCAACTTATCTATATTAATAACAAGTCTGTTCCTTTATACACAGACGACTGGCGCACCTTCCTTGAGGGTATCCTCAGCAATGAAGACGAAAGTGATAGCCGGGGTTCTGGCCGGTGTTTTAAGCAATATATTGATGCAGTACAGTATGGATTTCAACGATACGATCATTGATCTAAGGCATATACCTTTGATTATTGTTACGTATTATGGGGGAGTTGTCCCTGCGATTCTCTCTACACTACTGATTGGTATCGGTCGTTTAATCATCGGAGTGAACATATCCTCTTTCCTCGGTGTTGTTCTGGTAGCGTTTGTAGCAGTGACCACCCTTTTGACAAGACGGTTGAATGTAAATAGAGGGATCAAAGTTTTCATTACGCTGACGGCTTCGAACATTGTGTTCACTATAATGGTCTGTTACCTTCTTCAAAGTGTCCAAGTGTTGTTGTTTCTCGTTCCGGTATTCTGGGCTATATCTTACACAGCCGGGTTCGTAGCTTTTTATCTGATCGAGTACGTGCGTGAAAGCCAGAGGGTATTGGAACAATACAAATCAGAGGCTTCCACGGATTCTTTGACCGGTTTGAACAACGTAAGGAAATTCGACCAGCTGTTCAATGAAGCGTGCATGCAAGCGGAACGAAAAGGGGAGAAACTTTCCCTGTTGTTCATCGATATCGATCATTTCAAAAGTGTCAATGATACCTATGGTCACAAAGAAGGGGATCAGGTATTGATAGAACTGGGAGAATTATTGAAGAATACCGTGCGTTCCTTTGACATCGTCAGTAGAAACGGTGGGGAAGAATTCACAGTGATTCTGCTGGATTGTCCAATGGAACGGGGAGAGGAAATCAGTGAGAGAATCAGGGAAGCAGTACAGGAACACCCTTTCATGCTAACCACAGGCAACGTCATTAATGTAACGGTTTCTGTAGGCCTTGCCTGCTATAACGAAACGACAGAGAAACCTTCCGCGTTACTCGAAGATGCGGATGAAGCCCTCTATGAGGCTAAGAAAACAGGAAGGAACAAAGTTTGCGCATCTTCCCGGTTCGCTTACTCGAATATATAGAAGTAAGGAAACTGTCGTTGTTACTCCTTTGATGTTTCTTTTGCATATTCCATTCACCTGAATCCATGATACCCTTAGTAGTAGAAGAAAGACGTTCAACCAAAAGGAGAGAAACACGGTGGCAAAAGGAAAAAAGAAGAATCAGAAGAAACCTCACAACAGACAGAAACCTTCTGGTAAGCCGAAACCTCAGAAGACGAACCAGCCCAAGACGACAGAATTGACCTGTACAGGCTTGACGGATGATGGAAAAGGAATCGCGACGTGGAACGGGAAACGGTTGGAGATTCCTCATCTATTGCCGGGGGAAAAAGCGGAAGTGGCGGTGCCGAAGCGTGGCCCAGCGAAAGTCGTGAATGTGATAGAAGCAGCCGATTACCGCAGGGAAGCTCCATGCCCATATTTTTATGAATGCGGAGGCTGTCAGATCCAGCACATGACGGAAAAAGCGCAAGGAGACTTCAAACAGCAGATCGTCGACCGTCTCATGAAGCCGTTCGGTAAGCCGGAACCGATCATGACGATGGATCACCCGTACGATTATCGCAACAAAAACACGATGACATTCGGCGAAGCCGGTAAGCGTGAAATCATCGGCGGTCTGTACAAACAGAATTCGCATGACCTTATCCAGGTCGACCGTTGTCTGATTCATGACCCGAAAGCGGATGATATCATCGGAACGATCAAGAAACTTTTACCCTCGTTCAAACTGAGACCTTATGATGAAGACACAGGTCGTGGGTTTCTACGACATGTGCTCGTCAAAACAGGGAAGACGAGTGGACAAGTCATGGTGGTACTCGTAACGGGCACACCGGAATTCAAAGGGAAGAACAATTTCGTCAAAGCTCTGCGCCGGGAGCATCCGGAGATTTCCACTATTATTCAGAACATCAATACACGTAGTGATAGTATGGTACTAGGCAACCAGGAGAAAGTGTTGTTCGGCAAAGGATTCATCACGGATACGCTCGGAGGCTTGGAGTTCGAGATTTCCGCAAGGTCTTTTTACCAGATCAATCCGGTGCAGACAGAGAAGCTTTACGGAAAAGCTGTAGAACTAGCAGGATTGACGGGTAAAGAAACGGTAATTGATGCGTACTGTGGTATCGGAACGATCGGCTTGATTGCAAGCAAACAAGCTGGAAATGTAATCGGCATCGAAATGAACAAGGGCGCGGTGAAAGATGCTATTCGTAATTCAAAACACAACAACGTGAAGAACGCGAGATTTTACCAGGGTGATGCCGGAGAATTCATGGTCAATATGGCGGCTGAGAAGAAGAAAGCGGACGTCGTCATCTTGGATCCTCCTAGAAGCGGCAGTGATGAAGCGTTTCTTTCAAGTGTCGTAACGTTGTCACCTGAAAGGGTCGTTTACGTCTCATGTAATCCGGAAACTCAGGTTCGTGATTTGCATTACCTGACCAAAAAGGGATATAAAGTGAAAGAGATTCATCCGGTCGATATGTTCCCGCAGACGTATCACGTTGAAACGGTGGTTTTGTTAGAAAAGAATAAGTAGGACGCTCACTCAGAATCCCCGGACAACTTGTTCAGGGGATTTATGATTTCTTGAAGATTCTATCCCTTGCACTTTTCCCTTGCAGCTATTACAGTATATAATGTCGAAAAGCCTATGATGAATGCTATATATAACAACACCGGGGTTATGAGACCTCGTTAAGAAAGGGTTCGGATATATTATGAAAGAGAACTTTTGGCAGGAGTTGCCGCGACCGTTTTTCGTCCTTGCGCCGATGGAAGCTGTGACGGATGTCGTGTTCCGCCATGTCGTGACAGAAGCAGCCAGGCCGGACGTGTTTTTCACTGAGTTCACGAATACGGAAAGCTACTGTCACCCTGATGGTAAGATGAGCGTGCGGGGCCGTCTGACATTTACAGAAGACGAGCAGCCGATCGTCGCTCATATCTGGGGAGACAAGCCTGAGCATTTCCGTGAAATGAGTATCGGGATGGCCGAGATGGGCTACCGCGGCGTGGATATCAATATGGGATGTCCGGCGCCGAACGTCGCGCCGAAAGGGAAAGGGTGCGGCCTGATTCGTCGACCGGACGTCGCAGCAGAAATCGTGCAGGCAGCCAAAGCAGGCGGCTTGCCCGTCAGTGTGAAGACAAGGCTTGGCTACACGGAAGTCGACGAATGGAAGACATGGTTGAAGCACCTGCTCGAGCAGGACATCGCAAACTTGTCTATCCATCTTCGTACGAAAAAAGAGATGAGTAACTACGACGCCCACTGGGAGCTTATCCCTGAAATCAAACAGATGCGTGATGAAGTCGCCCCGGATACGTTGCTGACGATCAATGGAGATATCCCTGATCGCCAGAAGGGACTCGAACTCGTTGAGAAATACGGCGTGGACGGTGTCATGATCGGACGAGGCATCTTCCATAATCCGTTCGCGTTTGAAACGGAGAAGAAGGAGCACACGAGTGAGGAGCTTCTCGATCTTTTGAGACTTCAGCTGGACTTACACGATAAGTATTCGGAAGAGCTGGAACCGAGAATCTTCAAACCGCTCCGCCGCTTCTTCAAGATTTACGTCAAAGGGTTCCGGGGTGCGAGTGAGCTGAGACACAGACTGATGAGTACGGAGTCTACGGACGAAGTGCGTGAACTGCTCGATGAGTTTACGAAGAATGGAAAAATAGAGGAACAGAAAGAGTTTTCCGTTTCCAAATAGATGCTTCAGGGAGAGAAGAGCCATATAGGCTTTTCTCTCTTTTTTTGTTTATTATGGACCATTCATTAGCCTGATTTATTTCTGAGTGTACCGCAAATCCTTTTCATGCCCACTCGCAAGTCGAAATAGAAACTGAACGGTTCATTAATCAAGGAATGAACCGTTCAGGAGAGAAATTGGAACGTAGGTGTACCGAAAAATGATCGAACCCTATGAAAAAAAAGATTTACAAACAAATGTTTATATTATAAACTTATGTTTATAGAGGAGGGCGTGATCATGGGAAAGGAACAACCGATTGTCTGTATAGGAGGAGCGAACGTCGATAAGAAATTATATGCCAAAGATGAAATCGCTTTCAATACATCGAATCCTGTAACATCTTCTGCTTCCGTCGGTGGCGTAGCCCGTAACATCGCCGAGAACCTGGGGAGATTAGGGGAGGAAGTCGTGCTTCTCACCGTACGGGGAGACGATGCAGAATGGTATGAAATCGAGAAGGCATCTGCTCCGTTCATGGATACCACATATGTACATAAAGTTCCCGGAGCTGCGACAGGGTCTTATACAGCTGTTCTCGATAAACAGGGGGATATGGCCGTCGCGTATGCAGATATGGATGTGTTCGATTCTTTAACGGCGAAGCTTCTGGTCGAAAATACAGAGCTTCTAAGGAACGCGAAATGTATCGTCGTGGATTTGAACTGTCCGGAGGAAACGGTCTATTTTCTGAGCTCGTTCGCCTCCGTTCACGAAATTCCCCTCGCCGTAATCCCGGTTTCGTCTCCGAAGATGAAGCGATTACCGGAACGTATGGAGTCGATCGATTGGATCATCGTTAATAAAGAGGAAACGGAGACGTTTTTCAAAATGAGAATAGACAGTGAAGAATCCTGGAAGCTTTCTGTTGAACGTTGGCTTGCGAGGGGTGTGCGGAACGTGGTGGTCACTAATGGAGCAGAAGGTGTCATAATTGGAACGGCCGATGAAATCCGTCACATGCCGACACTTATGGCAAATGATGTCGTCGATGCGACAGGAGCTGGAGATTCTTTCTGTGCAGGAGTGCTCTATGCCTGGATTCAGGGAGACCCATTCACGGAAGTCGTCCAGGCAGGACTTGTGAATTCTCGGAAGACCGTTCAATCGAGGCATACAGTAAGAAAAGATTTGACCCCACACCAATTCAAACAAGACAGGGAGGAATTTATTGATGGAACATTATCTTGAATTTTCAAAAGAAGTACAGGAAGCAAAAGAACAAGGGAAGCCGGTCGTCGCTTTGGAATCGACAATCATTTCCCACGGGATGCCATATCCGCAAAATGTGAAAACAGCGAGAGAAGTGGAGGACATTGTGCGCTCAGAAGGAGCTGTACCTGCGACCATCGCTATCATGAACGGGAAAATCAAGATCGGCCTGAGTGATGAAGAACTGGAAATGTTCGGAAACAGTGAAGGCGTTGCAAAAGTCTCCCGCAGAGACTTGCCACATATCATTGCGACGAAAACTATGGGAGCGACGACGGTGGCTACGACGATGATCTGTGCCGAACTTGCGGGAGTCGAGATGTTTGTTACTGGTGGAATCGGAGGCGTCCATCGCGGGGCAGAGACGACAATGGACATTTCAGCGGACCTGGAGGAACTGGCGAAAACGAGCGTCGGCGTCGTGTGTGCCGGTGCGAAATCCATTCTTGATCTTGGTCTTACGATGGAGTACCTGGAAACGAAAGGCGTTCCGGTCATCGGCTATCAAACGGATGTCCTACCTGCGTTTTATACGAGAACGAGTGAATTCGACCTTAACTTCCGCGCAGATTCCGCAGATGTGATAGCGGAAACGTTGAAAGCGAAATGGGATCTCGGACTCGAGGGGGGCGCAGTCATCGCGAATCCGATCCCTGAGGAGGATGCGATGGATGAGAAATATATCAATGACATTATCGCTCAGGCAATCAGGGAGTCGGAAGCGGATCATATTTCAGGAAAGGACAGTACGCCTTATCTGCTTGGCCGGATCAAAGAATTGACGGATGGGAAGAGTCTCGATGCGAATATCGCCCTGGTGAAAAATAATGCGCATGTGGGATCGCGAATTGCTGTAAGTCTGAATGAAAAATAATGGAACGAGCGTGTCTGGGAATGATAGTTCTCAGGCACGTTTTTCTTTTGCCGTTCATTCGCGAAGTGATTAGTAGGTTGAATGGTCCGCAAATTATTTTGCGGTACACTCAGGCTCCGAAGGTAGTTGTGAATGGGTGGCAAATTATTTTGCAGTATACTCGCGGACTTTAGTTTACTGTGAGTGGGTGGGGAATTTTTTTGCTGTACGATCACTGAGCTGTTTCTTTTCTGAGTGTAGAGCAAAGTATTCCACAAAAACATTCAAAAGATTATTTGAATAAACTCTTGAACATCTCGTCAAAAAAGCGCATACTATAATCAAACGAACTTTTGAATGAGGTGGGGAACATGACAGAGAACCCTGTAAAAAAACAGGCGAAAGATACATGTGATACGTTTTGTTATGACGAAGAATTAGTGGCGCGCGTCAAACCACAGGTGGAGAGAGTCTCGGGAGTGGAACAGATTTTCAAGGCACTCTCTGATGCGACACGTGTGAAAATCGTTTATGCTCTGACCCTTGAGGAGGAACTATGCGTCTGTGATGTGTCCAATATCATCGGCTCTACGACAGCTACGGCATCTCATCACCTGCGACAGTTAAGGAAAATGAATCTGGCCAAACATAGAAAAGAAGGGAAACTTGTCTTCTATTCGTTGGCGGATGACCACGTGCGGCAACTCGTATCGATCGCTCTGACCCATGCAGAAGAGGAGGTGGTCTCATGATTACAACAGAAGAGAAAAAAACGACCTGCTGTTCAACTAAGACAGAGCCTGACGTGCAGGAATCCTCCTGCTGCAGTAGTCCAAAAGAAGAAACGTCCTGTTGCTCGAGTTCCACGGAAACTGAAACGACCCTAAAGACTGAAAACGAGAGGGAATTTTACATTCGAGGAATGGACTGTCCTTCCTGTGCAGCAACGATCGAAAAAGGGTTGAGCAAGAAGACGGGAGTGCAGAGTGCACGCGTGAATTATGGGACTGGAAAACTCGCTGTTGGCGCAGAGAACTCAGGCGTCTACGAATCAATTCCGAATGAAGTGAAGAAGCTCGGCTTTGAAGCCGTCCCAGCTACACAGAAAAAAGGGTATGAGACCTACCGCATTGTAGGCATGGATTGCGGATCATGTGCAATGACAATAGAGAAACACATGGGCAACCTGGCTGCTGTCGAGGATGTCAGTGTGAGTTTTTCCACCGGAAATATGCAGGTCCGGCACGGCCTGAGTCAGGAAGAGATTTTGAAAGAAGTGAAAAAGTCAGGCTTTGAAGCCCATCCTGAGTCGACTTCCGGAGAAGAGGAAGTTGCTAAAACGAAAGTTCCATCCGTGACCATGGGATCCGGACTATTTCTCGCTCTAGGGTTCATCGGATCGTTTACAGGGGTCCAGGAATTACTCGTTACCGTTATGTATGCGATGGCCATTGCGATAGGCGGATATAAACCTGCGAAAGCAGCCTTTTACGCTATAAGAAGTAAATCTCTGGATATGAACGTGCTGATGGCTTCAGCGGCAATCGGCGCCGCTATCATCGGAGAATGGTTCGAGGGCGCCATGGTCGTCTTCCTGTTCGCCGTCGGTAATATGCTGCAGGATAGATCGATGGAGAAGACGAGGGATTCAATCCGAAGCCTGATGGACCTGACTCCGGCGAAAGCACTCGTAAAGACGGAAGATGGCATTACGGAAAAGAAAGTCGAGGAAGTAAACATAGGGGATACGCTCGTCGTCCGCCCCGGGGATAAGATCCCTCTCGACGGAGAAATCACTTCAGGCACGACAAGTATCAATGAAGCACCGATCACCGGGGAATCGATGCCGGTGGATAAAGAGACAGGACACACAGTTTATGCCGGTACCCTTAACGAGAATGGAGCTCTCGAGGTCAGAGTAACGACACTGGCAGAAGATACGACGATTGCGAAAATCATCCATCTCGTAGAGGAAGCCCAGGAGAAAAAAGCACCAACCGAAGCGTTCATCGATCGGTTTGCGGCCGTTTATACACCGATTGTATTTATCCTGGCCCTCCTCGTTATGATTGTCCCTCCGCTACTCGGATTCGGCGGATGGGGAGAATGGGTCTACAAAGGCCTTGCTCTCTTAGTGGTAGCCTGCCCATGTGCGCTTGTCATTTCTACACCGGTAGCCATCGTATCCGCGATTGGTAACGCCGCAAAGCACGGCGTACTGATCAAAGGTGGAACGTATTTGGAGAAAGCGGGAGCGCTTAAAGCGATCGCCTTCGACAAAACGGGAACCCTTACGGAAGGAAAGCCGAAAGTTTCCGAAGTGTTCGCTTTTCACGGAAATAAAGAAGAATTGCTTGCCGTAGCTGCAACGATCGAATCCCAGTCCTCCCACCCGATTGCAGAAGCCATTCTTTCGTACACGAACGAAAGAAACATCAACCTGAAAGAAGGGGATGGGTTTGAGGCAATCGCGGGTAAAGGGGCGAAAGGAACTATCGAAGGCACGCAAGTTTTTGCTGGGAAGCCGAAACTTTTCGAAGAAATGGGAGTGTCTCTTCAGGAGTCGGAAGATGAAATCTCGAGACTTCAGAAAGAAGGAAATACGCTTGTCCTGGTGGGTACCCGTGAACAAATCATCGGAGTCATAGCTGTCCGCGATACAATCCGGGATATTACTGTTAAAGCGATCGAGCGACTGAAGCATACCGGTATGAAAGAAATGGTCATGCTGACAGGGGACAATGAAGGTACAGCTGGAATTATCGCTAAGGAAGCTGGTGTGACGCGACACTTCGCTGAATTGATGCCTGAGGATAAAGTGACGGCGATCCAGAAGCTTCAACAGGAAGGGAAGCAGGTGGCGATGGTCGGAGATGGTATCAACGACGCGCCGGCGCTGGCTACTGCGGACCTCGGTATTGCCATGGGTGGAGCAGGCACGGATACAGCCATGGAAACGGCGGATATCGTATTGATGGCTGATAACCTTGAGAAATTGCCGGAGACCATCAGTCTCAGTAAAAAGGCGTTGAATATCATCAAGCAGAACATCTGGTTCTCGCTTCTGACGAAAGCGGCAGCCCTCGTGCTTATTTTCCCGGGCATCCTGACGCTATGGATGGCTGTCCTGAGTGATACAGGTGCAGCGCTTGTCGTTATATTGAACAGTATGAGACTTCTGAAGCAGAATTGATTCACTATGAAGCGGATGGCTCACTGGGGCCGTCCGCTTATTTTAGTGAAAGGCGTTATGCAACGTTTTTCACGCAGGATAATAGAAAAATAACCCATACTTTTTCATATGAGATGGTTTTACGGTAACTTTGGTCAAAAGCATTTCATAAAGAAAGTTATCAGTCATTTTCAAAAGGAATCATTCGAAAAGTCCTTCATAACGGGTCTGGAATGAAATCGTCCGAGCTTCATTCCTTCAATACACGGACGAAGTCTTTCAGGATTTGTGCCGTCAGTCCCCAGATCACTTTATCTTCGTAGTAGTAGAAGTTCTCTTCATAAGGAACCGTCTGCCACTGATAGTCTTTGCCGTTGGCGATATCATCATAAGGAAAATCTCCCCTTGGCTGAACGTTGATGTCGATATAATGCAGGACCGGCTCGTTTTCAAGGAAAAAGGAGAGCGGGACCGTGAATGATTCTGCCACCTCTCCCGGGTTCTCGATGAACTCTTCTTCACGGTCCAGGTATCCGACATAGGCATGGATTCTTGGTCCGAATGCGGACAGCAGGGTGCCGAATTTCCAGACATCGGTCACTTCCTCCGGGTTCACACCGAGTTCTTCGCACAGTTCCCGGATGGCTGTATCTTTGAGATGGTCGTCTTCCTCATCCGCTTTGCCGCCGGGAAAACAGACTTCACCGGGTTGACGTCGCATATTCAAAGAGCGCACCTCGAATACGATGTGAAGTTCTCCGTTTTTTCTGATTAGCGGAAGAAGTACAGAGAAATTCATCGGTTTGGTGCGACCGATCATATGTGGGGAGTGGGATGTGAGTTTGTTGCGGATCTTATCGAATTCCATTGACTTCACCTCTGTTGTTACAGTATATCAAACTCTTGAATTCAAGACAGCTAAAATGTGTTAAAGTAGATGGGAGAGAGGAGTGATACTATGTCAGGAACGATGAGAAAAGATATCAAACCGGGACAAAATGTCTCGATCGTTTTGAAAAAAGATCAGCGCACAGGTGCTCTCACGAAAGGCGTTGTGAAAGATATTTTGACGAAGTCCCCGCAGCATCCACACGGGATCAAGGTACGTCTTGAAGACGGACAGGTGGGACGAGTGAAGGAGATCCACTGATGCCGTATCTTCTTCTTGTTCTGGTGGTAGTTATGTTTTCCGGAAACATTCTTGTAGGGAAAGCGATCAATGACCTGCCGCCATACACGATAGCGTTCTTCCGTCTGATTATCGCTTTTCTTGTGCTGCTTCCGATCGGACTGCGTTCCGCCCGTAAATATAAAGAACGCTTTTTTGCATACAAGAAACCGTTTCTTATCATGACACTTAGCGGTATTACGTTCTTTAATACATTCATCTATGCGTCGCTTCAGTTTACGTCTTCTACGAACGTGTCGGTACTTGAAACCGTGATACCTGTGGTAACGGTCGTACTTAGTGCGTACATATTGAAAGAAAGGATCTTCGGTATTCAATGGGCCGGAGTCTTTTTATCCCTTCTCGGTGCAATCTGGGTGATTATGGATGGAAGAATCCTTCAACTGGCATCCATCAACTGGAATGTCGGAGATGCAATCATGCTGGGAGCCATTGCAACATGGGCGATCTATTCTATTTATGTAAAACAGTATATGCCGCTCTTCCCGAGCTACGGTGCTCTTCTTGTCATGACGGGGCTATCCATCTTATTCTTATTGCCGATTGTTCTCTTGGAGTGGGGGCTCGGAGGTGTTCCTTCATTTACTACGGAGAGTCTCATAGGGCTCTTGTATTTGGGCATCTTCCCTTCGTTCATCGCTATTTCTATGTACAACACTGCCGTCGATAAAGTAGGGGCATCGAAATCCTCGATATTTCTTAATCTGCTCCCGGTCTTTACGATGACCGGAGCGGCCCTTTGGCTCGGGGAAACGGTGACATGGATCCAGATTGGCGGCGCACTTGCGGTGATTGCCGGTGTTATCGTGACTACCCAGGGAGATAGGATAAGGAGAAAATATAAAACTGCTACTTAAAATAAACGAACCTTCAAGCTTCCGAAAGCTTGAAGGTTTCTTTAGTCTGTTCGGATCATCGATAGGAGCCATTGTTTCAGGTCGACGATTCTCTTATGTTCAGGGCTCGTCGTCGTTCCGGTTACAATCATCGGAACGAGGGAGTCGTCTTTGTGCAGGGAACCGTGGGACGCGCCCCCTTTGTGGGTGGGGCTGCCTTTGACCTGGAATTCATAGCCCGGAAGCGCATCGACGACAAGATAGCGCCCTTCATGGGAATAGAAAGCTGCCGATAACCGTCCAAGAGCATCCGGATAGTTCCCGTATTCCAGTTGTCCCCGGTCGCCTATCGTTATATCTAACACGCCCGGATCTCCGTTGATGCTCCACTTTTGATTAAATTCATCTATACAGTCTTCCCCTGTTCGGAAAGAGAACGTTTCCATTGTACGGGCACACCGTACGGTTATGTCCCTGCCATTACGCCAGGCGACAAACCCGATTCTCTCGTCTGTCCGGAGCGTCTCAGCAATCGTTTCAAGAGGAAGATCTTCATCCAGTACATACACGTAAGCCATACGTTCATTGAGAGCAAGAACCAATTGAGCATCAGACCGAGTGGTAGTTGATAATTCGGGAATGCGGTATTGTTTTAACAACGAACGGAGGTCGATGAGATCTCTGTCCTGATAGCCGACCCTTGCCTGACCACTGTCTCCCATGATCACCCAATGAGCATCTTTTAAAGCTTCTTCCCAGGTATGATAAGAATCAAGGATAGTTTGCAGTTTACGGTCTGTATCTTTGATTCCTGCGATACTCGATGGTCCCTTTTTATGCACGATTTTATCGTTGTGCGGGAAATAAGCGATTGTGAATGGGGGAAGTTTCTGTTGCCTGATCAAATAGGTGAGTTGCGCTGTTGTGAATGCATCGTTGAAGCCGAATGCCTGCCAGAAATGGCTATGCCCCTTCGAAGGATTAATTCTCGATAATGCTCCGAAAGAGAAGCGATGCGTCCCACTTGTGGGAATCGAAGGGGGAAGGATGCCTGTCATCGTCATACTTCCTGGTGGATGAAGGTACCTCTGCTTTCTCCCCCGGTAAACGAGCGCATTGATGGATGCGGTCTCTCTGAGTTCCTCATGGATGGTCTTAACGTTCCGGCTGATGTGTTCATTGTTCAGTTCGTACAGGGAATGTTTCAGCACATTTCTTATCCCTAACATCATGATTTCCCGGGCGGCACTTCCATAGCTTATCAGTTCCTTATTCTTTGTATCGTACCAAACGAGCCCGGGAATTTTATGCTCATCCGGTTGGGTGCCGGTCAAGAGCGTCGTATCGATAGCCACGGACATCGTGGGATAAGCACTCACTATATCAGGGAAATAGCGGCCATGCCCCATGAAAAACTCAAGGGCCGGTGCTTTTCCTTCTTTGATCGCTTTTTGGAGGGGTTCATCCATCAAAGAATCGATGATCAGGACGATGATGCGCTTATGTCCATCCGGACCAGCATGGATTTTAGATAGGCGTCGCTTGCTGTATATATAAATGACGAGAAGAAGCAAGACAAAAAAAGCAATAATAATAAGTGTCATAAACAGAGCCCTTCCTTTTTGATTATGGTCTCCTCAAAAGAAGGAATTATGTAGAGAGCAGGGAAATCCCTGCTCAGAAAGCTTACTGGTTCTGGTTCCCCATGTTCCCCATATTCGTCAAGTTGGCAGGGAGTTTAGCCATTTGATCTCCGCGACCGTTCATCATACTGTATGCTGCAATCCCGATTCCGATAGATCCGAGTACGGATAGCCACTGCGTATTATTGTTTTTCATGAAAAATCTCTCCTTCCTGGGTGTCGGCTACTTGAGCCAATCTTAGTATGCCGGCAGGAGAAAAGGAACATGTGTGGAAATCTTTGCAGAGAAAGAAAAACGTGAGGGAGCTGATTGCAATGAATCGTATCAACCTGATAACGCTTGGTGTAAGGGATATAGGAAGGTCACTTCGTTTCTATCGGTACGGACTTGGCTTCGAGACAACAACTGCTGAAGATAATCCCGGGATTGTCTTTTTTCAATGCGATGGGTCCAAGCTTGCTCTTTATCCGCTAAAAGATCTGCAGAAAGACGTCGGAGTTAATGACTCGGGCAGTGGATTTGCGGGTATAACTTTGGCTTATAATGCAAAGTCGAAAGAAGAAGTCGATCACGTTTTGACTCAGGCGGAAAAAGCTGGTGGAGTGATTATAAAACCGGCTGACTATGTATTTTGGGGAGGGTATAGCGGTTATTTCACTGATCCAGATGGTTATTACTGGGAAGTTGCGTACGGAGCTGATTGGGAATTCGATGAAAATGATATGTTGATCATACCTTAAAGGAGGGGGAAAGATGTGGATTAGAGAAATGGATGAACGTTCGGCACGGAAGACGATGGAATGGAGGTACGAACCTCCTTATGACTTGTATAACGATCCATTCAGCGAAGAGTCCCTTCAAGAGAAATTGGATGGTTCTTATCGTGCAGTTCTTGATGAAAACGGCGAACTGTTCGGGTTTTACTGCACGGGTGAGAGCGCGGTGATCCCTGTGGGGAAGAAGCTTGGAGTTTATGAAGATGCAGCGATTGATATTGGATTGGGAATGTGTCCGGATATGACTGGGAAAGGGTATGGGCGAGCATTCATGGCTGCAATTATTGAGGATATAAATACAGAAGAAACTCTTCGTCTTTCTGTTGCTGTTTTTAACGAACGGGCGATCAAGTTGTATGAAGCTTTCGGATTCGAAAGGGCACATCGCTTCGAAACGGAAAAGAATGCATTCATAACCATGTTGAGAACGTCAGATAATTAAGGGAACGTGTGTTCTCATTTTTATTATAGTATGTTATGATAGATTCATCCCCTGGATAGAAAGGGGGTGAGTAGATATGACGGAATGGGTGTTTTTGACTTCTGCCATTCTGAATCTGATCGCTGTAATCATTGATATCAGCGGGAAATTCATACCCAAAAGGAAGTCAAAAAAAGAAGACTCCCGCTCTGCCAAGCGGAAGTCTTCGTAAGATCAACCCGGGAGAAAGGTCATACCTTTCTCCCCCTCATATTCTACTTCTAGTATAGCGTACCTATGCATGAATCTCAAGAAAAGATAGAGGTTCCTTTTTAGTGCTGATGCAGCTCCTAATCTTTCTGCTCCGCTTTTCTTTTTAACACGATCTCTCCGTTTTCTATTACGATATCCAGGGCCTCTCCTTTGGAGAACCCGGCTTTTTCCACAAGATTTCTCGGCAGTTCGACACTCGCATCTTTCTTGCCATCAACCTTTCGTTGGTAAGACATCATTCTTCTCCCTCCTGGATATCTATTTTCGCCATTATATCACAGAAAACTACAGGGGGTAAGGAGAAAAGGGTAGTTATGTTTTTCCTTGTTCCATTCCGGGAAGCAGGTATAAATGTTCAGAAGGAGGAAGATGTATGGTGAAGGCTTTGGTATTTGACGCGTATGGAACCCTTTTTGATGTTCACTCCGTCAGGGAGAAATGTAACGAATGGTTCCCTGAGCAAGGAGAAGCCATCAGCCAGACCTGGCGAGAGAAACAATTGAATTATTTCTTTCTTCGGCAGCTGATGGAGCGATATGAGCCCTTCGATCAAGTAACGAGGGAAGCGCTTCGTTACGCTTGTAAAGCGAATGATGTGACGCTGAGGGACGAAGCGGAAGAAGAGTTGATGGAAGCATATCTCAATCTGGATCTGTTTGAGGAAGTGGAAGAAGTACTTTCGCAGCTGAATGATAAAAAGCTCGTCGTGTTTTCGAACGGCTCCCCGGTGATGATCGATCCGCTGATTGACCGGTCTGATATCAGCGGTTATATCGATGACGTACTGAGTGCGGATGGCGTGAAGCAATACAAACCCGTTCCCGCCGCTTATTACTACGCTCAGCAGGAACTTGGAATCGAAAAAGAAGACATCCTCTTTATGTCTTCCAATCCATGGGACATATCCGGTGCTGCAAGCTTCGGCTTCCGGACGGCCTGGATCAACAGGAATGGTCTGCCTAAAGAAGAACTGGATATCCAGCCGGAGGTTGAATACGAGAATCTGAAAGGTCTTTTGGAATGGCGGGATTGAAAGGGTTGAAGAATGAAAAGGTCTCTCCTCGGGAGGGATCTTTTTTTTACATACAAAAACCAAGTAGATCGGTTGATTTTTCACGGAGTGGTATTGTATAGTATTAAAACCTAGTAAGTTAATAAGGAAAGGGTGTAATATATGTCTGTGAAAGTACAACCGGTCGACGAAGTCAAAGAGCCGGTAGAAAAAGATAAGGTTAAGTTGAATGATCCACAACCGAAACTGATTGCTGGAGGGGTTGCTGTAAGTCTTGTACTGCTTGTATATTTACTGGCGACTCAAGCCTTGTCGCAGTCCGTTCTTCTATTAATCGGACTGGGGCTTGGATACACACTGTTCCACGCTCGCTTTGGTTTCACGTCAGCTTTCCGTAAACTGATGGCCGTCGGAAACGGTCAGGCGCTCCGTTCTCATATGCTGATGCTTGCCGTGGCTGTCACTTTATTTGCACCGATTCTCGCTTTTGGATTCTCGTTTTTCGGTCAGGGAGTATCGGGGTACGTGGCACCTGTCGGGGTAAGTTTGTTCGTAGGAGCATTCATGTTCGGTGTCGGAATGCAACTTGGTGGAGGTTGTGCTTCCGGAACACTGTATGCTGTCGGTGGCGGACGATCCGTCATGTTCATCACGCTTTTATTCTTTATCGTAGGCTCGACGATCGGTGCCTATCACTTACCATTCTGGACTGAGGAGTTGCCGGCATTTGAACCGGTGTCTCTTGCAACATCTACAGGTCTTGGCTATGGTGGCGCATGGATCTTGTCTCTCGCTATTTTTGGATTGGTAGCCTGGATCACCATTGCGATCGAAAAGAAGAAACGCCCACCGAAAATGGCTCCGGTTCCGACGACAAAAGGGTGGAAACGCGTACTTCGCGGATCATGGCCATTGTTCGCTGCGGCGATTGTCCTTGCTGTGCTGAATGCATTGACGCTTATGACGCGCGGAGCGCCATGGGGCGTAACGTCCGCTTTCGCGCTTTGGGGATCGAAAGTCGCCATGTTCTTCGGTATCGATGTCAGCAGCTGGGGCTACTGGCAGGGAGCGAATGCCGAAGTGCTGCAGTCCTCCATTTTCGCTGATTCGACGACAGTATTGAACTTCGGTGTCATTCTCGGCGCGTTTCTTGCATCTGCTGCAGGCGGGCTGTTCCGTTTCACTAAAATCACTATCAGAAATTTCATGGCTTCCGTAATCGGTGGTCTGCTGCTTGGATATGGAGCAAGACTTGCATTCGGATGTAACATCGGCGCATACTTCGGAGGAATCGCATCCTTCAGTCTTCACGGCTACATCTGGGGAGTGCTCGCTTTGGCCGGAACCTTCGTGGCATTGTTCCTGCGTCCTTTGTTCGGGCTGTCGGTACCGAAACCGAAAGACTCTTTCTGCTAAATGAAGTATTTTTTAAACCTTCCGGGATTTGATTCCGGAAGGTTTTTTAGTTAGATCAGGCCGTTCGCGATTGACATGCCGGTTTATAACACAAGAATCATGGGAACAGAATTCTTGCTTGATATTTATCAGGAGGGGTTAGGATGAGTGATAGAGATCAGCTTGAAAATTGGAAGCGTTCCCTTCGCAGGGGACTCGATGATACAACGAAAGAGCTCGATAAATTGAAGAAAGAATTTCGTAGGGAAAGAGAATTGAGGGATCTCCAGATTGATCGCCTTACCAGCTGGCTCGGAGAAGAGGATATGCCGGAAGACGTGAGAGAGGACCTTGAGGAAAGCCTTGAATTATTGAAAGAAAAGAATGCGGAAAAAGAAGAAAGGATCCAGTGGCTCGAAACGTCGAAGCGTTCGACGGAGTTCATGATCCGTAAAATTGAGGAAGAACGAAGGGTATAACAAGAAAGCACGCTTTCCTACGAGAAAAGCGTGCTTTTATTAATTTGTATGAAGGGTTTCTTTCATCCTGAATAAGGCGTTGATCCCTGCCAAAAGTGGAAAGACAGCGACAAGACCGATAGCCCAATCGACGCTGATCATGTCTGCGAGAAGTCCCGCTATCAGCGCACCGAACGCATAGCCACTATCTCTCCAGAAGCGGTACACCCCCATCGAAGTCGCCCTCCATTCCGGATGAGCGACATCACTGATAGATGCAAGAATCACTGGATAGACCAGGGCTGTGCCAATACCAAGAAGAACAGCTGATAAGAGCCATAGGGTATAGGTATCGACAAGCAGGAAAAGCCATAGCGAAAGCGCCTGAATAATCATGCCACTGACGATCAGCGTTTTCCTCCCGATTTTGTCACTCCATACCCCGGTAAATAGCTGTACGATTCCCCACGCTGCAGGGTACACGGCGACGACTGTGCCGATCTGACCGACTGAAAGACCACCGGCAGCAAGGAAAACGGGGAACAGCCCCCAGGCCATGCCGTCCTTCAGGTTCGTCGTCAGTCCAGCGATGCTGTTACTGGAAAGGTCAGCATTTTTCCAGGAGGTACGTTTAAAAATCTCTCCTGTAGAGAGGGAGGTTTTCTGTTTCTTCTCTTGACTTGCCTGGACTTTGACATGTCGATCCGTATTTTGGACGATAAGGGATAAAAGAAAACCGATGATAACAAGTACAATGCCGATGTAGAAAGGCTCAGGACTCAAAGAATACGTCGAAGCTACATAGCCAGAGACAGCAGCCATCAGCGCAACACCGACATAGCCCGCGAATTCATTGAACCCTACAGCCAGACCGCGCTGGGTAGGCTTCGCAAGGTCTACTTTCATATTGACGGTCATCGACCATGTAAGAGCCTGGTTGATCCCGAGAAGGATGTTTGCCACTACAATCACCCACCAGGCGTGAGCGAAGATGACGATTATCGGAACGAAAAGTCCAACGCCCCATCCTGCTAAAAGAACCTGTTTCCGACCGAACCTGTCCGCAAGACTTCCTGCGAAAAAGTTGAGAATCGCTTTGGAGAAACCGAAGCTGACAATAAAGGATAAGGCTGCGCTCATTGACGCGAGACCAAAGCGCTCCTCCCCGATCATCGGAAGAATGGTACGTTCGAGACCGACCATCGATCCTACGAATAAATTGATGAGAACAAGAATCGAAAATTGCGCAAGGTTCTCTTTCACACCTATTTTGGTTGTATGAGAAGTCTTATGCATATAGTCACCTTTTCATGTAAAAATCTTAAAGTCGTACAAAATTTCAGTAATTGTAAAATATCATACATTACGGGGTATGTACAGCTTAAAGGATGCATTTTCTGATGAAGTATGTATACTTAATGAAAGAACGCAAAAGTTCAGTTCAGATTAATGCAGAAAGGATGGATCCAATGAAAGCAGTACAAGTGACAGGTTATGGTGACGTAGATAAGTTGGAAGTGAGAGACGTTCCTGTGCCGGAACCGGGAGCCGGGGAATTACTTATAAAAGTGAAGGCGTGTGCCATCAATAATACAGAAATCTGGATGAGAGAAGGAGCATATGGGACCGGAGGAAAGTCCGGGTGGAAACCGGAAGGCGTGAATTTCCCGAGAACTCCCGGGTCAGACATTACTGGAGAAGTGGTGAAGACTGGGGAAGAAGTCGATGAATCAATGCAGGGAAACAGTGTAGTATTGTACCCTCTTACGTCTGACGCGGAAGAAGGAACCGAACACTATGCGGACGATATGTCGTTCATAGGATCGGAATATGACGGGGGCTATGCCGAATACGTAGTATGGCCTGCTGAATTGTGTTTCCCGATGCCACTTGCAGATTATACAGAGAGTGCCGTATTTTCCGTCAGTGGTCTGACAGCATGGCACATGGTGGAACAGATTCAGGCCAAGCCGGGGGAGACGGTAATGGTAACGGGTGCTAACGGAGGAGTAGGCTCGTTGAATGTGCAGATTGCAGCTAATGTTTTTGGTGCACGTGTCATTGCGATTGTCGGTGACTTGTCCGAAGAACAAAGAATGAAGGAACTCGGTGCTTCTCATGTATTGTCCTACAAGTCAGAGAATTTAGCCGAAGAGATTCTCGAAGTTAATGGTGGTTCGATCGATTCTGTACTGGATGTCGTAGGTGATGCGTTGTTTGCAACATCTCTTCACGTGATGAAAAAAGGCGGGAAATTCTGCATATCAGGATCTGCCGGGGGACAGAAGACGAACCTGGACTTCCGGACCGTGTATTTGAAGCATATTACAATGTATGGCTCTGTACTGGGGACGAGAAAAGAGTTCAAGCAGATGCTCAAAGCTATTGCTGAAGGGAAAATCCGTCCGGTCATAGATAAAACGTTCCCGCTCGAGAAAGCGGGGGAAGCTCAAGCCTACTTCAAAGAGAAAGGCAAGTTCGGAAAAATTGTATTGCTTCCTGAAACAGAAGAATAATATCTATAACGACAACACCCCCGGACATTCACGTCTGGGGGTGTTTCTAATCTACTACCGGTTTCAGCTATATAAGTGATCAGCTACGCAATTATTTGCATTTGTATTGGTATTCGAATTTATTCAGAAGGGTGTCTAGTCTTTGGGAGATTTTCACCAAGTGATCATAGCTCTCGTTTCTTTCGTAAGCTTGAAACATTTTCTTCCTTACTTTCTCAATTTCTTTCAACAACGTTCGTTTCTCCTTGCATTCCACTATAAATAACTCCCTTGTATTATTTTTACATTTGTTTATTATAAAGGAAAAGGTTATACAAAAAAAGGCATACGTTTGCATACATGTATAAATAGTACATAAGTAGTGGTTGTCTCTTTCCGAATAATATACCTTCGACAAGGAAGGATAATGGGGAAGGAGTGATACGCGTGGAATGGGACGTTATATGGAAAGCGGCACTTATTGTAATCGTAGGGACTTTTCTGTTACGGATCGCAGGTAGAAAAACGATTTCACAGATGACGCTGGCCGAAACGATCATCATGATAGCCATAGGGTCTCTATTGATTCAACCAGTCGCAGGGCGGAACATTTGGCAAACATTTTTCGTCGGAGGGATGCTGATCGCAACGCTTCTGGTGATGGAATTCATCCAGGTGAAGTCGGACTGGATGGAGAAGTGGATCACCGGGAAATCGAAGGTAGTGATCAAGGGAGGGAAGCTTCAGGAAGACACGCTTAAGAAAGTGCGACTTACGGTCGATCAGCTTGAGATGACACTGCGCCAGCAGAACGTATCCAATCTTGGGGACGTGGAATGGGCGACGCTTGAACCGAATGGACAACTCGGATTCGTTTTGAAAAAGGATGCCCGTCCGGTGACCCAAAAGGAATTCCGTCAGCTGATGGAGGTCCTGGAATCGAAAATAGAAAATGCTTCAGGATCGGGAGATAGTCTTTTTCAGGAAATAGAAGCCCCTAAGAAGAAAGATATCCCGGACCATCTTAACTGAGAAGTGCAGAAGCGGCACTTCTTTTTTGTTATAATTTAGAAAAAGGATGGGGGGAGTAAGTATGCGAAAAGTTTTCTGGATGCCTTTGTTGGTTGCGATTAGTACCATGGTCGCTCTATATGGAATCGAAAATCTTCTTCACATAGGTCTGCTCCGTTTTTCTTTCAGTTGGAATGAACCGTTGGAGGAAGGCTTGTTTTTCGCCATGGATATTGCAGTTCTTCCTTTTGTGATCGGCATTCTTGCAGGTTTCCTGGTGGAACGGAAGCTTAGGAGAAGCATGTAACCATTCCATTCGTTGTATAAGACAAAAGGGGGAGAGAACGGATGACAAAAACGATACTCTTTGATTTCGACGGAACGTTGGCAGATACCCTGCCTTTATGTATCCATGCGTTCCAACCTGTATTCAAGACTTATGAAGGTAAAAATTATTCAGAAGAAGACATTGTGGCGATGTTCGGTCCTTCGGAAAGAGAAATTATCCGGGAAAATGTGGGGAATAGAAACAAAGAAGCAGCTATAGACCATTATTATGACATTTATGATCGAGAACATGAGGACTTCGTACCGAAGAACCGCGAAGTGATCGAGATGCTTCATTACTTGAAGAATTCCGGGATGAATCTCGGAATCATTACCGGGAAGGCGAGAAGGAGTCTCGATTTGTCACTTGAAAAATTGAACATGAATGATATCTTCGACGTTACCATTGCAGGAGATGAAGTGGAAGAACCTAAACCATTTCCGGAAAGTGTGGAGAAGGCCCTTGATTTTCTGGGTGCTTCTACGGAAGAAACACTTTTCCTTGGCGACAGTGGAGCGGATATCGGAGCAGGAAAAGCAGCCGGTGTCTCCACAGCACTTGTATCCTGGTTGCCAGAGTACACAGGGGCATCCTCCAAAGTCGAACCTACATATAAATTTGAAAGCCTCATCGGTTTTCTGCACGACCCGATTATTCAATCCGAGAAATCATTGGAATGGTTCCATTGGACGAAAAAGATCCAGGCCGTCTCCCAATCCGGTTTGGCTTATTCCAAAAACGTACACGATATTGAACGTTATGAAGAATTGCGGGACATAACTGCCTCTATGATGGAAGGGCTCACCGACTTCGATAAATTTGCCATCAGGGATCTTTTTAAGGGAGAGATAGGTTACGCCACGCCAAAGGTAGACGTGAGAGCAGTGATCTTTCAGGAAGAGAAACTGTTGCTGGTGAAAGAAAAATCGGATGGGCGCTGGTCTCTACCCGGTGGTTGGGCGGATGCAGGGCTGACTCCGGCAGAAGTGGCTGTGAAAGAAACCTGGGAGGAATCCGGATATGAGACGGAAGCTTCGGGGTTACTGGGGGTCCTGAACTACGGTTCTCATCCTCATCCACCATTTCCGTTCGAGGTGTACAAAATATTCGTAGCATGTGACATAACCGGTGGCCAACCTGCAAGAAGTATAGAAACGAGCGATGTAGGGTTTTTCGGTGAGACCGAACTCCCGGAATTATCGACGAACCGCAATACGTCCGGCCAGATCCGTATGCTTTTCGAGAATCGTAACAACGTAGATCAGTCTGTATTTTTCGATTAACAAGTCCGGGGCGTGGAGTCCCGGACTTTTCTATGGAGAATGCTAAGAATTTCGTGTTTCTCCCTTGTATCCTCTTCTGAAAATCTCCTGGACCCGGTGGACCGTGACGTAAGCATTCGGGTCATTATCCTCGACGAGCTTCCTCAGCTGTACGATTTCCCTTTTATTGATTACGAGGTAAAGGATATCCCGATTCTCCCGCGTATACCCTCCCTGTGCTTCCATGACAGTGACGCCTCTCGACATCTGTTTCAGAATCGCATTCAGCAGCTGAATATTTTTTTCAGAGATGATCATGACTGCGCTCCGTTCTTCAGCCCCTTCAATCATGATGTCGATGACTTTCGCTCCGATATACACGGAAATCAACGTATACATCGCGCGTTCCCGGCCGATGACAAATGCGCTGCCGAAGATAACCAGGATATCTAAAGCCAACATCGAACTTGCGATACTCGTACCGAAAGCTTTATTGATCATATTGGCCAGGATTGTCGTGCCTCCGGTCGTTCCTCCGGCCCGGAAGATCATACCGATGCCGAGACCTACCCCGAGTCCGGCGAAGAGAGCCGCAAGCAGACGATCCTCAATCGCTTCTCCCCAGCCCACAGTGATGTGCAGGAATATCGAGTTTAATATTATAGCGATGACAGTAAAGAAGATCGTCCTTTTTGTAAAGAACTTGTATCCGATGGCCACAAGAGTCGCATTGATTACTAGATTGACGAGGCCAGGCGACCATTCAAATAAGTAATAGGTGACGATGGTGATCCCGAATACACCACCTTCCGACAACTGGTTCGGAATGACGAAATAATTGATGCCCGTGGAGAGCACAAAACTGCCGATCATAAGGATGATCAAATCTCTTATATTTCTATTCAACATAACGCACCTCCTGCTGATGTCCATCATATCGTATCTATTTGCTTGTGTTAATATGTCGAAAATTCATAAATATTTAGAAAATTTCGTTTACAAACGCTTTCTTTTAATATACAATACACAGTATACTGTATACAGAAAGAAAGGAGAGGGGTGGAAGATGCAAAAAATAAACACGAATGTAAGTCTTGCAGACCAGGCGTATGAGTCTCTCAGACAGTCCATTGTCCAGGGGGAACTTCATGCGGACGAAGAGTTGAGGGAAGAGAATATCGCCAAACAACTCGGTGTCAGCCGTACCCCATTGAGAGACGCATTGCGAAGACTTGCGATGGACGGGCTCGTTGTTCTCAGGAAAGGGAAGCCCGCCAAAGTCGCTACATTCACCATGGAGGATTCCCTTCATCTGATCGAAGTAAGATCTCTGCTTGAAATCCACAACATAGTAACCATCACACCACACATCACAGAAGAAAGAGTCCAGCAACTGAGAGAGAACCTCTTTGCTCAGAAGAACGCGATTAAAGATGAAGATTATGAATCATTCGTCGAGCTGGACAGGGAATTCCACTTATTGCTCACCGAAGATAATCCGAACACGAAACTTCAGGAACTCATTCACCAGATGAACTCGGGAGACTACCGGGCATTCATCATTTTATCCAATACGCTATCTCCAAGTGCGGAAGTCGCTTACGGAGAACACCATCACATTTTAGAAGCTATAGAAAACAGAGATACAGAAAAAGCGAAAGAGACGATGGAGCATCATATGGCAAATATCAGAAAACGACTGACTCAGTCGAATTAGGAGGAGTACATATGAAAAAATGGTTAGCACTAGTAGTTGTAGCACTTATTGCCCTATCCGCCTGTGGCAGGCCATCTGACGGGAATGGAGAAAGCTCTGACGGAGGAGAAAGCGAAGGAGGAGAAGAGAGCTATACGATCCGTATCGCCCACCTCGTATCTGAAGAACAGTCGTCCCACATCGCAGCTGAATCGTTCAAGGAAAAAGTAGAATCCGAATCCGACGGCCAGATCAGCGTAGAGATCCATCCGAACGGCTCTCTTTTCCCGTCCGACCGTGAAGCGATCGAAGCGGTACAGCAGGGGAACGTAGAAATGACGATTCCTGCTCTTGCTTCCGTTTCTTCCTTCAACCAGGATTTCATGGTTTTCGACCTTCCGTTCCTGTTCTCGGATAGAGAAACGGCACACAAAGTTCTCGATGGAGAGATCGGTCAGCGATTGCTGGATGATTTGACAGAACAGAATATCAAAGGTCTCGTTTACGCGGAGAACGGCTTCCGTCACCTGTCGAACAACAAAGGTCCGGTAGAATCACTTGAAGATATCGAAGGTCTGAAGATGCGTACGCTTGAGAGTCCGGTTCATACAGCTACCTTCAATGCACTCGGCATGAACGCTTCCCCGTTCGCATTCGGCGAACTATACACGGCGCTTCAGCAGGGGACATATGATGCCATGGAAGGACCGGTATCCCTTTTCTACACAAACAAGTTCTATGAAGTGCAGGACTACATGACGATGACTGGTCACGTTTATGCACCAACGGCCCTTCTTATGAATAACGAGTTTTACGAAGGTCTTCCATCCGATTTGCAGGACCTTGTCGTAGAAGCTTCTGAAGAGTACCGTACTGAGCAGCGTGAGCTTGCCGGGGAACAGGATAGCGAGTTCGTGGACAAGCTGAAAGAAGAAGGGCTTGAGATTAATGAACCTTCCGAAGAGCTGATGAACTCTTTCCGTGAAGCGGTGCAGCCTGTGTATGAAGAATTCGAAAGCGAAATTGGTGCAGATCTCATTGAAGAAGTGCAAAATGCAGCAGAATAATGAAAGAGGAGGAAGGCCTGCGGGTCTTCTTCCCTTTACATAAGAGGGTGTGATTTCGATGGCGAAAGGTTTCGCAAACTTCGAAAAAATAATATTGGTCCTAACGTTGGTCGTTATGGTAGCACTTATTTTCGGTCAGGTCGTCGGGAGGTACGTTTTTTCATCTGCTCCGAGCTGGACAGAAGAAATTGCACGTTACGTACACATATTCCAGGTTTGGGTCGGTGCGAGCTACGCTGTGAAGATGAGGGAACATATTCGTGTGGATGCCTTCGTAACGAGGTTCTACGGGTTACCCAGGAAAATCATTGAAACCATCAGCATGCTGCTCTGGTTTTTTCTCGTATTGTTTCTTGCTTACTTCGGGACACAGCTCGTACTCGATACGATGAGTTATGGTCAGCAGTCGCCCGCCATGCGGATTCCGATGTGGATTCCGATGATAGCCGTGCCACTCGGTTCCATTGGTATGTCGATCAGGCTCATTTTCCGAATGATAGATATCTGGAAGGGAAATTACGATCGTCCTTCCGGTGAGGAGGCGACGTCATGAGTATCTTATTTCTATTCGGTACCCTTTTCATCTGTCTTCTCATCGGAGTGCCGATTGCGATTTCTCTTGGAGTATCCGCTCTTACAGCGATTTATTTCGGATCGACGCTTCCGCTCAATATCATCGTTCAAAAAGCATTCACTTCTCTCGATTCGTTTCCGCTTCTCGCAATCCCTTTCTTTATGCTTGCGGGGATCCTGATGGGGAAAGGGGGCGTCTCCAAACGTCTCCTTCACCTGGCGACGTCCATGGTCGGCTGGATGACTGGCGGACTTTCGATGGTTACGATTGTGGCCTGTATGTTCTTCGCAGCCATCTCCGGTTCCGGACCTGCGACTGTAGCTGCTATCGGTGGCTTCATGATACCGGCGATGATCGCTAGAAACTATAATCCGGGATTTGCGGCTAGCGTTCCAGCGGCTGCGGGGTCCATCGGAGTAATCATCCCTCCGAGTATTCCGTTCGTCATTTACGGGGTGACCGCTAACGTTTCAGTCGGGGATATGTTCATCGCCGGTATTCTGCCGGGTGTTCTCATCACTATTCTATTGATGATCACCGCGTATATCATCGCGAAAAGAAATGATTATAAGGCGGAAGAGGGGACGAAAACTTCCGGCAAAGAGGTGCTTCGCGCTCTGAATGATGCCAAGTGGGCCTTGCTTATTCCGGTCATCATCCTCGGAGGTATTTATGGAGGGATCTTCTCTCCGACGGAAGCTGCAGTCGTTTCCGTTGTGTACGCGCTTCTGATCGGCGGTTTCGTCTATAAAGAACTCACTTGGAAAACAACGTACGACGCTTTCCTTGAAACAATCGTCATCAATGCGACAACGATGATCATCATCGGGTTGTCTGTATCCTTTGCATATTTCATGACGCTTGAGCAGATGCCGGATCAGATTTCAGCATTCCTGACAGGACTGACGACGAACCCGTTCTTCATTCTTATCGTGATCAACCTCCTGCTTCTCGTCGTCGGTATGTTCATCGATACGATATCGGCTGTTGTCATTCTGACTCCGGTATTATTACCGATCGTTACCGAGGTAGGGGTGGACCCGGTCCACTTCGGGGTCATTCTTGTTGCGAACCTGGCGATAGGTTTCGTCACACCACCGGTCGGCGTCAATCTATTCGTCGCATCCACCGTAGGAAAAGTGAAATTCGAACGGATTGTAACAGGAATCGTTCCTTTCCTGGTGGCGATGATCATCGCACTATTACTTATCACTTATATTCCACAGCTATCCATGTGGCTGACGGAAATGTACAGATAATCAGAAACGAGGTGTCCGGTTTTGGCATTAAAACTCAACAAACATGCAGTAACACTGGAAGTGCCGGGGATCCGGCAGTTCGCCAATCAACTGAAAGATTACCAGGAAGCCATCAATTTGACGATCGGGCAGCCTGATTTCCCGACGCCGCCGGCTGTGAAAGATGCAGGGATGAAGGCCATCATAGAGAATGAGACGGCTTACTCCCATAATGCGGGGTTACTTTCTTTAAGAGAAGCCGTACACCGGTTTTTCAAAGAAGAATACAATCTTACGTATGATCCGGATTCAGAAATCGTCATAACGAATGGAGCGAGTGAGGCGCTCGATTCTGTATTCCGCTCCATCCTGGAAGAAGGGGACGAAGTGATCATCACCGCTCCCGCCTATTCCGCTTACGAAGCTCTCGTTGAACTTGCAGGCGCAAAAGCTGTCTACCTTGATACGACAGATACCGAATTCCTGCCTACGAAAGAGAAGCTCGAATCTCTCATCACTTCTAAGACGAAAGCTGTGTTATTCAACTATCCATCGAATCCGACAGGGGTGACGATCCCCAAGCCGCGTATGGATGAACTGGTGGAAGTACTTGAGAAAAAAGAGATCTATATCGTCAGTGACGAGATTTACAGTGAAAATACTTTTTCGGGACGCCACCACACGTTCGCGGCATATCCTGAGCTGAGAGATCGTACGTTTCTCATTCACGGATTGTCCAAATCCCATTCCATGACGGGATGGCGCGTCGGTTTCGTTCTCAGCGATGCTCCTCTGATGAAAGTGGTACTGAACGTTCACCTGTATAATTCCATCTGTGTTGCGCTTCCGAGCCAGTATGGCGCTATTGAGGCGCTGACCGGCAGCAGGGATGTTCCGAAAGAGATGAATCATGCCTATATCGCCCGCCGTGACTTCGTTTATAAGCGGCTCACGGAAATGGGGCTTCCGACTGTGAAGCCGAATGGAGCTTTTTATATTTTCCCTTCAATAGAAGAGTTCGGCCTTTCCTCGTTTGAATTCTGTGACCGCTTGCTGAAAGAAGGGGGCGTCGCATGTGTGCCGGGGAGTGCGTTTTCCAAGTACGGGGAAGGTTTCTTCCGCATATCCTATGCCTATAGTATGCCGGTGCTCGAGGAAGGACTAGCCAGGCTTGAAGCTTTTCTTAAGCAATTGAAAAAGGAGGTATCCTGATATGACACAATGGCAGACACCAGAAGAACTCAAGCATCTGCTCGGGGAACTCGTCAGTTGGCAAAGCCGTTCCCATACGGAGGGAGAGCGCGTTTTTCCTCATCATCTGAGAAATAAACTGAAAAGCGTCGCTTATTTCAAAAATCATCCCGAGAAGTTGAAGCTCTTCAAGGCTCCGGATGGACGCGAAGGGGTGACGGCGCTTTACACTTCCCCGGAATCCAGAAAAACGATTGTGCTCATGAGTCATTTTGATACGGTGAATACCGAAGAGTATGGTCATCTGGAGGACCTTGCCTTTCACCCGGAATTATTGACGGAGACGTTGCATGAGTACAAGGAAGAAATGCCCGAAGAAGCACGAGAAGACCTGGAGTCCGGGGAGTTTCTGTTCGGAAGGGGAACGATGGATATGAAAATGGGGCTCGCTCTTCACATGGGGCTGATCGAACAGGCCAGTGAAGAAGAGTGGCCGGTGAATCTTCTCCTTGTGACCGTTCCAGACGAAGAGGTCGACTCTGTCGGCATGCGGGAAGCGGTCCCGACACTTGCTGCATTGAAAGAGGAGTATGATCTTGACTTCACTCTATTTCTGAACAGCGAACCGACGTTCCAGGAGCTTGGAGACGAGAACTTTTACATGTATTCGGGATCGATCGGAAAAATTATGCCGGCCGCTCTTCTTTACGGAAAAGAAACCCATGTAGGGAACCCGTTGAGCGGCATGACCGCGAACTACATGGCCACTTTTCTGACCCAGAAGATGGAGTGGAACCCCGATTTCCGGGAGACGGCTCTTGGGGAAAGTACGCCGCTCCCGGTCTCTCTTCGTCAAAAGGATCTGATGGCGATGGAATACTCGACACAGACGCCTTACCGTGCGCAGGTGTTGTTCAACGCCTTTTTACTCGAACGATCGGCGAAAGATATTCTGGAACTGTTCCGGAATACAGCACAGGAGGCGGCAGATGCCTGTAATGAGGCCTATCTCTCCATTTGTAAACGCGAAGGTGTGCAGCCGCTTGGCGAAGTCGAAGTGATGGAATATCGGCAACTGATCGAGTACGCCGAGAAAAAGCTCGGAAAAGATATGGTGGAACTGTACAGAAAAGAAGCGGTCGACTCCGGGGAGTGGGATGATCGGGAGACAGCGATTCGCATCGTGGATAAACTGATGCTTCATTGTCAGGAACTCGGTCCTGTCATCGTCCTCATGTTCGCCACCCCTTATTATCCGGCCGTGAACTCGTCGAGCGATGACCTGGTGAAAGGGATTATTGATCGCATACAGACAGAGGCGAAAGAACAATTCGCTCTTGATATCACCCAGGTCCATTATTTCAATGGAATCTCGGATCTGAGTTACGTGAACTATGAAGATGACAACGGGGACTGGAAAGCATTCGAACAGAACGCACCTGTCTGGGGGCATCGGTATACGATTCCGTTCGAAGATATGAAGAAGCTGAAGGCGCCGGTACTTAACCTCGGTCCTTATGGGAAAGACGCCCATAAACGCACCGAGCGCCTGCACAAACGGAACGCTTTCGAAGAGATGCCGGTCCTTATCCGGAATCTTATCGATTATGTGGATAATTATTGATAAGAAACGAAGACGGTTGCCCATAGGGAAGCCGTCTTTATAATGACTGCTGGAGTCTTTTAGTGTTTCTTTCTTCCCATTCAAACATCGGACGAGTAAGAGCAAGAGATCCGCTCATCAGTTGCGATGAACACAAAAATAGAAGTGCCAGGAAGCACTTCTATCTGCGTCTTACAAAAGAGATGGGGCATTCACTCTTTCGCAGCGTTCAATTCTTCAAAGATGGGTATCCCCTTAATAATGGATCGACTCATGGCCGATCCTCCTCCGTATGCGGAGGCGACCGCCATAATTTCGTAGATCTTTTCCTTGGAGCATCCTTTGCCCAGACACTGATCCATATGATAGGTGATGCTTGCTTCATCACCATCTTTCAAAGCGATGGCCAGAGCCATTCTATGTTTTTCGGCTTTCTCGATTTCTCCATCTTCAAATGCTCCGCCGGTGAAATCATTGTAGGCCTTCACGGATTCCGGCATAGTTCCGGTAAGCGCTTCGATTCCTTCCCGGTAATTATTCAACATGTCCACTGCCTTTTTGGTCACGGTACCACTCCTTTTTAACTAGGATGGCCCATTTTTGAGAAAACAAACGTAGGAAAAGCAGGAAGTCATGCGGTGGAACCTTTCTTAGACGGAAGACATCCTTTGTCCTTTTTGGAGGAGTTCGTTGGATACATTCGATAGGTTCGTTGTTGAATCCGCCAGCTCTCTCACAGAGTGGACGATCAGGTCGACTTCATCTTTGTTGGTTTTGAACATGTCGCTGTAGTTCGCCATTTCCGTTCTCACCTGGGAGAAGCTCGATTGGACATCTGCGATATTCCGGTCGGATTCGGATGTCGCTTTGTTCATCGTTTCGAGGGACTCTACGAGCTGGTCGGTGTTCGTATTGCTCTCCGTGGAGAGAGCGATGATGGATGTAGTGATTTCTTTCGAATTCTCCGCAAGCTTCCGGACTTCTTCGGCGACGACCGCGAAGCCTTTGCCGGCATCTCCGGCTCTGGCGGCTTCGATGGAAGCATTGAGCGCAAGCAGGTTCGTCTGCTCGGCGATTTTTTCGATCTGCTCGGTCATTTCAGAGATACTTCTTGAGATCCGCTGCATTTCTCCGACTTTGCTCGTTCCGATCGCCATCTGGTCTCGCAGGATAGTGAAGGAGGATATCATCTTTTCGATATTTTCGTTGCTCCTGTCCGCAAGGTCGAGAACGTTCTGGTTACTCTTCATCGTTGTCAGCGTATCATTGCCCATTTTCTCTGCCCGCGTTGCTGTTTCCCCGAGAGAGGCCTCATTTTCATCGACCATCGCAGCTAATTGCTGGCTCAACCCGCCCAGTTCCTGTTGAAGACCCTGTTGCTCTTCGTAGAGGGAAGTGATCTCTTCCATTTTACTGTCGAGATACGTTTCCACGACGAGTTGTGCGTCGAAGTTCATGACGTCCGTTACTGATACAAGAACATTCGATAATTTCTGAGGGTCATGAATGTACAGTTCCACTATTTTCGGAATAAGGAGACTGTTGAAGGCCTGATAGGTAGCCAGGAACCATCCTACAGGGAGATCCGCCCCTTTGTGCGTCCCTCCGATGCGTTGCCTGACCTGAACATACTTGTCGTCAATGGAGCCTTCGAAAAGGGTGGCGAGATACATGGAGAATACTTCTTTCAGTTTGCCTCTCGTCGTATGAGTCTCGGCAATCGTCCTCAGCTCATCTACGGTGTAGACGTGGTCGAGGACCGTATCAAGAAATTCATCTTTGATTTCCAGTATGTATGGCTTCACTTCCTGGAGGACCTGTAGGCTTTCCGTCGTTACGTTCATATAGCGGAGGCGTTCTTCAAGTACAGAATCCTGAAGCTTGCATGAGGTTCCTTGAGTGTAGTTCAATGGCGGACGAAATTCCTTGCTGAGGTCGGGTTTTTGCTTCAATGAAAAAAATGCCATGTTTGCTCTCACCTTCCGTAACTTTATACTTAGACCTTTATACCCTGTATCGGAATAATCCAAGCAATTATGAGAAAATTTTTTTAATTTTAATGTATAAAAAGACCTCTTTCTTTGAAAAGAAAGGAGTCTTTTGCTCTACCTCATCAAGCTTGGAGGAGCTACCGGATTCCGAGCATATATTGAATCATATCGAACAGAAGTTCACTTTGTTCTTTGGATTGAACCTCTTCTCCGGCCAGAGCTGAATCTACAGCGATCCCGTCCGAAAAAGAAATGATCGCACGGGCGATGGTCCCGGGAGAAAAGCGGGGAGTGAAGATGCCTTGAGACTCTCCTTGCTGGATAATGTTTTCATACATACTCACCCCAAGATGGTAGCGGTCTCTGGCATAGACGGATAGACTTTCATCGGTTCTTCCGCTAACGAAGAACTCCAAGACGACCGGAGCGAGCGAATCGTTATATTCTGAGGGATGCTGTTCTTCCCCGAACATTCTTTTTTTCAGAAGAGTCCACGGATCTTCTCCGTCTTCAAGCGCATCCGCCGTCAGTTGATAGATATCTTCCAGTTTATCGCCGATGAGGGATTCGAAGAGATCGCGTTTGTTGGAAAAATACTGATACACCCCTCCGCGACTCAAACCGACTTCCTCATAGATATCCTTTATCGTCGTGTGCTCGTAACCTTTCTCTATGAAGATTTTCTCAGCGGCTTCAAGTATGTCCTTCCGCCGTTTCTGTTTGTAATGATCGCTCATTTTCGGTGCCATGCAACTTCCTCCTGTTGATATAGAATGTAAGACTGAGTAGAACGAGAAGCACCCCTGTACTAATGAAGATAGGAATCACACCGTAGACAGTGGCAAGGATACCGCCTGTCAATGGACCTACAATCGTTGCAATCGTAGTGACGCTGTTCACTACTCCAAAAACGCGACCTGTCAGATGGGATGGGGTCGTCACCTGAATACTGGCCTGGAAGGGGATGAATCCTAGACTCGAGGTGAACCCGGCTACGAAACCGAGAATGATCATCCAGAGCGTCGAATACCCGAGGTCCATTTGTGTAAACCAGCCGAGCAGGGAAAAACTGATCCCGAGACCGGTCATGCCGGAGATCATCAACAAGAATGCATTGTAATCCGTTTTTTTAGCCAGTATGACACTGGCTGTCAGCATCCCCACACCTGAAGCGGTAATCAGATAGCCGAATAAGTCAGGAGAGGCATCCGTCAGCTGGCGGATGAGAACGATGAACTGAGAATCAGCAAGCTGGAGAATGAGTAATCCGCTTCCTATGATGACAAGACCTGATAAAAGGAAGACATGTTCTTTCATGAAATGGAAGCCTTCGATCCAATCTTTTTGGAAAGATGAAGGTTCACGCTTCGTCTCGGCCGTTACGACACGATCTCCTGCTACAAAGAGAAGGAGAAGTGCAGAGAGAAGGAAGGTTCCGCTATCTATGAAGAAGACGGTACTAACCGGGAAGACAGTCACGAGTAATCCTGAAAGAAGCGGTCCTGCGATTTTCGTACCGGAATCGATGGCTGAAGTGACAGACATGGCACTCTTCAGATTATGTTCCTCGACGATTTCTTTCAGCTTTCCATTTTTGGATGGGATGAATACTGCAGAGAAGCAGCCGATAGCAAAGAGGAAGCCGTAGACCATCCAGATCGAGGTGGCGAAAGCTAACCCGATAATAAGTCCGGCGCGGATGAGGTCAGATGTAATCATCAGGGATTTTCTCGGAAATTTATCGGAAACGACGCCGGCAAAGGGGCCGAACAGTGCCATCGGAACGGCAAGCGAAAGCATGGTCAGGGATACTTCCAGGGGAGAGGCTTCCCACCGCATACCAACCATTGTAAAGATGGCGATCATACTTAACCAGTCGCCGAGACTTGAGACGAGCTGGGCACTCATCAGAGTGACATAATTTTTATTCTTCCATAACGATTGTTCCACATCGTTCATCTCCCTTTTGAGTTAATGAGAAGGAGTCTGGGATAAGTAGAATCCTTCCTCTTTTAAAAACGACATCAGTGTCATTTTTATTATAACGACACACGTGTCACTTTTCAAGTAAAATTTGCCGTTTAAAGAAAGTATTTTGGGTTAAACAGTACTAAGGTATATTTCTTACATTTAAATAGTCAGGAGGAAGTGATAGATGAGCAAATCAACGATGCACCTCGGTATCATTACAGCGCCGGGCTATGCTCAGAAGATAAGTGAAGGTTTGAAAAATTCCCTTCCTGATTTGCTCGATTATTATGTCGATGACAATGTGGAATGGAATGTGGATTATATCACTGACGCACTGACCGGTGCGACGGAGGATTCCTCAGAGATTCTCGGGGCTACCCTTGATAAGAGGGAAGAAGATGGTTGGGACTATGCCATTTGTCTTACGGATTTACCGTTATTCAAAGGGAAACGGCCGATTGTAGCGGAAGCCTACATTGAAGAGAACGTCGCCCTTTTGAGTATTCCGGCCCTTGGTTCTACCCCTTTGATCAAACGGATCCGTGAATCCGTTCTGCAACTCGTCAACGAGATGTATTTCGGTTCTACAGAGGAAGAACGGGAAGAAGCTGAGAAGAGAATACAATCCAAACGGGAAGAGAACTACAATGAAGATCACGAGGAATTAAGGAACAAAAGTTCGAAGCGTCTCGTAGGTAAGAGACTCGTAGACCGTCTTTCTCCTATGCAAAGGGAGACCCCGGATGATGAAGAATCGAATATCGACGTTCGCTTCACTGTCAAATCCAGGGTCAGCGGCGCCTTGAGGATTCTGACAGGAATGGTCCGTGCTAATCGACCGTGGGCGATGTTTCCATCATTCATGAAACTGATCGTCGTAGCGTTTGCAACGGGTGCATACGCTCTCGTTTTCCCTACCTTATGGATGCTTAGCAGTAACTATGGGATCTGGCGGATGCTTATGTTGACACTTGTCTCCATTACTGCGATGGTGCTTTGGATCATACTTGCTCACCGGTTATGGGAAGGGAAAAGAAATAGCGTCCGGGATTACCTCCGGAAACTGTACAATACAGCTACCTTGATGACTCTTTTCGTCACGGTTGCAATGTACTATTTCCTTCTGTTCGTCTTGTTTGCCGGAGCCGTCATCATTCTTATACCTATGGGGATGCTGGAATCCCAGGTCAATGCGGATGTAGGGTACGTGAACTACTTCTACATTGCATGGACAGCTACAAGTGTAGCGACGATCATCGGTGCCCTCGGCTCTGCCCTTGAGAATGAAGAGGTTGTGCTATCCGCCGCTTATGGCTATCGTCAACGTCAGCGTTACGAGGAAATTAAGCAAGCGGAAGAAGAGAAGAAAGAGGCTCAGGAAGAGAAGAAGGAAGCGGCAGAAGAAAAGAAAGAAGCTGCCCAGGAGAAGAAAGAAGGAGAGAAGAAGAAGCAGGAAGGCGAAGAAAAGAAACAGGAAGCATAATGTTCGCCGGAATGATTTGATAAACACGGTCCAGTTAACTGGTCGTGTTTTTTTACATGGGTCACGCAAGGCGATGTGATACCATAAGGAAAAGGAGAGGATGTACATGAATATTGGATTGCAGCTATTCTCAGTGAGAAATGAATTGGAAAGGAACCCTTTCGAGACGCTCAAGAAAGTTGCTGAAATCGGCTATACGTACGTGGAACTGCCTATCGATTGGATGAACAGGAAACCTGCTTCTGAATGGAAGCGTATGCTTGAGGAAAGCGGATTATCGCTTTGGGCCGTGCATCTTCGGTTGATGGATGGGATGGAACCGGAAGAGGTGAAGAAATACATGGAGGAACTCGGATGCACGCGACTTGTCCATCCTATCGAATTCTTTGAAACGGAGAAGGACGTTTCAAGTTTTATAAAAAAGATGAACGATTGGACACGATCCCTTCCGGATATGGACCTTTATTATCATAATCATTTTCATGAGTTCCAGGAAATCGGAGGAAAGCGTGTGCTCGATCGTTTGATGGAAGAAACCTCGTGGAAACTCGAACTCGATACATACTGGGCTGCGCGAGGTGGCAGCTGGCCGACGGAAGCATTGCAGCAATATGGGGGCAAAGTGGAGATGCTTCACCAGAAAGATATGCCGCACTTGGAGCCCGTCAATATTTTCGAAGAGATAGGAGGGGATGCAGTGGTTTCCATGGACACACTGGAGAACTACGGGAAAGCTGGGAACTTCACGGAAATCGGCCAGGGAACCATGGATATCCCGGGCATTCTCGAAGCAACAGCTGCGGAGATCGTGTTCGTGGAGCAGGATGCCACGGTGAAGGAAGAATTAGATAGCGTGGAAGAAAGTTTTCATGCCATCAAGCGGATGACTCCATGATCCGATGCCGCTTCCTGTCTTGACCCTCACGTCAGGTCAGGGTGTACGCTTGTTTTCAGGAAGGGGAGGATACAATGAAGACGAAAGAAGTTGCGGAGATGGCGGGTGTGAGCGTCCGCACTCTTCATCACTACGATAGCATCGGGTTGCTGGTCCCTGTACGTCTACCGTCCGGCTATCGTTCTTATAGCGACAGTGACATCCAGCTACTTCAGCAGATCCTTTTCTTCCGCGAGCTCGGATTCTCTCTTGATCATATTAAAGACATCGTTCATGACAGTTCCTACGATGTGACAGACGCGCTTCTCTACCAGCGCAAGCTCATGGAGGAAGAGAAGAATAGAGTGATGGTGATGATCCGGAAGCTCGACGAAACGATCGAAGACAGGAAAGGAGAGAGGGTTATGTCGAATCAGGACAAATTCCAGGGGATCGATTTTTCCCACAACCCTTACGAACAGGAAGCGAGAGAGAATTGGGGCGACGCAGTCGTAAATGAGTCGAACAGGAAAATGAGCGGCTTTGATAACGAGGAACTCAAGGAGAAATGGGAGAGGATCTTCAGAGAACTTGGTGCGGTGAAGGACCAGGATCCTCGAAGTGAGGAAGCTCAGAAAAGGATAGGTGAGTTGTATCATTTTCTGAACAGTCATTTCGGTACGTATTCACCGGAAGCTTTTCGAAGCCTCGGTGAGATGTATGTAAGTGATGAGCGTTTCACTGAAAACATAGATCAGTACGGGGAAGGACTTTCCCTGTTTCTGCGGGATGGGATGGCTGAATGGTCCTGGAATCATAAATGAAGCTTGTTCATACGACCCTTGATGACCCATTAGTCATCAAGGGTTATTTCTAGGCGGGAGGCCAAAGTCAGGCGAGTTTCCTTCATTTCAGGGATATTACGGAAATTAGCGAGCATTCCTTTGATGATGAACGACTGGGGAGTGGTTTTACTGATTTCTTCATAAAGGAAATCGATAGCTCCCTGAAGTTCTGAATTCCTGTCATCGGGCAAGTCTATTACCTCCAACTTCCTCTCCATTTCTATAAGAGCTTCTTTGGCGGATTTTTGCTGGTCTGTTTCCGTCATAGGTTCCCGGAACATCCGTTCATTCAGAAGGGGGGCATTTCTTTTATCTATCATGCCGTTAGCGAGTTCGTCCATGCGGTGCATAATAAACGCAGCAAGACGATCGATCGTCACTTCTATATGGTCCAGCAGCAACAGTTGATGGACAGACGCACGGATCGATTCGAGCAGCAACGCACCATCAACCAAGTAAGGTCTGAAATCTTCTCCGTACATATCAAGAAGCATTTTTTTATCCGCCTCGAAGATATCATGCCGGATTGTCTGGATGACTTCGATTGTCGTTTCATCGACCGTGAGAGACTGTTCACGGATCTGCAGCATGATAAGTTCTTTCCTTTTCCACAATTCCTCCAGGTAGACATAGATCTTCCTTTCGAATCTTTCAGTCGCACCAATGATCTCTCCATCTATTTTCTTAATCTTCTTCTGCAGTTCTTCGTGGTAATAGGAAAACAGAGAAGTGATCAGTTCGTTCTTTGAGGAGAAATACAAATAAATCGTCCCTTTGGAGACTCCGCTTTCGTCCGCGATTTCCTGGATGGACGTTGCATGGAAACCTTTATCTGCAAACAAATGAATAGCCGCTTCAAGAATGTTCAATTTCTTGGGGTTCACAAAATCCCTTCTTTCTTCCCCCATTTTCACAAAATAGATAGAAAAATAGAGTCAAAATACTTGAAAATGACTTACTGGTCATTTATATTGTATGACTGTACAGTCATTTTTGTCAAAAGAATAAGAATGAAACGTTGGAACAATGAGATCCGTAATAAAGGAAATGAAAGAGGAGAGGGGAAAATACACCATGAAACTTTGGAATTTATCCATCAGACGACCGAAATTCACGATCGTCATTATGCTGGTCCTTCTGATTCTGGGGGCAGTGTCGCTATCCCGATTGCCGATTCAACTGTTCCCTGATGTGGAAGCACCGGCAGCGGCTGTAACCGCAAGTTACCCGGGAGCCGGACCGGAAGAGGTGCTGAGTGACGTGACCAAAGAGCTTGAAGGGGAGTTATCGGATACTTCAGGCCTCGAAAGCATGACGTCCCAGTCGATGGAAGGCGCATCGATCATCATTATGGAATTCTCGCCTGAAACGAATATCGACAATGTCGAAACGGAAATCGTCTCGACGATCAATCAGGCGGACCTTCCTGATACTGCAGGATCGCCTACGTTTCTGAAATTCGATCCATCGCTGCTTCCTAGTATGCAGTTGGCTGTAGCGTCAGGTGGAGATGAAGTCATTGATTTTCAGGAAAAAGCCGCGGATCTGAACCAGGAACTCTCCCGTGTCAACGGAGTAGCAGACGTTTCGGAATCCGGAACGGTGACGGAGAGATACGAAGTGGTTCTGAATCAGCAGGCCCTTCAGGATAACGGGCTCAGCCAGGACGCTATCGTCCAGACCATCCAGGCTCAGCAGGCGACCGTTCCCGGAGGTGTGATTGTAAATGAAGATAACCAGGAAACGATTTCTACAAGGGTTCTTAGTGAACTTGCCTCTGTGGAGGACCTGCGCCAGATTACAGTTGGTCAAAACGTGACCCTTCAGGATGTAGCAGATGTTTCCCTTACCCCTGAAGATCAGGACATCATCACCCGTGTCGATGAGAAACCTGCAATCCAGTTCGAAGTGACGCAGGAATCAGACGCCAATACGGCCGCTGTCTCGAGAGAAGTGAATGATGAACTGGATGACCTACTTGAAGACGAAGAGTACTCGAGCCTGGAGGTCGTAAGTATTTACGATGAAGGGGAATTCGTACAGGCCTCGATCAACAGTGTCATCACGGCCCTCATTAGCGGGGGGATTCTCGCGATGCTTGTGCTGTTTGCATTCCTGCGTAATTTGAAAACACCGCTCATCATAGGAATTGCGATACCATTTTCGATTATTGTCACATTCGCGCTGTTCTTCTTTACGGATATCAGCCTGAACATGATGACACTCGGGGGACTCGCACTCGGAATCGGGATGCTTGTCGATAACTCGATTGTCGTCGTTGAAAATATTTATAGACACCTGGCGATGGGTAAAACACCGAAACAGGCGGCATCGGAAGGTACCCAGGAAGTGGCGGGAGCTATCACGGCATCGACACTTACTACGGTATCGATCTTCTTGCCGGTCGTGTTCATCTCGGGAATCGCCGGAGATCTCTTTGCTCCGTTGTCGATTGCAGTAGCATTCAGTCTGTTTGCCTCCCTCTTTGTGGCGGTAACTATTGTACCGATGCTCGCCAGTCGTATATTGAAAACACCTACGGCAAGGGAAGAAGCGAAAAGGAAAACGTCCCGTTTCATGCGTGGCATGGAGAAAGCCTCCCGCTGGTCCCTCCGCAGACGCGCGCTCGTTCTGCTCATAACAGCGGCAACGTTAGTGATCGGAGCATTAGGGCTGACGACCACAGGCGTCGAATTCCTTCCTACGAATGATGAAGGAATGGCTATGGTCGAAGTGGAGCTAGACGAAGGTACGAGTCTTAGCCGTACAGAAGAAACGGTCAGCTTAGTCGAGCAGGAGCTTGCTGGAGAAGATGTGGTAGATCACTATATGAGTACGATCGGTGCAACGGCTCAAGGCGCAAGTATGGGTGGTGGGTCTGAGAGTAACATCGCCGAAGTCTTCGTCACTTTGAAAGACCAGGGCGAACGTGATCAGTCGACTCAGGAATTCATCGATGAATTCTCCGATCAGATTGAAGGTCTCGACGATGCAGCGGATATCACCATGACGAACGCAGCATCTTCAGGTGTAGGAGGAGAGCCGAATACCTATTCCTTCACGATTGAAGACCCGAATGCTCAGCGTCTGAGTGAAACGAGTACCGAACTGATCCAGGAACTCGAAGACGAAAGTGATATCGAAGAAGTGACCAGCTCGGAAGAAGACGCTGCGACAGAGTTGCAGGCGACTGTAGATAAAGAAGCGGCGAGACAGAATGGGTTAGCACCGGCACAGGTAGCTCAAGCTATCCGCTCTGCTACGACAGGTACGATGGCCGGTTCGATCACGACGGATTCGGATGAATCTTATGATGTAACGGTCAAATACCCCGACGATGTGCTGAACAGTCGTCAAAATTTTGAAAATATCACGATTGCGAACGGTCAGGGAGGATATGTAACCCTTTCTGAAGTGGCGACGATTGAAGAGGGGGGAGCTCCGACGGTCATCAACCGTGCCGATCAGGTACGAAGTGCTGATTTCACCGTTCGTTTCAATCCTTCGAGCGATCTCAGTGATATTTCAGAAATTGTAGAGACGACCGTGGATGATATCGAACTTGCTGACGAAGCGGAATTCGTAGTCGGCGGGGATCAGGAACTCGTCAATGATCTGATTGCGGACGTTACGCTCGCATTCATTCTCGGACTCGTGTTCATTTACCTCGTTATGAGTGCGCAATTCGAATCGTTCAAGCATCCATTCATCATCATGTTCACGGTACCGATGCTTGTGATCGGGGTCATGCTTGCACTTACGGTAACTCAGAAACCGATCAGTGCGATGGCTCTCATCGGTGTCGTCGTTCTCGGAGGTATCGTCGTCAACAACGCGATCGTTCTCGTCGATTACGTTAACCAGCAGCGGGAGAAAGGCATGAACGTCATCGAGTCTCTCGTGACAGGAGTGAAAGACAGGACGCGTCCGATTCTTATCACTACCATCACGACCGTTCTTGGTGTGCTGCCGCTCGCATTCGGAATCGGAGAAGGGTCAGAGACGATACAGCCGATGGGAATCGTCATCATCGGTGGTCTCATCAGTAGTACCTTCCTGACGCTATTCGTCATTCCGGTCATTTACAGCTTCTTCGATAAGTCTACCCGAGACATGAATAAGAAGTATTTGACGCCTGATGGAGGAGTCATCTACAAACGGGATCTCATCGAACGAGGAGAGTATGACGAGAAGTCCGAAGAGACGGAGAGTCATGAGTCTCATACCGACCTTCCTGAGTCAGAGGAAGAGAGTGACAAGAGTTATTCTAAAGATGATATTCTCGAAGCTCTGGAAGAACTGGTGAATAAGAATCGAAGAGATAAATGATAGAACGAAGAGTCGTGTCCTTTCGGGGGACGCGGCTTTTTTTATGTAGTTCCGGTGACTTATGGGGCGTTTTCGGGAAAGGTTTTTTAGGAAGTGTTGCATTGTTAGAGGTTTGCGGTGTTTCTGTATATAGTAGTTACGCAAATTGCGCCATTAGCTTTAGAATGGAACACTTTTCAACAAGAAAATGATCAACCGTGTCGCATAACTCCACTTCAAGGAGTCAGCGCACATAAAAAAAGCCGATGTCAAAATAGACATCGGCTTCGCTAATATGTTTTACTCATCCATCAAAAGGATACGTGCCGGGGAAGCATCGGTTCCTTCGATTTTCAGCGGTGCGGCTACCATGAAGTAGCTGCCTTCCGGTACTTCTTTCAGGCGCAATCCTTCGATGATGATGATTCGATTCTGGAAAAGACTGCGATGTGTCGGGTGCTCGGGCTGGCTTCGTTCGATTCCAAGCCCATCGACGCCGACTCCTTTGATACCGATGTCAGCGAGGTGAGTCGCAGCATCTTCGGCAACGAAGGTGAAATCAAAATCGAAGTCGTCCGATTCATGGAAGGAGTTCTTCGTCTTGAACAGAACGAAGTCGCCCTGCTCGATATCGAATCCTTCGATATCTTCTTTATTGATGCTGTCGCCGGCTTCGGTCAAATCGAATACTTTCACGGTACCGACGAGGTCCTCAATCGCAATCGTCTCCATCGTCTCCCCATCGTTGATCATATGGAGAGGCGAGTCGACATGCGTGCCGGTATGCAAGTCCATGTCGATGCGGGATTCGGTTACGTGTCCGTTCGTGCTCGTCGTGATTTTCGGCTGTTTCTCTTCTTTGTCCTTATAGACGATCATGCCTTCGCGGATCGTCATCGATACATCATAAATTGCCATGTCCTTCACTCCTTACTCTTCTTCATTATTGGTCGGCCACCAGTGGAAGCCGTCTCTTTCAAGCAGTTCGTCTGCTTCTTCCGGTCCCATCGAGCCTGCCGGGTAGTTCGGGAAGTCGGGCTTCTCTTTCGACCATTTCTTCAGGATACGGTCGACGAAACGCCAGGACAGGGAAACTTCATCCCAGTGCGAGAAGTTCGTCGTATCTCCGATCATGCAGTCGTGAAGCAGTTTCTCATAGGCTTCAGGCGTGTTGACGCTATTGACTGCTTCATGGGTATAGGATAGTTTGATAGGTTCGGCGTAAGAGCCCATGCCCGGTTTTTTCGCATTCAAATAAAGCGTTACACCTTCGTTCGGCTGGATGTTGATGACCAGCAGGTTCGGTGATTTTGTACTTTGTTTTTCCTGATATAAGTTGAGCGGAATGTCCTGGAACTCGACGACGATCTTCGTGCATTTTTCCTCGAGACGCTTTCCGGTACGGATGTAAAAAGGAACACCGGCCCAGCGATAATTATCGATCATGATTTTACCTGCGACGAAGGTTTCGGTATTGGAATTCGCCAGTTCTTCCGCTTCTTCCTGATAGCCGCGCAGTTTCTTGCCGAACATCTTGCCGGGCCCGTACTGACCCCGGACGAAATAATCACTGATATTCTCCTCATCAATGCCCCGGATCGCCCTCAGAATTTTGATCTTCTCGGAACGAATCTCTTCCGGGTTCAGATTGATCGGTGGTTCCATTGCGAGAAGCGTAACCATCTGCAACATGTGGTTCTGGACCATATCGCGCGTAGCACCGGATACGTCATAATAATTGGCGCGATCCTCGACCCCTAAGGCTTCGCTCGATGTGATTTGAACGTTGGAGATGAATCTGTTGTTCCAAAGGTGTTCGAAAATTCCATTGGCGAAACGGATTACTTCGATGTTCTGGACCATCTCTTTTCCGAGGTAATGGTCGATCCGGTAGATCTGATTCTCTTCGAAAGCTGAAGTGATCTGTTCGTTCAGTTTACGGGCCGATTCAAAATCATGACCGAAAGGCTTTTCGATGACGAGACGGGACCAGCCTGTGTCGCTCTTCAATCCGTGTTTCTTCAAATTATTGGCGATCGTACCGAAGAATTGAGGCGCCATGGCCAGATAAAAGATACGATTGCCTTCTGTATGGTAATCGGATTCGAGATCATTAAGTAAAATACCGAGATTTTTATAGGACGCAGAATCCGAAACGTCGAAAGGATGATAGTAGAAATGAGAGGTGAAAGCCTCGATTTCTTTTTCGGCTACATCGTCGCCGAGAGAATTACGTACGTTTGTGCGGAACAGGTCATTGCTCCAGGAACGGCGGCCGATTCCGACCACAGCGAAATCTTCGCCGATTTTTCCGTTCTGATACAAACGGTGGATGGACGGAAACAGTTTGCGTTTCGCAAGGTCTCCCGTCGCTCCGAATATAACGATTAATGCTTTTGGTTTATTTGTATTTTCCATAGTCAGTCCCCACTCTTCTTCAGGATGATATGATTCATTGTATAAGGAAATAACGGTAATATCAAATGGATAACCTGAATTTTTGTGAATTTTCAGGCAGGAAGCATTGACATTGCGAATGTAAGCGTTGTATTATAAAACTACATTTGTGATTGCGTCCAACTTGGATGTAATCGATCGAAGAGGGTGAATGTAGGCCAATGAAAAAGTAATCCTGTTTTTTTCAGAACGTTATGTGAAGAGTGAGCTTATTTTTGTATGTCTTCACAGACGTTTGGAATCAGGATTACTTTTTTATGCCTGTTTTTCGTATGCGAAAAAAAGCGCGTATCCTGTTCCTGACGCCTGTGTCGGGGCAGGATTTTTTAGTGGGAATCCTGCCTGACTTATGCGGAGAAAGGGTGGGTCTATGATAATGAATCTGACGGACGTAGTGCTCGAAGTGGAAGGGGAGCCCCTTCTTACTATAGAAGAAGTAGAGGTGAAAAACGGCGATCGGATTGGTCTGATCGGTAAAAATGGAAGTGGAAAGACGACGTTGCTCGAGCGTATGGCTTCAGAAAGTTCCAGGGTCGAACTATTATCCCAACTCAAGGAGAAGAGCGATGGCAAAAGTGGAGGAGAGCTTTCGAGAGAATATCTGGATCGACTATTTTCGCGGAAGAAGGAAGTGCTACTTCTGGATGAACCGACGACACATCTCGATATGGAGAATGTGGAAAGGCTGGAAGTGGAGCTGAAAAACTTCGACGGAGCACTTGTGATCGTAAGTCATGACAGGGCGTTTCTCGATTCGCTTGTGACGGAGATTTGGGAGATCGACGATGGGAAGGTCCGATGTTTTCCTGGAACGTTCACGGCTTATGAAAAGGAGAAACATAGACGTCGCCTTCATCATGAAAAGGAATACGACAAATATATCAACAAGAAAAAGCAGCTGACAGAAGCGATTCAAAAGAAAAATGAAAAAGCGCAGAGGGCGACAAAGGAACCGAAGAGTGTGGAATCGAAAGCCTCCAAACCTTATTATGCCAAGAAGCAAAAAAAATTGAACAAGACGTCCTCGGCGCTTGAGAAGCGTCTGGAACAAATGGAGAAAGTGGAGAAAGTGAAAGACCATCCTTCCTTACGCATGAACATTTTAAATGAAGAGAGTTTGAAAGGGAGGATCATAATTCGAGCGGAAAATCTCGAAGGCAAGATAGGTAAGAAAATATTATGGGGACCAAAGTCTTTTCATGTGAATGGCGGGGACAAAATAGCGGTGACAGGAAAGAACGGCAGTGGGAAAACGACGCTTTTGAACTATATAATGGAAGAAAAAGGGGTGAAGGTCTCGCCTGCCGTAAAGATCGGTTACTTTCAGCAAATGCTGGAAGGTCTGGATGTAAATCGGACGATATTGGATAATGTCAGGGAAGCGTCTTCCCAGGAGGAAACGATTGTTCGTACTGTCTTGTCCCGTCTCGGCTTTTTCAACGAGGATGTTTATAAGAAGGTGGAGGTGCTGAGTGGAGGGGAGCGGGTGAAGACGGGGTTCGCCAAATTGTTTCTTGATGACTCCAATGTGCTGCTTCTGGATGAACCTACGAACTATTTGGACATCGAGGCAGTAGAAGCTCTGGAAGACCTGCTCACGGACTATGCAGGGACCGTTCTCGTCGCTTCTCATGACCGGCGCTTTCTGGAACGTATCGCAACCCGCGTGTTTCATGTTGAGAAGGAAGAGTTATCGATTTTTGATGGGTCATTCCATGAATTCATGAATCATAAAGAAAGGCAGGTAGATCCGGGAGAAGAGGAACGCCTGAAGATAGAAACGAGATTGTCGGAGGTGATAGGTCGTCTCAGCCTGGAACCATCCGACGAGTTGGATGCTGAGTTTCAAGATCTGCTCCGTAGAAAGCGGCAGTTGGATAGGTAAGTGAACCGAACTCCGGGTGGATTACCACCTGGAGTTTTTTCATCCTACGTCTTTATCCGTATTACGTTATTCATGATAAGTACCCAAAACAATTATTTAAATTCAGTATTTATTCCGAATAGAAATAAACCGTTTTCATGTATGATGAATTTACAGTATTTTCGAACAAATTCATCACAAAGGGAGAGAGACGAATGAAGAAATGGTTTGGGTTACTTGTACTTCTAGTCATTGTGCTTGCCGGGTGTACGAACCCTGAAAATGCCGAACAGGACTCTGAGAGTGAAGGGGATACCGGCTCTGAAACTGCAGCTGAAGGCGGTACGCTTACAATCGCTGATTTATCGGAAGCCGAAAGCCTTGATCCTCACGTCGTAACGGACGCTGCGTCCATGAGATACATAGAGAACATGTACAATACGCTGTTCCGATACGTACCAGGCGAATACGGGGAGATCGAAGGAGATCTGGTCGCAGATTATGAACTGTCTGATGACGAAACGACGTATACGATGACGCTTCATGAAGGAGTGACTTTCCATAACGGAGATGCACTCACTTCGGAAGACGTGAAATATTCTATTGAACGGATCATCGAAAAAGGTGTCCGCGCCAACCAGTTCTCCGAGGTGGAATCTATCGAGACACCATCTGAAACGGAAGTGGTGATTACACTTAGTGAGCCGGTAGCACCGTTCCTTACTTTCCTTGCGTATCCGATGAACACAGTCGTCAATCAGACGATCGTCGAAGAGAACGGAGGAGAGTTGGATAACGCGGATGCCGGAAGTGGTCCATTCAAGCTTGATAGCTGGACGAAAGACCAGGAAATGGTCCTTGTGAAAAACGAAGACTATTTCAAAGAAGGCAAACCGCACTTGAATGAAGTCGTATGGCGTTCCATTCCGGATGCGACGGCTCGTTCTACAGCCATCCGTAACGGCGAATTGGACATTCTTCTGCAGGCACAGCCGCAGGATGTCGACTTGCTTGACCAGGCAGAAGGTGTGAATGTCGAGAGTGTACCAGGCACGTATTGGGAGTATATGGGTATGAACGTTGAAGCGGAACCGCTTCAAGACGAGAAAGTACGTCAGGCGATTGCCTGGGCCCTCGACCGCGGTGCCATCAATGAAGTTGTGAAGTTCGGAGAAGCTAGTCCGCTCCTAAGTGGAAACATTCCACAGAACCACTGGGCTCATCTGGAAGAGGATATTTACCCGGAACCGGATCCTGAGAAGGCTCAGCAGCTTCTTGAAGAAGCCGGCTACGGAGATGGTCTTGAACTTTCCATGAAAGTAAGTACGAATCAGTCTCAGATTGATGCAGCACAAGTAATCAAGCAGCAGCTTGAAGAAGTCGGCATTATGCTTGATGTCGTATCACAGGAAGATAGTGTATTCTTTGAAGCGCTCGGTAGTGGTGATTTCGAAACGACCGTCGTCGGCTGGGTAGGATTCGTAGATCCGGACGAGTTCCTGTATAACATTTTCCATACGGAAGGAATGTATAACCAGCAGAATTATTCCAATGAAGAAGTCGACCAGCTTCTGGAACAGGGAAGAAAAGAGATGGATCAGGAGAAACGCGCGGAGATCTATGCAGAGGCGCAGAAATTAATCGCTGAAGACGCACCGATGGCTTTCCTTTATGCCAACCCGCAGATTTCCGGGGTAAGAGACCGCGTTCAGGATTTCGTGGTGGATCCTACAGTAACGACGATTTCTCTTGAAGATACGAAAGTAGAATAACCATGTACGAGGGAAGCGGCCGGGGGAGATGGCCGCTTTCTTTCATACAGAGGGAAGAAAGGGGAAAGACAATGATTGCTTACATAATCAGGAGACTACTTATCGCGATACCGGTACTCTTCGGTATTTCGCTGATCGCTTTCTTTATGGTGCGTCTTGTACCGGGGGATACCGTGACGGCTATGCTCGGGAACAGCTACACCCCGGAACAGGCAGAGGCGCTGCGGGCCCAGTACGGTTTGGATGAACCGATCATTACGCAGTATATCCTCTGGTTGACGAACGTACTGCAGGGGGATTTCGGTTTCTCCCATTTCACGAATACACCGGTGCTTGAAGCTATCCTTCTCCGTTTACCGGTGACGATTGAACTGGCACTGTTGAGCGTGGTCATTGCAGTTATTCTGGCTATTCCGCTCGGTACTATTGCAGCTCTCAAAAGAAACAGTAAGTTCGATTACGGAGCTAGCCTGTTCGGAATGCTCGGCATTTCGATTCCGAACTTCTGGCTCGGTACGCTGATGATCCTCTTCTTCTCATTGTGGGCCGGATGGTTTCCGTCAGGCGGATTCGTCGGCCTATATGAAAGCGTATGGGGGAACCTGCAGAGCATGATTCTGCCGGCTATTGCGCTAGGTACAGCTGTCGGAGCCGTGGCAATGAGAATGACACGCTCCTCGATGCTCGAAGTGACCAATCAGGACTATATTAAGATGGCCCGTGCCAAGGGCGTATCCAGTCGGCGATTGATTACTAAGCATGCCTTGAAGAATGCGCTCGTACCGGTGGTTACGGTTCTCGGAATCCAGACCGGTTACCTGCTTGGAGGGTCCGTCGTCGTCGAGCAGATATTCGGTCTGCCGGGTGTCGGACAATTGGCACTGCAGGCGATCACGAACCGCGATTATGCCCTTCTTCAAGGGACGATCCTTTTCATCGCAAGTGCCTTCGTTATCGTCAATCTGATCGTAGATATAATCTATGGGTTTCTGAATCCGCAAATCCGTTACTAGAAGGAGGAATCTCCGTTGAACGAAATATGGTATCAATTCAAGAAAAACAAAATCGCTCTGTTCGGGCTCGGGATGACGGTTATGTTCATCATTTTCGCTATTCTGGCCCCGCTTATCGCTCCGTATGATCCGTATGAAATGTCGACGAGCGATTCGTTGGCCGGCCCGAGTCTGGCCCATTTGATGGGGACGGATCAGTTCGGTCGTGATATATTGAGCCGCATCATTTATGGGACGAGGATTTCACTGCAGGTAGGTATCATTTCCGTAGGAATATCGCTCGTACTCGGAACATTGATCGGGCTGGTTGCAGCTTATTATGGGCGCTGGGTGGATATGGTTCTGTCCCGATTTACGGACGTTCTCTTTTCTTTTCCGGATATTCTTCTTGCACTTGTCATCATGGCAATTCTCGGGCCGAGCCTGACGAATCTGATGATTGCGATCGGAATCGTCTATACGCCTATCTTTGCCCGTATTGCCCGAGGGGCCGTCCTTTCGATCAAAAGCTCACTTTACATTGATGCAGCGAAATCGATGGGCGTCAGTAACAGGAAGATTATGTGGAAGCACATTCTGCCGAACAGTATGGCGCCGCTCATCGTACAGGTGACACTATCTTTCGCCTTCGCCATTCTTGCAGAAGCAGCCCTGAGTTTCCTCGGTCTTGGAGTATCCCCGGATACGCCTTCGTGGGGCATTATGCTGAGTGAAGGGAAGAACTGGATGGAAACGGCATGGTGGATTGCAGTCTTCCCGGGAATTGCGATCACTTTGGCTGTGTTCAGCTTCAACGTGATGGGAGACGGTTTGCGTGACGCGCTCGATCCTAAATTGAAGAATGAATCGTCATGATAGAAGAAAGGAGAACGGAAATGGCTGATAACATTTTGGAAGTCAGAGACCTTAAGACGCATTTCCATACGAACGACGGTGTCGTCAAAGCTGTCGACGGGGTCGATCTCCATGTGGAAAAAGGGGAAATCCTCGCGATCGTAGGAGAGTCGGGCTGTGGGAAGAGTGTGACCTCCCAATCGATCATGCGCCTCATCGGAGCAAAAAGCAGTGAAAAGGTATCGGGGGAGATTCTCTATCATGGAGAAGATCTTCTATCAAAAACGGAAAAGGAAATGAGGCAGATCCGGGGGAAAGACATGTCCATGGTATTTCAGGATCCGATGACTTCCCTTAACCCCGCCTATAAAGTCGGGACACAGATTGCCGAGATGCCGATCATTCATGAGAAGAAGGATAAAAAATCATCCTGGAAACGTGCGATTGATATGCTTACGAAAGTGGGGATTCCATCTCCGGAAAAACGGGCGTCCCAGTATCCGCACCAGTTCAGTGGCGGAATGCGCCAGCGCGGGGTTGTCGCGATGTCGCTCGCCTGTGATCCGGATCTGATCATCGCCGACGAGCCTACGACAGCACTTGATGTCACTATCCAGGCGCAGGTGTTGGACCTTCTTAGGAAGTTGCGCGACGACACCGGTACGGCGATCATGATGATCACCCATGACCTCGGTGTCGTAGCGGAATTGTGTGACCGGGTCGCGGTCATGTATGCCGGTAAAATCGTGGAAGAAGGAACGGTTGCGGATATTTTCGACAATCCACAACACCCCTATACTCAAGGGTTGATCCATTCCCTGCCGAAACCCGGAAGCCGCGAGAGACTGAAGCCGATCGAAGGCCAGCCTCCGAACCTGCATAACCTTCCTGAAGGGTGCAGGTTCCAGGACAGATGCCCGTTCGTTATGGATGTATGTCGTGAGAAACAGCCGGAACTCGTACCGGCCGACAAACAGGATCATCAGGCTGCCTGCTGGCTGATGGGAGAGGAGGAGAACGATGGCGACGGAAGAACTGGTGAAAGTGAAGAACCTGAGAAAACATTTTGATGTATCCAACGGTCTGTTCAGAAAGAAGAGCATTGTCAAAGCCGTAGATGGTCTTGATTTTACGGTGTACAAAGGAGAAACGCTTGGGATCGTAGGAGAATCCGGCTGCGGGAAGTCTACGACAGGACGACTGCTCATGCAACTTCTGGACAAAACCGAGGGGACGATCGAATTCGACGGGGAAGACATGTCGGCTTGGAGCAAGAAAGAATTGAACAAGCGCCGGAAGGACTTCCAGATGATTTTCCAGGATCCGTATGCGTCCCTCAATCCGAGGATGATTGTCGAGGAGATCATTGAAGAGCCGATGGTCGCAGCAGGCATGGACAAACAGGAGCGTAAAGAAAGAGTGACGAAGCTTTTGGATGACGTAGGTATTCCTGACGATTACCGCAAACGCTATCCTCACGAATTCTCAGGGGGACAGCGGCAAAGGATCGGTATTGCACGAGCGCTCGCGCTTAAACCGAAGTTCATCGTCGCTGATGAACCGGTGGCAGCTCTTGATGTGTCCATCCAGGCGCAGATCATCAATCTGCTCGTCGACCTTCAGGAAGAATACGGGTTTACGTATCTGTTCATTGCGCATGACTTGAGTGTCGTTCAGTATATCAGTGACCGGGTCGGGGTGATGTATCTCGGAAAAATGGTGGAGATGAGTGAAAGTGATGAGCTGTATGAAAACCCGCTTCATCCGTACACACAGGCGTTGCTGTCCTCGGTGCCGGTCCCGGATGTACACCATAATACGGACCGGGTGCTTCTCGAAGGAGAGATACCGAGTCCTGATAATCCTCCGTCCGGCTGCCCTTTCCATCCGAGATGTCCAATCGCCAAAGAGCATTGCAAAGAAACGATGCCTGAATTCAGAGAGAGAAATAAAGGGCACTATGTAGCCTGTCATGAGGTGTAAGTATGACTTTTTCAATTATTGCTAAATGTAAAGAGACCGGAAAATATGGAGCTGCAGTCGCGACCTGCTTTCCAGGGGTAGGGGCGCATAGTCCGCATATAGAAGCGGATACAGGTATCGTTCTTACGCAAGGATGGGTGAATCCGCCCCTTGGGCAGGAAGGGATCGACTATCTGAAAAAAGGGTACACGGCCAATGAAACATTGAATCATCTGCTGATGCATGACCCTGGTAAGGAGTTACGTCAGGTAGCCGTTATGGATCAGTATGGCAACAGCAGTTCTTATACAGGTGTCGAAAACGATGAATACAAAGGAAGCATCATAGGGGAGAACTGGTCTGTTCATGGAAATGTGCTCGAAGATCCTGAAGTCCTCTCGCAGATGGCTGAAGCTTTTGAAGCTTCCGAGGGTCCACTTGAGGTGCGATTGTTCGAAGCGTTAGCGGCTGGAGATGCAGCAGGTGGCGACAAACGTGGAAAACAGTCTGCTGTCATCAAAGTCGTCGACATCGCCGAATTCCCTTATATCGATTTTCGGGTGGATGACCACGAAGAGCCGGTGCAGGAACTCAGGCGCATCTATGAAAAGAATAAGCATGTCCTGATTGAGAGATATTACGAATGGGTTGACGCCGTCAAACAGGGAATTGTACTGTAGGTTCAATCTGTATATACAAATTCGAGGTGGAATTATGAGTGGAAGTATCTGGGACCATCTGACCCGTCATCAGGAGAAGCAAGTTTATATTATCGATCGGGCGACGAGGGCTGTCATTTCCAATGCATCCTCTACATTGCCTGTCCGGGTGAAGGAGGACCCTGAGAAGGTCCCTCCTTCTTTTTACGTGAAAGATGATATCGTCATCTATGAACTTCCGGATCACCAGGTGATGGTGGAGGGAGAGACGGACATAGATGTCGACTTCTGGTCGAAACAGATTCCCTGGCTTACGTATTTATTCGAGGAGAATAAGCATGCCTCGCAGGTATTGACGGATATGGCCAATACCCTCGCTTCGAAAATGTACGACGAGGATATCCTTGAAGTGGTGATCCAGACCGTCATCGAAGCTGTTCCGTTTGCGGATACCGGATTTCTGTTTCTTCATGATAAACAAATCGATAAATTATTGATTCATGCCGCCGTCGGTTTTCGGGAAGAAAGCTACCGGAAGACCAGACTGAAGAAAGGGGAAGGGGTGAGCGGACAGGTTTATGCAACAGGGATTCCAGAAGTGATCAACGGAGAGAAGAATATCCGGAAAGCGATGACTTCAATGAGTGATTATAACTATACTCACTACATCAAAGCGACAAAGGGACGTGAATTCCCGGACTGTATGATTTCCGTACCGCTTATGTTCGAGAATGAGATTCTCGGTGTGTTGACGATCGATAGTTTCGAGGCTGGAGGCTATTTCACTCAAGCGGATCTGAGTCTTGTAAAGGCGCTTGCCGATCATGCGGCCATAGTGTTGACGCATGGGCGGGTCTATGCCAATGAGAAAAAGAAGCGGGAAGAATACGAAACGACACTGCAGGCCTTAAGGAAAGAGCATGAGATGGTCAGACGGACAACCGACTTCCACCACCGGCTGACGAATATTGCTGCACGCGGGGAAGGAGCGGAAGCGATTTTCAACGCATTGAAGCAGACGATTTCTTATCCTTTCGCTGTTTATGATTTTCTGCTTCACCCTTATTTTGAGACAGAGGGAGCGGCCAGGAAGGAATTGATGCCTTCTTTTCTTACCCATCCCCGGGTGAAGAACGTCCGGAAAACGCATAAATGGAATCAGATTCCTCTAGAAAAAGAACGGCTCATCGTTCTTCCTATCATCGGGGTCGAAGATATCTGGGGGTTTCTATGTGTATGGATGCCTGAAGATGATATTGTGGAGAATGACATCGTGCTATTCGAATATGGAGCGACCGTACTTTCCCTGGAGCTGACCAAAGAAGAGGCGATCAAGGAAGCAGAGCAGGGGGTGAAAGGAGAGCTTGTGGAAGGACTTCTCTCCGGAAAAGCCCAGAAAACGCTTGAGGTCCAGGCGGCAAATCTGGGTCTCACCCCGGGAGATTACTACAGCATGGTTCTAACGCGACTGACTCCCGGATCTGTTGCAGGATTGCTTCCTCAACACGTAAAATGGAAGAAAGAAGAAATTATCAGAGCGTTCGAGGAAGAATTTGATAAAAGGGGAATCAAGGGGATTGTCGCTTATTATCGATCGTATATATTTGCAATGGCCAGTTTTGATGAACAGAACGGAAAAAAGCAGGCACGACTTGAAATGAAGCAACTGGTCGATCGTCTGGAATCGTGGCATCTCCCGCTTCAAACTGGTGTCGGACGAGTCCACAAAAATTTGAATAACGTCAATCACTCTCTTGAGGATGCGGAGAAATGCATGGAGTTGATGACGAAGGAGAATGACCCGAAAGTCATCAGCTTCGTCAGTGCAGGCATCAGCCGTTTCCTTCTGCAGCATAGTGAAGAGGAACTCAACCTGTTTGTGGATGACATTCTCGGACCGCTTCTTCAATATGATAGGAAGAAGAAGAGCGATTTCATGGAGACGCTGATTAGCTATGTACGTTATGATAAAGAGTTGAAACAGGTGACGGAAGTGTTGAACGTCCACCATAATACGCTTTACTACAGAATCTCTCGTATACAGGCGATTCTTGATATTGACTTCAGTGACTTCGAAGACTGGTTCAATGTGCAACTCGCCTGTCACGTTCATGATTTTCTGGAACAACAATGATAGAAGGAGGACCGGACAATGAAAGTGATCAAGAATGTTACGATTATGACTTCTGCCGGGAAGACGATTCCATCAGGTAGTGTGAAAGTCGAACATGGAACAATCCATGAGATCGGTGACGATATAAACGAGGTAGGTTGTGAAATCATCGATGGAAAGGGCGGAGTCCTAACGCCGGGGTTGATCGATCCGCACACGCACCTTGGTATCGACGAAGAAGGGTACGGATGGGAAGGAGCGGATTTCAACGAAACGTCGTCTCCTGTCACTCCTCATATGCGGGCGATTGATGGTATCAACCCTTGGGACCGTGGTCTGCTTGACGCTTCGGAAGCTGGAATTACGACGGTACATGTCCTTCCGGGGAGTGCTAATGTAGTGGGGGGCGTGACGACTGTGATGAACGTTCTGCCCCGCAGACCTTTATCGGAAAGCGTCATCCGGGTAGAAGCAGGGTTGAAATGTGCGCTCGGAGAGAATCCGAAAGCCATCCACGGCAAAAACGGGAAAGCACCCGTCACCCGGATGGGAGTAGCGGCAATGCTTCGGGAGCAGTTTGTAAAAGCGGAAAATTACAGGCAACAAAGCGAACGGGATATCCGGATGGAGCCCCTTCTGAAGGCCCTTGATGGAGAGATACCTGTGTTTATCCACGCGCATCGCGCTGATGATATTTTGACCGCTCTCCGTATCAAAGAAGAATTCGGACTGGACCTACATATCGAGCATGTCACGGAAGGTCACCTCATCGTGGATGAACTCCGGAAGTATAGCGGAGACGTAGCGTTCACTATCGGTCCGACACTTTCGAATCGCAGTAAGGTCGAGCTTGGAAACATTTCGTGGGAAACGTATAAAGAGCTGGCGGATCATGAGGTTCCTTTTGCGATGACGACCGATCATCCTGTCGTGCCGATCTCCCATTTACGGACGTCGATGATCCAGGCAGCTGCCCATGGTCTCGATAAACAGAAGGCGCTGGATGCTATTACTATCGAAGCGGCGAAAAATTTGGACGTAAGTGATGCAAAAGGCTCCATCGAACCGGGCAAAGATGCCGATCTCGTCCTTTGGAGCGGGGATCCGTTCGATTATTCGTCTGGCGTCCTGCAGACATTCGTCAAAGGGGACAGAGTTTTTCAGAAGAACACGTGATGGTATTTTTTCCATCGACCCCCTAATCTCCTGGTGGTACCTACGAATCCTATGAATGTGGAAGAATCCACGGATAGGAGATGAGGAAAGTAATGTACAAAATTACATTCGAAGATCATGGAATCAGAAAAGTACTCACATCTTCTGGAAGCACCGAAACGAAAGTGTTCCAAACCTACGTGGAAGCGAAACTGATGATGACGAATCTTGAGAAGCATGCAATGTATGACAAACAGTGGGCGATCGAGCCGCTCGAATCTGAACAATCACTGATAAACCGATAATAAGGGACGGTCTCATTTTCTTACGATGAGGCCGTTTTTCTATGAGGATTTCTTTTTGGTGACGGAAAAATCGGGTATGGGTCTGTAACGATGGAGGTGAATGGATTGGATAGCAAAGAACGCATTCTGAAAGAAATCGAACAGCTCGGGGAGAAGGAACGCGAAGAGGTTTTGGAGAAAATCAGGAAAAAGTACATGAAAAGTGAGACATGGTGGGACAAAGGCGGCGATGAAACGTATAAGGAATGGTGAGATCTCTTGCGGAGGATTCCGCAGGAGATTTTTTTATTCAGAAATTGGAGAGATTTTCTAAATAATATAAGCCACAGGATCATTTCCTTTGTCTAATACATAGAAGATCGGTAGGGAGGGAGTAATTTTGAAATGGATCAAAGTATTTTTATTCGTGCTCTTACTGGCGGGGTGCGGACAGTCTGAAACGATGAAAGGTGATGCGGGGGGCAAATCGAACAGTTCGGAACAGGAACGATCTTGTCCTTCCGGTGAAGTCGATGGCCAGACTATCGATGAGGTGCCGCAAGAGGAGTTGGAGAAGTATGACCAGGCAGATGCCACAGCAGCAGTTCAAATGGAACGATACGAGACGTTTCAGTCCCATTTGAAGCAAGAAGGAATCTCGATGGACGAAATGGATGCACTTGGAAATGTGTTTTTTGCGGATACATCCGTTGTCGTTCTCTTGAAAAAAGAGTTACCTTCTGAAAAGCGTGAGCCGGTAGAACAGATTGTTGAACAAATGAGAAGCACTTATAACAAAGATGCGGTGATCATGGATTACGTCGCTATTTCTGTGAAAGAGAAAGAACAAAGGATCACAGAAGTTTCCAATACACTAAGGGAGCATGAAACGATTAATGAAAAGCTTTCGTCTGTAAGTACTTGTGGTGGGAAGAGTATGGATATTCAAGTTACCACCTTGGAAGAAATGACAGAGGAGGAGAAGGAATATCTTACTTCTGAATTTGATTTCCCGGTTTACGCCGAAGTAATGGCCTCTGAAACAGCAGGTTATGTAACAGGTGTCAGAGAAGGTGGGATGCTTGTCGGTTTCGGCTGGTTCAGTAATGCCCCGGGAGAAGTGAAGGTCGGTGATTATGTAAAAGTTACTCATGGTCCTGTTGCTGAGTCCTTTCCTTCCCAGGGAGCTGCATATAAAACGGAAATTCAGGATCCCCGACAGCCTGAAGGAGCAGACAAGACGGATCGTCAGGTAGTAAAGAAAGCTTTATCTTCTTTTGAAAAAGGGCGCCTGAACGTAACGGAAGTCACGTATGACGAAGAGAAGGATGAGTGGCAGGTAACGATCTCCACAGGAATCATGGAGGAAGATGAAGAAGAAACGGTAACAGTGCCGGATTGATGAGAGTAGAAGGTTGAGCACACGTAAGCATGAGGAGGAAGTTTTGATGAAGTTCATTCAAAGCCTATTGTTCATATTCATACTTGCAGGATGCGGGACGTCTACTACAACCGATAACGACCCGGAGGAGAGTAAGAACAGTGAGGATCCGGCGCAATCATGTCCAACGTATGAAGTGGACGGACAGAAGTTAAAAGAGATACCGGAAGAAGAGATGGATAGATATGAGCAAAAGCTCGGAAATGTGCCTGAGGAACGGAAACATACGAGGATGGCCGCTATCCAATCAGAACGTAAGGAAACTTTTCAAGCGGAGATGCAACAAGAAGGCTTGACCATGGAAGATCTTAAGAGCATAGGAGGAATGTTCATTGATGAAACATCGATCGTCGTCCAGTTGAAACAGGACTTGTCTGAAGAAGAGCGTGAACCGGTAGAACAAATAGTTGAGAGAGTGAGAGATACGTACAATGAAGGAGCGGTCCTTATCGATGAGGTCAGCGTGTCACAGAAGGAGAGCGGGCAAAGACTGACAGAAGTGATGAATACATTAAAAAAACACGAAACGCTCAGACCGAAAATTTCTTCGTTCAGCACTTGCGGCAGAGGGAGTATGGACGTAGAAGTCACCCTCCTCCAAGAACTCGATGAGGAAGAGACGGATTATATCCGTTCCACCTTCGATTATCCGGTTTATACGAAGGTCTCAGCTATGGAAACATCCGGTTACGTGACAGAAACCAGAGAAGGGGAAATACTTGTGGATTCCACCTGGTTCAGCGAAGTTGCTCCAGAGGCAGAAATCGGTAGTTACGTAAAAGTGACACATGGATCGGTTCAGCTTTCGTACCCAGGTCAAGCTTCCGCCTTCGAAACAGAGATTCGGGAACTGCGTCAGCCGGAAGGAGCCGATAAAACAGACCGGGAAGCGGTGAGGAAAGCTTTGGAGGATTTTGAGAAAGGACCGCTTGATATAACAGAAGCCGCTTATGATAGAGAGAAGGATCAGTGGAACATTACGGTTTCGATAGGGAGCGCGACCGAAGATGATACAAAAGAAACGGTAACGGTGCCGGATTGATGAGAATCCCCTTTCTTATTTTGTTGGTGCTCCTCATCCCTGTATCCGCTTCGGCCACGTCCTGGGCGTATGCATTTGTAGTCTGGGACGGGTACGAATACAAGATGACGGATGATTACATTACAGAAGTTGGAGAGAGGATCGGGGAAGTGACTACTCATTCTGAGATGGAACAGTACGGCGGAAATTTTTCCAACGCCTATGAAAAAGGGACCGCTTACTTCCGGGTCCCTGGTGTATCAACGGATGAAATAATGGCGGTAAAGGATGGAGACAGATACCGGGTAGCTGAGAGAGTCGGGGAGTATACGTACGGCTCTTCGTTCACGGATACAGATAGTGGTGTTGCGAAAGGAATCGTCATCGCTTTCCTGTTTTTCGGTGTGTTTTTGACCATCATGACGATTCTTGCGTTCTACTATATGAAAAGAGGCTGACGGTTTGACCCTCTCAGAAAAGGTGAATACCTAGGGTACAGGAGGGGTTAGCTATGGATGATTTTTTGAAAAGAGCTGTAGAATTATCGAAACAGAATGTGGATGAAGGCGGGCACCCGTTCGGAGCGGTGCTCGTGAAAGACGGGGAAATCGTCAGTGAAGGCGTAAATGAGCTTCACATCCATTATGATGCGAGCAGTCACGCAGAGATGCTAGCGGTAAGGCGCGCGCAGGAAAAACTGGAGACTCATGACTTATCGGGCTGCACGATGTATGCGAGCGGGGAACCGTGTCCGATGTGTTATACCGTGATGCAGTTTGCCGGCATGCAAGACGTTTATTTTGCAGAAACCGTGGAGGAAGCGTATGACGTAGGCCTGACGAAAGGGAAGGAAATTTACGAAGAGTTGAAAAAACCGAAGGAAGAGAGAGTCTTCCAAATGAAGTACCGGCCTCTTGAGGGGGAAAGCTCGATGGAGCGCTTCCGGAAGCGAAACAGTTGAATGGAGATGAGAGGGAAAGCGTGCTATCTTTAAAGTACGATACCTTGAAGAAAGGAGCTTTCCGATGAAGAAACGTCTGAAGTGGGGAATCGGTCTCGGGATCCTCGTGCTGGCCGCTGTCTTTCTCATTCCGGAAGCTTACGCGTATATGACGAAACGGAATTATGAAAGTGATGCGATTGCGGAAACGGAAGTGCCGGAAGGGTATGAAATTGCGACGCTCGCCGGGGGATGCTTCTGGTGTATGGAACCGCCATTTGAAAAACTTAAAGGGATACACAGTGTCGTCTCTGGTTATACGGGGGGAGATGTGGAGAACCCAACGTATGAGGAAGTGTCTGCGGGAGGTACCGGCCATATCGAAGCCGTTCAGGTTTATTATGATCCGGACGTTATCACTTACGAAGAGGTCCTGGACGTATTCTGGCGACAGATCAATCCTACTGATGACGAAGGGCAGTTCGTCGATCGGGGCTATCAATATACGACGGCTATCTTTTATCATAATGAAAAACAAAAAGAGATAGCCGAAAACTCCAAACAGGAGCTGGAAGAATCCGGTCGTTTCGATTCGGACATCGTCACTCCGGTCCGGCAGGCTGAAACGTTCTGGCGTGCCGAAGAGTATCATCAGGATTATTATAAGAAGAATGAGTGGCGCTACGATTATTATCGCGACAATTCCGGTCGGGACGATTACTTGAATGAAACGTGGGGCGAAGATCGGGAGCTTGATTTAGAAGAGAAATAATGGACCATAGGGCGGAATCGATGACGGTTTCGCTCTTTTTCATTGTGTTTTTTTTCAGAAAAGTGAGAAGGTGTCTGTTTTTTCTCAGGAAAATGATGCTAAAATGGAAGAAAAGGGGTTTGGCAGATGAACCACTCTTTGTTGTTCTCACTCACGATCGGCATGTTTCTGTACACGATTATCGGTAAAATCATCTTCAATTACTACGTGCCGAACTACATGTATGTCCCGCTTATACTATTCTCCCTGCTTACCTTTCTCGTTATGAAACCGGCGGAAGAGAAGGAGGAGACGGATGATCGGTATTTGGAATCATGAAGAACCGACGTATGCTGAGATGGTTATGAACCTGCAGAAGCAGGCGTACCTGGAAGAAGCGGAATGGATCGGGAGAGATGACTTGCCTCCTCTGTTTGAAAAAGAAGTGGATATAAGAAAGAGTGATTTGATCCATCTCGCTGAAACGGAGCAAGGGGAGCTTATTGGAATGCTCGTTTTTGCTATGGATGGTCGGACGATGGATATACATAAACTGATGGTTCACCCTCGCTATAGCCGGAATAAAACAGCATCCCGTCTTCTGGAGATTGCAGAGCGATGGTGGATACCGTTGGAAATTACCGTATCGACTGCTGCAGGAAATAAACCTGCGCTTTTCTTTTATAATAAACATGGATTCCGGAAAGAAAGAGAAGAAGAAGTAGAAGAAGGAATCGTGCTTGCTCACTTCAAGAAACATACAGAAAGAGAAGAATGACCAGTAAAAGTAAGAATTTCCCTGCATACATCGGGGAAATTTTTTGAATGACTACTAAGACTTACAGGACGAGGAGGATCTGTGTGGGAAGGTCGAAAGGGAAATTGATGAATATTGCAGGTATCACCATTCCAATGCTCATTGTACTCGGCTTGGCTCTTGGGGCGAACATCGAGCCTGGACAGGGGAAAGAGAATCAGGAGATGAATGAGGAAGAAAAAGCGGTCGCTGTAGCGTCGGAACCTGTAATCGATGTTATTTTTGAAGAAACGGAACATTTCTTCGTGAGGCTTGATGAAGAATTCGCCCACATTGATATTGAACTCGACCGTGAGCCGGAAGTAGAAGATGATCGTTTACTTAGCGGTTTCATCTTTGAATTGTTGAGAGAGGGAATCGTAAAAGAAGGTGAAGTGACCCTTTATTATACGGAAGTTCCCGGGACCGTGGAAAAGGAGAGATTTTGATGGACGTACCGAAAGGTCAGAAGAAGGAAATGAAAGAGCGGATCCAAACGTACATATATGAAGAACACGGGGAAGAGATCGGGGAGCTGGCAGCTGAGAATTGGCTTCAGTTCTTCGCGGAAGAACTGGGTGTCCATTTCTATAATCAGGGAATCGCGGATGCGAAAAACATGGTGGAGCAGAAAGTGATGACGATCGAAGAAGATCTTGATTCATTGAAGCGTCCGGTTCGCCGGGGGTAAAGTACATACGGATGAATCAGGGAGGAGGACTGCTTTCAGGCAGCCTCCTTTTTACTTTTTATCCTCTTTCTTCGCAGCACGCATAGCTTCTTCAGGTGTATAGCCCTGCCCTATGAGTATTCCTGAAAGAATGGATTCTTCTAACAACTGTCGATGTGAAGTTTCTTCCGTCGATCGTTCCAGGGCATGATCGGTGAGCGGACGCATATATTGAACCCACTGATCCGGAATACTATACTGCTGAGCGGGTGCACTCATTCCGAGACAGCCATGGACACACTGTTGCCAGGCGACAGTGCCAGGTCTGTAGCCGAGTTCAAAGCAACGCTGACGGCACTGTTCCCAATTTCCCTGTCGTTCCTCCGGATACCATGTCATAATGATTTCCCTCCTTCACTGATAAAATAGCCTATGCATCAGCCTTGAAAAATGAAACTTCCGAGAATGATCATTCGTAAATTATAGAAAGTAGGTGATGTTATGAAAAGAGAAGAAGAATCAAAAGCGGTTACGTCTTTAGTACTTGGACTTCTATCTCTTCCTGTTCCGCTTCTCGGCTGGTTGCTCGGGTTGCTTGCTATAGGGTATGCGCGAGCGGCGATGAGGAAGATGGACGAAAGGAACCCGAAGCGCTGGTATGCTGTAGCGGGAATCGTGTCCGGTGTGGTCGGGATTGTGATGGATCTCGGGATTGTACTTATTGCGCTGATCATTTACTTGTTTTTGTGATAGGAGGTTTTCTATGGAAGGATTAGTGCTCGGGCTATTAGCATTGAGTGTTTTTTTATTTGCAAGGCTTTTGATGATGAAGAAGAAAATCTCCCGCCCTCCTTTTTCTCCGGACGAAGGCACAGAAAAGGAAATTCGTCAGCTGATGGAAGCGGGAGAAGATGTGAAAGCTGTCAAACTGGCGAGAGAAAGGTATGGATTCTCCTTGATAGAAGGCAAACAATATATCGATAAGAAGAAAAACGCCGGATGATTTGTCCGGCGTTTTGAGTACCTCTATTGTTATACTAATTCATTGGCGTACTTGTTCAGTTCTTTACTCTTTTTCTCGATTTCGTCGATGAAGGCGGCGATTTCTTCTGTAGATTCAGCCTGTTCTTTCCCTACTTCAACAATTCTTTTGATCGAATCATTGATTTCTGCCATGGCGCTATGTACATTGTTCAGTGTGTTGCGGATCTTCTCTGTGGAATCCACTGTTTCCTTGGACAGTTTACGGATTTCTTCGGCGACAACGCCGAATCCTCTTCCGTGTTCACCGGCACGTGCCGCTTCAATAGACGCATTCAACCCCAGGAGGTTTGTCTGATCGGCGATTTTTTTGATGAAGGTAAGGACTTCATCCGTGTTGTCCACTTGTGTCTTGGCGTGGTTCGATTGCTCAAGAAGTTTCCCGGAGGCTTGAGAAAGCTCATCAGCCCCGTTAGCTACACTCGTTACACCATCATTCGCCTGCGTAAGAGACGTGACGATCTGTTCCGAGATATCGAGAAGGTGTTTCTGGTTCTGTTCCTGTAGCTGGATGGCCAGAGCTCCGATTACCTGATTATCGATGACGATCGGAGAGGCGAGGCCGGTGAATTCGAATCCGAAGAATTCAGCGTCTACAGTTGCCCGGATATCTTTCCGTTCCTGGATGCACTCGGTCAAAGGTTCGCGAGGATTGATTTTATCTCCCTGTCTGACGCCGAGGTCTATTTTATCACTGGGGTAGTAGGCGAGCCACTGAGCGCGGTCGGATATGCCGATAGCGATGTCCGGCATCATACGCTGGATGAGAGGGATGATCTGCTGGAAGGACTCCAGGGTGGCGGTCGCTTTGTCGTTCGGTTGTTTGTTGACGGCATGTAGCATTGAAAAACTCCTTTTATAAATAAAGTAGATATTTGCTATGTAAGAAAATGAGCAAAAGAACCTGAGACCTATATACCCTGTATCACTTTCCGTCAAACTGGTTTATTCGACAAAATCCGGTAGTCAGGCACCTTTACTGACCGGACAGTGGTAACAATAGAATCAGCTGGATAGGATTGTAGAAAGAATCTCTATCGCATATAATTTTATAAAGGGGAGTGGACGGCGTATGAAATGGTTTTTTCTTACGGGGAGTATCATTGCCATTATTTCGGTGGTTACGGGATGGCAGACGGCAGACTGGATGCTTACGTTCAAGATTTCAGGAATCGCTTTTCTCGTGCCGATGCTCGGAGCCGGTGTTTTCGCAGGTGGATTCCCTGGCGGCGGTTTCGGTCATGAGCATGCATTCCGCCACGAATCGAAAGAGGACCGGTGGCAACGGGGAGATTGGACGAAAAATCTGTTTTTATTGGCGCTTCCGAATCTGATTGTACTCGTCATTCTTGTTGGGGTCGCCTATATGACGACCTCAAGTTCATAGCATAGAAGGTATTCCAAAGGAGAGCGTATATGAAAACGATAAAGAAATGGGGGATCATTGCTTTCGGAGTTCTTCTGATCCCCATTGTGTTCATGATGATCAATACATATGTGAATCCTGATGTAGAAGGCGGGGTTTCTGAAATCATCGAGAGACCTGAAGTGCTTCAGGAAGATTGGTACGGAAGAAGTGGACTTATCTTTTTTACCGGGTTTGAGAAGCAGGAAAAGATTTTCTGTCAGGGGCATGCCATTAAGCAGGGACTACGGACCGAAGTGAGACGTGAAAGCTGTGTTCCGGCGGATCATATATATACTGGAGAAGGTACATATGGTGTGACCTCCTTTAATGGACAGACCCTTCTTCGAGGTTTTACGGCGGCGGATCGAACAGTTACCGTACCTGGGGAGGATGTTTTCGAAAAAACGGAAGGAAAGGTCAAAAGCTGGTACGCTTTTGTTAATCGTTCGGAGGAAGTCGTGCCCATAATAGAATGAAATAAGGTCGGCTGGTGCCGATCTTTTTTATTTGGAAATTTTGAGTAGCTATCGACTTATATATGAACAACTCATGTCAGAAAAGTTAACATTACCACTTGCGCTAATTTTCAGACAATGGTATAGTCTTTAATAACATAAGATGTTAACAAATCTAACATGAAGGAGAAGAACACACACATGGATGCTATTTTTTTGATGAACAATGTCTGGATTATCGTTTGTACCGCACTTGTTTTACTTATGCAGGGAGGATTTATTCTGCTTGAAGCCGGCTCTACCCGCATGAAGAATGCTGGACACATTGCCGGGAAGACCGTCTTTACCGTAGGAATTGCTTCCCTTATGTTCTGGGCTGTAGGGTATGGACTTATTTACGGAGAAGGAAACGCATTTATAGGTTTATCCAACTTTTTCTATGGAGACGCAACGACAATGGGAGAAGGGCTCGCCGGATCAGTGGACTTCATGTTCCAATTGGCATTCGCTGCGATTGCGCTGACGATTGCTTTCGGCGGATTCGCTGAACGTGCCAAGCTTATGGCTTATGTCATTTTCGCTATTTTATTCTCTATCGTCGTTTATCCGGTCATCGCACACTGGATCTGGGGTGGCGGCTGGTTAGGCGCTCACGGTAAGCAGGACTTCGCCGGTTCTACGGTGGTGCACCTGACCGGAGCGATGGCTGCTCTTGCTGCAACAATGATTCTGAAACCGCGTATCGGGAAATACAACAAGGATGGATCCTCGAATGATATCGCAGGACATAATCAGGTGTTCACGGCACTCGGTGTTCTCATTCTTTGGGTAGGTTGGTTCGGTTTCAATGCAGGAAGTACCTTCGGAGTGGAAGATGCGTTCTTCGGGTATGTCGCACTGAATACACAACTCGCTGCTGGTGCCGGTGCAATCGGAGCGATGCTGATGGTATGGCTCCTCTCAGGGAAAGCGGACGTTCCGACAACTTTGAACGGAGCACTTGCAGGACTTGTTGCGATCACCGCCTCCTGTGCTTTCGTTGAACCGTGGGCTGCTGTACTTATCGGTCTGATTGGTGGAATGTTCGTCTACTTCAGTATGAAATTCTTTGATAAGAAGAGAATCGACGACCCTATTTTCGCTCTTTCCGTTCACGGAACTGTCGGGGTGTGGGGGACGCTTTCCAACGGATTGTTCGCAACTCCTGAGCTTGCAACAGTCGGTCGCCCGGGTCTCTTTTACGGAGGTGGATTCGAGCAGCTAGGTGTCCAGCTTCTGGGTGTCGGTGCTTCCGGTCTATACGCATTCGTCGTTTCTTTCGTTATACTGAAAGTGATGGATGTTGCGATGGGTGGACTTCGAGTGAGTGAAGAAGAAGAAATCATGGGTCTTGACATCAGTGAGCACGGTGGTTACGGATATCCGGAAAACCTTACTCCGCCAAAGAGCACGGATAAGTCAGGAGCGTGAGGGAGAGGATGGTAAGCTTGAAGACGTATGAGGATCTCGGGAGAGAAAGAGAAGCGTTGATTTCAGGGAAGATTACAGACAATGAACAAATGAATGATCGCCATGATGAGATCATCCGTGAGACCTTTGACGTCGCACGAGCTACCATCGAAAGTGAGCAGGGACCGCCCCCTGCTCCTTTTGCATTTTTTTTGATGGGGAGTGCAGGACGCCGGGAACAGACAACTTCGAGTGATCAGGATCACGGAATCATTTTCAAAGGGGAAGATGTGCAGGATTACTTTCTTAAACTCGGTAAAGAAGTGAGTGAAGGCCTGGATACGGTGGGGTACCCATTGTGTGATGGGAATGTCATGGCCTCGAATTCCCTTTGGTGCAGAAGTGTGGAAGCCTTTCATCACCAGGTTGCTGGATGGATTGAGGAAGAGAGTTGGCAGTCGCTGCGAAATTTCTCCATCATTTTCGATGGTCGTGTTCTCGTCGGGGAGCCGGAGTTTTTGGAGAATGTGAAAATTGAAGCGTGCCATCTCATCGAGCGTAACCATCTCTACGGACGCTTGCGTGATAATGTCGGCTATGTCAAAAAAGGAGTCGGCGCCTTCGGCCAGTTACTGACGGATCATCCGCACAGTGATCATCTCGAAATCAAACGCACCGTCTACTTCCCATTCGTCAATGCTATCCGGCTTCTGGCAATGAAAGAGAAAGAAACGAGTGCACCTACTGTCCAACGGATGAATGGCATGGAGGGGGCGTATCCTTTTCTTAATTCCTATCGGGACGATTTCGAAAGCCTTCTCTCACTAAGGGTTGAAAAGGATGTCATCACCCCTGATCGTTTATCAAAAGAAGAGAAGAAAGAGTGGAAGTATCTTATCAGGCGGGGACGCAAACTGTTCCGGGAAGTATCCCGTATCATGGAAGAAGGGAATGAATCATGAATCCATTCACGCAATTCGTCAAAGATGTATCGGATCGACTCGGCAAAGGATTCTCGTCGCTTGGACAGAACGATCCTGCCAAAATGGCTTACATGCGGAACCTTGAACGACAGTTGCAGTCGGAGGACATGATGGAAATGCCGTTTGATGATCTCCGTGTAGTCGTGTTCGATCTCGAGACGACAGGATTTTATCCTTACAATGGGGACGAAATTCTTTCTATAGGGGCGGTGCAGGTGAAGGGGAAACAGGTGCTCGAAGAAGAGACGTTCTATTCCCTTATCTACAGTGATGCCCCTCCTTCTGAAGAAATCGAGGAGCTGACCGGAATTACCCAGGATATGTTAGCGGAAGCGCCACCCATCAAAGACGTGCTCAGGGATTTTTATTCGTTCGTCAAAGGAGGCGTGCTCATCGCGCACCATGCGAGGCATGAAAAGCAATTCATGAGCCATGTTACCTGGCGGGAGCTTAAGAAGACATTTTCTTATCGGATCCTGGATACCGCCTTTGTGACGAAAATCGCTCACAAAGAGAAGAATCTGGTGACGCTCGACGAATGCTGCAGCGTATATGATATAGAAATCGACGATCGACATCATGCCCTATCCGATGCCATGGCGACAGCGAAGCTCTGGACCAAATGCATTGAAGATATACAGCAGATGGGATTTGTGAATTTACGCGATGTGTATACGTATCTGGCCAAAACGGAATACGGACGGTTCTGAACCGAACAACAGACTTTCCGGGGGGAAGTCTGTTCGTGTATGATGGAAGAAAAGGAGGGGGAAGAATGGAGGAACGAACGTACAGAGAAGAATTTTACATACCTGAAGGAAAAATATACATGGACGGAAATTCTCTTGGTCTGATGTCCGTCCGTGCGGAAAAGGCCGTAGAGCGAGCAATGACTTCCTGGAAGGAATACGGCATCGATGGCTGGGGCAAAGGCGAAACACCCTGGTTCTCTTTATCAGAAGAACTCGGGAATCGTATGGCACCTCTCGTCGGAGCGAAGAAAGAGGAAGTGATGGTGACCGGTTCGACGACGGTGAATCTGCATCAGCTCGCCGCCACTTTCTATCAGCCGACGAGGAAACGGAATAAGATCATGACGGATGCTCTTGCTTTTCCGACGGATGTATATGCACTGAAAAGTCAGCTCCAGCTGAAAGGTTACGGGGATTCTGAACTTCTTCAAGTAGAAAGCGTCGATGGCCGTGTATTGGAAGAAGAAACGATCATCCGTACGATGACTAACGATGTTGCGTTGATCGTACTTCCGAGTGTCCTGTACCGTAGCGGGCAGATTCTTGATATGGAGCGTCTCACCAGTGAGGCTCACGAACGTGGGATTCTGATTGGCTTCGATTTGAGCCATTCGATCGGAGCGATTCCTCATGACCTGCATGAGTGGGGTGTCGATTTCGCCTTCTGGTGCAATTATAAATATATGAACGCAGGACCGGGGAGTGTCGGAGGTCTTTTCGTGCATGAGCGTCATTTTGACCGGACTCCCGGTCTTACAGGATGGTTCGGCTCTGATAAAGAGGTTCAGTTCGATATGGATCATTCGTTCCGGAAAGCTCCGGATGTCGGCGCGTATCAGCTCGGAACTCCTCACGTTTTAAGTGCGGCCCCCCTTATCGGCTCGCTTGAAATGTTTGAAGAAGCGGGGATCGAGGAACTCAGGAAGAAATCTCTCCGTCTGACGGCCTATTTGATGGATTTGATTGATGAAGAACTTGCTTCCTACGGCTTCGACATCGCAAATCCACGCAAAGACGTGAAGCGTGGGGGACATGTGTATATCGAGCACCCGGAAGCGGCCAGAATCACGAAAGCGCTGAAAGCGGAAGGAGTCATTCCGGATTTCCGGAAGCCGAGTGGGATAAGGCTGGCGCCTGTACCTCTATATAATACCTTCGACGACTGCCGTCAAACCGTCGAGATTCTGAAAATGATTATGGAAGAAAAACGTTACAAAATGTATGACAACGAGCGTGACGTTATCGCATAAGGAGGTGAAAGTATGACGTGGATCGATATTTCTCAGCCGATGAATGAACGGATAGCTACATGGCCGGAAGATACCCCGTTTTCTTATCGGAGAGCGGTTACGAAAGAAGAAAGCGGGTCGGTGAATATCGGAGACATTACGATGAGTGTGCATACCGGTACCCACATCGATGCTCCCTTCCACTTTGATGATGAAGGGAAGCGTGTGCTCGACCTGGATGTAAACGTATATATCGGTCGTGCAGAAGTGGTCGACTGCCGTGGGTATACATCGATAGGACCGGAAGCGTTTGAAGGAATCGACCTCTCCGGTATCGGACGTGTCCTTGTGAAGACGGATGCGAGTACGGACCCTGCGGACTTCCCGGTGGAAGCTCCATATCTTACGCCGGAACTGGCTCCATTTCTAGAGGAGCGAGACATTCGTCTGATCGGTGTCGACGTACCATCCGTGGATCCGATGGAGAGTGAAACGCTGGAAGCACACCATGCGTTGTTCGCTCATGGCGTACACATTCTGGAGAACGCGGTGTTGGCGGACATAGAACCTGGAACATATGAGCTTTGCGCTCTCCCGCTTGCGCTGGAGGAAGCGGACGGTAGCCCGGTGCGCGCTGTCCTGAAGCAGGTGGGCAAAGAATGAGCCGCCTGAAACCTTACGCCGGGATTGTTGCTTTGTTTACTATTGTATCCACCATTCTTCTGGCTGCAGGAATGCTTCTTCTGACAGAATTCGGTGCAACGGATGTCGAGTGGGTGCGTACGTTCGGAAAAGTATATCTATTGATTGTGCTTCCGTATCTCATGCTGGCCCCGTTGACGGGATTCGTATTTTCCTTTTTTGCTGAGAAACGGAAACCGTGGCTGATGCTGATCAACGGCGGGCTGATCATCGGTGTCAGCTTTTACGCGTTCATTATCTTCATGTTCCGCTATGTCGTTTCTTTTGCTCCCTGAATGAGGGGAGAGCTCTTTGTTCTGCGTAAAAATGAACCGCAGAATGGAGAGCTTTTTTAACCTATTCCATGAATCAATTATGTAAATTTCCTTATATCTCTGATGAATATATTGTTAGGCCAGACTTCAATTAGGGTAAAATGAGGTATAACGAAGGGGGGATGTCCGATGAGAAAATGGCTGATGGGAGCCTTGGTTTTTCTAGCTGGTTGTGCCGGGGGAGCCGAAGGGAACGGGCAGGACCTGTCCGGGAAAAGCTTTGAAGACATACAATCCTCCGCTCAAGGAACAGAAGTGAACCTGTTCATGTGGGGCGGAGATGAAGGGATCAATACATATATCGATGAATGGGTAGCCCCGCGTCTCGAGGAGAATTATGATGTTACTCTGAACCGGACACCGATGGATACCGGAGATATCCTGCAGAAACTCAGAACGGAATCTCAGGCAGGCAAGAACGAAGGGACGATAGACATCCTCTGGCTGAACGGAGAGAATTTCCGTAACGCGAAGGAGAATGGGTTGTTGTACGGCTCGTTCCGCGACCAGTTGCCTCATTTCAATAAGTATTATGAAAAAGAGGACTTCGTCTATGATTTCGGTACAGAGACAGAAGGGATGGAAGCTCCCTGGGGGAAAGTCCAGTTCGCTCTTCAATATGATTCAGAAAAAGTGAACAATCCCCCACGCACGTACGAAGAACTTGCTGCGTGGATCGGACAGAATCCTGGAAAGTTCACGTACCCGAATCCTTCCGACTTCACCGGGAATGCTTTCCTGAGGCAGATGATGCTGGCTGTTTCCGGGCAAGAACAGGAAGTGATCGAAGAACCATTCTCAGAAAACTTGGCTCAGGAAGCTACGCAGCCGATGTGGGAAGATTTGAATGCATGGGAGGAGAATCTGTGGAGACAGGGGGAACACTATCCTTCCTCTCTCAGTGAACTCGACCGATTATATAGCGAAGGAGAAGTCTGGATGACGATGGGATATAACGAAGCCCGAAGTGAGCATCTGATTGAACAAGACGTCTTCCCGGAATCGACAGACACGTACGTGATGGACTCCGGATCACTCGGAAATACACACTTTCTCTCTATTCCTTTCAATAGCACCAATCCGGAGGGAGCAATGACTGCCATCAATTTTCTCATGTCTCCGGAAGCCCAGTTGCAGAAGCTGAAGCCGACGTCGTGGGGAGACAATACAGCGATTTCACTGGAAAAACTGGAAGAAGACATGCAACAGAAGTTTAAAGATCTCGACAGGGGAGACAGCGTGCCATCCGCGGAGCGTTTAGAAGAGACGTTCCTGCCTGAAACGGATACGGCCTACGTCGAATGGATTACGGAGAAGTGGGAAGATGAAGTCGTCCGGGCCCCTTAAACCGTGGCTGTTGCTGAGTCCGGCGCTTCTGTTTCTTCTTCTCCCCCTCTATGGACTGGGTGCGGCTTTCTGGAACAGTATCACGGATCAGGGGGCGCTATCTCTGAAGGTTTACGAGGAACTGTTCCGGGATGAGGAGTTCCTTTCCTCGCTCCTTTATAGCGTTTGGATTGCTCTTGCGGCTACGGTTCTGTCCCTTTTTCTCGGATGGTTCCTCACACGGATGTTCGCATCTCTTCTCGCAAGCACGAGTGGGAAGCTTGCGGCGTGGCTACCGATGATCTTCCCTCATTTTGTGTGGGCGTATCTCGTTCTGCTCTTGTTCCGGGAAGGAGGTCTCATCAGCGGCTTGATTCCCGGTGATCCGTCCCTGGCCCAGGATCCGGAGGGCATCGGTATTATTCTTACTTATATCGGCAAAGAGACGCCTTTCGTCATTCTCATGCTGCTTCCTGTCTATCTCACTCGCGAACGTCACTATGATGATCTCGTGGAAACGCTCGGAGGATCCCTCTTCTTCCGGATTCGCGATGCGGAATGGCCGTGGGTGGCACCCGTATTCATAGAAACAGGACTCATCATTTTCGCTTTTACATTCAGTGCCTACGAAGTCCCGGCGCTCGTCGGTGCCACTTTTCCTGAAATGGTATCTGTCCTTACCTACGACTGGTTCTATTCCGGGGACTGGGGGGAGCGACCGCTCGCCTTTGCTGCTATGGTGTTTTCGAGTGTAGTCATCAGCTTGATCGCGTGGGTCGCTTTCTTCCTTATCAATAAAAAACGTCGTCTTTTGACCGAAGGATTGTAACGTATGAAAAAAATTTCTTTTTGGACGATTTTCCTCTGTTTTGTTTTCGTTCCGATCGGCCTGCTCATCTTGCAGAGTTTTACAGCTCCGGGGAGTCTGACAGAACCGTCTATGAACGGGTGGACAGGATTGTTCGAGAGAAGGCGTCTTGTGGAGGCGACGCTGACTTCTCTCGTGATCGGGGCTTTCGTCGTTCTATTCAATATCGTCATCGGGATGAGTGCAGGGAAGGCTCTTGCTCTCTACCGGTTCCAGGGGAAGGATATACTTGACACGCTGCTTTTGATGCCGATTCTTCTTCCGCTGCTGGCGATAACGTTCGGGGTCCATATCGCGATGATCCGTATAGGTCTTGCAGATACAGCGGCAGGTGTCATTCTTATACACCTTGTGCCGACGGTTCCTTATAGTATCAAGATATTCAGAAATGGCTATGTGTCTTTAGGCGGGAAAATTCTTGAGCAGGCGGAGATGCTCGGGGCTTCCGCGGGGCGTACGTTTCTAGATATAGAGCTTCCGCTTCTCCGTGCTCCGATCCAGAGTGTCGTTTTCCTGACTTTCGTCATCAGCCTCAGTCAGTATGTCATTACGGCTATAATAGGCGGAGGGACGGTCGTGACACTTGCCATGGTTTATTTTCCGTTTCTTGAATCGGCCAACACGACTCTCGTGGCGGCATTCTCCCTCTGGTTCGCTTTGCTTCCGCTATCGTTTTACCTGTTCGCAGAAGGGCTGATACGATTATTGCCTTATCAAAGGAGAAGAAGGAGGAGGACACATGACCTCTTTTATTGATGTTCGTGATGCAGAGAAGTGCTTCTCATCGTCTGAAGTATTCGGGGACGTTTCCTTTCATATTGAGGAAGGAGAGATTTTCAGTATCGTCGGTCCATCCGGCAGCGGCAAGACGACACTGCTTCGCTGTCTGGCTGGTCTTGAGACGTTTTCAGGGGGGAGTGTTCATATCGACGGGGAACCGGTCACCGATGTGAAGGCGAATGCCCGTCCGATCAGTCTCGTTTTTCAGCAGCCGCTTCTCTTTCCGCATATGACGGTTCTTGAGAATATCAGTTACGGACTTAAGTTCAAACATATAAAGAAAAAAGAAAGACTTGCCCGCGCTTCGGTATTCCTCGGAAAAGTGGGGATGGAAAAGTACGGGGCGAGTTATCCTCATGAACTATCGGGAGGGCAACGACAACGGATCGCTCTTGCAAGAAGTCTCGTTCTTTCGCCGAAATTGCTGTTACTGGATGAGCCTTTTTCGAGTCTCGATAAGAAACTCAGGGAAGAGATGCGGGAGTGGGTGAGAACTCTTCTGAAACAACAGGGGATCACCGCCATTTTCGTTACCCACGACCAGGAAGAAGCAGTGATGATGGGGGATGTCATCGGCGTTTTCAAAGGAGGCACATTCGCACAGATCGGAACTCCTCATAGTGTGTACGAGCATCCAGCTACTCCGGATGTCGCTCATTTCTTCGGAGATAACTGGGTGATTGATGAAGACAGGTATGTTCCGAGGCGTCACCTGTACCTGCTTAAAGAGAAACGCGATAATCTTCAGCAATGGCCAGGGGTTGTAAGTGGAAAACGTTTGTTACACGGCATAGCATTTTCTCAGGTTGATCTGGATGGCAAGCGTACAATGATTTATGATTCTACCGGCTTCGAGGAAGGGGCGGAAGTGTTTGTGACGATGGACCCTGCAAATATCCGTACGTTCCAAGAGAAGAAGAGTATCGGATGAGCCGGCGGGGAACGAAGGTGCGTCTCTTCCTCGTTCTGACTGGATTCCTCTTTCTTTTGATATGGGTGAATTACCGGTGGCATATAGGCCCGGAGGAGGTTCGTACCTTCATTATGTCATTCGGTTGGAAAGCGCCGCTTATCTATATGCTCCTTTACATGTTGGCGCCATTTGTGTTCTTTCCAGCTTCTGTATTGTCTTTGACTGCAGGAATCACTTATGGCCTGTGGCCCGGAATGCTGTTCATATGGGTAGGAGCGGTCGGGGCGGCTTCCACCGGCTACCTCATCGGGAGCTTTCTAGGAACGAAAATCGCCAGTCTCCGTCACTTTGAGATCACTGACCGTTTACAGAAACAAGTGGCGACCCAGGGTTTTTTGTTCGTATTAACGTTGAGACTTATACCACTCATGGGATTCGGTTTATTGAGTTATCTTTCAGGATGGCTCGATATCCGCTTCCGCACGTACATAACTGCGACGATGATCGGGATTCTTCCGGGGACGTTCGCTTACGTCACAGTCGGCGCCAGTCTGGATAGTGGTAACCCGTGGCTGATTGCCGCAGCAGTAAGTTTCGCTGCCTGCTTCTTCGGAATTATGTACAAATATCGGGATAAAGTAAGAACCTGGATAGGATTTGAGGATAAGGAATGAGGGAGTACTATGTTGGACACACACGCAAGGAAATACGTAGAACCGTCGATTGAACGTTCAGCCCGCTGGTTTCTAGACAAAGGGAGAACGGCGAATGAAGTGACGATTCTCGCCTTTCTGGTAGGAGTTGGAGCTTCTGTATGGTATATCACCGGCTTTCCGGTAGTGGCTGTACTATTCTTATGGTTATCCGGTTTCCTGGATGCCGTAGATGGAACGATGGCACGGCATTCGGAAACGTCACCGTTCGGCACAGTGATGGATGTAACGTTCGACCGGGTGGTGGAGATCGGCATCATACTGGCCATCGCCTTTGTTCATCCGGAAATGCTATGGCCTCTGCTCCTGCTCAGTGTTTCCATCATTTTTTCGATGACGGTGTTCCTTGTGGTAGGTACCGTTTCAGAAAAAGTGGGGATGAAGTCTTTCTACTACCAGGCAGGAGTCGCGGAGAGAACGGAAGGATTTCTTCTGTTCAGCCTGATGATGCTCGTGCCCCAATGGTTGTTCTTCTCCACGCTTTTTTTCTTCGTCGTAGAGACGTTCACCGGCCTGCAACGATTGTTCGAGGCTAAGAAAATATTGTGACTTATATACAGAAAGCAGGGATAAGTATGTACGATATCATTGTCATCGGCGGCGGAGCAGGAGGACTCACGGTCGCAGCCGGTGCTGCATCACTCGGAGCGAAAACCGCTATTATAGAAAAAAGGGAATCTCTCGGTGGAGATTGTCTTCATTACGGATGTGTCCCTTCGAAAGCGCTCATTGAAGCGGCGAATGAAATATACACAGCAAGGAACGTTGCCTATGCGGGAGTCAAGGCTGAAGGGAAAGTGGATCTTGGGAAGGTGATGAAACGAGTCCAGGAATCCGTCACCACGATCGAGGAGCATGACAGTATAGAGAGGTTCGAGTCTCTCGGGGTGGATGTATACCTCGGGGCTCCTGAATTTACAGAAAATCGAGAGTTATTCGTGAACGGTGAGGTTCTACGCGGGAAAAAGATAGTGATAGCCACCGGCTCTACAGTGAATGTGCCGCCGGTAGAAGGGCTTGAGGAAGCAGACTATTGGACGAATGAAACGGTGTTCCAACAGACAGAACTACCGGAGAGGATGGCATTCATCGGAGCCGGTCCTGTAGGACTTGAAATCGCTCAGTCCTTCGCCCGCCTCGGTACGGACGTGACGGTGTTTGAAGGTGGAGCGACAATTTTGAAAAAAGAAGATCGTGCCATACAGAAGAAAGCAATGGAAATTCTGGAGCGGGAGATGACGATTGTGACGGACGCCCGTGTGCAGAAAGTAAGTTCCGGATCCGGGGAGACGGTCGTTCATTACACGAAGGACGGGAAAGAAGAGACGCTGTCCACAGACCGTATTTTCCTTGCTGCCGGTCGCAAACCGAACACCGAAGGGTTGAATCTCTCGCAAGGAGGAATCGTGACGAATGAGAAAGGCTTCATTGACGTGGATGAGACGCTTCGTACGGAGAATCCGAATGTGTTTGCTATCGGAGATGTGACAGGTGAGATGCCGTTCACCCACGTAGCGGGGGAGCACGGGAAGCTCGTGGTTCAGAACGCTCTGTTTTCATTGAAGCGACGTATGTCCTACGAAGCGATGCCCTGGAACACGTATATCACACCGGAAATATTCCACATTGGACGGACGCAGGAAGAGGCTGCAGAGGAATATGAAGACATACTCGTTTACGAGACGCAGCTACAGGACGTGGACCGGTTCGTTTCCGACCATGCATCGGAAGGATTCGTGAAAATAATTACGGATGTCAAAGGAAAGATCCTCGGTGCTCACGCCATCGGGAAAGGGGCAGGAGATTGGATGCAGCCGGTCGTCGCTGTCATGACGGAAGGAAAAACGATCAGAGATCTCTCAGGAATGGTTTACCCGTATCCGAACCATGCTGCCGCTCTCGAGAGTACAGCAAGCCAATATTGGCGCCAAAAATTATTCTCCGGAGTCGTACCGGCTGTCACGAAAAAGGTGATCAGATGGTTGGGATGAACAGATTGTTGTTGATCGGAGGCGGGCATGCGAACGTATATATTCTGGATGCCCTCCGGAAGGAAAGCGTGGATATGGAAGTGACGATGGTCTCTCCCTCCCGCTACCAATATTATTCAGGGATGTTTTCAGGGTTCACCGAAGGATTGTATGAGAAAGAAGATATCCGGATCGATCTCAGGCGTCTCGCCGAAGATGGCGGAGGTTCCTTCATCGAAGGGGAAGTGACGCATGTGGATCCGCAGCGTAAAGAAGTGAAAGTGGGAGAGGATACGATACGATTCGATCTCGTTTCCTTCGATACAGGGTCTCTCGTTAAGGAACCGAATCATCTGCAGGAAGACGTATACTCCGTCAAACCGAACTACGTCTTTCCTGAGAATATCGATCATCTGAAGAGAACACGGGAGCCGGTCATCGTCGGTGGAGGAGCAGCAGGAGTGGAGCTTGCCTTCTCTATGCTGGCGTGGAGAAAGAAGCACCAGGTCCATCAGCGCGTCACGCTCATCCATTCTTCGCATCTTCTCGAAGAGTTCGGAAAAAAGGCCTCGAGGAAAGCCGAAGAGCTCGCTGCGGAGAAAGGCATCAGCGTCATTACCGGAGAACGGGTGACAGATGTCGATAAAGAAGTACTATGGACAGACAGTGACAGGCGTGTATCTCATACAGGAGTCCTTTGGCTTGCGGGAGCGGAGGCGCCTCCTCTCTATGAAAAATCCGGAATAAAAACCGATCAGGATGGATTCATGCTTGTGAATGATCAACTGCAGAGTGTGAGTCATCCCTCTCTATTCGGAGCTGGAGACTGTGTGTCTTTTCTGAAGAACCGGGTTCCGAAAAACGGTGTGTACGCAATCCGCCAAGCACCGGTGTTGTGGGAAAATCTGAAACGGAAATGTAAAGACGAACCACTATCTTCTTTCCGGCCGCAGCGAACGTATATGGCGATTCTTTCTACGGGACAGAAAGAAGGACTGCTCTCCTACGGAGGACTGGTGCTGCATCATCGTCTGTGTTTCCGTCTCAAGCATTTCATCGATTCCCGTTTCATCAAAAATTACGAAACATGAAGAAAGCGAAGCCGGGTTGTCGGCTTCGCTTTCTTATTTATAGGGATGGGTCTGCATTTCTTTCGATGATCTGATATTTCTTATGATTCACACATGTGAGGTGAGAGTCGACGTCTCTGTCCGGAAGTTCTTCCATGACACTTAAATCTACGACGACGGAATTCGTACAGCCGGAAGGGATGACTTTCCCTTTCCACGTGGCCTTTCCACGAGTGAAGCTGACGATATCTCCCGGTACGGCTTTATTCTCTTCTTTTACCGGAGTGTCCTGATCCTGCATGATGTTCCCCCTGCCTTCCTACATATATTTGGTATTCTCATACCACGTTTGAAAAGATTTCAAACCTCTTCACGTGTTGTAAAATGTGCGGGCAAGGCCGGATTCCATCAGCGTCCATGCCTCCAAAGCTTTTTCTTCCGGTCCGAGGTGGGTGAACGCATGACGACACCCTTCGAACTCGTGCAAGTCACAGTCGACGCCGGCATTCTTCAGTTTCCCTGCGTACCGTTTGCCTTCAGGGTTGAAGGCGTCGTATTCAGGAATGATCATCAAAGCGGGTGCTACACCGGACACCTCTTCCGCAAAGACAGGAGATGCATGCGGATGTCCCATGCTTCTCTCATCCGGGATATAAGATTCATTCAAGAAATGGGCGACCTGAGGGAACTTGGCACGATTCTCGTCAGGTTCCGGTTTATCCGCGTGAGACGTGACGAAATCGAGCATCGGATAAGCAAGTACCTGTAGGACCGGCTGCGGTTCCTGCTTTTCTTTCAGGTAAAGGCAAAGCGCAGCAGCCAGGTTGCCTCCTGAACTCTGACCGCCGATGGCTATTTGGTTCGGGTTCAGATACAGGGAAGGAGCGTATTTCTTCAGCCAGTGCCAGACTTCATAAAGTTGTTCGACCGGTTCAGGGAAGGGATGTTCCGGTGCTTTCGGGTAGTCGACGTTCACGACGGCGCAGTGAGCATGATTTGCGATGTGCCGGCAATAGGGATCATCCATTTCTTTATTGTTCATGATGAAGGCACCGCCGTGCAGGTTTATGTACACCGGGAGCGGGTCGTAATCGTGAGCAGAAGGATAATAAACCGAGATTTCGGTCGTCGCGATACGAGTATCGATGAGGAACTCTTTTTTGTCCTCCACTTCCTCATAGGGTACCATCGTTTGTTTACTTTCTTTGTTCGGTAGTAGTCGCAAGGTCGTCGCGACGGTTTTCTTCAGCATGATCATCCCGCCTTTCTGCAGTTTCTCAGGACGATACCCTATTTTTCAGGATAATAAGCATAGGCTTCCCTATTTCAGGGAACAAAAGTAGAACCAAAGGTTTGAAAAGAGAGGTGTATTGTATGTTTTGGATGGTTGCAGCAATGGTAACGACAGCTGGTCTGTTCAGGCACCGGGTGTCCTTTCCGAAAACAGGAACGAAGACGAAGGGGAGTTTTTCGACCATCATACCGGCACGTAATGAAGAAGATAACCTTAAGAGGTTGTTACCGACGTTAGCTGAATCAGGAGAAGTGATCGTCGTCGATGACAATTCGGAAGATGAAACGGCCGAAGTTGCTGAAAGAAGTGGAGCAAGAGTGATCCGCGCACCTGAGTTGCCGGAAGGGTGGATGGGAAAGTCATGGGCTTGTCATAACGGAGCGAAAGAAGCTTCCGGAGAGACTTTAATCTTCCTTGATGCCGATACGTGGATGGAAGAGGAAGGGACCGAACGGATTGTCCGTTACGTAGAGGACCACGATAGTTTGATAACCGTCCATCCGTATCATGTCATGAAGTCCTTCCCGGAAAAATTGTCGGCAGTCTTCCATTCTGTCGTTTATGCATCTACAGGGATTACGGCTCTCGGAACTAAGAAGGGCAGTTCTCTAGGGGGCTTCGGTCCATGTCTCGCACTTCCTGCTTCGCTGTACCGGAACCTCGGGGGTCATGAAGCGATCCGGGGTGAGGTGACGGAACATCTTGCCTTCTCACGGAAGGCTGCTGAGCAGGGGATTCCTGTCAAAGCGTTCAGTGGGAGAGGGGTACTGTCGATGCGGATGTATCCTGCGAGTTTTCGGGCAGTGACCGCCGGTTGGGCGAAGAGCTTCGCATCCGGGGCGGCCTCCGCTTCTCCCTGGATGACGATTTGGAACGTAGCCTGGATTTCTTCGGTATTCTCATTCCTTGCGCGGATTCCTGATATAGGATGGCCTTCCGTGATCGGTTATACCTTCCTATCAGGGTGGCTGGCACGCTTCTGGAAAGACATTGGGAACTTCCATATTGGAGATGCGCTTTTGTTTCCGGTTCATTTTCTGTTTTTCATCTCGTTGTTCACGTATTCTCTTGCAAGTACGTTTCTTCTCAAGCAGACGACATGGAAAGGTCGCGTCATTACATGAGTAGGGCAGCAGGTCAGTTGTGATAAACTGGAAAGCGAGATTCAGGAAAAGAGGGGTAGAATGACAAAAGCGATCATATTCGATATGGACGGAACGTTATTTCAGACAGAGATGGTACTCGAGCACGCGCTGGAAGCTGTCTTTTCTGATTTGAGAAGCGAAGGGAAATGGGAGGGAGCGGCGCCGGTAGAGACATACAAAGAAATTATGGGAGTGCCGCTTCCGGTCGTCTGGGATACCCTTTTGCCGAAAGAAACGGATAAAGTGAAGGAAGAAATGAATGAACGATTTCAGACGTATCTGATTTCATCCATTCAAGAGGGGAAAGGTGCTCTCTATCCGCATGTGCTGGAGACGCTCGCTGATCTGAAAGAAGAAGGGTATACCCTGCTGGTTGCGTCCAACGGGCTCCCCGATTATCTAAAGGCGATTGTGGAAACTTACCATCTCGACCACTACATAAGTGATGTCTTCAGTATTGCTAGAGTCGCCTCCGGAGATAAAGGGGAGCTTGTAGAGAAAGCTTGTAACTCTTATGGAGTGACAAAAGGGATGGGAGTAGGAGACCGGTTATCCGATTTCAAAGCCGCTCACCGAAACCGTCTGAAGGCTATTGGCTGCCGATTTGATTTCTCCAAAGAGGAGGAGCTGAAAGAAGCGGATATTATTATCGATGATTTGCAGGAACTGATGAATATTTAAAAATTTTCCTTTCTTTGAAACTTCCTCCCGGTTCATTCGTAAGCAGGGAGAGAGACGGGAGGGAGAAAATGAATTGGCTATCCGGATTTTTTGTAGTACTTATTCTGTTCGTCATTCCTATTACTTTGGCTAAAACTGCCGACACCCTTCACCAGCGTCTGTTCAGAAAGTGGCCGGATAAAGTCGTTTTTCTGCTTCTCGTCATAACAACGATCCTTTTTGAGGCTCTATTGACATGGACGGTGGCATGGCAGACAGAGATGAGCTATGGTGACAGTCATTTCACGGTCAGTTTCCTTCTTTTGATTCTGGTTTGGTTCATGGAGTTCAACCGGGAAATGGAGAACCGGGAAGCGACCTCACAGAATGTCGGCTTCGGTAGCGGAGAGAAAACGTATGAAATCGAGGCTTTTTCTTTTCGGGTGACTCCGATTTCAATAGGTATGGGTCTCTATTTCGCTGCTGGTCTGATTTTCTTTTTACTATTGTGACCTTAGGAAAAGGAGAGGGATACCTATGTGGGAATCTTGGGAAAAGCGGAAGGAACGATCGCGAAGACGGCAAAAGAGGGAAGAGGCTTATACATGGGCAGACATTCTTTTCGATATTGTCTTGTGGGTGCCCGAAGTACTCGCTCTTCCCTTCCGCCTTCTATATTATTTCGGTAGACTGATCTTCAAGATTTTCGGGTATATATTAGAAGCTATATAAAGTGGGGGAGCCTGTATGAGTTCAAGAATCAGCTTATTCTCTTCCGGTATCATACCGACAATCATCTTCATTTTTCTCTTTAAAGCTGTACAGGAAGGAATAGGTGACAGTACAGGGTATCTGTTCGCTTCTTTTATTCTGCTTCTGTTATTTGCCTGGAGGTCTTCGTTGACGATTGAGGAAGATACTGTGACCCGTCATATTTCTCTCCTCAACAAAGACATACATCAACGGAGGGTATCCTCGGAAGAAATAAGGGAAATAAAGTTCCGTCGTGCAGGATGGATGAGAAAACGATCCATTATAGTGACGAGCGAAGGAAGAAATATGCACATCGGCCAGGCAGAAGATGGGGTGATGGAGTACCTCGAATCATTTGCAAAGCGCCACGAAATTCCTCGGGATTATGCAAAAGAATACAAATGGTTGTGAGGAGGAAGCTCATGTCTGATAAGAAATTTTTCACCATTACTGGTGCCATTGCCTATCTGTCCTGGCCTGTCTATTTTTTGATCGATCGTTCCCACGATTATAAAGGAGACGAAATCGTGGAAGCGATGACGTTTGCGACCGCAGCCGTAGTGGTCTATGCTCTGGTTCTTTTCCTTCATTTCAAAAAAGGATAGGGAAACTTACTCTTTGCCTTTGGTCTGTTCGCACGTATCAAGGGCCAACTCGAAATAGTAAGCAGCTTTTTTATACAGAGATAGCTGCTTGTAACAGTCGGCTACGAGACGGGCGTAGGATATGATGGCACGCTGATTGTTGCTTTCTTTCAGATACGGGAAGAATTCCTCCGTGATGTAAGGCTCCCAGGCTTCGTGAGGTTCAAAAAGAAACAGCTGGTAAAACTGGAGTTCTTTCCACTGCAAAGATTCCCGGCTCAGGCTGTTTTTTCGTTTCCACGCTTCGTGCCAGGTGGTTTCAGCTTCTTCTCTGTGATCATAGCGGTAATAGATCGAAATGAGAAACACCATGGTCGTCATGTAGCTATGCGCATCCTGTCCTTCTTTGTAGGACAGCGAATTCCTCAAATGGTGGATGATCCGTTCCGGTTCATGCAGGCGACTGTACACGTTTGCCAGGTTATGTTCGACGATGCCGAGGATATGAGGCAGGTCGAGTGCTTTGGCTAGTCTTTTGGCCTTGGTAAGCTGTTCGAGCGCTGCATCGAAGTGACGGGAGCGGCTGTAGGAGACTCCCATCTGAATATGCGTGCGGGCACATTGTTCCAGGCGGTAGTGAGGCTGGTAGATTTCAAGAGCCGCTTTCGCGTATTCGAGACTTACCGCATCTTTCTGCTGTTTGGAGACGGCCAGGCTAAGAAGGTAGTAGGCATCCGCTTTCTCAAGTTCATGGAGAACGGGATGAAAATAGTCCTTGATCGCTTTCGTGAGGGCCCGTTCCGCATCCTGCGTATTTCCTTTAACAAGCTCAAGGTTTCCCGTATGCTTCCAATAGAAGAAACGGTTTCTGTCCGAAAGGCCGCTGGTGAGCTCCCGTGTGGCTTGAATCGAGTCTTCCGCTTTTTGCACATCATTCATCAGAATATAGTGACGGATCGCTAATACGTGATAGTCTTCCAGGGTGTTGGAATGCATCGTCTGGGTTATGTAGGGATCGAGCTTCTGATGGATACGGATGGAATCATCCTTCTGATTCTGAAGCAGAACATCTTCCCATTGTTCGAGTAAACCACGCACCGTATCGATTTCTGAATTCTGACGGGAGACGTCCATACCGACCCGTTCAAACAGTTGGGCCATTGTATCTTCCGCCGGCACGAGCTGGTTGTTTTCAATCCGCGACAAATAAGACGGAGACACGATTCCCCGGCACACTTCCTGCTGACTCAAGTTATTCTTCTGACGGTAATACTTCAGTAACGTCCCCTGGTCCATAGCTGTATCCTCCGTTCATTGTAACCCTCTCTATTCAGGAAAACACAAATAATCAGACTTTTCCATAGAGTTGTGCAACTTATACACATTTTTTTGAAGTGACACATGAATTTCTTCTGCTTTTTCACAATAGAAGAAGTATTCAGTTATCACTGAAAGACTGGTAAAGTGAAGGGGAGAACAACGGAGAAGGAGTAGGGTACGATGAAAAAAGTGGCTTGGACCATCGTTTTCTTAGTGATTTTGAATATAAGTCTGTTTGTATTATACGGCACTGTATTTTCTTCAGACGACGAGCAGCCGATTATACCGGGGGAAGAAGTCGTCGATCTACAGGGAGAAGAAGTGAATAGTGCTCCCCCTTACATCAGTTGATTACGGATTGTCTATTTGTAGCAGAGTTTCTTATAAAGAGGATCATGACAGGTTTTTCAACGTGTTTGCGACGGGGGTCGGTATAGAGGAGGAATAGTGTGGTGAAACAATTTTTCAGCAGGCAGGAAGTGCGTAGTGCGCTTCTGATGATCGTTCTGGCATTTCTATTGCTTGGAGACAGCTGGGTGCTGTTCTGGACAGGGATTGTTGCTCTTGGCGCATGGGAACTGATCTTATACATAAAGGAAGAAAGAGAGTACTCGGATATCAGGAGCAGATAGCCATGCTAAGGGTTTGGAAGAGAAGGTACGGCATGGTTTTCTCCAAAAAATTTACAGGTGTGGTTCAAGAGAGAAACGGTTCTGAAGGGATGGTTTCTTTTTTATGCGACGATTTTAAAGGAAGGTGGAGGAAGATGGGGATATTAGTGAGTATAGTAATAATCGTATCCTTATGGTCTATAACGAATACGTTAGAGAAGCTGGTGGGAAAGGTGATGAAGAATCTTGACTATCAGAATGAACGACTTGCCTCCATTGAGGAATTGTTACGGAAGCGAGAGGGAAAGGATATCGGATCAGTGGAGAATTCCAGCAGGAAGAGGGACGAAGATCTATGAATGAAAAGACGGTGAACAATCTGAATTTTGTCAGTCACAAAGGCAGAAATCATAAGCGTCCCGTGATAAAATAGACCAGTAGTGTTCATTTTGATTTTTTAGGTAAAGCGTTTTTTATAATCGATGGAAAGAAACATAACCATGACTGATAAGGAGCTATGAGTAGTGAGCAAAAAAGGAAAATCCCACATCCCGTTTCGCTTGAATATCATCTTTCTGATCGTATTCATATTGTTCGCAGTTCTCATTCTGCAACTGGGGGTCGTCCAGATACTTACCGGCGAAGCGGCCCAGGACCAGATCAACCGGACAGAGAATGTAACGACAGATATCCCCGTTCCACGCGGTGAAATGTACGATAGGAACGGAAATCTGGTGGTAGCGAACGATTCCATGTATTCCATCACGTATACGCCTCCAAAAGGTGTGCAGGCAGAGGATAAGTTGGAATTGGCGGAGAAATTAAGCAATTTTATGACACTTGATACGGAAGGACTTCGGTTAAGGGATAAGAAAGAGTATTTCTTCCTGAAAAATCCGGATGTTATCGAAGAACGAGTAGATGAAGAAGAAACAGCTGACCTTGAACCTGGTGAAGTGTATCAGGTGCAGTTGGACGCAATTACGGAAAAAGACGTTGCCGGGTATGACCAGAAGACCCTTGAAGTGATTGCGATCAATAAAGAACTGAACAAGGCCTATGCCCTTGCTCCACACGTTGTGAAAGACGAGAATATTACGGAGGAAGAGTATTCGAGAGTCGCCGAACATCTCCCTTCTCTTCCTGGAGTGAACGTAACCTCGAACTGGGAACGTGCTTATCCATACGGAAATACATTCAAGAACTATCTTGGAAGTATCTCCTCCAGGGAGCAGGGAGTTCCGCGTGAGAAGTTGGAGGAGTATCTCGCTCTTGATTATAGCCGGAACGACCGTGTCGGCACGAGTGGCCTTGAAGAAGAGTACGAAACGATTCTGCGTGGCGTGAAAGAGAAGGTTCAGCATACGACGGACCGGAACAATAACGTCATCGACTCCAAAGTGATCCGTGAAGGAAAAAGCGGCAAAGACGTCGTTCTTTCCATCGATATGGAATATCAGAAGCGGGTGGATGAAATCGTAAGAGAAGAACTTGCGAAAAACGCACCTTACAATCCGGAACTGAATAATATGCTGGCCGTCGTGTCTGATCCTCAGACAGGGGAGATCCTAGCAATCTCCGGTCAATCCTACAATAGAGATGCCAAGAACCCGGAGGATCGGATCAGTGATACCTCCCATCAGGCTGTCTACAATGCTTATCAGCCTGGTTCCGTGGTGAAGGGAGCGACCATCCTCGCCGGGCTTCACGAAGGGGCGATCGCTCCAGGGACGACAATTTATGATAGTCCGCTACAGTTCCCGGCATCTGCTCCGATGGGATCTTATGCAAACCTTGGTTACGTGAATGACCTTGATGCGCTGCAACTATCTTCAAACGTCTATATGTATCACGTAGCGATGCGTCTCGGAGATTATTACTATCAGGCGAACCAGCCTCTGGGTATGGATACATCCAAGGCGAACAAACTGCTTCGGAACAATTTCCATCAGTTTGGGCTTGGGGTGCCCACCCATGTCGATTTCCCTTTCGAAGCGACTGGATTCGAAGGAAGCGACCCCAGCGGTTCTGATGTGATGCGTACAGCTATCGGACAGTTCAGCAGTTACACGGCATTGCAGCTGAATCAGTATGTGTCCACAATTGCCAACGGTGGGTATCGCCTGCAGCCTCGATTCGTCACGTCTGTTCATGAACCTTCGAATCAGGAAGGGAAACTCGGAGACGTGTATAAGGATTACTCACCTAAGACACTGAATCGTCTGGAAATGGATCAGGCTTATATCGAAAGGGTCCAGGAAGGTTTCAGACAGGTAACCCAGACACCTGCAGGTACGTCATCAGGTGTATTCAACAATGATCGCTTCGGAAAGTATGACATCGTCGGAAAGTCAGGAACAGCCGAAGCGGATACGTATTATCCGAACGGTACAGTGAAGCGTGAACTGACGAACAAAAACTTTGTCGGGTATGCACCGGAGAACAATCCGGAAATCGCGTTCTCTGTCATCGTCCCTGCCTTGGATGTAGAAAGCGAATCACCGAACTACCAAATCGGAGCGAAAGTCGTCGAAGCTTATTTCCAACTGAAAGAGGAACGAGCGAAAAATGAAACGACTTCAGAAAGCACGGAACAATAACCATAAAGCAGCTCTTCCTGTGAGAGCTGCTTTTTCTTTAGAAAAAAGCGAATCGTCATAGATAATTTTCATGAATCAAATGAGAAGTATTTTCATCTATAGTAAAAATGTTACAATGAAACTAATTCGTTATTAGGGGGTACAATTACATATGAACGTTGCTGGTGTGCTTTTTATTGTCATTCCGATTCTGGTGATAGCTGCGATTATCGCCGTCGTTGGATTCTTCTGGTTGAAGTTGAGATACCGAACCGCCAAATCCAACGAAGCTCTGATTATCACGGGACCAAAGCTCGGGGATCCGGACAAAGAAACAAACATTTTCACCGATGATGAAGGCCGTTCGATGAAAATCATCCGGGGCGGAGGTTATCGACTGAAGATGTTCCAGACATCGACGCCGGTGAATTTGACGAGTTTTCAGCTCAAGCTTGAGACTCCTAAGGTGTATACGAACGGAGGAGTTCCGATCGTAGCTGATGCCGTAGCTATGATCAAAGTGGCGGATAGCCTGAAAGGAATCGCAAATTATGCAGAGCAATTCCTGGGAAAAGAACAGGATGAAATCGAACAGGAAATCGTCGAGGTCCTGGGCAGTAACCTGAGGGCCATCCTGTCGAAGATGACGGTGGAAGGAATCAATGAAGACCGGGAAAGTTTCAATGAACAGGTGACGAATATTGCCCAGCGTCAGTTGGATGAAATGGGCTTCAAAATTACATCCCTAGGTCTTACCGACTTGCGTGATGCAGACAAAGATAACGGATACTTAGAAAACTTGGGACGTCCTCGGATTGCCGAGGTCCGTAAGCAGGCGGAGATCGCCGAAGCGAACAGCCAGAGAGAAACGCGTATGCACGTAGCACGCACGGACCAGGAAGCGAAAGAAGAAGAATACAAACGGGAAAGTGCTATTGCGCAGTCCCGAAAAGAGAAAGACATCAAGGACGCGGCGTTCAAAGAAGAAACGGAACGAGCGCGTGCCCAGACGGAGCAGTCCTATGAACTCGAACGTACCAAACTGGCCAAAGAAGTTCAGGAAGAGGACTTACTGATCAAACGTCGTGCCAAAGAAGAAGAACTGGACTTGAAACATATCGAGCGGGAACGCCTGGTTAAGCTTGAGGATGAAGAAGCGAAAGTCCGGAAAGCGAAAGCCGACGCTCAAGCCTACGAAACGACGAAACACGCGGAAGCCGAAGCTCAGAAATCCTCGATCGCCGGGGAAGCTCAGGCAAGAATCAAGAAGGAAGAAGGTTTTGCTGAAGCCGAAGTCATCCGTGAGAAAGGTAGAGCCGAAGCGGAGTCTCGCCGTCTGCTCGCGGAAGCGATGGAGAAACATGGCGACGTGATCATCGTTGAAAAAATAATCGAAATGCTTCCGTTGTTCGCTGAGAAAGTCGCTGAACCGATGAACAACATCGATTCGGTGAAAATCATCGACTCAGGAAACGGACAGGGAGTGCCATCTTTCGGGAAAAGCGTAACGAAATCGATGATGGATATGCAGGAGCCACTGAAAGAGCTTACAGGATTCGATGTGACGAATATGCTTTCTTCTCTAGGGAAAGGGAAAGATCAAGAAAGTGATTCGGAAGCGGTTGGTAGTCTTACAGGTGAACAGGAAGACCTGCCAGAAGATAAAGAGGCAGAGTAATTCAAAACAAACAGAGAGAAGATCACCAGTCACAGGTGTCTTCTCTCTTTCTTATTGTTTGCCCGTCTTTTTTCTCTTCCAGATCCAAAGACAAGCCATGAACAAGGATACGGAAAAGGCAACAAGTGTAGAGAAGAAATAAGGGGGGCGATAGACGAACTCCACTTCGTTGTCTCCGGGCTCAATCTTCGTGCCGATCATTGCATAATTGACTTTCTCCACTTCTCTTGTTTCTCCGTCTACTTCTACACTCCAACCTTTTTCATAAGGGATAGGAATAGAAAGATAGCTATCCTTTTCAGTATCTATGCTTTCTATGGTGATCCGGTTTCCATTGAATTGTGCATTCGGTTGTTCTTCTTTTCCTGACACCTGTTCCAACGTATCGTAATCCGCTGCATACATCTCAAGCTCGTTCAGCGTATAGTCCCCTTTTGGTACACGGAGGGAGATCAGTTTTTCTTTCGGGACACGGATGGTGATATCGTTCACCCCTGTTTTGTAGATGGAATCCCGAGACTTCCGGCTCGTCTGGAAATCATTCACTTCCAGACCGAAGAGCGGGGCTTCTTTGACATTGTTGAACAGATAAAAAGATACATAAATGTCTTCAGCACTTGATTCCATAATCTTCTCAGGAAGCTGGAGATCAATGCCCCCTTGATCTTCGGTAACGACGAGTTGGTCTTCAGAGTAGGTTGCGCCAACGCTTTTGACCTGAACCTGACTCATGAAGTTCTCATGCTCCGGTACTGTTTTGGCCGTCGTGCTTCCATCTTCTACGACTATTCCTTCTAGCATGGCCTGTTCGCGTGAAAGAAAGTGCCTGTCTGCAAGTGATTCTTCAGAATATACGACATCAGACAAACGAACAAAAGGAAGAGGGTTCGTGTTCTCATACGTCACGTAATTTTCACTTTCCTCCGATTGCTCGAAGCCATATGGAATCGTGTACTCGTTTCCTATTTTTCTTAAGACATGATTACTCCGCCAGAGGCTGTGAAGGTTGGCCCGGTCGCCGAAGCCTGAATATCTGCTTACGCTTTCCCGTTTCATATCGATTTCGAGGTCATGGTAATAGTAATTCAGAAGGTCTCCGTTCAAGATGCTGGAGTAAGCACTCGTACCTTGGAAATCCTGGATGAGAGGGGTGTTGTATCTACCATCTGCCATCCATGTCACCCGGGGGAAAGAAGCATCGAGCGACGAGTCGATCAAGTTCTGTTGCTCGCTACTTACATAGTTGTTGCTTAAGATATAGTCTCTCGAGCTCTCATGAACTTCGCCTCCGGCATACAACTCATAATGCTGATAGACATTCATCGTGACGAGCTGAATGAGAATGGTAACGGAAAATAGTCCGTACCATCCAATCGTTCCGTATCTCTGAGTCAGGAAGATGAGGAGTAACGTAAGGAGAACGGATGTAAGGATCAGCTTGGCCCACACACTGTTGAAAGAAAGAGTGGGATCTCCTGCAAGAAAGGCGGCATACAGTACAATCGTACCTGTTGCGACCAGGCTTGAGTTTTTTATTTTTACGTGTTTTAACAGCGGAAACCCTGCAGCTATCGCGCCACCTATAGTAAAAGAGGCGAGATATTCGTAGCGGTGCTGAGGTGCAGATAGGCCATTGAAAAAGCTTGCTGCATACGGAATGTAATGCAATGCGATGAACAGCAGACTCAGCACCGAGAAAAAAAGGAATGCCGGACTTTTGAACTGCCTGAATAATAAAAGCATAACTACGAACAGAGCCGGAACAATGAGATATAGGCTGTCATAAAGTATATTCGTCGTAGCCTCAAAAAGAGGGATCTCCTGCTCATAAGCGGGGCGTTCATTCTGAAGGAACCCGCGGACGGCCGGAATGAACCCGACGGCTCCCACGCCGAATCCGAGCACTACCGATATAGCATAAAGTTTCAATTGCTGAAGTTTCGGTACTTCTTTTCCAAGGAGGGGGATGAGCCACCGGAAGAGAATATAAACGCCTGTGAAGAAGCCATTGATATAAGCGAAATAGAAGTTATCGAAAAAAGAGATCGCTACGGCCAGAATCAGCCATCCGGGTTTCCCTTCTCGAATCACTTTCTCTACTCCGAGAATAAGGAGTGGCAGCCACAGGAACGCATCACCGAAGAATTCCCAATACGTCACGTGATGGTAGTATTTGGCAGCTGTCGCATAAAAAACCGCCCCGAGAAAAGCGGGGAGGGTCCTGCCGTTGATATATCGGAAAACATAGGTCGTAATCATCAAAACGAAAGTCATCCGCATGATACTTATGAACACAGAAGACTGCGCCCAGAATAATATATCCGGCGAATCGATGATGTTCAAGGTTTCCATCAGAAAGACGATCAGAACCGTCGCATAAAAGAACAAGTTGATGCTGTAATAGTAAGCAAGTTGACTGTATGTATCTCCGCCGAGACCGAATTCATAAGAGTAGAAGAAGTCGCCGCTCGTGAACTGATCGTATAGCATGTCACGGAACGGAACCATTTGGGATAATCCGTCATTCGGTCCGGTCATATAGATGCCTTGTGTCCATTGGTATATGAAATACCCGTGGGCGAGAGTCGCCACCAGGAGACTGGAAATCAACAGCAGGATCGTTTTCTTATTTCTCATAGATGTTCACGCCTTACCTTTTCAAAATTTTGCCCGTTACCACAAAGGTGATGGGTACGGTGAAAAACACCGCTGCCAGTGGTGCCACGTTGCCATTCCAGTGAAAGAGATCAACGAACACGAATGTCAGCAGGGAAGATACGGACATGTTGACCACCTGGGTGAAGGGAAACATGAGAAACTTGGTGATCGTCGGCTTTACCCTGTACGTAAAGTAGACGTTCAAAAAGAAAGAAATGACCATGCTGATAAAAAAGGCCAGAATGTGGGAGAGGAGATAGTACCACTCCAGTACGTTGTAAAATAGTACATAAAATATATAGTAGTTGGCAGTATTCATTCCGCCTACCAGAACGAATCTGGTAAGCTCATTGTTCAATTTTTTCATAAACATCCTCTTCTACATTACTTTCTTCGATTAGATAGTGGGGGCGTTTCTTCGTTTCCATATAAATTCTTCCGACGTATTCACCAATGATCCCCAGGCTCATCAGCTGGATACCACCAAGGAAAAGGATAGAGGAGATAGTGGTGAAATAGCCAGGGACATCCACGCCGCGGAACAGAATCATGATGAACATGATAAGGATGTAAACCATGCTGAAGCCCATAATGGCGAGTCCTGCATAAAAAACGAAACGGAGAGGCCGCTGGTTGAAGGAGACGATTCCTTCGATTCCGTATTCCAATAGTTGTTTCAACGACCAGTGGGAATCTCCGTTTTCCCTCTGTACGTTGTCGAAGTGGACGATCTTTTTCCTGAAGCCGATCCAGGAAAACAATCCTTTCGAGAAACGGTTTCCTTCACTAAGAGCAAGTATCGCCTGCACCGCTTGTCTGCCTAGCAGCCGGAAATCTCCCTCTCCATCGGAAAGATTCACCTGAGCCAGGCTATTCACCCCTTTATAGTATAGCTTGGAAAGCATAGAACGGAATTTCGATTCCCCGTTTCTGTTACGTTTCGCTACAACTTGCTGGAAACCTTCGAAGTACCCGTTCAGTAAGTCCGGGATAAGCGAAGGCGGATGCTGAAGATCTGCATCCATGATGATGACAGCCTCCCCTTCCGCATGCTGGAGACCGGCAATGAGTGCCGGTTCTTTCCCGAAGTTCCGGCTGAATGATATATATTTCACTTCTTTTGCATGCCTCGCCCTATTCTTGAGCCGCTGCAGGGTATCATCTTTGCTTCCGTCGTCTATGAAAATCACCTGATAAGAGTAGGGAAGATGTCGGAATTCTTCTTGAAGTGCTTCATGCACCAGATCGATATTTTCACCCTCGTTATAGGCAGGGATCACGATAGAAATCAATAATTCATTCATAGTCTTCCTCCGTCTCCATACTAGCTGTAACCATTCTTCCCTAGCCTTGTAAAATTGAAACTCGTACAAAATACGTGGGACCTATTCACTTTTTCAATTATTGTTTTACCGTGCGTGAGAGAAGGGAAAAGAAGTAACAATGTAATCAGTGCTGAGGAGGCGGTTGCTATGAAGAGGTACATAAGGAACTATATCGTCGGAGTGTCATTCCTATTGTTTTTTCTTGCGGGAGCGTATTCTGCAGAAGCGACTTTCGGGCCGGACTCGTGGCTCGAGTATCGTTTGAATGACAAGAATAACCCTGTCTATGACGAGGATGGGACGGACCCTCTCGAAGCGGTGACTTTCGAGACGGGGGATCAGATCCGTTCTACCCCGGTAGTCATCGGAGACCGGTTATTCGCAGGTAATCATAATACGGGAGAGATGTTCGCCTTCGATATCAAAAGTGGGGAATTGTTATGGGAAAACCAGGCCCCGAATTGGATACACTCTGAAATGATCTACCAGGGCGGAACCGTCTATGTCGGATTCGGGAACCGGTTTTTCGAAAACGGTATCCGTGGTACAGGACAGAGCGGGGTTATGGCCGTAGATGCAGAAACGGGAGAGACCTTATGGCAGACCGAAACGGATGGAGAAGTCATGCCAACGCCTGTGTACCATGAGGGATATGTTTATGCTGCGACAGGAGACAGACATCTCTATAAAATGGAAGAAAGTAGTGGAGAGGTCGAAGAAAAGATTAATCTCGGCCATATCGTAAGTATGTCTTCCCCTAATTATTATGAGGATCACATATTCGTAGGAGGCGGTGCGCCTCGGCCTTATACGTTTTCGGCTGTAGATGTGGAGGAAGATACCGTCACATGGCAGACCGAGATGCCCGATGCTTTCGCAGGGCTTGATGATGTCCCGCCGGCTATCAGCGAAGATATTGTAGTGACAACCGCTTTGGAAGGTCCCGGGCCTCTACCGTTGAAGCAGGTATACGACAACTCAGGTGCTGTAGAAGCATATAAAGAACTCGTTAAATCTCTTGTCGGGAATCAAAAAGAATATCCGGAACATGTAATGTATGCCATGGACACAAATAATGGAGAATTGTTGTGGAAGAAAAGCCTTGGTTCCGGAGAAATGGTGAAAAACAACAAATCGGGAGCACCGATGATCTATGACGGGCGTGTGTATGTAGGGAGTCCGATCACAGAAACGTTTTATTCTTATGATTTACAAACGGGAGAGAAACAGTGGGAATTCAGAAATACTACTATGAAAGCACCCCCTGTAGCCGACGATGGTGTCGTCTATTTCACGAACGCGGAAGGATATGTCCATGCCATGGATGCCGAGACAGGGGAAGAAATCGGTCGTAAAGAACTTGGAGGTACTTTGGCACCCTCTGGTCCGATCATAATGAACGACACTTTGATCGTAGGAAGCCAGGATAGCAACGTCTATGCACTTCCGGTTGAAGAGATTCAGGGGTCTTCGGATGAATTCACTACGAACCATCATGAAGAAAAGAGTATGCTCTCTTTTGTTTCAGTTGTATACGGCGCACCCACCATTCTCCTTATCGTACTGATGATACTTGGAGTAGCAGGCGTACGTATGTTCAGAAAGAAACATCACAATAAATAGGAAGAATCCGGAGAACAGGGACCTGCTTCTCCGGATTCTTCAGTTAAAACTCTTCATATATAGCGGGGTTCTGATTATTCAATCGCCCATCGTCTTTAGTCAATTCATCAATCATTCTCATTTCTCCATCTTCGAGTGTGAAATCGAAAATGTTTTTGTTTTCTTTCTGTCTCTCCGGAGAGGATGATTTAGGGATAGGGATGGTTCCGAGCTGGTAGTGCCAGCGCAGAATCACCTGAGACACCGACTTTCCGTGGCGAGCGGCGATTTCCTGGATGACTTCGTTCCCCAGAATATTGGTCACTCGTGCCAATGGGCTCCATGACTCTGTCTGTATTCCTTTCTCCTTATGGTAAGCGATCTGGTCCTTCTGATTGAAGAAGGGGTGCAGTTCAACCTGGTTGATGGCAGGTAGGATACCCGTCTCTTCTTCCAGGCGTTCTATGTGTTCAGGGAGGAAATTACAAACACCGATGGAGCGGATCAATCCCCATTTCTTCGCATCGATTAATGCCTGCCACGCTTCCACATACATATTCTGTTTCGGATTCGGCCAGTGGATCAGGTACAGGTCATAATAATCGAGTCCTGCCCGGTACAGGGATTCCTGTATGGAAGTGACTGCTTTATCATGTTCATGGTACCGTCCTGGAAGTTTGGAAGTGATGCGAAGTTCGTCACGGGGAACACTGCTGCGACGTACAGCTTCTCCGACGGTACCTTCGTTTTCATAATTGTAGGCTGTATCGATCAGACGATACCCGGAATCGATGGCACTGTGGATGGAAGTCGCTCCATCGTTTCCGTTCAGACGATACGTTCCGAAACCTATCGAAGGGACGATCAATCCATCATTCAGAGTGATCTCAGGGATAGCATTACTCAATATTCATCTTCCTTTCTATGTATTTGTTTAAATATACCTCTCCAGAGAAGAGAGTAAACTTCGGCGCTCATTTCCTGATAATGAGTAGAGGATTCCTTTTCAATTACTCGAAAATCTGACTTCGGTTTGAGTGATATTTTCACCTTTTGTTCTTCTGGATAATTTTGAAACGGATGACTGTTTAATACGTATCACTAGTAAAGGCGGTGATCGGTTGTTACTTCTAGGAGAAATATTTCAGTGGGGAGCGGCGTTCATATTTATTATCAGTTCTTCTTTTTACCTTAATGATTTAGAAAAAAGGAAGAAAAGAAGAGAATTATCTTCTTTTGAAGCTGCCATGCGATTCATCCTTCAGACAGCTTATATTCTGTTCGCTATCGGGTTACTTCTTCAAATCTTTTTCAGGTAGGTGACTTTCTCATGAGAATAATACAAGATGAGTCTTCGTACGGGCTATTCGTCGTGATAACTGTGCTTTCTTTGATGACACTGCAAAAAATCGAACGACTTGAGAAATCGAGGAGGAAGCTATCCGATCAAGTAGCAGGAGAAGCTTTGAGAAAAAAGGAGTATAGCCCTGGGAGGATTCTTCGTTTTTTCGACGGTAAGACCGGGAATAGGGAGAGTAGCTTGTAAGAATACAGAGGAGGACCAGGCATGGAAAATGAAGAGAAAGTCATCCATCACTTCACGGATTTCCGTGAATTTGAAACAGAAGGATTAAAGAATAAAGGAATAGATTTCCCGGAGCTCGAGCAAGTACTCAGTGACTACATATTGAGTCAGGATAGGGATACGCTGATCTTCAAAGAATGTATCGTTCAGATGAAGCAGCGAAGCGATGGAGAAATCCGCACTGTGAAGATCGTTTACCAGGATGATGATATGAACAGTGATATCCGATTATGGGGAGCAAGGAATGACCAGAATGGAGAGGTTCTTAATATGAACGTGGATGCTGTGAACCTTGTGACGGAAGAAGTAGTATATGAACGTTCACTTATTTGAATAGGAAAAGGGTTCTGCTTTAAGTGGCAGAACCCTTTTCCTTGTTCAGCTTCGATTTTCGACTTCCCCGAGTCCCTGTCTCTGCATATTGCCCCACATCCGTTTGCGTCTCGTGAGAAACATCCAGAGGCCTTCGCAGCGCCACCAGACAAGAAGAGGACGATACCAGAACGTTTCCGTCAAAGCGAAGAAATAGAGGATCAGAATACTCTTGATATCCGGGTATTTATGATACGTCCATTCCTCGAGGAGGACAGCCAGAGAAGAGAGAAGAGAGCCGTAAGCTACCGTCACAATCGTCATCAGTATAGCCCATTCAATGGATACGAATGAGAAGAGAATCCCCAGCAAAATAATGAGTATGCCGATGAGTTCGAATACGGCACTTAGGAGCTCGACGAAAAGGTAATAAGGAAGAGAAAAAAGCCCGACCCCTTTGTATTTCGGATTGAAAAGCATCGCCTTATGGATCCAAAGCGTCTCAGCAAGTCCTCTCTGCCAGCGTCTTCTTTGAGCACGCAGAGAAGCATATGTCGAAGGAGCCTCTGTCCAACAGACAGGATCCTGGATATATTCGATTCTCTGTTTGGACTTTTCATCCTTCAAAGAGCGGTGAATGCGTACTACCAGTTCCATGTCTTCTCCCACAGTGGCTGTATTATATCCGCCTGCTTTGATGACGCGACTCTTTTCGAATATTCCGAAGGCTCCCGATATGATGAGTAGCATGTTCATATGAGACAGCCCGAGGCGTCCGATGAGAAAAGCCCGGAAATACTCGATGATCTGGAGAAGGACCATCGGTTTTTTAGGGAGACCGATTTTCCTGACTTCACTCTCCCTGATTTCTGAACCATTTGCTATTCTTACGGTACCTCCAGTCACGGTCACCTGGCCATTCGAATCGATGATCGGTTTCATCGTTTTCAGTAAGGCATCTTTATCCAGAAGAGAGTCTCCGTCGATCGCTGCAAAGTAAGGGTATTTGGAGAAATTGATCCCGGCGTTCAATGCATCTGCTTTCCCTCCATTTTCTTTGCGCAACAAAAACAGATTAGGAAATTCCTTAGAACGATAGCCTTCGAAAACTGGTTGGGTTTGAAAGTGATGCCTGGTGGCAAGGGTGATTCTTTCCATGCCGAACGAGCGGATCATGCGGGACGCCGTTTCATCCTTGGAACCATCGTCGATAATGATGATTTCGTGCGTAGGATAGTTGAGTTTCAGCATGGAGTTTGCCGTATTCACGATTCCTACCTCTTCATTATAAGCCGGTACAAGTACAGACACCGGAAATGTATCCTGGTTAACAGCTGTTTCTTCGATGGTTTCTTCCCGTTCGAGACCCTGTTCCTTCCTTATTTTCGGTCCGGCAATAAGAAAGAGGGTCACGTAAACGGCTGCCACGATTCCCATATACGCAATGACTAGAATAGCTACGATATCGATGATAAAAGTGAACTGGTCCTGATTCATCATTAACTAACCTCCATCGTCAGAAGACGGGATGCCATATCTCTGGCGTATCTGTCTTCATGATGCTCCGACACCTCTTTAAGAAGAGATGCCCCTTCAGGTAATTGTCGTAAAGCTTCAAGAGCGGCGAAACGAACCCACCACTCCCTGTCTCCGGCTAAATCGTTCAAATACATTTCAAACTCCGAGAGACCCAGACGACCTGCTGCCTTAGCAGCCAGCATACGTTCCTCCCAATGAGAGGATTGGAAAAAATCCAGTAACAACTCTTCATCTGAACACGACCCTATCTCAGCAATGGCACGGAGAGCTTTTAAACGGATCTCTTTATTAGGAAGAGAGAGACGCTTCTCGATGAAGGGAAGGGAGGCAGCATCTTTCTTTTCCCCGCAATAGGAAACCACTGCCAGTTGAAGGGAATGAGGGAGCCGACTCTTCGACTGGTCCATCTCACTCTTCAATTGCTCTATGATAGAAAAGGGGAATCTTCTTAACAGCTCTTTGATCATTCTCTGAGAGAGTCGTGAGTCCTGTAATAGAACATCCACTAGTCTCTCTTCTCCGAAAACAGCCAAGGAACGTAACGACTGGCGGTACTCTTCGTCATAGTGTTGGCTTTTCGAAAAAAGGTCCCATATGTCATCTTTCAGGTCTTCCATATGAAATTCTTCGATGAAATACAGGGTGTTCACCCGCTGGGACCAACTTCCTTTCTTCAAATAAAGCCTATAGGATCGACTGAGATGAAGATGAGCAGCATGGGTTAGCTTCCCTTTATCTATTTTGCGGTTACTGTGATCGATCAGATGGTTCAATATCTTTTCGATAACAAGGACACGCGTGGATCCATATAAATCAGGATCCGGAACATCCTGCTCGCTTCCGGTTGTATAAGAGGAGAAGGGAATATACCATTTTTGATACCCTGCATTTACTTCTTCTTCGATGGATATACGTTTTCTTTTGGCGGTAAGTAGATAAAAAAGAACGGATAGCTGCAATAGAAATAGAATAATGATGAACCACAATGCGAATTCAACCATAAGTATGACTCCCTCCCTAATGGAATAGGAATTCGTTCATGATAATGAACACTGATCATTAATTATTACCCTTTATCCAAACATTTGAAAAGTGTTTTTCTACTTAGCAGAGATTAGAAAATACCCGAAGGAGGCTAGTCTGTCCTTCGGGCATCAGAGATGACGATTCAGTGATTGTTGAACGTTTCCTTCATAATGTCATAGGATTTTTTCAATCGTTCTTCGAATTCCGGGATGTCCCACTTCTCCCAGGAGTAATTCATAAACGTATCTACAACATCCTCGGGCTGAGCAGGTAATATGTCTGAAATACCGTTTTCCTTCTCTTGTGTATAAGCAGCGAAGCGGAAGGATTCGAACTCTTCGGATGCTTCAAGACCTCCGGCATACAGGTCAGTCATTTGCTGTTTGGTGCTGGGGTCTTTGACGTTCAACAGCAGCCACGGGATTCTGATCTCGATGATCCCTTCTCCGGTAGAGAAATCTGTCAGAGAGTTATAGTCTTTGGATTCCGGATCTGCATCCCCGTGTGTAAGTTCGCCTGTTTCATAGGAAGTGAAGGGAATCACCTCTCCGGATTCCGGCAATGTGAGCTCTTTGTTCAAAGCGAGTCTGACAGGGTGGAACGTTCCGTTATCCTTGTTCTCGGCATAGGCTTTCTTCTCGATACTATTCAGAACGTACCCGTATTGATAATAGAAAGGATCGTAATAACTGTCCACTTTCAGAGAGGCATCGTCCTTGCTATTGATATCAAGCCGGAAGTCTATACCTTCCTGGAAGGGGACCCCGGAGACATCGGTGATGCCCTGACCTTTGATGGTATCGAAAGCGATGGTGAGAGATTGTTCTTCGAAGGAGAAGGACTTAGCCGTTTCTAAACGAAGATAGAGATATCTTTCGTCATGATCAGCTGCCAAAGAGCGCAAAGGCCCTGATTCTTTTCGTTCGAGTTCCTTGTCCTCCCATGATTCTCCTTTTCCGTCGATCGTCCGCTTCAGACGATCGAAAGCCAACAAACCGAACTGTTGCTCATTCGTCTGAGCGTTGGACCAGAACGGGCGTCGATCCGGATCGTCCAGGTCCATCGTATTCCACGTACGTTTGAACCACTCATCCTGCCATGTGAAGACTAAGCCTCCCATCGCTCCTTCCGCAATGATGTCTTCGAAGAGGCGCTTGTTTATCTCTCCCTGTTCTTTCTCAGAATGGTGACCCTGGTCGAGCCCGAAAGGATTCTCATGAGTTTTTCCCCGGGAGCCGGGTACGCCGAACTCAGCGATGAGCACCGGCATCTCGTGTTGGGAAATCAGGTCGTTGAGATATCCGGCATAACTGTTCTTCTCTCCACGATGATCCGTATAAGCGAGGTATTCTTCGTCATAGTTCAGGAAATCCGGATAATACGGATAGACGTGATAGGATGCGAACATCCCACTGGTGAACGTTTCTTTCGTCTGTACGACGTTCGGATTCACACTTGCCAGGTCTTCCTGAGGCAGAGGTTCGGACGGGTGATCGAGTAAATCGGTCGTCACCCAGTTCGTGAAGCTGATCGGTCTTTCGACATGGTACGTGCCTTTTTCGTACTCAATGGTGAAGTCCATCATGGAAGTGAGCCAATGTTCGAAAGGGGACGCACCCTCTGTGAAGAGATATTGGCCGTCGTAGTCCCCGATTTCCTGGTGTTTTTCATTTGTACCCTGGACCATTTCCGGGTACCACTCGACACCGATGATCCATCCAGCTACATAGTCGGAAATGTCTGCAGTATAGGTGCCACTGGCGTGTCCTGGTTGTTCTGGGATATCAGCATTGCCATGGATGACGTCGATAAGATTCTTGATCTCTTCCCGGAACTTGGTCGTACTTTCTTCGTTGAAACTGTCGAGCGTCTCCTCGAGTGGTTCTTCTTCCGCCCATACGCCGTGAAGCACATAAAGGGGTTCTTCCGCCTCGTCATTGTGGCGTTTCAACGCTTTATAGAACGCCGGGGGATGTCGTGTATATACGCGGAGAGCATTGGCATTCATGTCACTGATCTGTCGGAACCAGCGCGCATATTCCTGTTCGGTAATGGCAGCTTCACCCGGGAAGGCGCCCGGCTTAGCCATCCCCATATTCACCCCTTTGATGACTTCCGTCGTCCATTCCCCGTCTTTATAAATTTCGAATTCATTGGACTTCACCCGTGCAGGACTTTCTTTAGGCTCATTCGTTGTGCTGGCCGCTTGTTCAGGGGAAAATGTACGTGCTTCTTCAAGAATCTTCTGCATCATCGGTACGTATGTTTTCCAGTAGAAAGGAGAGGGGTCACTGTCATCCCCGAAAGAAACCCACTTCATCAATGAAGGGAGTCCTTGGATTCTTTTGAAGCCCGGAAGATCATCCATATCAGCATAGTCTCCTGCGAAATAATAGAAGGGAGCACCATCTCTTTCCGATCTTGTGATGGCAGGGAACGAAGCAGGGATGCCGGCTTCCTGTAATTTCGCCTCTCCTTCCTCTGTTACTTGAAATTCATAAGAAGCCAGAACAGAATCTTCGCGATTGGCCTCGATGACATCGAACCAGTAAGGGTAGGGAGGGGAATCTTCAAGCCCGAAAAGGGATTTGCCTGCTTCACTGAAAGTCAATGTAAGGCTCTCCTCAGAAAGATCCGAGTCAGCTTCGAGCACGTTGATCCTTCCGTCTTCATGAACGAAAAGGTATCCCGCTCCTTCGAAACCCCAGTCTTCAGAGGTCTGCTGTTCGTAGCTTTGCACAGCCCATTCCGGTATTTCTGTATCTGAAGTATTAGCAAGAGAAGAGAAGTACCTACCTCTCCAACCGGTAACCTGAATATCCAACATATCAGTCATAAGTGTTCTAGCTTCTTCCTTAGTGGGGCTCGAAAACGAATTGAATTCAGCAACGAAAGGTCTCGGGTTTTCAGAAAGCGCCCCGGTGATCCGCTCTGCTTCCTGCAAAGACAGGCCTCCGTTTGCCGTGGGGGAGGCTTCTTCTGTGTCGATGCCATATGTGTCAGCCACATAAAAGAATTCGAAAGAAGAGAGGTCGTCCGGGAGAGAAGTCATCTCATCCGTGTCCGGATCGTAACCTCTATAGTCTTCATCGAGGGTATACGAATCTCCATCACTATCTACATATTTTTCATGATTCATGATCCACATCAATCCTTTGTGTTCCCGGTAAGTGTCGTCCGGGACAGTCTTGTCGACTATGAGCGTATGAAGGACCTCGCTCGATTGCCAGTGCCACCATAGGATCGGAGTGAGCAAAACAAGAAGAATTCCTGCAGCGAGTAACAATTTCTTCATAAGAATCCATGCTCCTTTTCCTGTAAAAATCATGAATATATTATCTCATGAAATAGGTGTTCCGCCTACTATAATGAACAAAATTCGACATATCGTTACCTGTATCCGATAACGTGTTCACTGTTCCTGAGCGCGAGTCTGTAATAGTGGGAAGCCTTCTTGTAAAAGCCTTTCGTTTCATAATAGTCGGCGAGAATTTTTGCGTATTTCATGACTTTTCGTGAATCTCTGTTCTCTTCCAGCTGCGGAAAAAACGTCTTTTCCATAAAAGGCTCCCATTCTTCTTTAGGAAAGATGAGGAAATGGTGGAAGAACTTCATTTCCTGCACGGGTGTAAGTCGATCCGGAAGGTCTTCCATCAAAGTGTCGTACTCGCTCAAAAGCTCTCTGCAAGTGGCATATTCATTCTTCTCATAGTGAACTTCAAGCAATAGCACGAAAGAATGGGCAAAGCTTTCGGTCTTCTCCTCTTTCTGCTTCAACGCTTCCTTAAGGTGACCGATAGCTCTTTCATAGTCCTGCATGCGGACGTACATATTCGCAAAGTTATGCTCGATGATTCCGAGATGCTTGCTATCTTCCAAGAATTCTGCAAGTCCTCTCGCTTTCTCATAGTGGGAGCGGCAGGTAGGGAAATCACCGACACGACTGTGACAGATTCCGAGTTGGATATGAACTTTCATACATTGCTTCGGACGGTAATGGGACTGGAAAATTCTCAATGCTTCTTCCGCATTGTAGAAGCACAAGGACTCTTTTTTCTGCGAATAAAGGACAAGGGAATATAGAAAATGAAGGTCCGCTTTTTCGAGTTCATGGAAATGGACTCCGGAATATTCCAGCATTGCTTTATCGAAATGATACTCGGAAGATCCGAGGTCCGAAGTCATCATCCAATAATAATTGCCTATATGTTTATGGAACAGAAATCGAAGACGACTATCCAGTTGTTCAGCGAATTCCTCGGAAAAGTCGACGGATTCTCTTGCTTTCTCCGAATCGGGATGGATCAGGAAATAGCGGATTCTTTTAACGTGGAATTCCAGCTGCAGAGGAAGAGGAGTCATCTCTGATAAAAGCGGTTCCAACGCTTCGAATGTTTTTCGGGTACAGTTTTTGTCGTTGTCCAGAAGAGGGGCCTCCCACTCCCTAAGGAGCTTTTGGATCGTCGAGTCTTCACTCTGCTGGTTGAAATAGTCGACGCCGACCCGTTCGAACAATAAGGCCATTGTTTCTTCATTAGCATCGATTTTGCCGTTCTCGATCCTTGATAGATAGGAAGTGGAAACGATCGATTTCGCAATCTCTTCCTGACTCATCTTATTTTTCTGGCGCAGATTTTTAAGGATTTTCCCCTGACCCATAGCATCATTCTCCCTCCTGGTTTGGAAAAGCTAGTTAATATTTTACATGTAACCACAATAATGAATAGAAAGATGATACCATACAACCAAGTAGGGATAAAGGAGGATTACGATGTTACAGAAAGCCTGGAGACGCTATCTATTTTTGTTTGTACTGACGTTTCCGTTATATTTGACCGTCAATTTCGTTCTTTTCAGAGAAGAGACGGAAGTAGTGGAGGCTCTGATCTTCGCTACTGTGTTCACAATCATTTGGGCAGTCATGGAGAGGAAAATGCCGATACGAAAGGAGAATCGATGATGTTTGTAAAGCGAGCGGAAACTAAGCACGTCGAGGGTATTTCAAACGTGTGCCGGGAAGGATGTCTGGATACATATGAGGGGCTTCGTAGTCGGGAGAATATTGAACGGAACAATCAAACCTTTTACAACCACGAACGGATCAGTGAGGAACTGGTTGAGCAAAAAGGGTGGGATGGTTACTTCGTCGCTGTAGAAAATGATAAAGTGGTCGGCGCAATCGGAGGCGGTATGACGGGAGAGGCGACGAGTGAAGTGTACGTCCTTTATCTTGATCCGTCCAGACGCGGGGAAGGTATTGGTTCGAAGTTAATGGAGGAACTGACGGGCGTGCAGAAAGGAAAGGGCTCCTCAGAACAGTGGGTCTCTGTCCAGAAAGGGAATGACAAAGGGATTCCTTTCTACGAAGCTCGCGGATTTGAATGCGTAGGAGAACAGGCAGCCTATTCGAACGAAGGTGGAGAGGAATATGTGTCGCTACGGTATAAGCGTAAGCTTTAGTATGTTCCTGAGTATATGAATTTCAAGAAAAGCATAATGCAACGATTTAGACACCTGCAGGAAAGGTGTCTTTTTCTTTTAGAGCAAAATGGATATGGTATAATGAAAGTGTTAACCTCGACCTGTCCCCCATGTTCTGCACATCAGGTCGCAGGCACAGGCTTCAGTGCCATGCAGATGAAGAAGAGCTATATTCGTTTATGTCTTTGGTGCAGAATGATTTTCAGGTAAAGGGGAGAAGAAGATGGAAGAGCAGATTTTGAATTATCTAAAGAAGATGAGTACCGACTTTGAAGAGCTGAAAGAAGACGTTCATTCATTGAAGGAAGACAATCAATTATTCAGAAGCGACATCGCATCATTGAAAGAAGATAGTCGCACGTTGCAGGAAGGGTTCGAATCACTGCGGGAGGACAACCGTACGTTGCACGAAGGGTTCGAATCATTGCGGGAGGACAACCGCACGTTGCAGGAAGGGTTCGAATCACTGCGGGAGGACAACCGTACGTTGCACGAAGGGTTCGAATCATTGCGGGAGGACAACCGCACGTTGCAGGAAGGGTTCGAATCACTGCGGGCGGACAACCGTACGTTGCACGAAGGGTTCGAATCATTGCGGGAGGACAACCGTACGTTGCAGGAAGGATTCGAATCATTGCGGGAGGACAACCGTACGTTGCACGAAGGGTTCGAATCATTGCGGGAGGATAATCGCTCGTTGCAGGAAGGATTCGAATCATTGCGGGGGGATAACCACGCAATGCAGAAAGATATTTCTTCCTTGAGTGAAAGGACATACTCCTTACAGACCAGCATGGTATCTCTGAAAGAGGAGCATCAGTCTTTGAGATCTGAAATGCATGAGCGGTTTGACGGGGTAGAAGCAAGGCTCGAAGGTGTAGGGAAGCAGTTCGAACAGACGAACGAAACCCGGATGAACGAATACGGTTTTGTGTTGAAAAAAGTGAATGACGTGGAGAAAGATGTATATATGCTTAAGAATAAAAATAGAGAATGATTTGAACTCCTACCGCAGAGAAGCCTCTGCAGTGGGAGTTTTATACTATGAACAAATTACTTATCAGCTTTTTTGGTTTATAGCCTTGTAATACGAGGTACATCGTTATACAATGTAACAAAAGTTACCAGAAACCTGAGGGGAGGGTCCGCTATGTTTAAAACGAAGAGGAGACTATGGGGGTCGGCCTTTGTTATCACCTTGCTTTCCCTAGCCGCTATTTATCAATTCGCTTTCGGCGGACAGTATCTTGATTACGGTATGACGGAGGAAGGGCAATTCGTTTTGAAAGAAGGAATCGGGCAAGGCACGCCCATCACCAATACGGACGTGCGCGGAGAAGAGGAAGGATTGAATCGCCTGGGTGGCTATATGAACACATTCAACATGGGAATTTGGGTGCTGATTCTTGCTGTATCTCTCTTTGCAGCAACGTTCATAACATTGAGGAATGATCACCTCATGGGCAAACATCCAAAACGGAAACGCTATCTTTGGTGGATGTGGATTGGGACAGCGTTGGCTCTCGCCATGTTCGTCGTTTACTGGACCAGGTATATCAAACTGATCAATGAAGGAATTCACAGCGTTCTATTTTAAAAAACGAGGAGGGATCATGAATGGACCGTGAAATCATGAAAGGAAGCATCGACATATTGATGTTGAACCTGATCAGTCGTCGCGACCGATACGGATACGAAATCGTAAGAGACCTGAAGCAGCAGAGTGAAGCGCTTTACAACATGAGTGAAGGGACGCTTTATCCTGCGTTGAAGCGTTTGGAGAAGAAGGAGTGGCTTTCCTCCTACTGGTCGGAAACAGATAGTGGCCGGCGGAAGTATTACCGAATCACGGGGGATGGTCGGGAGGTACTTGATAAAAAGCTGGAAGATTGGAAGAGCGTGAACGACCTTATCATCAAAACGTCGGAGGACCTGTCATGAAGAATCTGGAGAAGCATGTCGAACATATACTCGATCATATGCAGAGTCCTGAAGAGGAGCGCGAGGATATTCGTGAAGAACTGCTATCTCATCTTCAGGATTCCTATACTTATCATAAAAATCAAGGGGATTCGGATAAACAGGCGGAGCGGAAAGCTTTGTCCGACTTCGGGGACCCGGATGTAATCGGGAAAGGGATGCAGGATAGCATGTACCCCTTCCAGCGACAGTTACTCTATATTATCGGTGGAGCGACGATTCTCTATGGGATATTGTTCTATCTGTTCGTTGTGTTCACAAGTGGAGAGGAATATCTGTACTGGCTGATGATTCAATTTCTTACCGGAAGTGCTGTCGTTCTTGCCGGCATCAACATTGCATGGATGGGGCGTCATTACTGGCTTCTGAATGTGATTGTGATGCTTTCCGCTATCTGGAATGGGTTCAACATAACGATTGTGGTTTATACTACCGGCTTTGTCATATTTAGTGCATTTAGCATCCTGCTGATAATCGCCGCTCTTATTTTCATGGTGCGCAATTCTTATTTATCAACAAATGTAGCGGAAGTTCCGAAACGGGAGCGGGTTGCAATGAAGATCAGCTACACCGTCAATATTCTGTTCGGAGTAATGATTGCCGCAGCTGCATTGTTCATCATATTCGGCTTCATGGTGTTCGGGGGGTTCTCCCGTATTCTCTTAATACCAACAGGGGCAATCGTCGCCTGGCTGATCTTTTTCCGTTGGCAGATGAGATGGATCAGGAAGAGTCCTGTTTCTGCCATGATCGGTGGGCTCGTTTTTCTAGTGGCAGTCGTCGGAGGACCGTTTTTAGTCATGTATGTCTGGTAAGGAGGAATGATGATGAGAACAAAAAAGAAAAACATCCTTTTTCTCACAGGTATGGTTGTTCTGTTCGGTCTGTTGTACGGAGCAGGGGTTTATTTTGCGGAGGAACCGGTGGGAAAAAGCGGCTTCACCAGGGCTCCGGCTTTGTCAGAAGATGGAGAGCAACTCGCGTTTGTTCATTATAATAAAGGCGTATCGTCGCTCTATACGGTGGATGCTTCAGGAGGGGGAGCGAAACAACTGCTGCAGGCGAAAGAAGGAAAGGAATTCGAAAAACCTGCCTTTTCCCCGAATGGAAGTAAAATTGCTTATTTAAGGACATGGCGGACAGAGGGGATTCCCTATAGTCAGCTGATGATGTATGACCTTGAAAGGGGAAAGAACTATCCTGTGCAGAGTTCAGATGCTTATATTTCCAAAGCTGTCTTCGCACCATCGGGCGATTCGATGTATGTAGCGGAAGGAGCGGAGTATGATGAACAGCCGCAAGGGGATGGTTTTTTCGCCAGGGATTACGATGTACATGAAATCGATCTCGCTTCGGATGAGAAGACGAAGCTCACCGACATGGGATTGACCTCTCTTTCGTCTATCGAGGTGTTTCCTGAAGGAGAGCGCCTTCTTCTTTCCTATTATGCATATGGAAAAGGAGATATGGTCCAGATATTTAATATGGAAACGGAAAACATCGAAACTCTAACCGCTGACTCGTCCTATGAATCCGGGGCGATGGATGGGCCTTCCTACGGAGCACCTGCGATTTCTCCGGAAGGGGACAGGATTGCTTTCTCAGACGTGACGCGGACGACTGATGGAACGTATGAATATGAAGTCATGTCTATGAACATGGACGGCACGGACGTGAAGCAGGTGACAGAATTCTATGAAATGACGACGGAGCCTATATATTTCCCGGACGGAGAGCGGATGCTCGTTACGGTCGATCAGAACTTCGCAGGAAGAACGGAAGAATATGAATACTGGAGTGTCGATTTGGAAGGAAATGGCCGGGACAAAATAGAAATAGATATACCGGAGGAGGGATAAGGTTGAAGCTGGTATTTTATATGCTGGCCATGCTTTCAGCTGTCTTTACCGTATCGGTCGTCTATTCTCTTTTCGTCTATGAGGATTTTCGTTTACTGGATGCTGCAGCGGTCGTTGTGTTTGCATGGCTGGCATCGATAGTAAAAAGGAAAGAGCAGACAGCATAGGAAAAGCGCCCGTATTATGCGGGCGCTTTCAGTGTCTTATTTTTCAGAGCGTAGGGGAGGACCGTATTCGTTTAGGTCTCCGTTGTTCAAGTCATCGACGTGTTTGTAAAGAATGTCGTCGATTTCTTTCAGGTCGTCCGCGGAAAGATTCGCTTCATCTGCCCCCTGAACACCTTCGACTTGGGAAGGTTTACGGGCACCCCAAAGGACGAAGTCTGTGCCGGATTCGTGATCCATCAGCCAGCGGACGGCAAGCTGAATCAGGTTCAGGTCGCGCTTATCCGCGAATTCTTGCAGTTCTTCAACCGCATCGATGAAAGCAGGGAAACGGTCGCCCTGGAACAATTCGATATTGCTTCGAAGGTCCCCGTCCGGGAACGTTGCATCTTTCGTATATTTCCCGGTAAGCATGCCGTGAGCAAGAGAACCCCAGGAGAGTGTGGCGATATCATGCTTATGACAATAATCGAACCAGTCGATCAGGTAACGCTGCAGCATGTTCAAGTGCATCTGGGATGTATGGATCGGAGCATATTTCTGCCATTCGTCCATTTGTTCAGGGCTGAAGTTGCTGACGCCGATCGCTCGGATCTTCCCTTCATCGAAGAATTCTTTCATTTTCTTCGCGGTCGTTTCGATCGACTCATCCGTGTCCGGCCAGTGGATCTGGTAGACGTCGATGTAGTCGGTCTGAAGACGATGCAGGCTGTCGTTCAGTTCTTTCTCCAGTCGCTCTGGTCTCGTGTCACGGAATGCACCATCGTCACTAAAATTGATTCCTGCTTTCGTTGCAAGGACGAGATCTTTGCGGTCTACCTCTGAGGTCTGGATCGCTCTTCCTACAAGCTCTTCAGACAGTCCCTGTCCATAAGCAGGCGCTGTATCTATCATTGTTACCCCTTTGTCGATCGCTTGTTTCACTGTCTGTATGGAAGCTTCTTCATCCGTACCTCCCCATCCGGAGCCTCCGATGGCCCATGTGCCGAGAGCGATACGTGTCGCTTCTACGTTGCTTTTTCCTAATGTACTTTTTTCCATAATGTAAAACCTCCTATGAGATTCTGCTATTCCCCGTGATATGGAAAAGGAAACATGGCAGAAAAATAAGGGAGCAAAACGAAACGTAAATGATTCTGAAACGTAAGCAAAGAGGAGGAGGGAGCGAAATGCCAGAATGTGAAAACTGCAAGTATACATGGACGTGGAAAGAGACTATCAGAAAAAGCTTCCGAAGTTCGTTGGGAATGAATTGTCCGAATTGTGGGGAAAAGCAGTACTGGACGCTTAAATCAAAGCGGATGAATGGTTTATTACCGATGACCGTTCCTCTCGTCATGGTGCTTTACCTTTTGTTTGATCTGCCTGCGGCTGTAGCCCTTGCGGCTTTGTTCCTGGCTTTTCTTGTAATCATGATTATTCAACCGTTTCTTGTCGACGTAGGGAATGACGACGAAATGATCGGTTAGAAGAGGGAGGGATACGATGAAGACCTATCATGTATTGTTCAGTATCATTCTGCTTTTACATACGATGACACTTATTAATGTCACATTTCTTGACGGAGGTTGGAATGGCATAGTGATGTGGCTGTCCACCGTCCTATTTTTGATAGCGGTACTCTTCTTTTCGACAGAGTTCCGGGCAGAAAGACGGCAGAAATCATGAAGATAGGAGTGGTTCTTTGGCTGGCTTCACTTATGATGACGGGCTATTCGCTCTACGCCAACCTTGAAAACAAGTGGCTCCTCATGCCTCCGGTGTGGGTAATGTTCATCATGACGGTCATAGCTTTCATTCTTATTTTCAGAGACCGGAGTCGTGGAAGATTTCTTGCGCTCGTAGGGACAGGCGGGACAGCTATTCTCCTGATAACAGCGCTGATGCTGACCAGTTTAGCTTCTTCTATGGGGGCGAGGGAGTATATAAAAAGTGTTGAATCTCCAGAAGGGGACTATAAGGTCGAAGTTTATCGAATCAATCCAGGAGCTTCCGGAGGATACCGCATACTTGCAGAGTTGCACGGAGCTCTTTGGTTCAAAAAACGTATTTATAACCAGGAGCGGGTGGAAGATATACCGGTCCGATGGGAAGATGAACATACTGTCGTATTCGGAGAGCTACCACTTGATCTGAAAGAGGGAGAAACGCATGGATATGGGCAGTAAATTACATAAGTTCAAGAAGGTGGGTGTTCTGAGTCATGCGCAGTCTTAAATTATTTCTCGCGATCATTGTACTTATTATCGCCGGGGTAGGTCTTATCACTGATAACAACGCGCTACTTCCGTATATGTTTCTAGTCCTAGGTGCAATGACGTTCGTACACGGGCTGGATGAAAGGTTGAAAAATACGCGATCATTTTGGGCGTATCTAAGCTTTGCGATTACCGCTTTTGTATGGTTCATCGCTTTGGCGATTCTTTTTGAATCTTGATTTGATGGGAGGAGGAACGTATGAGTAGAAAACAAATAATGATGGCTATCGGAACGGTCGTACTTATTCTTGCGATAGCAATCATCATTGGTTCGGAGTCGTATTTCAATCATCAGGCTATTATGAATGCGAGTGATCAGTGTTATGACAAGGGTGGCAGCCCGGAGGTAGTGAAAAGTTTTCTCGGTATGGATTATTCTTTTTCATGTGATATGTAAAAAACCAGGGGAAAGGAGGCTGCCCCTGGTTTATCATCAACGTTCGTCGTTTTCCTGATTTTCCTGATCATAAGGGAAAATCTCTTTGGAAGCTTCGGTTCTGAGATCAGCGGAAGGGTTCACTTCACGCATTTCTTTCTTCTCATTCTCGATGCTTCTCGCTACCGACTGGTGGAAGAAATACTCAAAAATGGTGAGTGACAAAGCGGAGATCAGACTGGCCGCAAATACCCCGTCACCGATAGTCAACGCATCCGACATGAAGTAGACGACAGCAAACGTAAGGACGAAGTCTCCTCCTGTAGCTATCGAGTTATTTGTACTCGGAAGCAACAGGGCATCACCAAGATATCCGATTCCTGCAAGCACAAGAGAAATGAGGAATACGTTTCCGAAAGATACGTCAAATCCCATACCTAAAATGACTAGAAGAATGCCGAACGTAATCAGAAATTTCGTTGCAAATAATCTAAAATGTGTCACAACATAACACCTCCTCAAGTTATACTCTCTGCAGATCCGCTGAAACTATTCGGTCCTGCATTTTCCTGTAAAAAAGAAGGATAATCTGAAGAGCGCTGTAGTCAGGTTTGAAAGAAATGAGAAAAGAAGGTGGAACAATGGAATTCACAGCGAAACCTGCAAGAAGCATCCTTGTTTTCTTTCTGTTGTTGAGTGTTACAGGCGTCAGTCGCAGCAATTACCTGAATGTAACGATTGTTTTCCTATGTGCTGCTGCTTTTTTACTCGTGAGCTTACTGCTAAGTTTCCGGATGAAGATCGAAGACAGTCGCTTATCATACGTGGTGTTTATCGCAAACTTGAAGGTATATCAAAGAACAGTTTCACCTGAAGATATCAAGAAAATAAAGTTCAAACGTGCCGGATGGATGAAGAAGAAGGTGGTGGTAAAAATGACTAAAGGATTCAACTGGAGAGTTCTTCATTTTGAGCCTGAGACGATATATAGGGAATTGGAGTTGTATGCAAATAGCGAAGAGATTCCTGTTATAAAAACGAATAATTATTGCGTGTTGGAAAAATAATTGCGCTGAGAGGAGGATTAGAAATGGGGTTCGTTATTGCAGTGTTGTCCGTTCTTTCGTCCGTCGTGTTCCTTTACTATATGGGGAAATCGGGGTTCAAGTGGGGAGAGAGAAACAAGGATTGAATAGTATACAGAAAGGGGAGTAGTAATGATTTTACATACGGAAGTCCAGGGAGACGGAGAAGCGGTTGTTTTTCTCCATAGCGGATTGCAGACAGGGAAAACAGACTTCGTGCATCAGAAAGAAATGCTGAAAGATGAATTCAAAACAATCGCTCCGGATTTGCGCGGGCATGGTAATTCTGTGAACGATGATTTAAGCAATTTCTTTGAAGATGCAGCAGAGGATCTCAAAAAAACAATGGATCACTTAAAAATTCATAGCTTTCATTTGGTTGGGTGTTCATTAGGAGCACTGGTAGCTATCGTTTTTGCAAAAAAATATCCATCTTCTTTAATAAGCATTACTTTGTCGGGAATAACTGCAGATAAACCGGAGAACTGGAAAGAAATTCATAAAGAAGATGTAGCTATGCAACAACAACTTTTAAATAACGAGGAAATGAGTGCGGAACTTAGCGAATTACATAAATCGGATTGGAAACAGTTCATACATATGGCTGAAGATGAAAATTGGTATCCATTTGATTACACGACCGATTTATATGGGATTAAGGCTCCGATCCTTATTATTACCGGAGAAGAAAACAAAAATGAAGTGATTACCGCTTCAAAATATCAGCTGATGCATGACAACGTGCACGTCGGTGTTATTCCTTTCGGGTCTCACTTGATTCATGAACAACAACCAGCAGTGTATAATGAAATGTTAGCAAATTTTCTTCGTTGAATAAGAGAATCATTTTCTTCCAAGCTTCGTACAGCAAGATAAACTACTCATTTTTCCCTCTCCCTGAAAATAAACTAAGTAACAGCTTCAAAAAAGGGAGAGGAGCCGATGGAGCACGGTCATAACAAGGAAGAATTCGACAAGTGTCTGGAACACTTGCACCTGGAACCGATCAGCAGAAGGATGAAAGCGTATCTTCTGCCTAAGGAAACGGAATTGGATTCCTATGTCGATTACCTTATCCAAATCGGTATGGAAAACGATTGTGATAAAATCATTTTTTTCGTAACTGGGGAAGAGACCCGTTTGATGCAGGAACGTTTTTACAGTTATGAAGGAAGAATCGGTGGATTTTTCGATGGGGAAGACGCTTATGTTTATGCTCTATTTCTTGATGAGAAACGGAATATTAGAAGTGCAACCGAAAAAGAAAAACGAGTGCTGCAAACCGCTTTTTCCTATGCGACGAAGGAAGAAGGAGAGGCTGGAAAGTCATATTATATCCGCCGGGCACAGAAAGCCGATCGATTCGGGATGTCGCAATTATATAAACAAGTGTTCGCTTCCTACCCGACACCCATGGATGATCCTGATTTCATCTTAGAGATGATGGAAAGCGGCGTCTACGCTATGGTCGGAGAATACGAAGGGCGAATCGTAAGTTCGTGTGCCGGAGATTGGATGCCTCTCTATAACGCATGTGAACTTACGGATTGTGCTACGCTGCCGGAACATCGAGGGAAAGGCTTGTTGGTCAGCCAGGCGCGGCGGATCCTTGAAGCTTGCAGGGAGAGAAGAGTGAAGACGATCTTCTCTTATTCCAGATCTCTGTCTACTGGTATGAACATCATCAATGCAAGGCTCGGCTTCAAGTATGGCGGCAGGATGGTGAGAAACAGCAACATTGCAGGCAGTTTCGAAAATATGAACATCTGGTACCGGAATCTGTAAAACAGGTTCCGGTTTTTCTTATGGGCGCTTATATTTTTGCGGCAAAATGGTCACCCTTAGTAATGCGGTTAATAATGTTGAAAGGGTGAGCGTACGTTGCCAATAGCCAGGAGATCGGAAGAAGATTTTCGCTTTAAAGAGAATGACCAGAAGGATCGGGAGAAGTTGTACAAGCTTCGATCGGGACCTGTGTCTGTGAACCATAACAAACGAAAGGAAAATACGAAGATCGCTTTGATCGGGTGGGGGCTCCCTTCGATGGAAGCGATGCAGCGAGTGAATCGTGATTTTATCGTCGTGAGTCTTCCTGAGTTTGAACCTTACGCAAAGAAACACGAGATTCCCTTTATTGCCTGGGACTTCGGAAAAGAACCCACGTATGAGGAGGTGTATGAACGTTCGGCAAAACTCCATGATCGGTTGCGAGAGATGAATGTCGATCATGCGGTCCCTATTTTCGAAGAAACGGTAGAATGGGCTGGTGCGCTGAACACCCGCTTCCGCGAAGAGCCGGGACTGTTCGACCACGCCATTCTTTTCCGTGACAAAGCGATGATGAAGCGGAGAGCTCATATGGGTGGTCTCAATGTAGGAGTGTTTGAAGAAGCCGGAAACAGAGAAGACGTGCGGCGCTTTTTCAAACGGATCAACCAGGCTCAGCTCAGACGGCATCAGAAGGAAGCGGATCCTGTGCATGTCAAAGCGTTCAACAAAGCAGGTGCATCCGGCCACCGAATGATCATGAGTGAAGAGGATATCGATAAAAAACTGTCGGATTCCCATTTTCCATCACTCGTCGAAAGTCACCTGCCTGGACTCGAGATTTCCTGTGAAGCTTTTGTTCATAATGGAAAAGTCCAGTTTCTGAACGTCACGGAGTATATCGTCTTCGGGTATTCCATGATGGTGCCTCCGACGAAACGGGTGGAGAAGCTTCGTCCACAGATTCGTGAGGAAGTACAGAAAGTCGTGGATGCTTTTAACATCGAATACGGCGTCATTCACCCGGAATTCTTCATTGCTGATGATCAGAAGCTCTATTTCGGAGAAGTGGCGTATCGGCTTCCGGGAGGTCATATTTTCGACCTGATGAAGAAAACGTACGGGTTCGACCCTTATCAGGCACATTTGCTGTGCTGTGATCCGAACACAACGAAAGAAGAGCTGGAAGGTCTATTTCCTGATGAAACGAAAGCGAACGGGCACGCCGGAAGCTTTCTTGTCTATCCGAAGAAAAATTTCATTTCAAAAGTGAATGTACCTCAGGAACTGGAGGACCACGATTACTTCGAGAAACACACGCTGTTCAAACCGGCGGTGAATAAAATCGACAGCAATCAGGAAGGGTATGGAAACCATTTGGGAACGGTGTTCTTTTACGGGGAAGATGATGAAACCGTGAAGCAGCTACTCCAGGATTATGTCGATCACGATTTCTTCCAATAGTCAGGGGCGATCCCTGACGTTTCTACTTATATTTCAGAAAGAAGGGTGAGTATGGGAACGAAAGCAGAGAAGAGTAAGGAAAAGCAGTTTGAAGAGGCACTTGAAATGATGGAGGCGGCTTTCCCTTATGCAAAGGAAATGTACCAGGCGGACGCCTTGCAGGCGGCAGCAAGAGTGATGGATGAAGAGGACGGCATGCAGACGTTATATAAATACGCAGACCGATTCGAGGAAGCGGGACTATTTTTGAACGGTCCGTGGGCGGAGCCTTCGAAACTGCTTCCTCACCTGGTCCAGGGTTCCCTTCGTGCAGGCGGGATGACGCCGATCGTTGAAATTCTGAGTGATGTCCGCATGCTGGCTCTGGCGAAAGGAGACCATAAGCGTGAAGAGATGTCTGCGGAAGAAGCGAAGCGTTTCCTTCATGAAGTGATGGCGCTGAACATCGATACTTTGTTTCCGGAAGAGACGGAAGCAGCCCGGATCGAAGGGAATGAAAAAGAGAAGAAGCGGGCGGAGCGTCTATTCCAGTTCCTTGCGAATGAGTTGTCTTTAGAGGCGGCTTCCGGCGCACTTGTCAGGGAAATCGATGATCTTGTAGCCCAGCGACCGATTATGGTGAACCGTACAGTGAAAATGATCGAAGACGCGAAGCAGTTGCTGGATTCAGGTATCGATTCCAAGGAGAAAAAGGCGATTGAATTGTATGCGAGAGCCATCAGTCATCCGACGGAATTGAGCAGGGACCATGGGTTCAAAGAGTACAAAGAAACCTTGAGGAAACTCGGAAATAAAGATCTGAAACAAGAGGCTGAGATGTTCGCCAAGAGTATGAGAGATACCGGACTCGTCTCCGGTCATCATACGATTCTGATCAGGTACCTGAATCGTAAGAAACCGGAAGTTCTTCCAACGGCGCTTGGACTGAATGCCAAAGGAAAAGCGAACCTCGAAGAACACTTTTCCATCGTAAACAAGTTGATCAACGTGGCGATCCATCCCGCCCTGAAGCAGACGGTTTATGGTCTTGCCTGCATGCTCGAGCGCGGCGTACTCTCGAGCGCACCGGTGATTCCAGGGTTGAACCGTTTGATCGAACTTGATCTTCAGCCTGACGTGAGAAAAGTACTTTTGTCTTCCATCAATGGCAACGAAGGGATAACGGCCAACGATATTCTCGTTGCCGGAACAATTTGTGTCCTCGGTCAGCCGCTCGGTGTAGGACAGGGGATGAACCCGACGTGTCAGACGGCAAGGGGTATCAGCCTTTGGTCCCTCCACGCACCGGGGTATCTGCTGGAACTAATTCCGAGAGCCGCCCGGGACGGGGACGTCGATGTGATGTTTGAAGGACAGATGATCCATTCCAAAGAACTGCGGAAAGGGCTGGTGGAAGACCTTCACGAAGAGCTCGATCCTGTCTCGCTTGTGCTCGTCCCTCATTTGGATAAAATATACGGGGAACTGGTGCGGCTCGTGAAATTCCGCGGGGAAGACGTACACAAGTGGGTGAACCCCGCTTTTTACGGGGACTGGGTGTCGAACGGCTTCAGCAGTGCTATCGATCCGATGACTGGATCTGTCGCGGACTACACTGGATTCGTGCGGTTGTTCTATTCGACCCATCATCCTGATTACAACGAAGGGTACGAGTTGATTTATCCGAACCCGGTCGGTATTTTCATAACGACGCCGACGGGCGATTTACTCGGGCTTCACGCTGTATCTATTCAGCGGATCGCCAAGGATAAGAACGGCGAGTATCGCGTCTACTTTTACAATCCGAACAACGACGGAGCCCAGGACTGGGGGCAGGGAATCGAACCGACCGTTTCCGGGAACAAAGAGATTCCGGGCGAGTCTTCGCTACCTTTCCACGAATTCACAGCCAGGCTGTATGCGTTCCATTACAACCCATATGAGCAGGGAGACGCGTTCGCGGTCGATGATGAAACGGTCCGGGACATTGAACAGGTGGCAAAAGAGAGCTGGGGGAAAACGTATACCTGGGTAGAAATCTGAAGCGGCGCATAAAGCGCTGCTTTTTGTTTTCTTTTCATTTAGATATAATGGATATATAAGAAGAGGGGGGAGCTTCATGTCCGAAGGGAAAGAGACCAGATGGAGACAAAGATTTGATAATTTTGAAAAAGCATACCTCATATTGAAAGAAAATACAGAGAGGGAAATCGAAACGGATTTGGAGAGAGCGGGGCTTGTTCAACTATTTGAAGTGGCTTTTGAACTTTCGTGGAAAGTATTGAAAGACTATCTGGAATCAGAAGGCGTGCTTGTAAGAAGTCCGCGTGAAACATTGAAACAGGCGTTCCAACTGGGATTTATCGAAAATGGTCATGTATGGATGGATGCCTTATCCGACAAAAATCTGACTACCCATACGTACAGCCGTGAGCTCACGGATAAATTGATTGCCCGTATTAAGAAGACATATGTTCCTGCAATGGAAGAGGTATATCAGATGCTTAAAAAGGAGGTGTAACCATGTATGGTCTATTGGATAGAGATTTTGAGTACATGAAAAAAGCTATCAACCATTTGCCTGAAATTGAACGGGTGTTCTTATATGGAAGTCGTGCCATCGGGAATTATAAAAATGGATCAGACATAGACTTGGCGATCGCAGGAGAAGGTGTCACGGATGAAACGATAGCCCGTCTGAATGATTATTTGAACGAAACGTATCCTCTGCCTTATATGTTCGACCTCGTTCATTATGAAACGATTTCGAATCAGGAATTGAAGAAGCACATTGATACGCACGGGAAAGAGTTGTGGAAGAACGGAGCAATGGTCAGGGAATGAAATTTTTTCACACATTATTTGTAAAATTCTAAACATATGATATGATGAACATATATTCAGGAGGAAGGGGCTGATGTATGCAGAATCTGCGCGAAGACATCATCCGGACAGCTCTCGAATTATTTGATACTCAAGGCTTCCACCGCGTCAGCGTCAATCAGATCGTGAAAGCGGCCGGAACAAGCAAAGGCGGATTCTATCACCACTTTCAGTCGAAAGACGAACTACTTTTCGTCATCCACGATACCTTCATTACATACGTACTGAAAGAAGCCGAAGCAGCCACACACACCCACCACTCACCTAAAGATCAGATACAGGCAATCATCCAGTCGTTCGTACACGTCTTTGATTTGTATCAATCTCACATCACTGTATTCTACCAGGAAAGTAACTACGTCGATGCCAGCTACGAAGAAGAGATCAACCGAAAACGCGATCAGTTCAAGGAGAAAATTTTCACTGTCGTTAAAGAAGGCCAGGAAGCTCATGAGTTTCGCAGGGAACTACCCCCGGAGATCACCGGGATGGCGATCCTTGGCATGGTCAACTGGATCAACAAATGGTACCAGAGAGACGGAGCCTACACCATCGGAGAAATCGCCGACGTGTTCACCGATCTCGTGCTGCATTTCTTGTTGCCGGGTCATGAAGGAGTAAGTCAGGCAGAGCAATACATCCCTTTTTTTTACGACAAAAAGTAAGCGTTTTCAACATGTTGTGTCCGATACCGACCAACCAGTCGGTCTTAAAAGAATAAAGGAGGAAACCGATGAATTTTGAACTGTCGAAAGAACAGGAAATGACACGGAAAATGGTCCGTGATTTCGCAGAAGAGAAAATCGCCCCTCGTGCCGTAGAGATTGATAAGAATTCGGAATTCCCGGAGGATCTGTTTAAAGAAATGGGGAAACTCGGCCTTCTAGGCATTCCTTTCCCTGAAGAGTATGGAGGAAGCGGAGGAGATACGATCACCTATGCCCTCGCTGTAGAAGAGATCGGTCGCGTATGTGGATCGACGGGTCTAAGTTACGCGGCAGCCGTTTCGCTCGGAGCCAGTCCCCTTTATTACTTCGGTACGGAAGAACAGAAACGGGAATTCCTTGTGCCGCTCGCCAAAGGAGAAGGACTTGGTTCATTCGGACTGACGGAGCCGAACGCAGGATCGGACGCCGGCGGAACCCAGACGAAAGCGGTGCTTGAAGGTGATCACTACATCCTGAACGGAGAGAAGTGCTGGATCACGAACGCCGAATACGCCAGGTCCATTACGGTGACAGCCGTTTCCGGAAAGAGAGACGACGGCAGGAATATCATATCTGCATTCATCGTTCCGAAAGATACCCCGGGCATGACGGTACGCAGCGATTACGACAAAATGGGCGTCCGCGGATCCAACACCTCGGAAATTGTGCTCGAAGACGTGAAGGTACCGAAAGAGAATATTCTCGGTGATCCACAGAAAGGTTTCGGTCAATTCCTTCATACGCTGGATGGCGGACGGATATCGATTGCTGCCCTCGCGGTAGGAATTGCGCAAGCCTCCCTTGATCGCGCACTTGCCTACGCGAAAGAACGGAAGCAATTCGGAGAGCCCATTTCGAAATTCCAGGCGATCCAGTTTAAGCTCGCGGATATGGCGATGGAAGTTGAACTCGCCCGTAATATGGTGTTGAAAGCTGCCTGGCTGAAAGATGAAGGAAAGCCGTTCACGAAAGAATCGGCCTATGCGAAGTTGTTCGCTTCAGAGACGGCATTCCGCTCCGCCAACCAGGCCATCCAGATCCACGGGGGCTATGGTTACATGAGAGAGTACGAAGTCGAGAGATTCCTGCGTGATGCGAAGCTACTTGAAATAGGGGAAGGCACATCTGAAATCCAGCGGATGGTCATTGCCCGTCAACTCGGTTGTTAACGGATAATAAAGGAGGAATAGAATGACGTTATTGCAGGTGACGATGGGCGAGTTGTTGAGGCAGCAGACAGAGAAAGCTCCGCAAAAAGAAGCATTCGTTTTTCCGGAACGAGGGGTCCGTGGAACCTATCAGGACCTTGATGAATGGACGGACCAGGTCGCAAAAGGATTGATGGCGCTCGGCATAGAAAAAGGGGACCACTTCGCCGTCTGGTCCGACAACAAACCGGAGTGGCTTGCGTCCCAGTTTGCCTCCGGAAAAATGGGCGGCGTACTCGTGACCGTCAATACGAGCTATCAGGCGAAAGAACTGGAATATCTGTTGAAGCAGTCCGACACGGAGACGCTCATCATGGCGGAGTCTTTCAAGGGAACATCTTATGTTGATGTACTGAAGGAGATATGTCCGGAACTCGAGCATTCGGAAAAAGGTGGGCTTCAAAGTGAGAAGTTGCCTGCCTTGCGGAATGTCATCGTGCTCGGAGACAAGGAATACCCGGGCTGTTATACGTGGGAGGACCTTATCGAGAAAGGGAAGGACATAACGGATGAGGCACTGAAAGAGAGGGAAGGTACCCTTTCCTACAAAGACGTCATCAATATGCAGTATACGTCCGGAACGACCGGGTTTCCGAAGGGAGTCATGCTGAGCCACTACAATATTGTAAACAACGCGAACCAGGTGGCCGACTGCATGGACATGACGGATAAAGACCGTTTGTGTATCCCGGTTCCTTTCTTCCACTGCTTCGGCTGTGTGATGGGGACGATCGCTACGGTGGCGAAAGGGGCAACGATGGTGGTCATCGAACAGTTCGATCCGAAACGGGTGCTCGAAGCGGTGAAGGAGGAATCCTGCACAGCGCTGCACGGGGTGCCGACGATGTTCATCGCGGAATTGAATCACCCCGACTTCGAATCCCTGAAGCCGACGACGTTGCGAACAGGGATTATGGCAGGTTCCACCTGTCCGATGGAAGTGATGAAGAGTGTCATCCAGGACATGGGGGCAGAGGAAGTGACAATTGCCTACGGCCAGACGGAGTCTTCCCCTGTCATCACACAGACCAGACCGGATGACCCAATTGACCTTAGGGTGAAAAGCGTCGGGAGGGCTCACCCGAACGTCGAGGTGAAAGTCGTCGAGCCTGGGACAGGAGAAGAAGCAGAGCGGGGAACACCGGGAGAACTGTGCACACGCGGGTATCTCGTCATGGAAGGGTATTATAAAAATGACGAAGCTACAGAAACAGCCATCGACCCGGAAGGATGGCTTCATACCGGTGATATCGCGGTCATGGACGAAGACGGTTATGTGGAAATCACCGGACGCATGAAGGACATGATCATCCGCGGTGGAGAGAACATTTACCCACGGGAAATCGAGGAATTCCTGTATCAGCACCCGGATGTTCTGGACGTTCAGGTCGTCGGTATCCCGGATGCGAAGTACGGTGAAGAGATCATGGCCTGGATCATTCCGAAAGAAGAAGTGGAGGCCTCGGAACAAGATATCCGTTCCTTTTTCGAAGGGGCGATTTCGAAGCATAAGATTCCGGCCTACATTTCTTTCACTGAGGAGTATCCGATGACGGCCAGCGGCAAAATACAGAAATTCAAATTAAGAGAAGCAGCGGTCGACATGATCGGCGCTGAGCAAGAAAGGAGATAGGGAATGTTCGAGAAAATACTGATTGCCAATCGGGGTGAAATCGCCTCCCGTATTATACGGACGTGTAAAAGCCTAGGTATCAGAACCGTCGCCGTGTATTCAGAGGCGGACGAGAATGCCAATTTCACTTCTGAAGCCGATGAATCTCATCTGATCGGCAAGTCACCGGTGAAAGATTCTTACCTGAATATGGACAAAATCATCGAAGTGGCAAAGAACAGCGGAGCCGAAGCGATTCATCCCGGCTACGGACTTTTGAGTGAAAATCCCGATTTCGCAGTGAAGACGAAAGAAGCGGGGCTTGTGTTCATTGGACCGACGGCGGATGTGATCGGGATGATGGGGGATAAGATCGCTGCCAGGAAAGAAATGAAAGAAGCGGGCGTGCCGGTCATCCCAGGTACGGAAGACGCGGTGGCGGACGTGGAGGAAGCTAAGCGTACGGCTGAAGAATTCGGATATCCGGTCATGCTGAAAGCTTCCGCAGGGGGAGGTGGCATCGGCATGCAAGCGGTGGCTTCCCCGGAGGAGCTGGAGAAAGCCTTCGAAGGAAACCAGAAACGAGCAGCGAACTTCTTCGGAAACGGGACGATGTTCATCGAGAAACTGATCGAAGAACCACGTCACATTGAAATCCAGGTGCTTGCGGATACGCACGGGAAAGCCGTTCATCTATTCGAACGGGAATGCTCGATTCAGCGACGCCATCAGAAGGTCGTCGAAGAAGCCCCGTCGCCTGTTTTGACAGAAAAAACCCGCGAAAAGATGGGCGAAGCTGCACTGAAAGCGGTACGGGCACTCGGCTACGTCAACGCCGGTACCATCGAATTTCTCGTAGACGAGGAGGAGAACTTCTATTTTCTCGAGATGAATACCCGCCTTCAGGTCGAACATCCGGTGACAGAAGAAATCACAGGCCTCGACCTCGTCGAACAGCAACTCCGCGTAGCGAATGGGGAAGAGCTGAAGGTGAGTCAGGAAGACTTGAAGATATCCGGGCATGCGATAGAAGTACGCATTTACGCAGAAGACCCGGACCGGTTCTTCCCGTCGCCTGGAAAAATAACGGATGCGGCATTTCCGGAAGGAGAGGGCATTCGTCTGGAGACGGCGGTGCACGGTTCGTCCGAAGTGACCCCGTTCTACGATCCGATGATAGCGAAGCTCATTACGACCGGTTCAGACAGAGAGGAAGCGATTCAAAGAATGACGGAAGCATTGAAAGATTTCAAGATTGAAGGGATCAAGACGAATATTCCAATGCTTCAGAAGGTCATCCGGCATGAAAGGTTCAAGGCCGGCGATACGAAAACATCATTTGTAGAAAAATACTATCAGGGAGGCTGATGACGATGGAAGTGAAAGCGTCGATGGCAGGAAGCGTATGGAAAATGAACGTAACAGAGGGAGCAGAGGTGAAAGAAGGCGAAGATATCGCCATTTTGGAATCCATGAAAATGGAAATACCGATTCCTGCGGAGAAGGGCGGAACGGTGAAAGAGTTGAAAGTTGCAGAAGGGGACTTCGTCAATGAAGGCGACGTACTCGTCATCCTGGAATAAAGGAGGGATTGAATGCTTCATGTGCCGGAACAGGTGACGATCCGGGAAGTCGGTCCGCGTGATGGGCTGCAGAATGAGCCCGCGGAAGTACCTACAGAAGACAAGATCGCCTGGATCGATTCATTATCGGAAACAGGACTCGGGTATATTGAAATCTCTTCGTTCGTGCATCCGAAATGGATTCCGCAACTGAAAGATGCCCGGGAAGTGGCGAAAGCGATCAAGCGCCATCCGGATATTACGTACGCAGCCCTGGTCCCGAATAAGAAAGGATTAGAGGCGGCCATCGAAACGGGTGTCGATGAAGTCAGCGTATTTATGTCAGCGAGTGAAACCCATAACAGGAAAAATATAAACAAATCGATCGAAGAGACGTACCCGGTCTTGGAAGAAGTCGTGAAGGAAGCGAAACAGGCGGGAAAAACCGTAAGAGGCTATGTATCTACCGTTTTCGGCTGTCCATACGAGGGGGATGTGGAGCCGGACAAAGTATTCCAGGTAGGAAATCGCCTTTTTGAGATGGGAATCGATGAACTGTCGCTCGGAGACACGATTGGCGTAGCCGATCCGAAACAGGTCGACAGCTTCCTAGCGAACATGGACGGAAGGATTCCTTTTTCAAAAGCTGCGATGCACTTTCATAACACTTCCGGGATGGCCCTTGCGAATGTCCTCGTGTCTCTTGAACGTGGAGTTACGATATTCGACGGGGCTCTTGGAGGTCTTGGCGGCTGTCCGTATGCGGACGGAGCAAGCGGGAATCTGGCGACGGATGATCTCGTGCATATGCTTGAACGGATGGGCATAGACACAGGAATCCATAAAGGAAAGCTTACGGATGCTGCTGCCTTTATCCAGGAGAAAATCGGAATAGAATTGCCGAGTCACCAGATGCAGATGTTCAACAGAAAAGGAGGGTGAGTCATGGCGAAAACAGTTACAATCGATCGCGCGGATGAACATATCGCAGTCATTACGCTGAACCGTCCAGATGCTGCAAACGCGCTTTCACATCAATTGCTTGAGGAACTGCAGAAAGCTTTGAAGAAAGTGGAAAAAGAGGAAGGCGTGCGCGTCGTGTTGCTGACGGGAAGCGGATCGAAAGCGTTCTGTGCCGGAGCGGATCTGAAAGAGAGAAAAGGGATGACCGACGAGGAAGTCATAGGGACCGTGAAGAAAATCGGAGATACCGTCCGGATGATCGAGACGCTGCCGATGCCGGTGATTGCTGTCATGAATGGAGTAGCCTTCGGGGGAGGGCTCGAGATGGCACTGGCCTGTGACCTTCGCATGATCAGTTCTGTGACGCGCGTGGGCTTGACAGAAACCTCTCTAGCTATCATTCCGGGTGCAGGAGGAACGCAGCGTCTCGCCCGTCTGATCGGCAAAGGACATGCCAAGGCTCTGATTTATACAGCGAAGGCCGTGGAAGCGGAACGTGCTTACACACTCGGGATTGCCGAGTATATGCATGATCCGCAATTCCTGATGGATGAAGCGATGGAGCTTGCTCACATGATTGCACGTAATGGACCGGTTGCTGTTAAGGAAGCGAAGAGAGCGATCGATAACGGGATGGAAACGGATCTCGAAGCAGGCCTTTCCATTGAACGTGGCTGTTACAACAAAACGATTCCGACGGCGGACAGGCAGGAAGGGCTTACAGCTTTTTCAGAAAAACGGAAGCCTGTCTACCGCGGAGAATAAGGAGGAATTTTGAATGACGATGGACCGGACGCTTCAAGAAGCGAGAGAACGCATCGCTTCCGGAGGCCTGGATAAATATCATGAGAAAAATAAAGAAAAAGGGAAGATGTTTGTCCGGGAACGCCTCGAGCAGCTATTCGACGATAACATCGATATTGAAGATGCATTTTTTGCGAATAATCAGGACGAAGGGTTACCGGCCGATGGCGTAGTAACGGGCATCGGTCGCATCAATGGCGAGAAAGTATGTGTCATGGCCAACGACTCGACCGTGAAGGCAGGTTCCTGGGGGAAACGTACGGTAGAGAAAATCATCCGCATCCAGGAAACGGCATTGAAGCTCGAGCTGCCGATGTTGTATCTCGTCGACTCAGCGGGTGCCCGTATCACCGATCAAGTGGAAATGTTCCCGAACCGTCGGGGAGCAGGACGCATTTTCCATAATCAGATCAAAATGTCCGGACGCGTGCCACAGGTTTGTCTTCTATTCGGACCGTCCGCTGCCGGAGGAGCCTACATACCTGCGTTTTGCGATATCGTCGTGATGGTCGATGGCAATGCATCGATGTATCTCGGTTCCCCGCGGATGGCGGAGAAGGTCATCGGGGAGAAAGTCACGCTCGAAGAAATGGGAGGCGCGAATATGCACTGTTCCGTTTCCGGGTGCGGAGACGTGCTGGCGGAGAACGAAGAGGAAGCGATCCAGTTCGCCAGGAAGTATTTGAGTTATTTCCCTCCTAACTTCAGAGAAAAGCCGATGACCCATGAATCAATAGAAACGGCTTCTTTTGAAAAATCGATCCATGACTTGATTCCGGAGAACCAGAACGCACCGTTCGATATGTATCAACTGATCGAACGGTTGATAGATGAAGATACATTCTGTGAAATCAAGAAGAAGTTCGCTCCGGAACTGATTACGGGGCTCGCCCGTATCGACGGGAAATCGGTCGGGATTATCGCCAACCAGCCTAGGGCAAAAGGAGGCGTTCTGTTTCCGGATTCCGCCGATAAAGCGGCGAAATTCATGCAGCTGTGCGACGCCTTCAATATTCCGTTGTTGTTCCTTGTGGATATCCCGGGCTTCATGATCGGAACCCGCGTAGAGCAGGCGGGGATCATCCGTCACGGCGCGAAGATGCTGGCGGCGATGAGTGAAGCGACGGTTCCGAAGATTTCCGTCATTGTGCGCAAAGCTTATGGAGCCGGACTCTATGCGATGGCCGGTCCTGCTTTTGAACCTGACGCGTGTCTCGCTTTGCCTAGTGCGCAGATTGCTGTCATGGGACCGGAAGCGGCAGTGAACGCTGTGTATGCAAATAAAATCGCTGAATTGCCGGAAGAAGAACGGTCTGCTTTCATCAAAGAAAAGCACGAAGAGTATAAGGAGAATATCGATATTTATCGTCTCGCCTCAGAAATGGTGATAGACGATATCGTACAGCCGGATAAATTACGACATGAACTTGTCACACGCTTCGAGATGTATGAATCGAAGAACGTAGCGTTCACGGAACGTAAGCATGGCGTATATCCTGTATAAAGAAAAAGCCGCTCCTAACCTGAATAATTCAGAGGGAGCGGTTTTTTGAAAAGAAGATATTATTTGGGTAAAGAATATTGCTGGCGTGGAGTGACGAAAAACTTTGATACGATAAGAATCCCTACGAATAAAAAGCAGGCAGCATTTGCAGCACTGCTTGAGATGATGGCGTCAGAAACGATACCCAGACCGATTCCGATATTGTAGACGAAAGCGATCAGAAAACCGGCAAGGGCTAAAGCGGAAAGGCTATTTCCAATCAACGTTCTTTTGTAGGCGGGGGTGTTCTTCCAGCCATTGATTCTTAGGACAAGTCGAATATGGTGATACAAACTATACATAAGACCGGCAACAAATATAGCTACCACGATATAGCCGAAAATCTCTCCCATTGGTTTCATCCTTTCCCGAAGTACTTCACTTCTTTCAGCATAGAGAAAACTTTATGTTCCTGCAACAGGAGGAGCTTTGATTATAATGGACGGAAACAGGGAACAGTACCGAATCGGAGGGATGATTATGGCAGATAATGAAGATATGAAAACGAAAGAACAAAAAGAAAACAAAGAAACAGAAGCCTCTACCGAGAAGATAGACAGACCGGGGAGGCAGTTCTACATCCCCTCGCAAATCGTCGATGAATTCGGGGAAAAGGGGAGAGATCACTTAAGCAAAAATCTCCCGGCACAGTTTCTTCTGGCACTGACTGCAGGGTCTTTTATGACCTTCGGAGCAATTTTTTCCATTCTTCTTGCGATTGATATAGAAACAGAGGGCTTGTTCTATTTAATGTCCGGCGTCGGGTTTGCAGCCGGGTATGCGATGGTATTCATCTCGGGAGCGGTGCTGTTTACAGAAGTCAACGTGCTTTTACCTTCTTATCTTTTCAATAAAGCCGGTCTGATGAAAGTGAACATTTATAGGTTCTGGATGGCTACTTATCTCGGGAACTTGATTGGCGCATTCGCCGTCGGAGTGCTCATTCAGATGTCGGGATCACTGTCCGATCCGTTCTATTCGGAACTTTCCATGTACCTGGATAAAAAGATGAAGTTTCTTGATTACGGGGTGAAAGGCTGGTTCGAAATCCTTGTGTCCGGTATTTTGGCAAACTGGTTGATCGGAATGGCGGCGTTCCTTACAACAGCAGCTCGAGATATCACCGGCAAGATTCTTGGAACCACATTGCCCGTCATTCTTTTTGTTGCGGGTAACTTCCAGCACAGTGCTGCTAACATGGGGTATTTCAGTATGGGATTCCTCGCGACAGACCAGTATACGTGGTATGAATATATTTTCTTCAACCTTGTTCCGGCAAGTATCGGGAACCTGATTGGGGGAGGAATTATGGTATCTCTGTTATTCTCTTATGCTTACAAAGAAGATATACAGACTTCTCTTGGTAAAGGGAATAAGAAATAAAAATTGTATTTAGAAGGTTATTTGTAGAAAAGATTGGGAAAACAGGCAGTAACACTTCAGAATAGGAGGCTCATGATGGCAGACAAAAAAGGTATGAGTGATAAGGTGAAAGGCGCAGTCAACAAAGTGAAAGGCGAAGCGAAGGATCAGGTCGGGAACGCCAAAGACGATCCGAAGCTCCAACAGGAAGGCCAGAAACATAAAGCGAAAGGTAACGTACAAGAAGAGATCGGAAAAGCGAAAGAGGATAAATAAAGAGTCTGCCCGCGGGCAGACTCTTTAATTTGTAGTAGCACCTATTTGCCGGATTTCCTCTACCGCTTCCGGGTTCTCCAGAGCACTTAAATCTCCGGAGTTCTGGTTCAGGAAGGCGGACTTGATAGCTCGTCGCATAACTTTTGCGTTTCTCGTCTTTGGCAGGTCACTGACCGTATACACTTTCTTCGGTGCGATTGCTTTTCCGAGCTTCTCAATAAGGAGAGCTTGGAGTTCTTCTATCAGCTGATCGGTGCCCCCGGATTTCGTCACAACGAAGGCGACTGCTTCTTCGCCTTTCATATCATGAGGCGCGCCGATGACACCGGCCTCTACAACTTCTTCGTGTTCCACCAGAACTGATTCGATTTCTGACGGACCGATCCGTTTCCCGGCTACGTTCAGCACGTCATCGGAACGACCGGAAATCAGGAAGTAGCCTTTCTTATCGACCGTCGCCCAGTCTCCGTGGACCCATGTGTCTTTGAAGCGGTTCCAGTACGTGCGGCGATAACGATCGTCATCTTTGTAGAAACTTTTCGTCATGCCGACCCACGGCTGTTTCAGTACGAGTTCACCGACATCGTTTTGCACAGGGTTGCCATCATCGTCGAAGACGTCGACGTCCATCCCTGGAAGGGCGGCGTTGAAAGTGACTGGTTGTATCGGTTTAACAAGGACATTTCCAAGCATACCTCCAGATATTTCCGTACCTCCCGAATAGTTGAAGATCGGCGCCTGTTCTTTTCCGACGTGGCGATATAACCAGTGCCACGGCTCGGGGTTCCATGGTTCGCCGGTCGAGCCGATCACCTGCAGCGAAGACAGGTCGTGTTTATTTACCCAGGCTTCCCCGTGTTTCATCATTCCTCGCACGAGCGTCGGAGAAATACCGAGATGGGTGACGTTGTAGCGCTCCACCAACTCCCACAAACGGTCCGGTTCCGGGTAGTCAGGCGTTCCTTCGAACATGACGATGGAAGCCCCGTTCACAAGACCACCATATACGAGGAAAGGTCCCATCATCCAGCCCATATCCGTAAACCAGAACAAAGTATCATCTTTCTCGACATCCATACATACACCTGCATCAAAGGCGGACTTTGCAGGGAAACCGGCGTGCGTGTGGACCGCTCCTTTCGGTGTACCTGTCGTCCCCGAAGTATAGATGAGCATGAATGGATCATCCGCCTGCATCTGTTTCGTCCGGACAGCACCACCTTCCACTTTTACATCCTGGAAGCTCACGTCACGTGTCGTTTTTTCAAAAGGTTCCCCGGACCGTTCCAAGACGATGACGTGTTCAAGCGTCTCGGAACCCTCAGCGGCTCGATCAGCTTCCGTTTTCATATCAATCGTCTTTCCTCTGCGGTAAAAGCCGTCCGCGGTGATCATCGCTTTCGCCGACGCAGCATCGATTCTCGTTTTCACGGCATCCGCTTTGTAGCCGGAAAATGCCGGAGAGAAAATAGCGCCGATTTTCGAGATGGCGAGCATGCTGATGACTGTTTCCGGAAGCATCGGCAGATAAAGGGTAACGATATCTCCTTCCTCGATTCCTAGCTTCTCGAGTCCCGCAGCGAAAGCGTTCACTTCTTCGTCCAGTTCAGCAAATGTGAAGGTCTTCCTGTCACCGTTGTCCCCTTCCCAGTAAAGGGCTACCTCGTTTTTCTTTTGAGAATCTTTCGTCCATTTGTCGAGCGCGTTCAGCGTTGCATTCGTTCTACCACCGAGGAACCAGTTAGGGTGGGAAATTCCCTTCGAGAGATCGACCGTTTCTTCATAAGGATCGAACCATTCAAAACCGATTTCCTTTATCGCCGCATCCCAGAACCAGGATATATCTGATATGGTGTCTTTCTGGAATGTATCGTAATCATCATATCCGAGCCGCTTCATCCATCGATAGAGTCTTGTCGTCTGCATCCTTTGTTCTGTAGGAATCCAGACATCTTCATATGTAGTCATACTAATGCCCCTCCCTTTTAGTAACCGCTTACATTTATTATAACGAAGATGAAAGAAAGAAGAAACTGCGACAGTGAATCACCGGTGTGGTACGATAATGATAGGAGGGATTTTATGAAAAAGTCGGCCATTGCAGCTTTTCTCCTGGTGATGCTCAGTGGATGTATGAGCGACTCCCAGGCGGGAACTTTGTTTGAATATGAAGGAACGTTAATCGGGAACAACAGTGATGTTCTCGCTATTGTAAATGGGATAGAAAACGGATCGTCTGTGGAAGAGATCGAGTTACATACGAAAGAGAAGCCTTATGGGCTGACGATTCACTATGCCGACGTTCCTGATGGAAAAGTGGAACGCTGGACTCGTGAAAATGCCGGAAGATTATTTACATTGATCGACAATGTGGAGGACGTAGATATGGTGATAGCTTCAGAGACGTATGCCTATTCCAGGAAAGAAATGGAGAAGGAACTCGGCAAAAGTTTTGATGAAGTTACAACCGTCGATCAATGGAAGGAGGTACAGGAATGGATAAACTGAAAGTCATCAACCTGATAAGTCTTGCGCTCGGAATCATTTTTCTCGTCTATTTTCTGATCGCTACGTTTACGGACGTTACGATGTCCCCGATATTTCTGCTGATTGCGATACCGATTCTGTTCACGTTGAATGCCATCCGTGATTTTTCAGATGGACGAAGAATTCTCGGAACGGTGAACGTTGTGATTCTGGGGCTGTTTCTTCTGCTTGTACTGACAGAACTGTTCTGAAAGAGGTGATAGGGTGAAGATCAACAAGGGTGGACCATTGGAAAAATTCGTTCGTTTTCTATTCTCCGCAGCAACCCTTGGATTCGCTCTGTATGGGTTGATCACCGGCGATTTCCGATTCCAATACCTGATGCTTCTTGGTCTTTCGGGAGTAATGGCGATTACCGGTATGGATGATTATGAACGAGGTAAGAAATTCTGGAGTTATGCTTCTTTTGCGGTGGCGATCTTTTGTCTCGTTGTTGCCGTGCAAATATTTTTCACAGATTACGGCTTATAACTTTCTCTGGAGGGTATATACATAATCACGGACAAAATAGAGAGACATATACAGGATGGGAGGAGAAACGGGTGCTTAAGAACTATCAGACCGGAATGTTTTTCGATGAAATGATGAACAGCGATGCTACGCCTAAAGCACACTATGATTGGTTTTATAAGCTGGTGGAGAAGTTTTCCGACCAGGAATTGAGCGAAAAGCACGAAACCGCCCAACTGAGTTTCCTTCGCCAGGGCATTACGTTTACCGTCTATAATCACGAAGGTCAGACCGAACGTACGATGCCGTTCGATTTCATCCCCATCATCATCCCGGAAGAAGAATGGGGCAGGATAGAGACAGGGATGAAACAACGGATGAAGGCCCTTAACTTGTTTCTCGAAGATTTGTATCATGATCAGAAAATCCTGGAAGAAGGGATCATTCCTCGGGAGCTCGTAGAGAATAATCCATACTATTACCACAAACAGATCGGCGGCGTGGATATACCCCTAGACAATCATATCTTCCTCTCCGGTGTAGATCTGATCCGCGATGAACACGGTCAGTATCGTGTGCTGGAGGACAATTTACGTAACCCATCCGGGATGAGTTATGTCTTTCAGAACCGCTATGTGATGCGTCAAGTATATCCGGAGCTATTCTTCAATCACGACATCCGTACCCTGGAGCACCAGATATCAGAGCTTCACGACACAGTCATGAGTCATGCACCGCAAAAATGTGAGGGGGATCCGGTGGCTGTGCTGCTGACCCCGGGTAGTTATAACTCGGCTTATTATGATCACATGTTCCTCGCCCAGCAGATGGGAATCGAACTCGTGGAAGGCAGAGACCTCCTGGTACAGAACGACGTGGTCTATATGAAGACGATCCGCGGATTGAAGCGGGTCGACATCATTTACCGCCGCATTGATGACGACTTCCTGGATCCGGATGCGTTCCGTCCTGATTCGGCTCTCGGCGTGCAAGGATTGCTCCAGGCTTATAAAAAAGGGAATGTCGCTATCCTGAACGGCATCGGCAACGGAGTCGCTGATGATAAAGCGATGTATGTCTACGTTCCTGATATGATCCGTTTTTACCTCGGGGAAGAACCGATCATTCCGAACGTGGAGACGTATTTTCTTAGTGATCCGGAGAGATTGGACTATGTCCTGGAACATATGGAAGAGCTCGTCATCAAGAATGTCGGAGCCTCTGGCGGCTACGATATGCTGATCGGACCTCAGTCGACGGAAGAAGAGAGGGAAGATTTCCGGGAGAAGGTGCTGGAAAATCCCAGACAATATATCGCTCAGCCTACCATCAAACTATCGCGTGCCCCTGCCTATCAGAAGGGACGTATGTACCCGTGCCACGTAGATTTACGTGTGTTCGTCATGAATGGAAAGGAAATGAACGTCCTTCCGGGAGGGTTGTCGAGAGTGGCACTGAAGGAAGGCTCTCTAGTGGTCAATTCTTCGCAAGGTGGAGGCGGCAAAGATACATGGATTCTCAGAAGCGGGGGTGAGAGAGATGCTTAGTCGGACAGCTGATGCGCTATACTGGATGGGACGGAACACGGAACGGGCGGAGAACAATGCAAGAGTGCTGAACGTTCAGTTGATTCATATGCTGGAAGCGAAGGATCGTAACGTACTCGATCGTGACTGGAAAGAAGTCCTGGAAATATGCGCTTCCTATTCGGATTATATGGAGAAGTACGGGCGCCTGGAGACGAAGACGATTGTCGAATACCTGACGACGAGTCCCTTGAACATGAATGCCATGAAAGCGTCCATGTCGATAGCCCGGGATAATGCCAGAACGACAAGAGATATTTTACCTGCAGAGCTTTGGGAGGTCCTGAATGAGTTCCATCTGGATCAGCCGGGCCCCGGCGAAGACGGCGATGCGATGATGGGTACGAAAGACTACCTGAAGACATTGATGCGTACATCGATGACTGCACAGGGGGTCATCGAATCCTCGATGAGCCGCGGTGTTCCTTATACATTCATTAAAGTAGGTAAGTGGCTCGAACGGGCGGAGAAGACGGCACGGATTCTGAACGTCATTTGTGAGAAAGAACGTTCGGATAAAGGGGACGTCCCTCGCAACAGTTATTACTACTGGCTCGCTGCCCTGCGTTTCCTGAATGGGTACGATGCGTTCATCAAAGAGAATCCTCCGACGATGGAATCGGGACAGGTCCTCGATTTTCTTATCAAAAAGGAAACCTTTCCACGCTCGATTGCGTATTGTGTATCACACGTGCGAGAGGCGATCACGGACCTTGAAGGAGGAGAAGTTCGCCATTATTCGACCCGGCTTTTCGATCTTCTGGAAACGGTGGAAGCTGATATCCACGAAACGGCGATCGGAGATATGGAAATGGAAGAACTTATGACGTTTCTCGACCATTTCCAGAGGCAGTGCATGAATCTCAGTCAGGTATTCATGGAAACGTATTATCTTACTCCACCGGTAGCGGTGCGATGAAAGGAAGCAGGAACGCCGATGAAATATCAAATTGAACATACCAACACGTTCTATTATGAGAACTTTGTGGATCAAAGTATGAACCATATAAGATTGAAGCCACGGAACGACGAATGTCAACGTGTTCTTTCCTATCGTACAGAAATAACCCCGGTTTCTGTAACGAAGGAGTACACGGACTTGTGGGGCAATCATGTCGAGACATTTTTCATTCCGGAGAAACATGAGCATTTAAGAGTGAAAACGATGTCTACTGTCAGTATCCAGAAAAGCCCGTTTATTCGGATGATCCGCTATTCCGATGAGATGAAAGAGATTTTCCATTCTTCTCTTTTTAAAAGGCATTATCTCGCGTTTTTGAATGAAACTCCGTACACCTTCATGTACAAAGAACAGATTGCAGCGATCACGAAAACGGTAGGAGACCCTACGGACCCTGTCCAGTTCTCCATCGACCTGATGAAATATATCCATGATACGCTATTTTACAATACGGCGACGACGGATGTGAGTACGAAAGCGTATGAAGCGTGGCCGTTACAGGGCGGAGTGTGTCAGGATTTCGCACACATCATGATCGCCGTGTTACGAGGGAACGGAATCCCGGCGCGATATGCCAGTGGCTATCTTTATATCGGTGAGAATTCAGCACTGATCGGGGATGCAGCCACGCATGCCTGGGTAGAAGTAATGGTTCCGGGTATCGGCTGGGTTGGTCTCGATCCGACGAACAATGTGGAAGCACTCGAGAACCATATCCGCATCGGTACGGGACGTGACTACGCGGATGTCAGCCCGCTTCAGGGTGTCTATCGCGGTGGCGGTCAAGAGCTTGATGTGTCGGTAAGTGTTACGCTTATAGATCAATGAAAAAGGTCAGGGAGCTGCATAGAGCAGTTTCCTGATTTTTTGCATCAACGTTTGTAGCCTTAAGTATTCAGTGATAAACTCACGGTAAGATGGAATGTTTAATTTTTACATATTTCTTTCTGGAAATTTGATGGAGGGAGGGGGATCGAAGTGAAAAATAGGGTACTTATTCTGGTGGTTTTTCTTCTCTTAGCAGGCTGCGGCAATTCAACTACAAAGGGGATTGACTCAGGGGACGAAATGGACTATGAAGTCCTGGCTAGTGCTAAAACATTGCCTGAAGACTTTGAAGAAACTGCTTTCCATAGAGAAGATTCTCCACACTTTTTGATGCGTCAGGCCGGGAATGAAGCGGAGCTTGAGAAGTGGTGGAAGACTTATAGATTGAAGAAAGAAGCACCGTCCGTTGATTTCTCGGAGAACACCGTGTTTTTCCTTGGATTGTACGAATCCGGTACCTGCCCGGTAGAGATTGGAGATATCAAGGCGAATGCGGATAAGGATATGATGACCGTCACTACTTCGGTGTCAGATGGAGCCTGCACAACTGACCAAACCCCCAGAACTATCATTTATGCGGTCGATCGTTCTGTTGCGGAAAACATAGAAGTGATTGAAATGAATACCGGGGGAAGCACGTTTTTGCCTTTGTAGAATGTAGAAGCCAGGGAGTCTGCTGCAAGCAGTACCCTGGCTTTTGTATATCTTATTCTGCATGATCCATTTTCAATATAGGTTTCACTGTCTGACCATTTGCGGAGTCATCAAAGGCTTCGTTGATTTCTTCCAAGTTGTAGTATTTCACTAGTTTATCGAACGGGAAGCGACCCTGTTTATAATAATCCACGAGTTTTGGAATGAATAGTTGAGGGACAGAATCACCTTCAATGGCCCCGATCAGTGATTTCCCTTCCGCCATGATTTCTTCGAAGACGTTGAAGGTAGTATCAGGAGTTACTCCTACGACTGCGGATACACCAAGAGATCTCAAAGCGAGCACGGATTGTCTTGTTACGCCTGGTACGCTGGTCGTTTCGACAGAATAATGGACGCCTCCGTTACTTAGCTCTTTGATTTTTTCAACGACATCTTCTTCCTGTTTGCCGTTGATGGTGTGAGTGGCTCCGAGGGATTTGGCAAGTTCTAAACGGCTGTCATGTACATCGATAGCGATGATTTCGGAAGCACTGGTGATACCGGCTGCCATAATGGCACTGAGGCCTACAGCTCCACAACCGAAAACGGCGATGGTTTCACCGAACTGTGGCTTCAACTTGTTCAAAACCGTTCCTGCTCCTGTTTGAATTCCACATCCAAGAGGCCCGAGAAGTTCAAGTTCTACGTCTTTGTCCACTTTGACGACATTTCGTTCATGAGCGACGGCATAGGTTCCAAAAGAAGACTGTCCGAAAAACGTAGATAATTCCTGGTCTCCTTCATAGAGGCGGTGAGTACCGTCCGGCATGATTCCTCCGAAGTTCAGTTCCATCATGTGGTGACAGTACGCGGGTCTTCCCATCAGGCAATTTTCACACTGCCCACATGAAGAGTAAGACAAGACGACGTGATCTCCTTCTTCAACGGAACGAACGCCTTCTCCCACCTTTTCAACGATGCCTGATCCCTCATGACCGAGAACAGCAGGCAGCGGGACAGGAGCATCCTGGTCACGTGCGACAGCATCCGTATGACAAACTCCAGAAGCTACGACTTTAATTAACACTTCATTCGCTTTCGGCTCTTTCAGTTCCACTTCCGAAATCTCGAACTTCGCACCCTGGTCATAAGTAACAGCGGCTTTTGTTTTCAAATCCCATTCCTCCTCTTCATAATTAATGAACATTTCCCTTTAATTCAAGATAGTAAACAAGCGTAAAGATTGAAACGAATTGGAAGCTCAATCGTATGTAAAGAAGAGTAAGTCATCGAACTCATCTATCAGGTAGGGGGGATCTCATTGTTCGTCTTGATTGATATCTTCGTGATGGCAGGCTATATCGGAGCGGTCTTACTCCTCTCTACCATTACTGAGGATAAGCGTAAATTTATACATACGGAACCTTTCGTTATCCAGATATGTCTTTGGCTATTTGCATTCCTCGTGTCTATCGCTTTCTCTGTATTGACGAATGTCTCGAATGTGTCGGGAGGACTACTATACGATTTCGCGACTTATCTTACAGGCGGGCTTTTCGTATATGGAACAGTGGTCCATTTTTTGGTACGTCCCTTAAATCGAGGGTTGTACCGTAGACTCATCACTCCCTGGGATAAAGGATGAAGAGGGTTATGGAAGCGAAGCTGCGATTATTGTTTGAATAAAATTAAAATAATATTTAACTATGTTAAAAATAATGTTATAGTTTATTTAAATAATAGAAAAGAGGGGGCTTGAGAATGAAAGAGTTACCTGCCTGGATCCTCGCGTTGGATGAGGAAGATCTGCAGTTTATCAAAAACTTTATCCTCCACTCCGGTTCTCTGAAAAAGATTGCTGCCGTCTACGAAGTATCGTATCCGACGGTTCGGGTGAAGCTCGACAAACTGATTCAGAAGATTGAGATGAACGATACCCTTGAGAATGAAGAATTCATTTCGTTTATCAAACAGTTGTCCATCGATGATCGGATCAATATCGAAGAAGCTAAACTGATCATCGACAAATATAAACAGGAAAAGGGGAAAGAAGAATGAATGACATTTACGTAGTGTTATTGATTGCCGGATTACTGGGATTACAATACTTTTTCTCGACCAGAGAGAATAAATTCCTAGGACTCATCGTGCCTGGATTATTCACGGTAACCATGATAGGGATGTACATCATAGGAAGAATTGAGCACCTTCTGTTTATCGTGCTGCTTCTTCCGGTAGTATTATTGTTTTTCTATGAACAGTGGAAGAGGGGCAGAGAGTCTGTCCAAGTAAAAAGAGAAAAAGAATTGAGGAAGATGAGGTCCCATGATCTCCACTGAAGAAAGGGGTAACTTTAATGATAGCGTTAGCGAAACGGGAATTCTTCGATTCATTTAAAAGTATCAAGAGTCTGCTTATCATCTTATTCACGACGCTGGTGTCCTGGCAGACAGCGCAATATTTGTCTTCGAACCCACTTCTGATACAGGAGGCGGCTGTGCAGGGGAAAGAAAGTGAATTCGTAACAGCCGTCACGGCTTTCATAGTAATCTCGCTCGGGTTTCTGTTCGTTTTTTCGGTGTCACACGACATCATTAATAAAGAAATAGAAGGCAAGACGATCCGCTTATTGGTTACGAAGAAGCCGAGATCTCAAATCATGTTTGGCAAATTTCTCGGAACTCTCTTATTCTGGGTAGCGATTTTCTCGATTTCCTATTTGGTGACCTCGCTCATCGCTCAAGTATGGGTGACTGAGGAGTATCTAAGGATGGTGGCTTTCCTTACTTATATCGTAGGAATGGTTTTCCTTGTATCCACGCTTGTAGAGAGGACGAAGCTGACGATGTTCATCGGTGTATTCGCCGGTATCATCATTCCGATTTTGGGTATCGCTTCTACGATCGTCGATAAGTGGTGGATGATCGGTATCGAATATCTGCTGCCTTATACATATATTGAAAAAGGGTTTCTCATGATCATTCCTTTTTTGATGGGACTGATGTTTTTCCTTATTTCTATGAAAATTATGAGCGGAAAGGATCTGTGAGATATGACTACTGTACATATTGAAGAGTTGACGAAGAAATTCGGAGGGAAGGTGGCCCTCGATGGTATTTCGCTGACGGTGGAAGAAGGGGAGATATTCGGGTTCGTCGGTCATAATGGTGCGGGTAAATCTACGTTCATCCACACCATAACAGGAGTTCTCCCTAAGTCATCCGGGAAGATTACTATGCTCGGCGAGGAGAATCTGGATAATGTGAAGGACCGTATGGGAGTCATGCCTGATACTGCGAATTTGTATGAATATATGAAAGGGGTCAAGTTTCTGAAATTCATGGGAGAATTGAAAGACGATAAACGGACAAAGAGAGAGTATGTCTCCCTGATGGAAGCGGTAGGGCTCGGAGCAGAAGGAGATAAAAAGATAAAGGATTACTCTTTCGGGATGCGTAAGAAAATAAGCATTGCTCAGGCCTTATTAGGGGATCCGGATCTCATTATTCTCGATGAACCCACGTCAGGACTGGACCCTGAATCCTCCATCAAAATCAGGCAACTGGTCAAACAGTTACAGCAAGAAGGAAAAACTGTGTTTCTTACCTCCCATAACTTGGATGAGATAGAGAAAATCAGTGACAGAGTCGGTATATTGAAAGAAGGGCGTATCGAAAAGTTGGGCACTCCTGAAGAATTGAAAAATGAAAAACAGGAAAAGATCACTCTTGCGATAAGAACGACCCCTGCTCTCGAGAAAGAAGATGTCGACCAAATGAAGAAAGAAGTGGTCTTTCTCCAGAAAGAAGGAGTGTATACGTGGTTAGAAGTCGATTCGGAGAGGTTGGTTCCGGATATCAGCAAAGCTATCATTGATTCAGGGAAACAATTGTATGAAATTACACCGAAAAAAGAGTCGCTTGAAGACATTTTTATAAATACATAACTTTTTCACAGTGGAAATAACCACCAATTAAGATTTAATAATGTTAGAATTTTGTAAGAATTAAAAATACATTTTCAATCTCTATCCGCCAGATCTTCATTAATCGTAGGCGTGCTGACGGATGTTTTTGGAGTCCGGGTCGTTAAGATTTCAGGTCTCTTACTTGCCACTGAGAGTGTGATTATTTACAAACACAAACTGTTATTAGTTAAGAACGTTGTACATTAATTAGAAAAGGTGAGAGTTCAGAGAATGAATTCTTGCCTTTTCCCTTATTAGAGTATTAGATGAATCTCTATCAAGATGGGAAAACATAGGGAAGAAATGAAAAAGGTCGTAATGGTACGGGAAGGAATAATGAGAGAAGACTTGCTGATCAAAGATGGGTGGCGGGACTCTTTTCTCTACAGTATTTTGGAAAGCGACTACAAGGGGGCGAAGCATGAAAATTCGTAACGTTACAAGCGAGGATTATTATATTCTTTCTCCACTAATCAATGAGTGGTGGGGTGGACGACAAATGTCAGAAATTTTGCCGAAGCTGTTCTTCGATCATTTCAACACCAGCAGCTTCATCGCTGAAGAAGACGGGGCCATCTTCGGTTTCCTGATCGGGTTTATGTCCCAATCGAAGAAAGAAGAAGCATACATACATTTCGCGGGCGTTCATCCTGATCACAGACAAAAAAAGGTTGGAAAAAAGCTGTATGAGGAGTTTTTCAGAGTGGCGTCAGAGAACGAGAGATCTACCGTTAAAGCGGTAACCTCCCCCGTAAATAAGACATCCATCGCCTATCATTCGAAAATTGGTTTTAGCATTAAGGATGGGGATAAGTCAGTAGACGGAATCATTGTTACTCAAGATTATGACGGTCCCAGGAAGGATAGGGTGTTGTTTGAAAAAAGAATAACTAAATGAACTTCATGAAATTCGAACTCCTATTACGCTTACTACCTTCAAGTAAAACAACTAAGAATTTAAAGAGGTGATCGATTGAAAATAGCTGCAAAAATTTTGGTGGCTATCGCCTTTGTCTCAGTGGTGACGGGATGTGCAGGTCTAGGAACAAAAGAAATATCAGTGCCGGAAGACAGGGGGTATGAGGAAGTCCTGATACAAACCATAGGCAAGGACGGTGCAACATCTCCTGATGATAGAACAGAAATAAAGGACCAGAAAGACATAAAGTGGCTGATGAAAAAGATTTCGGGGTACGAAGTCGAGGACAAAGACAGAGATACCATTATCGAGATGTTGGAAGCTACTAGAGAAAAACCAGGAACCTATACAATCGCCTTTTTTCCTGAGAACCTGAACCAAGGGTACTCCGTAGTAATGTTTGAAGATGGAACCATCATATATCAAGACAAAGATATGCAGCGGATGACTATGGTTTCCAAGGAGAAGCACGAAGAATTGTATGAGGATATCACCCATCGTTTCGATTTAGAATTCTAAAATTTAATTTAACAGGAGGAGTAATGGTTGAAAGAAATACATGGGAAGAAAGTAATGTTGAAAGAGGCGACGGAGAAAGACATCCATGAAACGAAAGTGACTAAAGCCGAATACCACCGTGAATGGTCTGATGAGGGTATTTTACCAGAGGTACCTTCCGCACTCATCATCGAAGCCGACCAACAACTGATCGGATATGTCGGAGCGTATTGGATCGATAAAAATACGAACTGGCTGGAGACGGGAATCGTGATTTACGACAGTGATTATTGGAATGGTGGATATGGTTCTGAGGCTTATAAATTGTGGATAGATTATCTTTTTGAAGCCACAACCTTACATAGAGTAGGTATGTCGACGTGGTCAGGGAACGACAGAATGATCAAAGTAGCGCAGAAATTAGGGATGAAAGAGGAAGCGAGAATCAGAAGAGCGCGTGAGGTCGATAACAGGTACTATGATGCTGTCAAAATGGGAATCTTGAGAGAAGAATGGGACGGCGGCTCTTAATGTTGAACCTGCTTACTACTACCAGCGGCTTCCACGTGGGGGATGCTATTGCTCAGCTCGTTTTTTTAGGCATGGTCCTGGCGATTCTTGGGGTAGTGATTTTTCTTATAGTGACGCTCGTAAAAAGGAACAGCAGAATAAGTCGTCTTGAATCAAAGGTGGATCAGTTGATGGAAGAGAAGGAAAATAAGGATAAGACACGGAAATAAGAGCGAATACAGCGAAAGGGGACCTATTCGATGCGCATACTTTATTTGCTCGCTGGATTGCTATTGCTTGCTGCATGCACGTCTAATGTTGGAACCGAACGATTGTCTACGGAAAAAGTCGGTGTATACCATGGATTGATAGTATATAGTAATGATGCAGATGCAATGGAAAACCCTGAATTTCTGCGGAATCTGGACGAAGTCGTTAAAGATCGCTCAGAACTTCAGCCTGAAGTGACTATGTTGTCGAAAAGCTCAGCAACAGAACAGTATCCGGACCTCGAAATCCCGACCACCCCTTATTATGTATTTTATGATAAAGACGGAATTGGCGTAGAAACCGCTGATAAAAAGAAAGCTGAAACATTTCTTCTGGAAGAAGCGGAAAGGAAAAACCTGTTAAAAGAAGAGCCTTCCCTCGGCACCATGCCTGAACCTCCTGAATTGACTGTTCATATCGGAAAGCAGGAATTGAGTCCTACGCTTGGAAGTTATGATTGGCGCGTTGACCAGGGGGATGGCACAGGTACTCAAGTTCAAGCTGATTCCATGCCTCCTCCTGAACTTGTGAAAAATAATAAACCACTGAAAACATCCAGGGATGTCAATATTGAGCTTGAATTCGAGAATCAACCGGAGAGTTATAAGGTGAAAATTTGGAACGTAGAAAATGAAGTGATTAACACTTCGGAGAACATAAATCTTTCCGGGAAAGGTGAGATTATTTATGAAATTTTTGCGGATTGGAAGCAAGGAACAGCCAGTTATGCCTTCAAATTATATATCGAAGATTAAAGTGATTTTGAAAACAGGGAACTCTTACTTAGGGTTCCCTATTTTTTTCTTACATTTTTTAATAAATCTGAGAATTGAGAATTATACTCGGAGAAAATAGGGTATACAACTAGGAAAAGTGTAGATAGTAAGTCCTATTTCGTCAGATTTTGTGATAGAATGATAGCTGAAATATTCGACAAAATTCGACAGCATGGAGGGATAGCCTATGAATGCAGTACCACTTGATCAATTCAGTATCGTCTATATTGTGTTGACAGTTCTGGTGACAATAATAGTTTGTTACACCGGTATCGTTTTTGTGAAACGGGTGAAGCGAGTAGCTACCAGTAAAATGCCTACAAAGACTATGGTCTTGTACGCTGCTATTCTTGGTGTGATGTTCTGGATCAGTCATATATTCATTTCGTTGTCTACAGGTCTGCCGTTAGATACGGCTTATTACGGGATATACATAATCATCAATTTTCTCCTTTGCTTTGTTGCTTCATTCTGTGCAATTTGGGTGGCTCAGTTCGAAGTGAAAAGCAATTTCGTATTTCTGATGGCTAGTGTGTTTATCGCAGTAGCTGTCATGGCGGCAAATGTTACGGGATTTTATACATTGTTCAACGATTATATACAAGTGAACGTTCCGTTATCTTTATTGACTGTTGCGATGACCATCAGTATGACCGTTCCCATGTTGCGTTATTTGTTGCTGATAACGAATGAAGGAATCAAGGATATGCGAAGAGGATGGGAGTGGGTCGGAACGATTGCCACAGGTTTTGCTTTGGCGGGTATTCCATATATCATCCTCATAGCTATGCTTGATTACACTGCTGGTGGCGGCTGGATTCTTCTGCCGTTCATTTTTACGATTTTCACAAACTTGATCTTGTTACTCATTCCTGACTTTCTGGGGAACCAGTATCAGATGCGAAACGCCGAAGCATTCCGTTCTCTCTTTCACCATAACCCTAATGCCGTCTTTTCTACGGACAAAAAAGGGAAAATTGTAGAGGTCAATGAAGAAGCAAGTCGACTTACCGGATATACGGATAAAGAACTTGCGAATCTGGATGCTTTTCATTTTTTTGGAGGGAGAGATAAAGAACGAGTAAGGCAGTATTTTGATAATATCCTTGCCGGGAATGTAGAGCGTCTTGAGACGAAGCTTAAAATGAAAGATGGCGAAGAGAGAGACGTGAAGATTACTGCTGTACGAACAATCGTCCAGGGTAGGATTATAGGGGTCTTCGGATTGATCGAAGATATAACCGAGCAGCTGAAAGCGAAGAAAACCATCGAGCACCTGGCTTATCATGATGAATTGACCGGGCTGCCGAACCGTCGGAAATTGAATAAGGTGACAGATAAGCTGAAAACAGAAAAAAAGGATTATGCTTTTCTGATGATGGATTTCGATCGATTCAAGCGTGTGAACGATACGTTTGGTCACTCTTTTGGAGATGAACTCCTCATCGTTATAGGTAATTATATAAGACAAATTGCAGAAAAATATAATGCTTCTGCGATTCGGTTGGGTGGAGACGAATTTCTGGTCGTTTGTCAGCGGAAGGATGCGTCTCTCGTTTCAGAAGAAATATTAGAGAACTTCAATGAACCGATGACCATAAATGGAGTGGAAATTTTATTGACAGCTAGTGTTGGATGGACGGATTCGATCGATTCGGAGGACCCTATAACTCTGCTAAAATATGCTGATATGACGATGTACGTCTCGAAAGAAGAAGGAGGGAACCGTGTTACGAAATACGACCCTACCCTTTTCCGTGAAGAAGAAGAGAACCTTTCCATCGAAAGGGAGTTGATAGCTGCGATTCACAGAAAAGAATTGACCGTTCATTATCAGCCGAAGTATGTATTTAATCATAGTTATTCTCCCGGTCTTGTAGGTGCGGAGGCCCTCGTACGTTGGAATCACAAGGGGAGAGGGATGATTTCACCTGGCATATTCATTCCGATTGCAGAGAAGAGCAAACTAATCGTCGATTTAGAGAAGCACGTCATTCAATCTGTCGTTGCTCAGATTCAGAAATGGAAGGCTGAGGGGGTCATGAGAGGAAGAGTGTCGATCAATATTTCTATGGATACGCTTTTCCGAAAAGAGTTTGTTCCGTATTTGGTTACGCTTCTCTCTTCTCATAATGTGGAGGGAACCATGATTGAATTGGAAATCACTGAAAGGATCGTTATGAAAAATGAAGATGATCTAAAGGAGAAGTTGCAACGGCTGCATAAGCTCGGCATCCGAATCAGTCTTGATGATTTCGGTACAGGTTACAGCTCTCTCAGTTACCTGGATCACCTGAACATAGATATATTGAAAATCGATCAATCTTTCGTTCATAAATCAATGACCCAATCAGGAATCATTGCTGCTATTGTCCAGATGGCTGAGAACCTTAGTCTCGAGGTGATTGCCGAAGGTGTGGAGACGAAAGAACAGGCCGAGACACTCGCAGATCTCGGCTGTGATCGCATGCAGGGGTATTACTTCGGGCATCCATCATCACCGGAGGATTATGAAGCATCCTTCCTTCATTCGTGGAGCCGCGATGACGGATTCTCCTAAGGTTGTCGTGATTAAACGGGAGACCCTAATTCGAGTTCCTCATTGATACGAGCTAATTCTTCTCGGAGTTCCTCGGCCCCTGCATCTTCAATGTCGAGGTCCTGGAGTTTTTCATCAATGGCGGATACTCGGTCATAGAAGCTGGTCAATTCCTTTTTCGTCTCTTCTGTTAGCGCGCCGTCTGAATTAATTTCCTTGTAGGCTTGTAGGACAGGGGTACCATGATAAATGTCAAAGTTGATTGGTAACTCTGCATGTCTTCCTATAGGTGAAGCGTTTGCGGTTACTTTATTTACTTTTTCAAGAAAAGAATAAGTATAGTGAAGATTATCATCCACTTGGGCTGCGTCCCCGTATGAATCTATGGCGCGCCCTAACATTTCGGTCATTTTGTGGTGATTGAACTTATAGTGAAGAACCAGATCTTTCTCCATCGCTCTTGTCTCTTTCTCTGCTTGAAAGGTGAATATGCCGAGGGTGATACTTACGGCTAGCAAGATGAAAGTTGCTACTTTCCATTTGTTCATACGTGAGCCTCCTGAGTAATTGGTAGGTAATGAGTGAAGAAGTGTACATATATGCTACCATAATAAGTAAACGGACGGAAACATAGATACAAGGAAAGAGAGGAGAAAGATGACCTATACGTTTAGAAAATTAAATCAGAAGGAAGCTGAAGAAATCGCATATACGTGGCATTATGAGGGAGACTATTCTTTTTACGATATGGAAGCGGATGAAGAAGATCTGGAGGAGTTCCTTGATGAAGAGAAGCGTGGCGATAATACATACGCCGTTTTTAACGATGAAGAACTCGTCGGTTTCTTCAGTTGGACCTATAAGGGAGAAGAGGCGTATATCAGCCTGGGATTGCGTCCGGATCGTACAGGCCGGGGAGAGGGACGGACATTTCTCGATGCTTGCCTGGTATTTCTGAACGCTTCTGTCGTGACTCTGGATGTCGCCGCTTTCAACAAACGGGCCATCCGTTTGTACGAAAATGCGGGTTTTCAAGAAATTTACCGCTTCCCCCAGAAGACGAACGGCGGCACCTATTCGTTTGTCCACATGAGGAAAATCACTTCGTAAGTTCCATTTGCATCTTTTTGGGGGATCGGGCATAAACGTTCTTGAATACTCTGTAAAAGCTCGAGTAATCGGAAAACCCTGATTGGATGGCTACCTGTTCGAGTGTCAGGTTGCCTTTTTTCATAAGTGCAATGGCATTCGAGAGACGTTTCAAGAGAATATAACGATAAACCGGCAGATTCATCGCTTCCTTGAAATAATGGGAGAAGTAATGTTTGTTCAAATGGAAAGCCTGAGAAATGCTGGCGAGATTCAAGTCTCTGTCTGTCAGGTGATCTTCGATGTATGTAAGGATGCTTGTGAGGCGTTCGTCTTTCTCCACCATATCCGGTAACTTGACCGTAGAAGGAGCGAAAATCATCTGCATGGACTGGAACAACAAGTAATGGAGGGTGAAGGTATGATGACCTTCGCCTTGTTTAATGTGGTCGATCAATTGTTTCAGTAACTGGATCACTTCATGAAAAGACTCCTCATTACGGGTGACGTATGCTCTCTGAGAGTGGCGGTAATCAATGTTCTTCTTTAATTCAGCATCACTCTCAGTGAAATCTTCAAGCAGTCTTGGACTGATGTTCAGAATCATGCGTTCGTAGGTTGATGAGTCTTCAACTTTTGCTTGATGAACTGCGTAAGGGGGAATAAGGACGATATCTCCTGGACGTAACGTGTACGTTTTACCTTCGCAGAAGAATTCACAACTTCCTCCGAGGAAGAAGAACACTTCCATCACGTCATGTGTATGGAGGTGGAAGAGAGAGTCCGAGTTCGCGAATCGTTCGGCGGAGTCGTTGTGCAGAGGCAACCAGTGATCGATGAGCGCCTGGTTCGTTTCGCCGGAGAAGTCATAGATCTCGAAACTTTCATTCGTGACAGGTAAGTGGATGGATTCCTTCATTTTTTTATCCTCCAGACAGCAAGATATGCAAGAAACGACGCAAAAATTAATCAGTTTTTCTGATGATTTCCTAGTATTATAGCATATAGAAGAGTGATTCATGAAAAAATGTATACGCTATCAGGAAAGGATGAGAGACATGGCTAAACGTCAGCCAAAACTCGAGGTCAGAAAGAAACAGTTGATAGAAGAAGACGGACAGACGTTCAAAGATCTGAATGGCAACGGGAAATTGGACCCTTACGAAGACTGGCGCCTGGCGCCTAAAGAACGGGCTGAGAACCTGGTTTCTCTTATGACTACGGAAGAGAAGATCGGCATGATGCTGATAAATTCAAGGAAGATGGGACTCGCTCAGGAAGAGAAAGAGAAGACAAGCCATGACGGTATTCTGGACGAAGGGGAAGTGGAAAAAGGGGAAACGATTTTCGCGCTTTCCAAAATCTTCGGTACGACGAAAACGATCCAGGAAATGAACCTGCGTCATTTCATTCTTCGGGACAATTTCAGTGCGAAGGATATTGCGGAATGGATCAATACCATGAACGAAGTGGCGGAAGAGACGCGTCTCGGAATCCCCGTGTTGATCACGTCCAACTCCCGCAACGAGAATGCGGAAGCGGTATTCGGTATGAACGAAGCCTCCGGCGTCTTTTCGACATGGCCCGGTACGCTCGGGTTGGCCGCTGCTGCCAAAGGGGATATCGAACAGGGAGGAGACGCTTCTCTTATCAGTGATTTTGCAGAAACGGCACAGAAGGAATGGAACGCTACTGGTATCAGAAAAGGGTATATGTACATGGCGGACACCGTCACGGATCCGCGCTGGCAACGGACGTATGGAACGTTCGGGGAAGATCCGACCTTCATCGCTGACGCTATCGGCAGAATCATTGATGCTTTTCAGGGACCGGAAGTCGGAGAAGAAAGCATTGCGATGACGACGAAACATTTCCCGGGTGGCGGTGCGAGAGAGAACGGCTTCGATCCCCACTACGAAGAAGGAAAATGGAACCTGTACCCGACTCCTGGAAGTTTGGAGAACTATCATCTTCCTCCGTTCCGAGCAGCTGTCGAGCATGGAACGTCTGCGATCATGCCCTACTACTCCATTCCGAGCATCAAGAAGAGTGTCGTTCAAGAAGTGGATGGGGAGGATGTAGCATTTGAAGAAGTAGGATTTACGTTCAACCATTATTTCATCCAGCATCTCCTTAGGGACAAGCTCGGTTTCAAGGGGTATGTGAACAGTGACAGCGGCATCGTCAATAAGATGAGCTGGGGCATGGAAGATTCCAGTGAAGCGGAGCGGTTCTCCAAAGCGATCAATGCCGGGACGGATTTGATTGCGGACACGAATGATATTGAGAATCTTCGTATCGCCGTCAGCAAAGGGTGGATCAGTGAGAAACGTCTGAATGGGGCGAATGTGCGTCTTCTTACGGAAATGTTCGCGCTCGGTCTGTTCGATGAACGAACTTATAACTCTCCTGAAGAGGCAGAGGAAATCGTAGCGAATCCGGAAAATCAGAAAGCCGCGGACGAAGCACATCGGAAGTCTGTGACAGTTCTGAAGAATTCAGACGGAACGTTGCCGCTCACAGAAGAGAAAGAAGGAAAGAAGAAAGTATACGTCGAAGCGTTCCATAAAGAAAAAGAGATGGCGAGAACCTTTACGGAAGAAGTGAGAAAAGAAGCTGGGCATTTCACACTTACAGATGATTATGAAGAAGCACACACAGCGCTTCTTTTTCTTCAGCCGAAATCAGGCGCTTACTTCTCAGCGACACCAGGGTTGCTTGAACTCGAGCTATGTGAAAACAAAGTGAAATCCGCGATCGATGGAGAATTGTATCAAGAGACTACGCTTAGCGGAATATCACGGGTGAAAGAAATAGCTGAAGATATCCATCGCCGTGGAGGGAAGGTAGTCATCAGTGTGAATGTCGTTCTTCCGTGGATTCTCGGAAACGTAGAGCCGCTGGCAGATGCTCTGATTGCCGGATATGATACCTTCTTCGATGCGCAACTAGATGTCATGGCAGGAGCATTCATGCCTTCAGGTGTGCTACCGTTGACGCTGCCGGCGAGTGATGAGGTGATTGCTGTAAAACAGGATGGTTCATGTGTTTCGAGAAATGATGTTCCGGGCTACGACAAAGATCGATATATGCCTGAAGGAATGAACTATGCTTATAAGGATGAAGACGGAAATGCATACAGGTTGGGTCATGGATTGACGTTCTACTAAATAGGAAACACCCTGATTCGAGGAGCCGCCTCTGATCAGGGTGTTTTTTGATGAGAATCAGTTTAAGTTCATGCTACGTTCGATGAATGCTGCAAGTTCCTGTCGGGTCACGGTCTTGCCTGGTTTGTAGCTTCCATCTTCATAACCGGCGGCTACTTCGTTGGCAGCAAGTGTTTCAATATATGGGCTCGCCCAGTAAGAATCAGTGACGTCCGTGAAGGTTCCTGTCGTTTCGACTGGTTCCATATCGAAGGCATTCACAAGAATCTTCGCCATCTGTCCGCGGGTAAGCGAGTCGTCAGGTCGGAAAGTATTGTCCAGGAATCCGTCCATAATCTCTTCACTCGTCAATTTGACGATAGAATCGTAAGCGACCATGCTGTCATCAATGTCACTATAGGATGATTCAGTTGGCTGATCTTGGCTGAGTACGATGCTTCGGTCAAGCATCAGAATCGCTTCCGCACGGGTCACGTCCTGTCCGGGTGCGAAGTGTTCTCCGTCATATCCTTGTAGAATCTTCTTCGCTGTGAGGTAATCGATGCTTTCAGCGGCGAAGCTGGATTCAGAGACATCTGTGAAATCCATAGGTTCCTGGAGTGTCATCTCTTCCCAGAATTCATTGGCAAGCACCTGGTAGCCCAGTTCGTTCGGATGGATGTCCGTCGGATCGGGCAGGTAGTCCATTGCACGTCTATCGATAGCTTCTGAGGTAGGGACAAATGTGCTCTCTGTCGCCGTGGCAGTCTGGCTGATGACGCGGTTCAATTCATCTAGTGCCAGATTTAGCAATTCCTGCTGTTCTGCCTGTAGGTAAGGATATGGATTGTAATAGCCCATGACATAGACGTCCGCTTCAGGGTTCAGTGAACGTATGTCAGTCACAGTATTAGCGAGATTCGCCCCGATTTCTCCAAGTTTTGCCTCGAAAGATTCAGGGTCATACGAAACTTGTCCTGTTTCGCTATCGATGGACAGTTCACTGATCACATCATTCGCTCCAGCAGAAATAGTGATGACATCAGCGTCGCTGACCGCCATGCGGATACCTCTGTCATCAGTATCCTCCGAAGGCATACGGACATCGTTCTGAAGGTCGTTCAGGACATTTTCTGTCGTATAACCAGGGTAGGAGTACTGATTGGTGAAGGAATCGAGTTCTCCGAGCTCATCGATATGGTGAGCTAGTAGATGAGCGTAGCCGCTATCCGGTACACTCTGCTGATCCCAGGTCGGCGTTACTCCGAAAGCGAGGGAATCTCCGAGTGCTACATAATCCACTTCTTCTTCAGCAAGGCTTGTCAGGGGAGCGGGAAGAATAAAAGCGAGCAGGGTCATAGTAATGACAGTCAATCTGAGTGACAACAGTTTCTTTTTCAAACGATCCTCTCCTTTTTCTGTTTTCCGAATATGTATTCGACATCTTTTTGTGATACCCTTTTTACAAATGTTTGAATCCTAATTTTTGAAATTGAGGAAATCGGAGAGAATACTTAATCTAGACGTTCGTTTCTTATTACTCTTTGAACTTGTCTGATCACGGTGTGGGCAGTGAAAGCAGTGAGTACGGCGAACAACAGGAGTCCCCACCCTTCAGCAAATAGGGAGAAGGTACCGTGAAGGGTGAAAATATATGTAATGAGTATGCCTGCCATTTTAAAAAGAGCGTTGACTCTATCATTCTTCAACATAGAAATTTCTCCTTACAAGTATTACAGAATCTTACTTAATGATAGCATGCAGGTGAGCTCTCTTGTAGTATCGAACCTAATTAAAAAACCCTTCCGCATAAGAGCGGAAGGGCTTAAGTTCGGAAATTCTTGGTGCTACATGCACAGATGGATCTCCTCGGAGGATGAGGAGTCTTTCCCACATTTCGATGGCTCTTTGAAAAGAGCACACTTTCATTGTAAGTGGAAGATATATCCTTGTCCATGCTTGTGAAAAAGAAAGAATGACAATTTTTTGACTACCCATCCCTATGTTTTCCCTTTGAATCTTTCGGATATATAACTTATGTATCTGAAAGGAGAGATAAGCAATGAAGTCATTAGATAAAGCGAAAAAACATAACATTGGGCTTGGAACGGCACCACTTGGGAATATGTTCCGTGATGTGCCTGAGAAAGAAGCGGAAGAGACGATACAGAATGCCTGGGACCAGGGCATCCGTTACTTCGATACGGCACCATTCTACGGAGCGGGACTTGCGGAAATCCGCGTAGGCAACGTCCTCTCTGAGAAGAATCGTGATGATTTCGTACTCAGCACGAAAGTCGGTCGTTACATGAAAGAAGAAACAGAAGATAAAGAAGGTCTGTTTGAGCACGGCCGGGACAATGAAGTCGTGACGGATTATAGTGAAGAATCCACACGAAAATCGATCGAACAAAGTCTCGAGCGTCTGAAAACGGACAGACTCGATATGGTATTCGTCCATGATGTGTCGCCTGATTTTCATGGGGATGCGTGGGTCGAGAAATTCGATCAGGCACGAAAAGGAGCGTTCAAAGTTCTGGATGAAATGAGAGACGAAGGCGTCATTCAGGGCTGGGGGTTAGGTGTAAATACTACGACACCAATCGAGCTTGCGATGGAACTCGAAGACGTGAATCCGGATGTTTGTCTGTCCGCTACCCAATATACACTGCTGCAGCACGAACGAGCGCTTGAGCGCATGATGCCGCTAGCCGAAGAGAAGGGCGTCGACATCGTCGTCGGTAGTCCTTATAACTCAGGTGTGCTGCTTGGCGGAGATCACTTCAACTATGCAGAAGCCGGAGAGGAAATTCTGGAGCACGTAAGACAGCTGAAGGAAATCGCCGATAAGTATGATGTTCATCTGAAAGCAGCCGCCCTTCAGTTCTCTACCGCTCATCCAGCTGTTTCTTCGATTATTCCGGGATCCACTCGTCCGGATCGCATCGAAGAGGATTTGAAGATGATGGAGGCCGACATCCCGAAAGACTTCTGGAATGAGCTCGTGTCGAAAGGATTCATCTCAGAAAAAGCCCCACTTCCGAAATAATGCAACGAAGCCCTTTGCCTGAAGATAGGTGAAGGGCTTTGTTTTTTGGTATGGTAGAATGGATAGAGGAGTTTAAGCATACGTATACAGTACGAACGACTATGCACACACGGGAGGGCTGAGATGGAATTCATCATGGATATGCTGATCGGCATTGGGCTCGTATTCTTCATTCTGGTGACGTTCGTCATCTTTTATGGATGGAATAATCGTAAGTAATGTAGGAAGAGAGTCAGGTTTTGCACATACCGCTACCATTCAGTTACTATAATCATGGACTACATAACGAAAACAATGCAGCAGGAGGACTCATAAGTGAGCTTTTTGAAAAACAATGGATACGAATACTACAACCTGAAAGAAATGTTGCAATATACACAGATGGACGAAGACTTGGAAGAACTGAAGCAGGAATTCTCAACACTTCCGGTGGATTCTTATGCCAAAGAATTGAATAGATACAGAAGGTATGCGCGTGCCGTTATCGTTCCAGGGACCGACGAAGTACACTGGCTTCCATCGGTTCATACGGAAGAAGGAGAGATGTATAAATACTTCCAGGGAAGCTTCAACCCGGAATATACGAATGCGGCCCGTGATTTTCCCGCCATTTCTGAGAAAATAAGAGCCAACAAGCTGCTGAACGATATTGTAATGTTCGACTACAAGCAGACGTTCTGGAGAGAAGAAGACATGCTGCTTCCTGTCCATGCAGGTATCCATTTCGTGAAGTTGGAAGTGGAAAATGACGAGGACATCGCAGTCTCCTCTCCGAACCACTTGCATCAGGACGGAGAGCCGTTTACGTTCGCTCACCTCGTTCATCGGCAGAACGTGGAAGGTGGCTTGAACGCGATCGGTGTTCCGGAAGTGGCCGGTGATGTGCCTGAGAATGTAGACGATAGTAAATTACTAAAGCAAATGACGCTGACAGAGCCGCTCGAATCCTACGGAGTGTTCGATCCGATGGTCAGTCACTATGTCGCCCCTGTAACGAAAGGGCAAAAGAATGAAAAAGGCCAGCGCTCGATGATTCTGATCGATTTTCAGCCGACGGTCTGCCCGGATCCGGATGAGATTTCTGCTCAACTGAAAAAGAGCAAATTGGTATTCGCTAAATGAAAAAATGAGGTGCAGGGGACAAGTGTCCTTCCTGCACCTTCTTTCATTTCGTCGGGACCGGGGAGATAGAGAATTCCTTCAATTCCTGCACGACTCGTGAGATAGGAAGTCCCATCACGGTGTAATAGTCGCCGTTGATGCGTTTCACGAACATGGCACCGAGACTCTGAATGCCATACGCGCCAGCTTTATCATAAGGATCCTGGGTTTTTACGTACCAGCCAAGGTCTTCTTCATTGATGTCCCAGAACTCGACTTCCGTAGTTTCCGTAAACAATACAGCCTTTTCTTTGGAACGGATGTATACGCCCGTCATCACTTCATGAACATCCCCGCTCATGGCTTCCATCATTGCACGAGCTTCTTCTTCGGAATTCGGTTTTTCAAATATCTGCCCCTGGTAAGAAACGACGGTGTCGGAGGAAAGGATGACTTCTCCGTCTTCGATAGGTACGTCTTTTCCTTTGTTCCAGGCGAGCTGTTCCACCTTTTTACGTGGATCGGTCTCTGTGATCAGGGATTCATCAAAGTTCTGTTTTCTTAATGAAAAAGGAATATGTACCTGCTGGAGAAGTTCCTGCCTCCTTGGGGAAGACGAAGCGAGAATGAGTTGTTTGGTCATAGCGAAGCCTCCTGAATATCGGGTGGATTTTTTTGAAAGTAACACAGGGCTATACCCTTGTCCACTATTTGTAAGCGGAATATTCTGTGGTACGATGGCGGGAAAGGGAGTGTTTGGAAATATGAAGAAAATAATCACCGGGTCTCTTTTGCTGGGGATCGGGTTATCGATGAGTCTATCTTATTTTATGACCAACAGAATCGATGAGGAAGAAAAGAAACTCTTAGGGAGTTGGGCTTACAATATGCAAGTCGAATATAGTGATTGGTCATACGCTTTGACTAATGCTCTTGCATCAGGAACACCGGACAAAACGCTGTCTTACCTTGAAGAAGTCGAAAGCGCGGAAGGTCATTCCTGGATAGATGGATCGATTCTTGAAATCGCCGATATCCCTCCTGGGCAAGAAGGTTATGCGTATCAGGACCGCTTTACATATGGATACATAAGATATCTGACAAATACGTGGGAAGACGATGGTCTCTCTAAGCAAGAACGTGAAGTTGTTACAGCAATACGTGATTATGCCAACGTCTCTTCAGAAGCTTATAGAGAAATAAGAAAGATGACCTCTCCACAAGAAGAAGGAGACTTTGCCATTAAAATTGGAGAGCGACTTAAAGAACTCCGGGAAGAAGTGGATCCTTATCAGGAAGTTGTACATAAAGATGAAAAATTCAGGGAGTATCAACAAGGGGATTCCCAGAAAGTAGGAACTCTATTCCAAGGAGAACCTGCGCTTGAGCATGAAGAATTGAAAGAAAGAGCGAAGCAGCAAGTGGAGAGTGTTCTTGATAAAGAGATGACTCTCGATGGTTCCGGAGTCGGTACAGGACACCTTTATAGAGATAGTGGAGCAGGAGAAGTTCACTTTTATACAGGAAATGGTGAGAGATACAGGATGGCTGTCAGTACCCATGGAGGGCATTTGCTGGGGATCACGATGGATTCGTTGGATGTTTATCCTGTGAAGGGAAATCTGGAAGAGGCCGCCCTTCATATGGTTGAAGCATCAGAGGTACCAGGAGAAAACTGGACCACAGATGTCCGTGAATTCGACGATGAAGTAGTTGTCTCAGTTTTTCAAACAAAGAATGGAGTCGAGCAACGGGATTTTGCGGTGAAGGCTGACTTTCAGAAACAGGGAGATGGATATGCTTTGACGTGGCTTGATCTTTCTTTCGCCTACAAGGATAAATCACAACAAGATGTTTCAGTGGAAGTGACGCCTGAACAAGCAAGAGACTCGATCAGCTCATCAGTGACCGTTGAAGGAGATTCGAAACTGGCGCAGGACGATAGCTCGCGTCTCGTGTATATTTTTCCTATTTCCGGATTGGAAAGATATTCGAAAGCTCTCGTTGATGCGACGACAGGGGAGTTCATAAGAGTGAAATGATTAGAAGGAAGTAGTTCAGTTCTGAATGCAATAAGAGATGTTGCAGACGTAATTGAACTACTTTTTTTATAGAAACTATAAAAAAGGGGGCGTATCATTATCAAATTCGCAATTACTGTCGTGCTAAGTCTGCTCGTTGTGATCGGGGTTTCCTTCTCCCTGTTTTTTTGGGATGAGTCACCGAAGAATGAAGAAGCGTTACAAGGAGAACAGAATGAGGGGGATGGCTCTCGAAAGGGCGCATCGCTCATTACTTCGGAGGAGGTAACAGCTTCTTTGAAGGAACAAGGTTTGGATTTGAAGGGGGCGGACCTTCCGAGGGAGAACGTTTTCATCCGTGAGCTAAACGGTGTCACTCCTCAACCATATAACCTAGAAGGGCGCGCCCTGTCCATTTATGTCTACCCGACGATTGAAGCGAGCGTCAAGGGGATGAAAGAGTTTGGGGAAAAGACGGAAGCGGCGGAATTAGAGCCCTATAAAATGTTTACGAATAATAACCTCCTCGTGTTCTATGTAGACGGAAGCGAAGAGATGAATCGTACGTTGCAAGAGACTATCAATGGTCTGGATACTTCGCAGGGCAATCAGGAACTAGAGGCTGACGATGTTACTAATTTCGTTGAGTTCAAAGGGGAAGTAAAGAAAGTAGAACGTGAAGGCAATCTCCAGGGAATCCTTGTTTCGCCTCATGTAGAAAACGAGACCATCGATTATGAAGAGGCCTGGTTTTTCACAGATAACAATCTCTCTTATGAACCGGGGCAAGTCGTGTTAGTGAGCTATGATACAACTCAAGTCCATACGTCACAGTTCCCACCTCACTATGGTGCAGAGAAAATTTCAATTGTAAAGGACTAGAAAAGCATTAGCTGCGCTTATGAGGAACCTCTTTTAAAATTTGCTATTGTGATTTGTTATCTCGAAATTGAGTCTTCAAGTAAAGGAGCAGTTTAGTGGAATAAGGGGGCTATATTTTTGAAGAACGATCAAGAGTTTAAAAATCATTGGAAAAGGTTTATCATCTTCTCGCTTTCCATTGGGATGGTAGTTGGAATTTTTTCTGTAATTTCCGACCACATTCCAAGTACGGGTGAGGAATTAATGGTTCTTGAAATCGTAATTACGTATTTAGCGGTAATGATAAACTCCTTACCAGTCTGGTTTATAATTGCTATGATTATTGGTTATAAATTTGGGAGGAATATTAAGGAAGCATTATTTTTTGGTGCCTTTTATACAATCATTGCAATCACTTTTTATTTCTTGTTTGACTACATTTATGAAAGCTTCTTTTACGAGGGGGTTATACCTGTAGCGACATCATTTAAAGATCAAATAAAATTCTACGCAGAATGGTACGGAGTCTCAACTGCCGGTGGTCTTGTAGGAGGAGCGTTGGGGTATCTATTTAAGAAGAATCGTTTTGTTTTATTATTCTTGGTTTTGGGGATAACCTTACAATTGTTTGTAAATGGTGCAAGAAGTTGGAGCAATCTTATTGGTATTGCTCAAAATGTGAGCTTTTGTCTTATGATTACAAGCATTTTCATTTATTTAGCAATTGTTTGGAGAAAGAATAGGAATAAGAAACAGAGTCTCGCATAACGCGATTATTTCGTAAAAAGGATAGTTTGTAAGGAGAAAAACCTAAACTGGCGAGTGTGTTAGTTAAAACCCTGCTTCAATATCTCAAAATTAACTCTACCGTCATAGGTGGCGGTTAATTAGCGAAGAGTAGTTGCTTTTTTCAATTTAATGAAGACAATTGACAATAATAAGGGCTTCCTCCATACTATTGTTAAAATAATTTTACCGAGTAAATGGAGTGAACGGAATAAATGAAGGATATAAAGTTATTGACCACCCATGAACAGCTAAAAGCATTAGCTGATCCATTTCGATCCGAATTACTACTACGCCTAATGGAAAAACCTAAAACCGGGCAACAACTTTCCGAGTTATTTAATCTATCAAGAGCTCGTATTCACTACCACTTGAAAGAATTAGAGAAGAATGAATTAGTAGAAATCGTTCATAAAGAAGAGAAAAACGGTATTGTACAAAAATTTTATCAAGCTGTTGCTGGTGGTTTCGTACCTGATCAGTCCCTTATTCCTTATTCTGATATGACAGAAACTGTTAGACACATGATGGTCAGTATGTTGGAACAATCAAAAAGACGAATCCTCGCTGCACCCGAAGAGTCTCTACAAGACGAGTCAGGTTCTAAGGATCCAGCTATGTGGAAGTACCGATCCAGTGCATATGAGATTCATGCAAAAGAAGAAGATTTCTTAGCCTGGCAGCAAAAGTTCTCAACATTAATGGAGGAACTTGCAGAAATACAAAGACCGGAACCTTCCTCAGACTCTAAACTCTATTATTTCCATATCCTCGGCCTACAAATAGAAGAAGGCCAGTATGAAAAGAAAAAAGGAGAATCTTAAAAGTTCTCTCTTTTTTTGAACTAACGGTAAGATAAATTTAACCGTGTAAAAATGATTATTAAAGGAGAGGTCAGATGATACTTATAAAGCAATCGGAAAGAGGAGAAACGCTTCCTTTATCAAAATCTAAGTCGTTTATGTTGCTATGGTTTACAACTGTCGTTTCAAGCTTAAGTCTTTCCATGTTTATGTTCATACAATCATGGTATGTAGTAGAAAATCTCGGTATGGAAGCCTCTCTTGGTATAGTATTAGTTTGTTTAACGACCATGCGGATGGTTTCTATGGTCATAGGAGGGGTGGTTGCAGATAGAAGCAGACAAACGAAAATCATGTCCTATTCCGATTTATCGTTAGCCATCCTGGTCATTATACTTGCGGTACTTTTCGTTTTACTAAAAGAAGTGCCTATATGGGTGCTCGCTATTAATGCAACTTTCTTTGGAGCATGTGGAGGATTATTTGAGCCATCCCGGGATGCATTGGTCCCGAAAGTCGTTGAAAATCATCAACTAACAAGAGCAAACTCTTTACTCCAGGGGGCTATCCAGATTGCATTATTCAGTGGTCCTTTACTCGCAGGTATTTTAATCAGTATTTTTAGCTACAGTGCCGTTTTATCTTTGATTGGTTTATTTTTAATCCTGTCCGGCATCGGTGTTTTATTCATAAAAACCAGAGACATTGATCGAAACAATCAAAATCATACTAATCGGCAATCTTTTAAAATCCAGTTAACAGAAGGATTAACATACACATGGAATTCTTCTTTGTTAAGGGCTTTGCTTATCATTACAATTATTGTTAACTTCTTTATTTCAGGGCCTTTATTGATGGGGTTACCTATCTTTGTAGAAGGAGTGCTCAATGGAAACTCTGTGGACTTTAGTTTTGTGCAAGGTGGATTTACCTTTGGGATGGTATTGGGTTCAGTGCTTATAGGAGTTATGAACATTCAACGTAAGAGAGGGGCTTATGCCCTGTACCTCATTGCTCTTCAAGGAGTGGGGATGTTTGTTTTCAGTCAAGTGACTTCTGTAGTAGTTGCGGTTAGTATTATTATTTTCATCGGTATGCTGAATCCTGGAGTGAATATTCCTTTGATTTCATTGGTACAATCGTATGCCAGTGAAGAGAAAGTAGGGCGTGTAATGAGTCTGATTCGTACTGGATCGTTAGGGTTGATTCCACTTTCCTATGCAGTTACTTCTATTTTCTTGGGAATGGGAGTAAACATTCAAACTTTGATGGTGTGGAGTTCTTTTCCATTAATATTTAGTGTGATCTTATTGTACTTTACATTTCCAATTCTACGGAGAGCGGACTGATGTCTATAAGTGAAAAGCCTCTCCTCTTAGAATAAGTTGCGATCACTTCACTCTAAAAGAAAAGGCCTTCTTTTTATTTTCGCTGCTTAAATATTTCCTCAACCTTCTCATGCCTATACCTGAAAATTTCATTCAGCTTCTTACTGATATTTATCTTATGTGCTAATTTCCCGAAAATAGCGTAGGGGAGTGCGTAATGGACAATATCCGTCATCTCTACGCCGTTTTCCACTTCTTTAAAATGATGCTGATGATGCCAGAATCGGTATGGTCCATGGCGCTGTTCATCAACAAAGAACCTGTTCTCCTCCATGTGAGTGATTTCCGTCATCCAACTTAATGTAATCCCAAGCACCGGCTGCAAGCGATAAGTCGCAATCATCCCGGGATACATGCGGTCAGGGAGCTCTCCGGTAACTTCAAACTTCATCCATGGTGGAGTGATTCTGGATAAGTTCTCTGCACTTGAAAAGAACGACCATGCCTCACTTATGGTAATAGGAAGCTGCTGGGTTCTTTCTATCTTATATATTTTCAATGATTCTCACCTCTAAATAAGGTGTTCCACTTTTTAATAAAAGTTAATCCTTATTCATACTCCTTCAGGTAACAATAGTATAAAAATTTTGAAGGAACTCAATGGGTAGCCTTACTCCCCTTTATCAATAGGACCTACTGTGTCTTGCTCATAGTGTTCAATACCATTCAATTTCTCAAGCTCTTCTACTCTTCTTTCAAGCTCCTTACGTTTCTGACTCATGTGAACAAGTACGGCTACAAGAAGTAATATTAGAAAAATAACAATGCCCATGCAAGCGACCTCCTTTTAAGAAAATGTTAACATATGGAAGAGGAGATTTTTTCAACGATATGAATTTCTTTTAATGCGATCTTTATCAGGCTATGAAAGTACCAGCTACGTCTTATACTTTTGAAACTGAATCGGATTGGTATCGTATATGAAATAAGATAAATGAATTACGGAGGGATTATATGGGAGATGAAAAAGAAACTCCTGAAAAACGAAGAGAAAGATTGAGACAAGAAGAAGTGAAAGGAAACCCTACTGGAAATTTGAACGATTCCTCACATAGAGCGCATCATGGCAGCCTTGTTGATTTAGTTGGTGGAATGGGTTGGAAAGGAACAGGGGTGCTCATCATTTTGGTGATAGCAGCGTTTGTAATTTTTCCCTTATTCTTCAGGTGAAATCTAGTCAAGGGGAGAAATTTAGAGAGGCGTTGAATAAATAACCATCTCTCCAGATTCATGAGTTATGTTTTGTTTTGGTGTATCGAAAGTTACGGAGGTGGTTAAGATACTTGGTTATTTAAAGTTTTTTCTATTTATGATAGTAGGTCTTTCATTATGGCAGATAGTCTTCTCATCATTTAACCCTGTAGGTATAGTTGGGTTATCTTTCTTAACGACATTTTACAAATGGTTGTTTGAGGTGACTTGGGAAAGAAAAACAGATGGTGCTAATTAATTTTGAAATTAAAATCTATAGAATAAATGAGGGTCTGGAATAGTGTCCTTATTTTTTTATAATGAGATATCTACAGGTAACAGTACTTTAGGAGGGTCAATATCAGTAATATTATTGCAGAGCAATTGGTAGCACTGTTTTTGTTTGTAGTTATTCCGATTCTGTTCCTGATTGTCATCGCATTATTGGTGAATGTAAAAAAGCAAATCGAGCAAATGAGAGAGAACATTAATGAAATGTCTCAGGGAGAAGACAAAAAATAGAGAAAGATGCCGAAGACAAAAAAGGTGCGGGGCGAGCAGGTGGCCCTTTTTGATCGAGGGTAATGAATATAGCTGAAAGGAAAATTCCCGCTGAGTATAGAATTTAGTCATAGGCGAATTGTGTCATATTTTTTAGGGGGCTTAAGAATATGAAAGCGAAATCGATAGTCATTGTCCTTCATGTAATACTACTTTTTCTGTACGGATGTTCTGCAGGTGCAAATGATAACATGTATGAAGTGAGCAGAGAGGATGTTACTCAAAACTTAGAAGGAATTGAATTTGATTATGAGCTTCCTTCTGAAATGCCCTTCGAAATTGCGAATGTAGATGTAAGCAGGCCTTCTCTTAGCCAACCTTTGTTTGCCGTCGATTACATAGGGGAGAACGAGAAGCATATCTCCTTAGAGGTAACGAATTCTGATGTTACTTGGACCTTACCTGATGAAACAGAAGAAGTTGATGTAAATGGGAATGAAGGTATGTTCATGGAAAATGATCAGGGGGCCAAAATTCTTGCTTGGAAAGCGCAAGGAGTAAGTTATGAGCTGAGTACGAATACCGATATTGGTAAAGACATGCTGATCAATGTGGCAGAGTCCTTCGACTAGTACCTTACGCGCGTATATTGAGGAGGGATAAGGTTGAGACTCAAGTATGTTATTTTAGCTGTTCTTACTATCTCAGTGTTAGTCAGTTGTCAGAAGGGAGAAACAGATGTCATAGAGGATGAAACATTTCCTACCGAAAAAGAAGCGATTCATCATTTCCTCGATGAAAATCCAAGGAGTGACGTGGAACGAATCGATACGACCGATAAAGAAGAAGTTTTTCTGGTTCGCTCCGGCAATGATCAGTATAGTTTATTTGGAATGAAGGCTGCTAAGAAAGAGTATTCCATCGTAAAACTCACAGCTACTTTGTCTCTGCACAATACTGCCTGGGGTGCTGGTGAAATGACAACTGCCAAGGGAAAAGACTATACCTTTCTGATTGGGAAGAAAGGTAAGCAAGCTGAGCTTGATCCTGCCAAAAAGGCTTATATTTTTTCTGACGTATATGCGGGAGACGGAAAGGTATCGTTAAACAAAGGTCATCTATTGGAAGAAGATAAAGATTCCGCAGTACCAGAGAGTGTAATAGAAACTACAGAGACGATATCGAGCTTGGATGGCTCTTCTTGAAGTTTTAAGGTGGCAGGTGACAAGTAATTAACAGAGGAAAGTCTGTTTGGAGTGGTTTCTTATCAAGAAAATTGCAGTATTAATCAGTGTGTTTCTTCTATTATCTGTTCTATTCATCTTTTATCAGCACAATCAGCCACCAGTAGCAAAAGATATTACTAACAGTAAACAGGCAGGGGCTATTAATGTGTTAACTATAGAGAAAATAGGTGGGGGATGGTTTTCTTTGTATTATAATCATCAGCAAGAAATCAAATTGGGATTTCTTGAACAGAACGTCCTGGGTACTTGGGAAGTGAATAGTGTTGATAATAGAGAGGAAGCAAAACGTGAACCTTTTGAAGCCGGCATATATTGGAACGTTGAAAGTTCTCCAGGTTCTCAAAAATGTTATTATTATGGAGCGGCTTCTAATCAAATTGTAGAGAAAATTAAACTGTCGATTAATGAAGAATCTTATAAAGTACTGGATTTAAAATCAAGTGGAACAAGCAATGTGCGCTATTTTTTAGAAGTTCATGACGACGATGAATGCGGCCCCTATCATTTTAAGGCAGTATCAGAGGGTGGCCATTTAATTGCGGAGGAAAAAGTATTCAGTAATACATATTGATAGAGTTAATGAGCGAGTTTAGGTGAATAATATCATCATGCTGAACAGGTCTTCCAATTATTTGGAAGACCTGTATTTTTACGGACACCAAATTAAGTGGTATTGAGTTTTTTAAAGGATAGTATGAAAGTCAGAATTTTGCTATGCTTTCTTAAAGACAACTTATGCAGAAAAGAGGAGATTGCAGATGGATAGTATTATTTTCGATTTAGATGGAACATTGTGGGACCCGATTGATACGGTGAAGGACGCATGGAACGAGACGATCCTATCTTACCGACCGGAAGAAGAGGAGTTAACTAGAAAAGACCTGGAAGGGATTATGGGACTGCAAATCGAGGGGATCGGTGAGAAACTATTTTCCCATCTTGAGAAAGAAGAGCGCGAAAAAATCATCAATGCCTGCTTTGATGCAGAAACAGAGGTGATAAGAAAACAGGGAGCGAGACTTTACCCTGGACTTGAAGAAACGTTGCAGCATCTCGAGAAAAAATACCCTCTCTTTATCGTAAGTAACTGCCAGGACGGCTACATCGAGGCGTTCTATGAAGCTCATGGACTGGAGAATTATTTCAACGACTATGAAAATCCGGGGCGTACAGGACTACCAAAAGGAGAGAATATCAAACTCGTGATGGAACGGAACGGATTGAAGAAGCCTGTTTATATAGGGGATACGTCAGGAGATGAGAAAGCGGCACGTCATGCTGGTATTCCTTTCTATTATGCTTCCTACGGTTTTGGACAGGCGGAATCGTTCGAGAAAGAGATCGAAAGAATTACTGATTTGAAAGAGATGGTTTGATGAAACCTCATCAAGGCTTCGTCCGTAAAGAAAACAGGGGGGAGTCTATTGAACTATAAATATAAAGATACAAGCAAGTGGAGAAAAAAAGGGTTCAAATCCCTCGGGAATGTAGCGGTTGTCATTGGCTCGAATATCCTTACGATGACGTCGATGGATACCGGTCCTTTGTTGATCGGCTTCGTTCAGACGGTAACTGTTGTATTTACCATCATCGGAGTGACAAGAGCCGTGCACTATTTCACGAGACCTGAGAAAGATTATGTCGTCGTTGATGATCAGGGAGTCCTCATAGACAGAGGGCCGTTCCAGAGTAAGAAAGAAATTCCTCTGCAGCAAATCAGAAAGCTGGTGGAAAGAGAAGAAGTCCTTGTCGTGGATCAGAAAGCGAAAGCAGATGGGTTGATCAATGACGTGGAAAGAGAGAAATCGCTTGCCTTCGAACAACATAACAGCAAAGAAACGTTGATTGATTTAGATAATATTACTTCACAGGATGTGCAGAGGCTGAAACAGGAAATGAAAGAACGTGTCGGTACTACGGCAGAAGTGCTTTGAAGGAGGGATGAATTGGTCATTTTACAATATTTAATCGTATTCTTAGTAGGAATTCTGGTGTTTACTCTCCAAATATATATAAGTAAGAAATGGGCGGTGACGCTTGCCATCCTTTTTGTAGCTGGAGTGGGTTGGTATGTATGGCACAACGAAACATACATGATAGTCCAAGAAGACTTTGATTCGATCTATTCTGAGGAACATACGGTGGATCGATTGGAGATTACGAATATGGAGAATGAGGAATCTTTCGATGTGACCGACCAGGACGCTATGGAAGAAGTGCTTTCGATCCTCGGACCGATCAAAGGCAAAAGAGTAGAAACGTTGAGCAATGATGAATACGAGTATAGACTCCGGTTCCGTATAGAAAAACCTGTAGATAACGGAGATACTACCCAAGAATATAACTCTGTGTACATAAGTGATGATTATATCAGCAATTATGAAATCACCGAAGGAGAAGCACACATGGAGCTCATCAGAGAGCTCGAAGCAGAGGCAAAGGAATGATGGAACGGTTGCTACGGTTCGGGGTAGCCATCATAATTTTTTTCTTGCTGTGGCAGGTGATGGCGTACGCGTGGAATCTGTTTGTACCTCTCAATTATAAGACGAATCTTTTAGGCGTCATATTCGTCATGCCTCTCATGGTTCTTGTATCGTTCATCGGTTCTCATCTGTTCATCGAACGTTTACGAAGGTGGTTCAAACAGGGAGGGAGAATATGATGAGAATATCTTTCCTTTTTTTGATGCTGAGTGGAATTCTTATCGCTGGTTGTCAAACGAACGAAGAAGCGATGGTATCTATTGATCAACTCTCCATTTCGAGCGAAGGGCTTGCTGATGGTCAGAACTACTATATAATATCACCTTTCAAATGGAAAGGGCCGGAAGAGGCGGAACTGGTAGACATTAGTATCGTTGATGAAGAGGGCGAACCGGTGAATTCGTCACAGGGAATCTCGGCTTCCTTTTATGTCGCAGCGGATACGAAGCAATCAGGAGTTTACAGGCGGGATGATATAGGAGAAAAGCAAAGAGTTGACGGATACGAACTAACTGAAGAGCAAACCCTTATTATGCAACTCAAATTGAATAATGTAAGGGAAAATGAAAACAGAAGACTGAAAGTACTGTTTACATCAGGGGATGAAGTGCATGAGAAATTACTGGAGTGGGAAGCGGTAGAAGGTTTGAAATCCTCTGCTTCCTAGAGGGGAGGAGTAGGTTGTGCTGATAGACAAATTACTGATTATGACAATAGCAGGGATGCTTATCATATCTGTTTATTTTGCGAAGATCACAAGAATGACCGGTTTCTCTAAATGGAGCCGTTTCATTCTCAGTCTAAGCAGTGGATGGATTCTTGCCTTGACGACTATTAGTGTTTCCCTGTTCCTCAGAAGTCTGCTTCCATTTCCAGTTGTGATGATGTATGTAAGCGTCGTTCTAGCTTTTGTTGCATTCATAAGTTTTCAAATTTTTTTGTATCACGAAGATGGAGAAAAACGTAACTGAAGTGGGGATGACCAAAATAAAAAAGCAGAAACCATCCATGGATGGTTTCTGTGTGGTAGTCATAGATTTTTGAAGTGACGGTTCCAATTATCCGCATTGGCGAGTGCCATAGCATCTTTTTGAATAGTTCCCGGTTTCCGGGCCTCGCCGATCAGAGCATCCTTGAATTCCATGCCGAAGAAATCGCAGATATAACCGAACTGCTGGACGCACGGAAGGGCTTTTTTGCGTGGAGAATCTCCGCCGACGATGATGACGTATACTTGCATCTCTTTCAATCGCTCCTTGAAGTCGGGGAACTTCTCATCCCTGGCCGTCTGGCTGAACCGGTCGATGAATCGCTTCATGACTCCGGTCATTCCGTACCAATAGAGCGGAGTCGCGAATACGAGAATGTCCGAATCGATGATGGACGAAATGATGTCATCATAATCATCATCCACTTCATCGAACCCTTCCGGATCATGACGCTGATCGATGATATCCTTGAAGAAATACTGATTCAGATAAATTTTATTCACATCGATGCCGTCAAAGACGCGCTCCGTCAATTGCTCGGTATTCCCGTAGTCCCGGGTGCTTCCATATAAAACGGAAATCTTCATAACTCCACCTCATTTTTTCTTTTCATTATACGTGCAAGTCGTGTTTCTTTCCTAGCGAAAGGGTATGCACTAGGTGAGGGAATCATGCACAGAAGAAATCATAAGATGGAGGAGAAGAATGAAGACGTACATAACAGCATTACTTATATCTATACTATTTTTGAGCGGTTGCAGCAGTGAGTTCACGAAATCCTTCGAAAAGAAAGGCGATATGGAGAGCCTCGTCGTCCAGAAAGTTGTAAACGGAGAAACATCCTCCTCACGTGCGAAAACAGTTACGGATCCAGATACCATTGCTGAGATCCTGCAGAAAGGGGAAGGGCTTGGAGCGAAGACGATTACCGGCGAAGAAGCTGAAGGGAAAAAGACGGCTGCTTCGTCTTATTATACGTTCAGAAGTTATAGTACCAGTGAGACGCCTGTCTACAGCATCGTTGTATTAGAGGATGGAACGTTTCTGGTTGAAGGAACTAAGAAAGATTCAGGAATAATGATGACGACGGATACGCATGAAATACTGCTGGACGATATGAAACAATTGGCCGACGTCAATTTTTAAAAGGATAACGAAGAGAGCATTGGATGCGATTCAATGCTTTTTTTGTGCGCCCAATGCGGATAGGTGGGTATTTTCTCTTAACTCGTTTCAGTAACATCGTTTCAACTTTTAGAAAATTCCCAATTCATCCGTTGTAAAGAAGGGTATCCTGTAGTATTTTATTTATATGAAGGATAAACTTCAGAATTGAGGAAGGATGAAGGTATGTGAATATCAGCAAAGTAGTTGTACGGCAGATGAAGATGGACCTTAAACATCCATTTACGACAAGCGTGGGGACGGAACAGCACAAAGACGTTATTCTCGTAGAGGTTCAATCAGAGGATGGACAGTCCGGCTGGGCGGAATCGGTGGCAATCAACGAACCGATCTATAACGAAGAAACGGTACATACGAACTGGCCGATTATGAAAGAGTTTTTACTACCGAAGTTGTGGGAAGTCCCTGTCACTCATCCTTCAGAAGTGGCGAAGCGTTTTGAAGCGGTGAGGGGGAATTTCAATGCAAAAGCTGCGGTGGAACAGGCAGTGTGGGATCTGTACGCAAAAGAACAAGGAATCACTCTGAAAGAGGCTCTTGGTGGAGAATACAGTCAGATTCACGTAGGAGTGAGTGTCGGAATTACCGAGACGATGGAGGAGCTGATCGGGAAAATAGAAAGTCATGTGGAGAAGGGCTACAAAAGGATTAAAGTGAAAATCATGCCGGGATGGGATGTGGATGTGCTTACTGCCATCCGTGAGAAATTCCCGGATATCGAGCTGATGGCCGATGCGAATTGTGCCTACACGCTTCAGGATGTGAAGCATTTGAAGAAGCTCGATGCGTTCAACCTGACGATGATAGAACAGCCGCTCGCTCATGATGACATCATCGATCACGCTGTGCTTCAACGGCTTCTTGAGACTCCGATCTGTCTGGATGAAAGTCTCCATACATACGAAGATGTGCGAAAAGCTGTCCAGTTCGGCAGCTGTCAGATCGTCAACTTGAAAGTCGGGCGCGTAGGTGGACTGACGGAGACGCTCAAGATCCACGAGTTCTGCCGGGAAAATAATGTGCCTATGTGGTGTGGAGGAATGCTCGAGACCGGGATAGGTCGTGCGCATAATGTGGCGCTTTCCACCCTTTCCCAATTTACGTATCCAGGCGATACGGCACCTTCCTCTCATTACTGGACGAAGGATATCATCACGCCGGAAGTTACGATGGAAAATGGAGTCATTCAGGTTCCTGATAAACCGGGGATCGGGTATGAAGTGGATGTCGACTTTGTGGAATCCCTTACTGAACGGAAGGAGGTTTTCACGCGTGACGAAAACGCTTAGAGAGGAAACGGTGCGGCATCAGCCAAGTCAGGAAAAGGAAAAAGTCACTTTTTCTCTTCTGGGTTTGCCTCATATTTCTGAAATCAGAAGTCTTCAGGAAAAAGTGAAGGAGAAACTGCAGCAGAAAGAGTTGCTGCAGGCACTGACCGATGAGGAGCTCACTTTTGTTCTCGGAGAGGGAGGCATGGTTCTGGGTGTTTACGCGGAAGAAGAACTGATCGCCTTCCGGGCGATGATGTATCCGGAAGCGGATGACCCGGAAAACCTCGGGAAGGACCTTGATCTTGATACTACGAAAGTCGCTCACCAGGAAATATCTTGCGTCGACCCGGATTATCAGGGGAATGGCCTGCAGAAGAAAATGGGAGAGACGATCATGCAGGAATTCAGCGAAGCAAGACCTGATCTTGTGCACGTGTTATGCACGGTTCACCCTGGCAATGAAGCGAGCCTTCGGGATAAATTCCACCACGGGATGGTCATCGCGGATCTGAAGGAGAAATACGCCGGCAAGTTGCGCTATATCATGTATCTGCCGATGAATGAAACCATCCATTTAGATGCAGAAGAAATCATTTCCGTACCCGTCAATGATATCGATCAACAAAAAGAACTGCTGAAAGAAAATTACATCGGCTATGATTACGCGGATGGGAAAGTATTGTATGGAAAACGGAATAATTAAACAAGAGGAGGATCCTTATGAATAAGACGATGACGTTCTGGAAAGCTATGATTCCTCTGACGCTTATGATTCTTGCGATGTTGTATACGATTGTAGTTGCCGAAGGAGCTCCTCATATTCCTTTGCTGTTCGGAGCTCTCGTCGCCGGGTTGGTAGCCTGGTGGAGCGGCTACACGTGGGAAGATATTGAAACAGGGATGTACAAAGGCATCAATCTGGCTCTGCCTGCCATCGTGATCATTTCACTCGTCGGGTTGACGATCGGATCGTGGATTGGTGGCGGAGTTGTCGGCACAATGATCTATTACGGACTGCAACTGATTTCCCCGTCGCTTTTTCTTGTCGCTATCGCTGTCATTTGCGCGATCGTAGCTATATCGATCGGAAGCTCCTGGTCGACGATGGGCACGATCGGGATCGCCGGTATGGGGATTGGAGCCAGTATGGGAATATCCGCTCCGATGGTAGCTGGTGCCATCATTTCAGGGGCGTATTTCGGAGATAAGATGTCACCGCTCTCTGATACCACGAACCTTGCTTCCGGCCTGACACGGACGGATCTATTCGTACATATCCGGCATATGCTTTATACGACGGTCCCGGCTTTTACGTTGGCATTGATCATTTATTTTATCATGGGACGTAATACGGGAAACGGAAATGCTTCCACCGGGGATATCGAAAAGACGATGGCCGCTTTGCAGGATTCCTTTCTGATTTCTCCGTGGCTGCTTTTGGTACCGCTTGCAGTCATTATACTCGTCATTCGTAAGGTACCTGCAATCCCGGCGCTTGCCGTCGGAATCATTCTCGGGTTTCTGGCACAGATTTTTGTACAGGGTGGTGCGGCCGGAGATGCCGTAGTCACGCTCTATTCCGGGTTCAGTATTGAATCAGGGAATGAAGTCGTGGACTCTCTGTTCAACCGTGGCGGATTGTCCTCGATGATGTACACGATTTCCATGACGATCGTGGCGATGATTTTCGGTGGAATCCTCGAACACACCGGAATGCTGAAAGCGATCGTCGATCAGATTCTGAAAGTCACGAAGACAGCGCGTGGTCTTATCCCGACGACGATTGTTTCCAGTTTCGCAACGAACTTGACGTGTTCGGAGCAGTACATATCCGTGGTGGTTCCGGGGCGTATGTACGCAAGAGCCTATACGGAACATAACCTGGATTCGCGTAACCTTTCACGTGCAGTAGAAGACGGCGGAACGCTGACCTCCGTATTTGTTCCGTGGAATACGTGCGGGGTATTCATTTATGGGACACTTGGTGTTCACGCGTTCGAATATGCTCCTTATGCTTTACTGAATCTGTTCGTACCGATCATCAGTATCATTTTCGCCTGGATCGGGTTCAGTATCGTGAAAATTTCCGACGATGAAAAAGAAAAGATTCTGGAAGAGACGAGAGATCTGGATGAACGGTCTGTCGTCTGAATAGATACACAGTCTCCTTGGCAGGAGGCTGTGTTTTCATATTGTGGAAAAGATAGAACTTTCGTTTTTGAAGAGGCAGCGTTAAAATGGACAGGTAGGATAGAAGGAAGGGGGAGGACCAATGATTTTCTTTTACATATTGATGGCAGGGTTCATCGGCTTGATCACACTTGGATGGAGAGGGTCTATTCTAGGACTGGTAATAGGTATTGTCTATGCAGTTGTGGAAATCAATGCGAAAAAGATCACCCGGCTGGAAGAAGAGATTCATACACTGAAAAAAGAGCTGGCGGAGAAATGACCAACATCATTTATAGTATCGGGCATTCTACCCACTCAAAGGAGTTTTTCCTTACGATGCTTAAAGAAGCGAAGGTGGATGCGGTGGCGGATGTTCGTGCCTTTCCGGCTAGTCGTAAATTCCCTCATTTCAATCAGGGGACGATGAAGGAATGGCTAGCGGGTGCAGGGATTTCCTACTCGCATCACCCGCTTCTCGCTGGACGTCGTAACAAAGCAGGTCACGTACAGCCGGAAGTGAACGGGGCGTGGGAGAACCAGTCGTTCCATAATTATGCCGACTACACGCTTACCGAGGAGTTCAAGGAAGGCGCGAAAGAGCTCGAGGTGCTGGGAAATGAAAAAACGGTCGCCTACTTTTGTGCGGAGAGGCATCCTTCTAGGTGTCACAGACTTCTGATCAGTAATCATTTGGCGGCAAATGGATGGGAAGTCTTTCATATAATGGATGACAACGATGAACCATCCCTCGTCACACATGAACAGGGGCGCTGGGGCGCGATGCCGATTGTAGAGACAGATGGAACGGTGGTGTATCCGGAGGAGTGAAGACTGGGAAGCGGGGCACGGAGCTCCGTTTTTCTTTTGGGACAAAGTAGGCTTTTCTGTAAATTTATGAAACTATTTCAGATCTCACACGTAGAAAGTGATGATCTACATAGGAACAGAAAACGATTCGGTAAGGAGGGAATGGAATGAAAAAGATACTACACTTATTTATACTTTCGTTCGTTGCCATGTCCGGAGTGCTATACCTGATCGGCGGGGAAGTGGGGAGTTCACTTTTATCCGGGCTGGTCTTCGCACTCCTGCTGGCTTTGGTGCTCGGCGGATTGAATCAGTTCAACGGAGGACATGATACGGTTCAGGAAGAACTGATGGATCTGCCTCTTTCGTTCGAAGAAGCCTTCGAACAATGCAGGGAAGCGGGACTTCAACTGAAAAAAGCGGAGATCCAGGAGGAGCGGAGAAGAGACGGAATCCTTCTCGTCCATACAGGAGCTTCGTGGAAATCCTGGGGAGATGAGGTACTCTTCCAGGTACAGGATATCGACGCCACTACGACCAGGGTCGCCGTGACGAGCCGCCCGAGGATGAAGGGGACGATGATGGACTACGGGCAGAATTATGAGAATGTATCGTCTATCAGAAAGCACCTGCAGAAGGCGGGCTGATCAGAATTTCTTCCGAGAAGATGCATAATTTTCTAAACTTTGTTATACTGGGTTTGTCCAAGTGAATAGTGAACTTAACTACTAGGGGTGCCCGTCAAGCGGGCTGAGAGGAAAGCGTGACTTTCCGACTCTTGGGACCTGATCTGGGTGATGCCAGCGTGGGGAAGTAGTCAACATACCATTGACAAACCGGGTCCCATCTATCAGGGATCCGGTTTTTTTGGCTTCCCCTCCTATCAGAGGAAAAGGAGGGAAAAGAGATGAATCGTACGAAGATGCTCACGACGATGGCTGTACTGACCGCTTTGGGCACATTGGGAGCACAAATGCTCTGGTTCCCGGCAGGTGTAGCGAAAGCCTATCCCGTCCAGCATGCCGTAAATGTGATTGCTGCCGTTTCGCTTGGACCAGTACCGGCAGTGACAATTGCGTTTATGATCGGTGTGCTGAGGAACCTTCTGGGTCTCGGGACGCTGCTCGCGTTTCCGGGAGGGATGATTGGTGCTCTGTTTGCGGGGCTCAGCTATCACTACACGAAGCGTGTCGGTGGGGCGGTTACCGGAGAAATCATCGGTACCGGTCTGTTCGGATCACTCGCATCCGTGCCGATGGCGAATCTTTTGATGGGGTCGGAAGCGGGCGTATTCGCTTTTGTACCATCGTTCGTTGTAAGTACTGTCACGGGAGCTTTGATCGGCTGGATGGTTTCTATTCGACTGAAACAGACAGCTATCGTCACAAATGTATAAGAACGTTGCTGGGGGCGCGATTGTCGCTGAGATAAGGCATTGCCTTAGTCCCTTTGAACCTGATGCGGGTCATGCCGACGAAGGGAAGCACTCTGAACCCGAGAGGCTTCCTGTATTCAAAACAAGGAGGCTATTTTTTATGACATTTACTGAAGATTTGAGAAGAGAAAACGACGACATTTTCCAGGCGATTTTCAACCATCCGTTTGTTCGTGGTTTGGGAGAAGGAGAATTGCAGGATGATGCAGTCGCTCATTATGTGAAAGCAGACTATGAATATTTGAATACGTTCATGCAGCTGTATGGAACAGCGGTCTCTCAATCGAAGAAACGTGAGGATATCGCCTTTTTCCAGGGACAAATCGCTTTTGTCCTCGGAGATGAAATTCATCCCCACCGAAATCTGTGCGACTATATTGGGGTGCCATATGAAGAGTTGAAGGGCTTCCCGATGCCGCCGACGGCTGATCACTATCGCACGCATATGAAAAGTGTCGCCACGGAAGGGCTGCTCGGAAAAACGATCGCAGCGATGTTGCCATGCCCGTGGACGTATCAGGAGATCGGCCGGGAGCTGAAGAAAGAATTCGCCCCTGAGACGAATCATCCTTTTTACGAGTGGATCGAATTCTACGCTAATGATTCCATCACGGAAACGACCGATTACCTGTTGAAGCGTCTGGATGAAGAAGCGGAAGCGGCATCTCTGGAGGATCGTCAGCTTATGAAGGAAGCGTTCCGGAAGAGCTGTCAGCTGGAGTATGCGTTCTGGGAGATGTCTTATACGAAAGAAGACTGGCCGGTAGCGGAGGGGGTATTAAAATGAAGCCGTTCACAGCACTTACCATCGCAGGATCCGACTCCGGAGGTGGAGCCGGCATCCAGGCAGATATCAAAACATTTGAAGAGTGGGAAGTGTACGGCATGTCTGTGCTCACTTCTCTTACAGCGCAGAATACGACAGGCGTCCAGGATGTTCATCACGTCCCGGTTCCCTTTATCGAAGCACAGCTCAGTAGTATAGAAGAAGACCTTCCGGTAAATGTCATCAAGACCGGAATGGTGGCGACGAAAGAAGCAGCAGAGGTCGTGGGGAACTGGATCGCACGTCAACATGCGCCTTATGTGTGTGATCCTGTGATGGTTTCCACTAGTGGTCATCCACTCATGGAACAAGAGACCCGGACTGCTCTTTCTGAAGACTTGTTTCCTCATGCATCGGTAGTGACTCCGAATATTCCGGAAGCTGAGACGCTTCTCGATATGGAGATCAAAACGGAAGAGGATATGGAAGAAGCTGCACGGAAATTTGTAGATAGCCTTGGAGCTAAGGGTGCACTGGTGAAAGGTGGCCATCTGAACGGAGAAGCGGTGGACATCCTATATGATGGAGAAATCATGCGGACGTACCGGGAAGATAGAATCTCTACGGAGAACACACATGGCACCGGATGCACGTATGCCTCGGCGATTGCTGCCAACCTGGCGATGGGGCGATCGTTACCGGTTGCCGTGGAACATGCGAAGGGCTACATCACTGAAGCGATCCGTCATTCTTTTGACATCGGTTCCGGGAGCGGACCAACCAATCATTGGGCTCACAGAAGGGAGCGAGTGCGATGAATCTAGCGCAACTAAGGGAAGAACGACCGCTCGTCCATCACATCACGAATGAAGTGGTGATGAACTTTTCCGCGAATGGCCTTCTCGCCTTCGGAGGAAGTCCGGTGATGGCGAAGGAAAGGGAAGAAGTCGAAGAGATCGCAAGTGTCGCGAGTGCGCTTGTTTTGAATATCGGAACCATCCGAAAAGAGGATATAGAAACGATGATCAAAGCGGGGCAGGCGGCGAATAAGGCAGGGGTTCCTGTACTTCTGGATCCCGTTGGTGCGGGTGCGACAACGTTCAGGAAACAGGCGGTGCAACGAATCGTACAGGAAGTTGATGTCTCAGTCGTAAAAGGTAATGCCGGAGAAATAGCGGCACTTGCTGATATTCCTTTGAAGGTGAAAGGTGTCGATGCTGAGGAAGAGGGGGATGCTGAAGAAATTGCTGTAGAAGCGGCGAAGCGTATTCAGACGATGGTCGTAGTGACTGGCAAGAGGGATGTAATCAGTAATGGCGAAGAATTCACCACCTCGTCGCATGGAACACCCCTGCTTGGATCCATTACTGGTGCCGGATGCTTGCTTGGTTCTCTGATGGCGGCCTGCATGGCTATAGAGAAAGATAAGAAAGAAGCAGCACTGTTTGCCCTCGAGTTTTATAACAAAGCTGCAGAACGTGCTGAGAAGAAAGCGGTAGGCCCAGGTACATTCATTCCTCACCTGCTGGATGAACTGGGGAAAGACGATGACTGACTATCTACACACTTATTTTATCATGGGCAGCCAGAATTGCAGAGGTAACCCGGAGGAAGTGCTTAAGCAAGCGATCCATGGCGGTATTACAGCCTTTCAGTTCCGGGAAAAAGGAACGAATGCGAAAAGCGGAGAGGAAAAAGTAGAGCTGGGTCATCGATTGCGCAGAATTTGTAAGGATCATGGTATTCCGTTTTTCGTGAATGACGATATCGAACTTGTCTATCAGTTGGAAGCGGATGGGGTGCATGTCGGTCAGGACGATCGTGATATCAGGGAGGTCCGCGAAGTGTTTCCCGACCTCCAAATAGGGTTGTCTGTATCGACGGAAGAGGAGTTACGTGTAAGCCGGTGGGATCTGGCTGATTACCTTGGTGTCGGACCTGTGTTCAAAACTTCTTCTAAAGATGATGCGAAAGAAGTGATCGGCATCCAAGGGCTTCAGGCGATTCAGGGACAGGTGCCGTTGCCTGTCGTTGCGATCGGAGGCATAGACGAATCGAATGTTCAGGCGGTAAGAGAGGCTGGCGCAGGGGTGAGTGTGATTTCAGCTATTGCAGATAGCGAACAACCTGAAGAAGAAGTAAGGCGTTTACAGTTGTAGAAAGAAGATATTAATCCCCGCCGGTAAGAGCCCGGTGGGGATTTTTGTGAGGGGAAAATCAGGGATGTGAAGTTTTTCTGATCAGATAAACATCTTCAATATGGGAAGGTGCAGTTTGAATGACGGGATCTTTCCAGTATACTTTCACGTGTTCTCCCTTGTTAAATTCATCGGATTGTTGGAATGAAGGCATATCATAGTATGTCACTTTTTCAAATCCGGTGATCGAATCAGAATCCACTATTGCTTTGTTCTCTGCTACGAAGATTTTGTCATCGCTCACAGATACTATATACCCTTGAGACGTATGTAAGGTCAACAATCGTACAGCTATGAAACCGACGAATAGCAGCCCCGCTACTATCGATAATATAATAACGAATCGTTTTTTCATCGATATCCCTCCTTTGCTAACCGGTCAATATCGGAACAATAATGAGAGAAAGACCTATACTTATCAGCAGGGTCATAAGCCAGTCTCTTTTTGAGGTCGTTTTCAATAAAATGTTCATGGTGGAACTGATGAAGAAACAAACGACAAACACGATCAAAATCATGACGAGGTTGTAGTCCAAATCCTGACACCTCCTGGATGTATTAAGCATTGAGAAAATGTGCGTATGTTCATTGTACCATCTGTGAAAGCTATTCAAGGGACGTACATGAAAATATATACCAAGAGGTGTGTGGACCATGTTAAGAAAATCCAGCAGCATATCAATCATTGTAGCCGGCGTTGCTTTCTTATTAGCGGCGCTGCTTGCCACGTTCTATTCCTCGTCGCGCTTTCCTACTTTCGCCATTTTCGGAATGACTATGGTAACCAGCCTCGGAGGGATCATCCTTGGAATTATCGGTCTGGTCAAAGACGATGGAAGGCAGGCTAAACTGAATAGCACGCTCGGTATTCTTATAGGTTCAAGTTTTGTAATGCTTGCTATAATATTTATCGCTAAAGGGATTCGTTTTGTAACGTAGCCTCCTTAGAATCATACATCACTCATCTAAGGATTCAATGATTTCCAGTCTTTCTGCCCCACACTGGGGAGGATGAGAACTTGATTGATTTCCATTCCAGTAAATGACGGCAGTGTCGCCTACTTCGATTTCATTGAACGTTTTCTCGTCCTCTATCGCATAATAGGCTCCGTTTTTGTTTTGAGCTAATTCTATGATTTCTCTCGTGGACTGCTGTTCAATGTCTTCTTCCGAAATTTCCGGAATAAGCAGTACTTGATCGTAACCTTCCTCGTTTTCTTTTTTCAACGCGATGACTCCTTCCTGCCTTTCCAGAGAAACATCGTTACTCTCACTTGTAGTTTGGGTTCCACAAGCGACTAATGTGAAACTTAAAAGAAACACTATGTATACTCTCAGCAAATTCCTCACTCCTTGGTCGATTTTTAAATCTCTCGTACGTACACGTACCAGGTGGTGTTTTCCATTTTTGGTTGCTATCATTCATAATGAAAGGGGAAAGTAATAAGGGGGCGTTATTCTGAGACGATCGACTATAGTTTTGTCTGTTTTCCTCATGCTGCTGATGGCCGGTTGCGGTTTGGAAACAAAGACACTGAAGGGGTTCTACGATGGTAACTTAGATGAAGTTTCCAAAGTGGCCATCACAGATGGGAATACAGGGAAAAGAAAGATGATAGAAGATAAAAACACTGTAGAAGCGTTTCTGAATGAAATGAAAGACATTGAATTTATACCGGAGGACAACCAAGAACCACGAGATGGGTTCAATTACGCTGTTACCTTTTACGAAAACGAAAAAGAAACCTTCCAATTTGGAATGACTCAAGTCAATGACCATTATTACCACACGGAACCCGACATTTTCCCGATTGTGGATGACTTCTACGAAACCATTGATTAGAAAAATGTGTTTATTAACTTATTTCACCATAACCCTCATCACGTTAGAAAAGATTAATCGAAACGTTTTCCCGAGCGAAACGTAGAAGAGACATGTGCAAAAAAGATGCATGGGGAAGGAGGAGTGTACGTGAACGAAGGTACGGTTCGATTGCCTTACAGAATCTCTAAGGAATGGAACAAGAAAGCGAGAGGGCATCTTTTCGCTGCTCTTGTAGCACTCGGAACAAACGTATATTTGCTGATGGACATGGAGAGTAGGTTAAGGGTGCCCTGGTTCATCATTGGCGTGACGTTGTTTCTTGTAATCTTGGAAACAACGAGGGCTGTTAACTATTTCAAACGCCCGGAACGTGACTATGCAATCATCGAAGATACCACGCTGTTCCTTGATCGGGGGCTTTTGCTTCCGAGAAAAAAGGTGCCACTGAGTATGGTCAAGGACACGGAACATCAGGAGGAGGAATTCGTGATCAAACAGAACCACAATCAGGAAGACATCCCTATTGAAATAGATGCTTTGGAAGAAAAAGACTTCGCTTATCTGCGACAGACCTTGGATAACTATCTGGAGGAGAGTGTGTGAGCAAACGGACGCAAGATAATCAATACATAAAAAGAATTACATTAAAAGAGAAAGCAGAAGCAGCGAGACACTACTTCCCTTTGAATCTTCCCCTTTTTCAATCTTTTCAAGAGATGGAAATGCACCCGAATGTGACGTTCGTCGTCGGAGAAAATGGAAGTGGAAAATCGACGTTCCTGGAAGCTGTGGCAGTTGCGTTAGGATTCAATCCGGAAGGCGGCACGAAAAATTTCAACTTTTCCACCTACGATTCCCATTCGGATCTGCATGAGTATCTAAGGGTGGCACGCGGACCATACAGACCTCAAGATTCGTTCTTTTTCCGTGCGGAGACTTTCTATAATGTGGCTACGCATATCGAGGAGCTCGACCGTGGCCCTGGAGGAGGAAGGATCATCGATTCCTATGGTGGGACTTCTCTACATGAACAGTCTCATGGGGAGTCCTTTTTCGCAGCGTTCATGGAACGGTTCGGTGGGGAAGGTCTCTATATTCTTGATGAACCGGAAGCTGCTCTGTCACCGCTTCGCCAGATATCGATGCTGTCACGTATGGATGAGCTTGTCCGAGATGGGTCCCAGTTCCTCATTTCAACTCATTCGCCACTCCTCACGGCGTATCCTCATGCGGCGATCTATCAGATTTCCGAGGAGGGCATGGAAAAAGTGAAAGTAGAAGAAACAGAGCATTATCAGGTGATGAGTCAATTTTTCGAAGACAGAGAAAGGCTTTTTCATCATCTGTTTGAAGGAGAGGGAGAGTCGTGAAGTATATCGCAGTATTCGTTGGGGTTTTCTTTTTTGGAGTGATCGTCTACCTGTTCAGTTTTTCAGGGGATGGAAAGCTCGAAGTGGTAGAAGAAGGGGATGTATCGATCAGCTTCTCACAAAATAGTGAAACGATTGCGTCAGAGGAGGGAGTAGCTTGTTTCGAATCTGAAGAGTGTAACGTCAGTGAAGTGATGACGCAAAATAGGAGTCTCCAGAAACAGACGGAGGGGATGGAAGCTGTAACGGTACAGGAAGGTGTTCCGATAACTGTAGAAACGACAGGTCCTGAACCTTCCGGAGTCCAAGCCAATATTCTTGAGGTGGACGAATACACTGGGTCTTCGATGGAGGCGGAAACAGTACAGGATGGTTCCTTTGAATTGAATGGCGAAGGAGAAAAGTACGTAGAAATAACGGCTGTGTGGCGGAAGGAAGAGCAGCAGAACAAAGCTGGAGCGGTTATTTCCCGGGTAATGAAGGTGAACGTCGTAGAGTAAAAGAATATTTATAAGGGAGTGATCATATACGATGGATTTGATTGTTGGTTTTCTGATAATACTTGTGCTAGGAGCAGTGATCAGCTTTGTTACCATAGCACTTATTCCGGACTATAGAAAAAACAGAATTATCGCAGGCCTTATCATAGTTCTGATTTCTCCTGTTTTACTATTGCTGTCTTTTAGTGTGCTAGGGGGCGGAATAGGTGCAGGAGCGATTGGTGCTCTTGTTGGGATCTCTATACTATTAGCTGGACTAACTACTTTCATTGTAGGGATATTCACAAGCGATAAGTATAAACTCGGAGCATTAGAAAAAGAGAAAGAAAAACAAAAGGAACTCTATTGAACTACCCTCACCTACGTCGTCGTTGAGCGGGGAGTCTTCTCGCCTAAAGCTGATAAACAAACTTTAATTAAGTGAGCACTGTCCTTTTTCTGTACTATCATGTATATTTTGCAGGTAACAAGTCGTCTTAGAAGCTTATGATAACTCCATTTCTTATGAAAGTGACGAGCTGCCGGAATGGGTTCGTCCCATTAAAGAACATTTGAAAGGGTAATACAGAACTCCATGATACTGTCCGGCAATGGGGCAGTTCAAAATATACTTGAACTCGAATATTCCAGACTAGGGGATTTAGTTGGAGAGGCGCTATGTAAGAAGAGGAACTTCCATAAAAAGGGGAAGTTCTTTTTTGATAGTAATATCAACACTAAACGGTAACAGAGCTTTGAAAATAAAAAATCCTCCTGCTCAGGCAGAAGGGTTGTACAGTCCGAAAGGCCCGGATGGATAAACGTGTGTGTGCAGATGAGTTGTTCCGCAAAAAGGGAGAACTCCCACCCTTATCCAAAAGAACCTTTCTTATGTAACGACTGTATAGTTCTATTATACATAACGGATTTTTTTACGTAAATACAAAACTTAATATTTCTGTAATTTTCCTGTAACATTTACCTTTAAATAAAGATACTTCGCTTCAAAGGTAAATATTGATAGAAAACCCTTCATTTTTTCCATCATTCAGTCGGAGGTAAGACCTAGCCACTTTTTGACCGGTTCTCTGAAGTAATACGTAATTCCGAGAAGCGTGAAGAATACGAAAACGGCTATGATGATGGTAGTCGTGTTCCCTGAGGCGATACTCGATCCGAGGAAACTGTAGGCGAACGTGCCGGGAATCATCCCTAGCACCGTAGCGGTAATAAAGGACTTGAATTGGACTTTCGCGATTCCTCCCGCGTAACTGAGCAGGTCAAAACTTACAATCGGAATCAGGCGCAGAATGAATATATAGAGGAATCCCCGTTTGTTCATCTGATCGAATAATTTCTCGGACCAGGAGAAGTTGTCCATCTTTACGACTGACGTGCCAAAGATCCTGGCAAGAACGTAGCCAGTCGTGGCAGCTCCGGTAGCACCGACAATGATATACAGGACGCCCGGCCATACCCCGAAGGCAAGCCCCGCTCCGAGAGAAAGGACGGAGGTAGGGAAGAAGATGAGAGGTCCGATCGTATAGATGAGGAGAAAGATGAATGGGCCCCACCAGCCGAAGGACAGAACGAAGTCTCTTATGTCAGAAGGACGGATGTTGAAATGGAAATGGGTGAAATAGAAGATGGTTGCGAATACAGCGAGAATCAGAGATATTTTCAAAAAACGTCTGGGTGTCACGGTTTCCCCTCCCTTTCGATGCCTGTTTTATCAAACGGTAAGCTAATTATGGCATACAAACGGTGAGCTGTCTTACAAAACAGAATAGCTACGATCAATTCGATGGGAAGTGAAACATAGCTGCTATGGAAATCGTAGGAATAATGGAGGAGGGATAGGCATGAGTGTTAAAGTGAAAGACAAAGGAGCAACGGTTCGGATCCGCTGGATGTTCTCGAAGGCGGATATTTTGAAAAAAGATATTACGCGTGTCTTCGATTTGGAGGACTACGCCGGAGATGCCAGCATCGATTATTATTTCGGTCATCCGACGGTCAATATGGATCGGATAGTGATAGAAGCGGGGAAGGAACGTTACCTCATTTACACGAATAACGGGTATAACTTGAAAAATTATCTGGAGAAAGCACTCCGATGATTTAAGCCACAGACGTGGGAGGAGTGTCTAATAGATGAAGAAGGTGATGGCCAGTGAATCGACGACTTGTGAAGAAAGCGCAGAAGGGAGATGACGAAGCCTTTCTGCGTCTGTTCCAACAGTATGAACATGATTTGTACCGGACCGCTTTCGTCTATATGAAGAACAAGGACGATGCGCTCGATATCGTCCAGGAAGTCGCTTATAAATCGTTCAAAAAAATAGATACGCTAAGAACGCCCGCTTACTTCAAAACATGGCTGATCCGCATGACAATCAATACGGCTCTGAACACGTTGAAGAAAGAAAAGCGCCTCGTGACGCTCGACCCTGAACATGAGTCCTTCATTGAAGGAGAGGAACCGGATATTCCTGAAACATTCTCCCTTCATCAACTTATCGATGAGCTCGGGGAGAATGAGAAATCGATCGTCCTTTTGAAATATTACTATGGCTACACCTTCCCCGAAATCGCAGAGATCTTACATATTCCGCTCGGCACAGCAAAATCCATTCTTTACCGGGCGCTGAAAACACTTCGGAAGGAGGGGTTCGATGAGTAAGCGGATGCAGCGGGAAATGAACAAAATCGATATACCGGACGAACTCGGCGAACGTTCCCTTCGTGGTGTCAGAAAAGCATGGAAGGAAAAGCCTGTCCGCAGACGTCCGAATGGAGGACTCATTGCGATCGTTGCCGCTTTATTTCTCCTGATCGGTGGAGGAATCATCACGTCGATTTCTCTACAACAACAGGGAGACTACAGTTCATCGGAATCTTCTTCGGAAAGTGCCGAGTCCTCGGGAGATATGGAAGCGGCGGAAGAAAGCGCTAGAGTGGAAGGGTTGGTACTGGTGAACGGTGAAATATATAGAAGAATCTATGAACAGGGAGCCGCGGTGCAAGTAGAGATTGGTACCATCAAAGAGAAAGTGGCAGCTCGAGAATCCCTCGAGGAGAATCTCACCTCCACCGTGCTAGAAGAAGGAACCGTCCTTTATAACACAGAGGAAGAAGGAGTGCTGGCTGCAGAGCTTCCGGAAGGGGAGTATCTTTATTTCGTAAAGGAAGGTAGAGAATGAAGCGAGGAACGAGGAAAAAAGTAATGGCAGGTTCGATCGTCGCAATCCTCCTGGTCACGCTTGCCATCGTACCTGCGAAACTGAGAAGCATGGATGTGGATGATTTTTCAGCAAGCGAGGAAAATTTCTTCCGCCACGCCATCGCTTCGACGTCCGGGACGCTTGAGAACCCGTTGGAACGCATGCTTATCCTCGGGTATCGGATCGATGAAATGGAGAAAGTGAATGGTGTTCCTGTAGAAGCTACGGTCGAAGCAATCACCTTTTTCGGCGTCACAGGAGCGGGCGTCCGCGTAGATCAAAACGGGGCATCTGTCGAACACAGGAGCTATACACCAGGGAGGTGAAGGAATGAAACGCGCATTCAGTTATGGAGTCGGGTCTCTCGCGGTCATTTCTCTGATTGCGTTTATAAATATGGGTATGTTCCAAACGATCGTCAGCCTTGTGGGAGGTATCTGCTTGGTGGCGTCCGCTCTATTGTTACGAACGATGATTGGGGTGGGGCCGAGGTCGTCAGGCGTAACGGCTCAAGGCGAAGATGATCCGAAAGACAAACGCCTCGGTATGCATATAGGTATTTTCGGTCTCCCATATCTGGTAACAACTGTGCTATTTTTGTTGTAGAGGAGGAGATTCGATGCAGATCAGACGTGCGATTACAGAGGACGCTTACGGAGTTGCGAAAGTTCAGGTGGATACGTGGGAATCGACGTACAAAGGGATTGTACCTGAAGCATACCTGGAAGAAATGACGTACGAGAACCGGGAAGAGAAGTGGCGTTATATTATCGAAAAAGGGATGGTGTTCATCGCGGAGAACGATTCAGGTGAAATTGTAGGATTCTCGAGCGGCGGTCCCGAACGTTCGGAGGAACTGGACGACTACGACGCCGAACTATACGCCATTTACATAAGAAAAGAAGACCAGCGGAAAGGCATAGGTCGAAAGCTTGTTACTCCGGTGGTTCAGGAGTTGCTGGAGCGTGGAATGACGTCGATGGTTGTTGCCGTTCTTTCGGAGAATCCCTTCCGTCACTTTTACGAAGCGCTCGGGGCGAAAAGGATCGACCGGATGAAAGTCGATATCAGCGGCAAAGTGCTCGATGAATGGATTTATGGATGGGCTGATTTGCGCAGTCTTTTGAGGGAGGGGAATTGAATGGACGTCAGAGAAATGACGGTAGAAGAATTTGAGGCATATCGCACGAGAGCGGTAGCGGAATATGCCGAAGAACACGTGAAGGCGGGGGACTGGGAAGGAGAAGGTGCTCCGGAGAAAGCGGATGAAGAGTTCCGCTCCCTGTTGCCGAATGGAGTACATACAGAGAATCATCACCTGTTTTCCATCTCCGAGGGAGAGACGGTCATCGGGATGTTCTGGCTTGCGGTGGTAGACAAGGAGAAGGGTTGGATCTACGACATCAAATTGGACGAGTCGGCACGTGGAAAAGGGTACGGAAAAGAGACGATGTCAGAAATCGATCGTCTCGGCAAAGACCTGGGACTTCGTACGATCCGACTTCACGTCTTCGGTCATAATCATATAGCCAGACAGTTATATGAAAAGACGGGATACAGGGAAACGAACGTCATCATGGAAAAAGAGTTGAGCGATTAAAAATGAGATGGATTTCTCTAATATTACTGTTTTTCCTCTTAAGCGGTTGTGACCAAGAGGAGAAGGTGAAAATAACTCCACCCGTCCTTGATGACGGTACCACAATCATCACTGAACAATGGACGGAAACACAGGCCTTCCTTCTTTTTGAAAGAGAAGATGCTTATGGTGTCGCTCACTTCACAAAAGAGGAAAAGACATGGAGAGAGACCGGGCGTTCAAGCTTCGGAGGAGGGAAGGGTAAGGAACTCGTTTTCGGAGCTTCCAAGGTAGTAAAAGGAGAGTATGAACCTTTCGGCGATCCTTCCTATCTCACCGTTTCTGCAGGTCCGATTAACAATGGAGATATTATGGAAGTTAGGACTGGAGAAGGAAAAGAAGCGGCCATTGTTTCATCCGGTGAGACCCGTTATTGGTATGTGATCGGTGAAGAACCCGTACAGCAGGTCAACGGTTATGACAAGGAAGGGGAACGTCTTACTACTACTGTCGGTTATGTTGCAGAAGGCTTTTGAATATAGAATGAGATGGTAGGGAGGGAAAAAGGAAGGAATAAAGGAAATATAGCGAAAATAAGCTGGTAGAAACGGACAAGGGTTTGATTTCGATGAACGAAAGGCGAGTCCGCTACCATCGCATGACGCGTTTATTTGTATCGTTGTTTCTCTTTTACACGAATGTGATCGTCATGTTTGCGCTTATTTATATTCTGCTGGATGCCTCAGGAGTCGGACCGGTCGTCGATCACTATCGAGACCGGGAGCTCGAGCAGGCAGAGTGGCCGGGACGTATCGGCACTTCGCTGTATTTCAGCGTCATTACGCTTTTCTCTGTAGGATACGGAGACGTGACGCCCTTCGGCTGGTCGCGCATTGCGGCTATTATTGAAAGTGCATTCGGCTACATTCTCCCTGCGGTACTTATGTTTCCGTACGTGGCGATGATGAAGGAAGACGAAGAGTAAATCATTCTCTCGTCTTCTGCCGTACGAAACTTATAACAAAAATAATGATACCGAAGATGGCCAGGATCAGGTTCGGCAGGAAGGGCGCTGACTCGATCAACCCTGCTACATATAGTACTCCGAAAAAAGCTGTAAATATCAATCCCACACGTATTCCTCTCGATTCCGTCGGTAGCAGCGAGACGATAGCTACGACGACGAGAGCCGACAACAAACTCCACATATGGACACCTCCTGTCTTTAAATCTTAAACGGTCGTTTCCTCTTTTTGCAACGGGAGAAAAGACCCGCATAACTACAGATGCTGAACCTTGGAAAGGATGCAGATATGATTACACTAAAACCCTTCACAAAAGAAGATTTCGATACACTCATCCAATGGATCGATTCGCCTGAGTTCCTGATGCAGTGGGCAGGACCGAACTTCTCGTACCCCCTGACTTTTGAACAACTGGAGGAATATCTATCCGGAGCGAATCAGAGGGAAAGTACAACACTTATTTACACCGTGTGGGAGAAGGATAAACGCGTCGGACATATTTCGCTTGGACGAATCGACAGGGAGAATCGCGCCGCTCGTATCGGAAAAGTATTGATCGGAGAGACCGACGCTAAAGGAAGAGGTTTGTGCGTCGCTATGATCCGGGAAGTGTTGAAAATAGCGTTCGATGAGCTGGAGCTGCACCGGGTCAGTCTCGGCGTTTTCGATTTCAACGAGCCGGCTATCCAATGCTATAAGAAAGCCGGGTTCCAGATCGAGGGACTGCTGCGGGATTACCGGAAGATAGAGGAGAAATACTGGAGTCTCTATGAAATGAGCATCCTGGCTGAAGAATGGACAGGAGGTTGAATGTTGTAAATATTTCCTGTAGGCTTAAAATTGACAGAATTATGGAAGCGGTTTTTATTGTCCGGAAAAATGAATGTCTGTACATAATCGTCAGTGAGAGAGGCATCATTTCGTAAGCCCTGATACATGGGAGGAAGGAGGACATATGAGACAAGTGGAAGTCGTCACGTATAAGGAAACGTGGCCGGAGGAGTTCGAATCAGAAGCCCTGAGAATTCACGAAGCTCTTGATCAAATCCCCGTCTATATTCATCACATCGGAAGCACATCGGTGCCTGGTCTCTCCGCAAAGCCTGTCATCGACCTCATGCCAGTCGTTCCGAAGATAGACGAGGTCGATACGCATTCAGAAGGGATGCAGAAGCTCGGCTACGAGGCGATGGGGGCTTACGGAATCGAAGGGCGTCGTTTTTTCAGAAAAGGGGGCGACCGCCGCACGCATCATGTCCATGTGTTTGAATTGGACAGCCCTGCAGCTGAGAGACATCTGGCTTTCCGTGAGTACTTGAGAGCTCATCCGGATGTCGCCTCCGCCTATGGAACGTTGAAACGGAGTCTTGCTGAAACCTATCCGGAAGACATGGAATCCTACATTTCAGGAAAAGAAGAGTGGATCCGTACAACCGAAGAGAGAGCGATCCGCTGGTACAGAGAGGAGCGGTAAGTATGAGATACTTCCTTCTATTAGCGCTCTTGCTTCTGGGAGGTTGTCAGTCCGGGTTTGCAACGAGCGACTACGGTTCTCTTCCTCCTACCGAAAATGATGTCACGTTTCAGGCAGAATCGGAAATCAGTCCTTCGGAACAGGGAGTGCGCTTTTATATCATCAATGCCGGCGAAGAGCCGGTTTTCTATGATATGGGATACGAAATTGAGATAGAAGTGGACGGCACATGGAAGGAGATCCCTTTCAAAGACAAGCCTTCGTTCCGGAAACGTGATCGGAAGGTGAATCCGGGAGAAAGCTTTGAGTCGGCAGTCTTACTCGAAGAACTGGAAGCAGCTTTTGAGGAAGGGATCTACCGGGTCATCGTGACGATGGCGATGGAACGGGATACGGAAAAAGAGTTCATGCTGGCTTCTGAATTCGAAGTGACGTCTTCCTAGAAGCCTCAGGAAAAGAGGAGAGTAATGTGAAAAAGGTATTCGAGTATTTCCGTCTATTCACGATCGAGGCGGCTACCAATAAGATTGCGTTTTTCTGGACGCTTGTCCTGCCGCTTCTTTTCATGATTGTCAATTCGATGGACTGGTTCGGGAGTCCTCCGGATAACTACATATCTATTCTGGCTGCTTACTGGGCCTACCTGGTTCTCATCACGTCTTTGAACGGTGTAGGGATGGGGCTATTGGTGTACAGGGATAACGGGTTCCTCAAAATGTTCTCTTTCCTATCAGGATCCCATCAGCCGGTCATTTTTGGGAAGATCATGGCGCAGTATGTCTTCATGGTCGTCAATATGATCGTGTTCACGATTGTCGTGTCGCTGCTGTTCCGCCTGGATCTCCTGATGGTGCTGGGAGTCGGAATGATGACGGCACTCTTCCTGAGTATTCCTCTCTTCTTCCTTTCGCTTATCGTCCCGATTCTTCCCGTGAAAGAAACGGCCATTGCGCCTCTGTTCTCGCTGATCATATTCGGCTTCATATTTTTCGCGCAAATCGATACCGGAAATGCGATGCTTGAGAATCTTCATTCCATTCTGAATCCCGCCGTATTCGTGAGAGACAGTACCATCGGTTTTTATCAGTTTCTATCTTCCGTAGAAATCTCCGTGTCCGTATGGCCCTTGCTAGTGGCGGCTGTGCTATACGTAGCGCTCGGGTTGTTTCTCATGAAAAATATCCGTCTGACCTCGGTGAAGAACCGGTCGTAGAAAGGGGAACGTCATGCATCTTCAAAACGTTACGTATTCCTACAGTAAAAATGAACTTCCGCTATTTCAGGGGCTATCCCTCACGTTCCGTCAGGGAAAGGTCAACGTCGTCCTCGGTGCGAACGGAGCAGGGAAGACGACTCTGTTCGATATGCTTGCCGGAGCTATGAAGCGGCCGGAAGGATTTCACGATATGTTCGATCAGAAAGAGATCTGCTATCAGTTGCAGGGCTTCGGCCTTCCGGATACCCTTCGCGGGAAGGATCTATTCCGACTGTTTCTGAACACGGATGACGATTCTCCATACGACAGTCCGGAACAGGCGCTTCATCTGGAGCTGACGGATGAAGAAAAGGAGCGGGTCCACCGACTCTGGAACAAAAAGACGGGCTTGATGTCTGTTGGAGAGAGACGCTGGATCATGATTACATCTGTTTGTCTCCTGAACCGTCGGCTGTATCTTTTTGATGAACCGACGTCCGGGCTTGATCCGGAAGCGAGGCATCACATCCTCCGCAAAATCGATCATTTGGCAACGGAAGAAAGGTATGTCGTCATGTCCACGCACATTCTTCACGAACTGAAGCATATGGATACGCATATCTTTTTTCTGCATAACGGGAAGCTTATGTTCGAAGGGAGTTACGAAGAGTACCTCCAACAGGCAGGGACGGATGATCCGGATATAGCATTTGAACAGATGAGGAAACAGACGTCCTGAGGAGGATTTGAATGTCATTTTTAACGGATAGAGAGAGGAAAGAAGAGACCCTGCTTCTAATCTCAACCTTCGTGATTGTCCTTCTGACCGATGCTTCGTTCCTTTTTTATGTCGGAGCGATTCTCGTTTTCTTCATTCCTGTAGTACATAGGAAGGGGCAGCTTACGAAGAAGGAGTGGATGAGTAACTTCGTGTATGTATCAGCGCTTCTGTTTGCTATGTTCATTGTTAATGTTCTGATAGATAAGATCTTTGGTTGAAAACTTACAATACTTAAACCTCCCTTAGTTTCTATGATTTCATGGAAAAAATTGCTCGTTCACGAATGAGAGATTGTGTGATAGCTTATTCGTTGAAACCAGCCAGGGAGGTATTTTTTTATGTGGAAGAAAGGTAGTATTGTTGGTCTACTGATGATGTTGATGATACCGATGACGGCTCATGCTGATAAAACGCACGTGGTTCAACCGGGGGAATCGTATTACACGATCGCTTCCCAATACGGGGTGAATACGCACCAGCTTCAAGCGATGAACAATGACTGGAATTCCTACCTTTCCATAGGAGAACGGGTAGAAGTTCCGGTGACCCTTAATAGCTATGAAAAAGATCTTCTCGCACGCCTCGTAGAAGCGGAAGCAAAGGGGGAGAGCTATGCAGGGAAAGTAGCCGTAGCGACTGTCGTGCTGAACCGTGTCTCCAGTGATATTTTCCCGGACACGCTCTATAATGTCGTGCACGACGGCCGACAGTTCTCCCCGGTGTTGAACGGAACAATCAATCAGCCGGCAGGAGCGGAATCCAAGCAAGCGGTAGAAGAAGCCCTTGGCTATCAGGGCTATGACAACGAGTCCCTCTATTTCTACAACCCGAATAAAGCGTATAGTGCTTATCTAGCGTCCAAAGAAGTGACCGTCGTGATAGATAACCACGTGTTTTTGAGATAAAAAAGTGCGGCCCGATTCTCTCGGGTCGCACTATTATTTTTCGCTCTCCTTCTTCTCTCTGTCCGTCACTGTTTTCACAAAGAACGCGGTCGGCATCAAAACCCCGATCATCGCTTCTAATATAGCGAAGAACCGCGTAGGCCCTACTGGCACCATATCCCCGTACCCGACGGAGATAAGTGTTTCTCCACTGAAGTAGAGGAGGTCCAAGAATGTCGGCGTCACGTCTTTCATTCCGGAAAGGGTGAAGACGAGAATCGTCCCTTGCGTATTCAGGAAATAATATAAGAACGCGAAGCCGATCAGAACGCCCGTCATCGACATCAGGAGCTTAAGGAAGAAACGTGGATCGAAGGCTCCTTTTTCTTCCACGTCCTGACGGAAGAAGTAAATCGTATTACCAGCTATGAATCCAAGTGTAATGATAATGAGAAATGTTGTCATGGTTACGCTCCTTCTCTTTCAATTCTTTCATCCTCTTATGTAACCCTTCATGAAGCTCACGAAACGAATTTTTGATTTCCTTTTTCTTTTCCTATAACCTTAATATAGTGACTACTATTTACATAATCTAAGAAAAGGAGACTTCCAATCATCCATGTTTCTTGATGCGTTCGGTACAAACGGATTTCTACTATTATCCGCATTTTTATTATTCAGTGGCGTCATCGTCGCTAAGTTCTCCAGCCGCTGGGGGATCCCCTCTCTGATCCTCTTCATTATGGTCGGAATGCTGATTGGGAGTGACGGACTCGGTTTCGTCTACTTCGATGATGCAAAGACTGCTCAGATCATCGGGGTATTCGCGCTCGTTATCATCCTGTTCGAGGGTGGGCTGCATACAAAATGGGCGACGGTGAAATCCGTAGCCGGGCCTTCGCTATCCCTCGCGACATTCGGAGTGCTCATCACCTCGGTCCTTATAGGTTTAAGCGCCTATTACCTATTCAATTTCTCTCTACTTGAAGGCATGCTGCTCGGGGCGATTGTCGGTTCTACCGATGCTGCGGCCGTATTCGCCGCGCTGAAGGAGCGGAACATCAAAGCGAAAATGGGAGCGACCCTGGAGGCCGAATCCGGGACGAACGATCCGATGGCCGTGTTCCTGACGTTATCCTTGATAGAACTGATTGTGGCCGAGCAGGGGACGATCTGGTCGATGATTCCGACATTTTTCCTGCAAATGGGGCTAGGTCTGGTGTTAGGACTCATCCTTGGGAAGACGGCTTCTCTTTCCATCAATAATATCAGGCTCGATTCGAGTGCGCTGTACCCGATCCTTTCTGTCGCTTTTGCTCTCATCACCTACAGCATCACGGCCTTTCTCGGAGGTAGCGGCTTTCTTGCGGTGTACGTTGCGGCTCTCGTAATCGGAAATAGCGAACTGACATACCGTTATTCGATTTTCCAATTCAACGAAGGGTTCGCCTGGATGGCGCAGATCCTCATGTTCATCATCCTCGGGCTCCTCGTATTTCCCGGGCAATTATTCACGCCCGAGATTATGGGTAACGGGTTCTTGCTTGCCTTCATCCTTATTCTGATCGCCCGTCCGGCAGCTGTGTTTCTGTCGCTCATCAAGATGAATTACACGATCAAAGAGAAAATTTTCATCTCCTGGGCAGGTCTGAGAGGGGCAGTACCGATCGTGCTTGCGACTTTCCCGATTGTCGAAGGTCTTGATGCCAGTCGACTGATGTTCAATATCGTTTTCTTCATCGTCCTTACTTCGGCTCTCGTCCAGGGATCGACCATTTCCTACGTAGCTGCGAAGTTGGACCTCGTCGGGAAGAAAAAGGACGTTCCTCACCACTCGATTGAGCTCATTTCCATGGGGAAAGCCCAGGCGGAGATGATTCAATTCCAGACAAACAGGGAATCGGCTGTGGTCGGGAAAAAATTGCATGAAATCTCTTTCCCGAATCGAGCCAATGTAAGTGCGATCATCCGCAACAATCATGTCATCACCCCGTATGGAGAAACGGAAATCAAAGCTGGTGACTTTCTTTATATCCTTGTGGAAGCATCCTATAAAGATAAACTGAAAAAAGTATTGGAACAACGTGTGGAGCGCCCGGAACCAGAGGGTCGTGAAAGCGAAGGGAGTTAGTGTATGGATGATGGATGGAAACAGGCGATACCGCTATTATTAGATTTGAAAGTATGGGAAAACCCGGATAATCAACCGGTGGGAATCAGTGGTGTACCTGAGGGTCTCCGGTGTATCGGGGTCGGTACAGATGCTGCCGTATTTCAGGCAGACGACGCCCCTCAGTACGCATTCAAGGTGTATGCCAGAGAGAAAAGCGAGAAGTTGAACGTCGAAGAGTCGATTTACGCAAGACTACGGGGATCGCAATACTTCCCAGTCTGTTTCGGTTCTGGAGAGACCTTTCTCGTCATCAGTTACGAAGAGGGGCCTACGCTTCTCGAATGCCTGCTTCAGGGAATCCCGATTCCGGAACAGGTAGTGAAAGATGTGGAAGCAGCAAGAGATCTTGTCCGGAGAAAAGGGCTCAATCCGCGAGATATCCATTTGAAAAATGTGCTTCTCCAGGACGGACGCGCGAAGATCCTGGATGTGTCTGAATATATCAAAAATGGGGATGACCGCCGCTGGGAATACCTGACGCGAGCGTATCAGGATTATTATCATCTGATCGAAGGAAAGAAGGTACCGCTGTGGCTCGCGGAAGCGGTGCGTACCTGGTACCACCAGGCTGGCGATGATTTTTCCTATGAGAGCTTCATGAAGAAGATTACGCGCTATACAAAATTTTATAAATGACAAAGAGAGCTCTTTTCTGCCGAAAAGGGCTCTCTTTTTGCGGAAAGGCGGATATGTAGAGGGATGATTCAGTTATTTTCTTTTCGCCGTAGGTATTCTTTGTAGACGCGCTCGTTTTCTAAAGAATGAGGAACTGGATCAGACGCTTCCTCTTCGTCTTTCAACTCTTTGTAGATCTTCTCGAGAAGATAAAGGCCCCGAAATATGCAGCCGGCGACGATACCGAACGAAATGATGCCTGCCCAGAAAGGACCCGTCTGCAGAATAAGATAGCCGAGAAACATACTGCCGAGCATGATCATTACCAGCATAGATCAAGTCTCCTTTTGGTAGTTTTTGAAAATACTATTTCCAAAATAACACAGTAGAGACAGGAAGAAAAAAGAAGGAGAAATGTTTCATTCTCCTTCTTTGCCTATCTTTTAAAAAGGGTTGGTCGCCCATTGAAGGGACTGTTTGATGAAGATTCTTGGGTGGAGCTTGAGTTGAGCGACCATGTACTCGGCCAGGTCTTCCGGTTGCATGTATTTCTCTACATCGTTTTTCTCCGGATTATCTCCGAAGGCAAGTTCCGTCGCGACCAGGCTCGGGTTCATCGTGAAGACGCGGATGTTGTGCGGGCGTACTTCCTGCATGAGGGCCTCTGTCATTCCCTGGACGGCAAACTTCGAAGCGCTGTAAGAGGTGGAGCCCGCTGTTCCTTTCAGTCCGCTGCTCGAAGATATGTTGATCATATCTCCACTGTTTTTCTCGATCATATCGGGAAGGACGGATCGAGTGACGTGATACATGCCGAACAGATTGATTTCAATCGTCCTTTTCCATTCATCAGGGTCGATATCGAGAAAGTCCCCGTGCAGACCTACGCCTGCATTGTTGATGAGAATGTCTGCTTTGCCGAGGGATTCTCTCAAGTTTTCGACCGCACGCTCGGTGTCTTCGAGATTGGCGAGGTCTACGGCCTGATATTCAGCACGGACGCCAAGCATTTCTACTTCTTCTTTCACTTTCTGTAGTTTCGATTCTGTCCGTGCGATCAATCCTACGTGTACGCCTTCTTCGGCCAGTTCAAGCGCCGTAGCTTTTCCAATGCCGCTCCCGGCACCTGTGATGTATGCAATTTTTCCTTTGATGTCTTGTCCCATAATGTATTCCTCCTTCTGAACTTAAAGTGCTCCTGTTACAATTACCCTAAACTTTTTCATAAAAAACGACACCGGAATCGTCCCTCCTTTCGATTATAGTTGAAACGAGTGAAATGAGGCGAAGGAATGATAGCTAAAAAAGAATGGAAAACGTGGCAGTCGTTCAAAAACGTGGAGGAACTGGACAAGCACGTAAAGTTCTTCCTCGATCAGCACAAAGGCGAGATTTCTGAAGGGAATTACAAGGTTCTTCAGTTCATTCAGAGGCATTCCCTAGTAGTGCCAGGCGTATCGTTCGCAAAAGTGGCGACCATATCAGAAGGAGCCGGAGTAAGCCGAAGAACGGTGATCCGTTCCGTGAATCGCTACGAGGACATGGGGCTCTTAGAAAAGATCGAGACGAAGAAACCGAATGGAAAGCGTGGCGTGAACCTTCTCGTGATACAACCTCAATCTTTTTCTTTGCCTGAGGATGACACCCCAAGTGACACCCCACCTGACACGGCATCGAAATGCGGGGACGCCCGTCAAGACAGCGCTGGGAAGGGGAATTCCGCACCGGAAGCATATAAGAAACAGAAAAGAATCCTTTCTTGTAAAAAAGACGTAGAGGAGCCGACGTCCGGACATTTCGACGTCAGCTATCTTTCCTCCAACATCCCTTCTTCTTTCGCTACTGCAGCTGCCCCGTTTCTTCCTCTCGCCGAAATCGAACAGGGATGGAATAAGGTATTGCAAGTATATGGTAGAATGAGTACGTTAGAACAACCAATCGAAGCATACATAACGCTTCTCGTACCCGTCTGGAAACAGGTGATTTACGCTTTTAAAATGGGAAGAGTGAGATCGAGCCTCCTGGGTTATTTCCACGGGGCTTTGGAAGAGACATTCTCCAGACAGTTGCGACGGGAAGCTCATGGGAGTTCGGACCTTTTATTCTACGATTGGCTGGAGGAAGAGGAGGAAGAGATTTGCGTCTGATTATGAAAGTCATTCTGCAGGTGGCAGGATTATATATTTTTTATTACATAGGTAGTACCATCCAGGAATGGCTCGGTTTGCCGGTGCCTGGAAGTATATTGGGATTGTTGCTGTTGCTTACGCTTCTGATGACGGGAGCTCTGCCGGTAGCGTGGATCGATCATGGGGCGGGATTCATGCTCGCTTACCTGCCGCTGTTCTTCGTGCCGGTGACAGTCGGCATCATCGAATATCCGATTCTGTTAAGCGGGACGGGGATTCTGATGATTCTGATGACAATCACCGGGACGTGGCTGACGATGTTCGTCGCCGGGTTCACGAGTGAAAAACTCTCGAAGCAAAAGGAGGAAGTGTAATGCCTTTTGTAATGTTTATGCTGACGGTTCTTTCTTTCATGCTGATGGGGAAAATCTACTCTGAATACCGGACACCGGTGCTGACGCCCGTTTTGACGACGGTTGTGCTGCTTGTGAGTGTGCTGTTGGTGTTTGATATTCCTTACGATACATACATGGAGGGGGCGGTCTGGATCGACAAGATGCTCGGGCCTGCCGTCGTCGCACTGGCTTATCCGATGTATCGGCAGCGGGCTGTGTTGAAAAAGCACTTTCTGCCGATCGTCGGGAGTGTCGTGGTAGGCGTAGTAGTTGCTTTCGGTTCCGGGTATGCGATGGCCGTTTCTTTAGGGTTGGAGCGCGAACTGTTGCTTACTCTTTTACCTAAGTCATTGACCACTCCGATTGCGGTACCTGTGGCCTCGGAAATAGGCGGGATCCCTTCGATGGCAGTGGCGTTCACGATGATTGCCGGGTTCACGGCGATTCTGACGTCTCCGTTATTCTTCAAATACATTCCGTTCAAGGATATGGGAAAAGGGATTGCGCTGGGTACGGCGGCTCATGGACTGGGTACTTCGAAAGCGATCGAGTACGGGGAAGAGACGGTCTCTATGAGCTCCGTGGCGATGAGCCTGGCTGCCATAATCGGCTCGTTTTTCGGTCCATTTTTCGTATGGCTTCTGTCCATCTGAGGGTTAATACTCTTTGAAACGTGGAAGATAGGGAGCAGGAGGGATTGCAATGGTGAAATTAGGAAAAACAGATTTATCGATCAATCCGATTGGACTTGGAACAAATGCGGTCGGAGGACATAACTTATACCCGAATCTCGATGAGCAGCAGGGCGTGGATATGGTGAAAGCCGCGATTGATGAAGGCGTGAACTTCCTAGATACGGCTTACGCTTACGGCCCCGGTCGATCCGAAGAACTCGTAGGGCAGGCGATCCGTGAGTCCGGGAAGCGGCATGAAGTCGTTCTTGCGACGAAGGGCGCTAACACGAGTGACGGCGGCAAAAGCAACCGTCCCGACTTCCTGAAAGAAGCGGTGGACAGCAGTCTGAACCGCCTCGGTCTCGACCACATCGATCTCTATTACATTCATTTTCCTGACGAAGACACGCCGAAGTACGAAGCGGTCGGTGCGCTCCAGGAACTGAAAGAAGCAGGGAAAATCCGTGCCATCGGCGTATCCAATTTTTCCATGGAGCAGCTGAAAGAAGCGAACCAGGATGGATATGTGGACGCGATTCAGGAGCACTATAACCTGTTCGAACGGGGAGCGGAACAGACGTACTTCCCGTACACGAAAGAAAACGGCATCAGCTTTGTGCCATTCTTCCCGTTCGCGTCCGGACTTCTTGCAGGGGAATACGACGAGAACACGACATTCCCGGAAGGAGACCTTCGCCTGAACAAGCCGGAGTTCCAGGGAGACGCGTTCAAGGAAAACGTGCGTAAGGTGAATGAACTGAAGCCGATCGCAGATTCGTATGGTATAGATGTGGCTCAACTGGTCCTCGCTTTCTACATTCATCACGATGCGATTGATGCTGTAATTCCTGGTGCGAAGCGGAAAGAACAGGTGCTTCATAACAACAAAGCTGGTAAAGTGAATCTCGACAAGAAGACGATCGAACGAATCGATCAGTTGTTTTCATAAGAAATGGAAGGTGGGGCGACTCACCTTCTTTTTTTGTGTTAAGATTAGGTAAATTATGCCAAACGACTTTGGATGAATTGCCGACAAGATATTAGGAGGGACATTGGTGAAAATCAAAAAGATTTTGGGGCTTTTGTTACTTTCTTTTGTTTTAGTGGGTTGTCAAAACGATAATTTAACCCTGAGCAGCGGGGATGTTACAAGTATCGACGTGTATGAATGGGACAGTGAAAAGCTGGTGGCGACTATTGATGATGAAGGTTTTATTGAAGAACTTGTAACAGAGTTAGATCAAGCCAGTACAGCTTCCACAGCAAATATGGATTTTAAATTACCGGAGTATGAAGTGCACTTTAAAAACGAAGAAGAAACGTTGCTTAAGCTGGGATATTTCAAAAAGAGTATCGATTTAGGTGTAGAAGGTAGGTACTTAGGTTTGGCGGAAGGTATGTTTTTCAATGTGGAAATCCGGCTACCTATGGAATGATTTTCAAGAGATTTTTCAATTTTGAAACGAAATTGGTTTACTATCGTACGTGTAATAAGAGGGTTGATGGAATATTTATCCTGCGAAATTGATCTGGTCTTGAACAATCTTGGTGGTAAATAGTTAAGGGGGGCTTACTAGGTGTGAAAGAGAAACTTTCTTATATTTTTTATTGGCTAATATTGTTATTAGGTATTCACTCATTTTGGCAATTTTTCTTCGTGGAATATGGCTTCGTGTATACGATGATCTTTACCTTCAGTTGTGGTTTTCTAGGACTTGTATTGGCGATGTCATTACGAAGCCGTATATTAATTGCGGTAAGTGCGTCACTCCTCTTGAGTCCGTACCTTCTGTTGGTCGTAATGAATATCATTTAGAGATTCCGTGATTTACATAGTCACAAGTAAAATCTATAGCAAAGGAGGGGAGAGATCCATGGACATTATCTTATCGATCATACTGGTGATCACTCTGATCATTTCAGTATCTTATGTAGTGTTTAAGAGAAAACAAGCCGGTATCACCGGAATGAAAAGCGCTTTGACACCCATTTGCCTTTTCCTCATCGGTGTCGTGAACCTATTCGCTTACTGGTTCGGTTTCAGTGGACTGGTAAGTTGGACGATGAGTATAGTTTTGTTGCTTCTGGGTGCTTATTTCACAAAATATATTCAAGCACCTGTGAAACAAGGATGAAGTGTATGCAGGTTTAGGGGGGATGATCGTATGAAAATACTTAGACTACTTTTGGGCGCGGTGGTAAGTGCCCTGGCTTGTTTCAGTTTGATAACAGGAACTACTGGGATAACGCCGTATCTCTTATTATTAGTGAGTGGATTAGTTCTCGTTATGGGGATTACGGAGTTTCAAAAACGGAAACCGATCGCTTTTACTCTATTCCTTGCATTCGGATTCAGCTTTTTCGTCGGGATATATACTTTGTAAATGAAAGTTCTATGAGGAGAAGATTTACATAGTCTCAGAGCAAGGAGGGTGGATATGGAAAAGAAGCACGCGCTGGTGATTGGCGGGACGGGGATGTTATCCGACGTCACGCTTTGGCTTGCGGAAAAAGGATATGTCGTATCTGTCATTGGAAGAGATAGAATCAGACATGAAATTGTGAGGGGGAAATCGCACGACCCGGAGTTAATTAATAGTTTGAAGGTAGATTACAGAGACCATGCATTACTCGAAACTTTAGTTAAAGACGCTATCGAAGAATATGGTCCAATCTCATGTGTCGTCAGTTGGACTCCCTTCCTCGAATCATTGGAGTTGATCAATCGGATCATATCGGAGAAGAACCTTAATTGGAAGCTGTTCCAGGTGATGGGAAGCAGACGTTATTTCGAAAAAAATCAGCTGGAGGTCACACCTCAGTGTCACCATCGAAGCATTTATCTTGGGTTTGTCATGGAGGACAATCACTCAAGGTGGTTGACCCTTGAGGAGATTGCCGGCGGAGTTATCGAGAGTGTGAAGGAAGACCGGGAAGAGTCGGTGATCGGCGTTCTTCATCCATATGAGAAACGGCCCGGTTATTAAACTCACTTGAAAACATCAGAGAGGCAGGTTTGAATAGAAATGTTACCTGAATTAGAAACAGAACACTTATTGTTACGAGCTTATGAAAGAAAGGATGCTCCGCGAGCTAAAAGATTAGCTGGAGACAAAGATGTAGCGGAGACTAACTTTTTGCCTCATCCATATACGTTGGAGATGGCCGAAGGTTGGATTTCAAGTCATCCAGATCTGATCGAAAAAGGAGAAACTTATCCATTTGCGATTATTCTCAAAGGGGAAGATCAACTTGTAGGCACAATGACACTTAGAGTAGACAAATTACATAACAAAGGTGAACTGGCTTATTGGATTGGCAAAGACTATTGGAATAATGGTTACGCCACGGAAGCTGCCCAATTAGTTATTGATTTTGGGTTTAAGGAGCAAAAGCTGAATAGGATATGGGCTCCAGTAATGAGCAAAAACAAAGCTTCGGCAAAATTGATGCAAAAAGTTGGTCTGACCTACGAAGGAACGTTAAAACAGGACATTATAAGATGGGATGAGTATCAGGATGTCGATATTTTTGGCCTTTTGAAAGAAGATTATTTTGGAAGGAAGCCATCCGTATAAAGATGAAGGTATATCTGAATAATTTAGAGAGGAGAGGTTCCGGTGATGATCTTTGTATATTTAGTAATTAGTATTGGTATGTCATTCTTTCTAGGAATCATTCCGGAAGGGTTCGGAAATACGTTGCTGCTTGGCGCTATTTTGGGTGTGTTGTTAGGAATTTTTCATCAGCTTACTAAAATATACAAATGGTTGAGCAATGAGAATGATGAATCTACTGTTGAGTCAAGTAAAATACCCATACGTAGGTAAGGGAAAGCAGTGAGGTGAGCCTTAAAATGGTGAAATGGACTCCAGAGAAATTTACTACCAAAGATAGGATGAAAGCTGCTAATGAAATACTGAAAGAATTGAAAGACAAATATAAAGAGTCATTAATAGCTGTAGCAATTGAAGGGTCGACAGCTAAAGGGTTAGATGCACCAGAATCCGACTTGGAGTTAAGAGTACTCTTGGACAAAGACTATAACTATCATAGGTGGTACGCCTTCTTTTATGAAAAAATGTTCGTAGGAATCAGCTATAATTCTGTTTCCAAAGCATTAGAAGCTTCCAAAGGAATTGATTATGAATGGTCCATAAGTGGCGATAATTTGGAAACTGCTGAAGTGATCTTTGATTCACGAAATGTTTATGGGGAATTGAAAGCGAATAATAAGGCAGCTGAGCAAAATGCAGACTTTGAGGAACTATTCTTAGAAGCTACAACGGATATGTATGAACGTGTCTATAAGGTCTATACACTTTCTCGTATGAACTACATAGGGATGACCCGAGAGGTGGCTAATATAGCTTATTGGGCGGCATTAGCGGTTGGTTTAGCCAACAGGGTTAAGTATAGGTCCAATAAAACTATGGTTGAAGATAGTTTCGCATTGGAAAACACACCAGAAAATTATGAACAGCACGTAAGAAGCTTGTTTTTAAATACAGACATAGATGATATCCAAAATGCAGTAAGCGATCTATGGATGACGTTTGATAATTGGATTCAGCAAGAGGTTGGTATGAATTTGAATGATGATCACTTAAGATACATTTAACTAAACGGATTGGTAAGGGTTGGAAAATGAAGACATTACTTTCGTTCCATTCCATCGTGCACGCAATTTTCTGGATAGGGACTTTGCTCATATTCTTTGCTATGAATAAAGAAACGACTGCTTCGTTATTAATGAATGGGTATCTGATGTACCTTGTTTTCTACGTGGTATTTTTAATATATGTAGGGATTTCGAAAACAAGAAAGTTGAAGTGGGCTCAATTAAAGGAAAGAATAGTTAGATTCATTGGATGGTTTCTTTCATTAAGTGCTGTCCACTATCTAATGAACTGGGAGATCGATATATGGGGGTTAGCTGTTCCTTTAGGTTTGTCACTTGGATTGGTTTTTTCTGAGTTCATGACAAACTAAAGGCTCGTACCCGTCTCGCAACATATTATTAAACTAAAAAACGTCAGAGGTGAAGACAGCATGTGTTTTGAATTCAGACCTATAACCATAGAGTATGTGAAAGAAATCTCTTCATGGAATTATGAAGGCTACGTGGAAGAAGTGATCATGACTCCATATATTGAGTCCTTCGAGAAGTCACAGGAGCTGACCGGACCTGGTGGCAGTGATGGTTTCGTAGCATTTTTAAATAATGAAACTGCCGGTTTGTTCGAATTCAACATCCAGGGAACTGTGATGGAGATAGGTTTGGCTCTCAGACCTGATCTTATAGGTCAGGGCTTAGGAGTGACATATGTTCAACAGGGGTTGGAGTTTGGTCTGCAATATTATACTGCTGACCTTTTCTTGGTGAGATTGTCTGTAGACAAAAGGAATGAAGCGGCCATTCGAGTCTATGAAAAAACAGGATTCCGTAAAGTGGAAGAGAACGAAGTCGATAGTAAAATGATTCTGCCGTTGTGAAATGAAGGAATGTCTAGATGGAGAATCCGTGGCCTGGATGATATTCGAAGTAGAAAATAAGAGCATTAAAGGGAGGATTTTATGAGGCTGGTAATCGTAGGTGGTGTCACGGGGGTGTTGACTTATATCATTACTGAAATCATATTTCATTTTTTTGATTTTACTTACAACGTGTTCATGAACGATTTTAACCTCCTGTCCGTGGTTATCGATTTCGGAAGTTACATAGGTATTTTTTTACTGATTTTCTACACCTTAAAGAAAGTATTCATTAAGGAGTAACATTTTAAATCCAGTAAAATTGAAGCTATCATCTTTGGGGTAACAAGGAGGGCTTAAACTGTGAATAGGGTCTTAAGGATATCGTCGTTTCTCATGCTTATCCTAAGTATATCTTTTGTTATTTTAGATGTGATATTAAACCTGATAGAGATGCCGTATTTAATTTGGTTGCTGGGTATGTTGGTTTACTGGTTCTTATTGGGGTACGATGATTATTTCGAGGAAGGCAACAAAATGTGGGGAGGAGTCACTATGGGCTTGTCCACAGGTTGTTTCTTCACCATTCTATTTTTAATGCTTACATAGGTAAGGTTTTATATGAAGAGGATGACTGCTTATCTTAAATTGCAGTTCCAGATATTTGCAGATACTGAATAGAATTACTGTTCATACTATATTATTTGGAGAGGGATGAAGATGGATAATCAATATTTTGTAGGATGGGGGACGTTGGCTCTCATCAATGCGGGGCTTGCTCAAGGAAAGAACAGGACAGGGTTGGACTGGTTCCTGCTTTCTTTAGTATTGGGGCCGATAGCAACCTTCATCCTATTATTCGTAGAAAAGAGAAGCTAAGTTAAGGAGGACGATTGCATGGATTTGCTGATGTCGACATTTCTGATGTTCTTTCCCATTATCATAGTAGCTTTTCTCATAAGGTGGGTACGTTTGATTAAGATCAATAGTGACAAACAAGTTGAACAGAATAAAAGGATCATTTCTCTTCTTGAGAAAGCAGAAAAAGAAAAGTGACCGTGCCATAAGTGTTTCGGGAAAGGGGAATATATGATCAGATGGACGCTGGCTATTGTATTGATTATCACGATAGGATTTTACATATGGCAAAGCATGGGTTCGACTTCCTTAGAAGGAGAGTCAGAACATTGGCGTGCAAGCTACGAAGGGTACAAAGAAGGTAAGTTCAACTACAGAGAATATCGTATCATTTACACAGGAAAAGAAGAGATCAAAGGCACGGACATCACTTATTCGATTGAATCCGACCACATCCAGACAGGGCAAGAAGGAAACCTTCAAAAGACAGATAAGCTAGAAGGGAAAGGAGCCGAAGTCACGACAGTTTGCGGAAGTTGCAGAATAGCGATGAAGAGCGGAATGATTACAATAGAAGTTCAATGGGCCGACCATAAGGAACGCCTGGTACTGGAATAGTGATTCTTGCTTTCGTGTTAGGACGAATAAAAGACTGTGAAGTTTGACAGGGGGGAGCAACTGTGAAGAATCCGAAGAAGCTGATTTTTACTGTGTTTCACATCATAACGCCATTGTTCTATTTTGCAGGGTATTCAGCCATTCAATTTTTTCAAGGTAATCCTGTTATGGAGACTATACCAGACACGTTATCAATCATTGCCATCTATTCTATTGTGATGAATATTATGTGGGTGTTCAATGTAGATAAGCTTGATCGTGCAATTGAAAGAGACAAAGAAAACCGTGAACATAACGCTAATGTATAACCAAACGTCAGCACTTGAACTTCTGGTTAAGAGAGAGGGGAGAAGGATTGTGAAGAAATCTTCGTACGATACCCATTACCGGCAGACTGACTATTTCGGAGACCCTTATCCCGGACTCGTGGAATTCTTTGAAGCGTACGAACCGAAAGGCCACGTGCTTGACTTAGGTTGCGGGCAGGGAAGAGATTCCTTGAGTTTAGGCAGGCTGGGGTACGAGGTCACGGGCATCGATGTCTCTAGTGTCGGAATCGAACAGATGAATCGAGCGGCGCGTGAGGAGAATCTGGAAGTGACAGGCGTAGTCGAGGACATCTATACATGTCCGGTGGAAACGAAGTACGATATCGTTCTGCTTGATTCGATGCTCCATTTTTATAAGAAGGACGAGGAGAAGGAAACGGCACTGGTCCGGAGAATTGCTTCAGAGCTGAAAAATGGCGGAGTGCTTGCGATCTTCATGATCGAAGGGATGAAGCGGGAGGCTGTTCTGAAAGGGATCTTCGATGAAATGGACATCCCATGGACCGTGCTAGCTGATCGTTATACGGACTATACGGAATTCAGCGCTCGTTATCACATGTATATTTTGAAAAAATCATAGAAAGCATGATCATTAGGAAAAGATCGGGGGACGAGCCCTGACTTTTTTTGACCTGTTTTTGACAGAAGGAGTCATACCTTTGTCACCCCTCTAACCGCTTACATGTGGTAAGATGAAGAGGAAAGAGAGGGTTATCATGATCGAACAGGCAAAAGAGTTTTTGACCCAATGTTATCAGGAGTTGCAGAAGTCTGAATCTGACCTCCGTAAACGGATAGACGAAGTGGAAAAGGAAATAGAAGAAACGGGACTTTATACACACACGTATGAAGAACTGGAACACGGAGCGAAGATGGCGTGGCGCAACAGTAACCGCTGCATCGGCCGTTTGTTCTGGAACCGGCTCGAAGTGAAAGACTGTCGCCATATGGAAACGGAAGAAGAAGTGGCCGGAGCTCTGACCAATCATATTCGGGAAGCGACCAACGGAGGGAAGATCCAGTCGACGATTTCTATTTTCAAACCGAAAACGGAGGAAGGCGAAATCAGAATCTGGAATCATCAGCTGCTCCGTTATGCCGGTTACGAGACAGAGAATGGAATTATCGGCGATCCCGCTTCGGTGGAACTGACGAAACGGGCGATGGAGCTTGGCTGGAGAGGTGAAGGGACATCTTTTGATATTCTGCCGCATATCTTTCATATCGATGACCGTGGTCCTGTCTGGTATGACGTTCCGAAAGACGCCATCCAGGAAGTGGAGCTGAGGCATCCTGATTATGACTGGTTCCGGGAGCTCGGTCTTCGCTGGTACGCAGTTCCGATCATTTCCGACATGCGTCTCGAGATAGGTGGTATCGACTACACGTGTGCGCCGTTCAATGGCTGGTACATGGAAACGGAGATCGGAGCGAGGAACTTGGCGGATGATTTCCGGTATGACTTGCTGCCGGTCGTCGCTGAAAAGATGGGAATCGATACGAATCGGAATTCTTCGTTATGGAAGGACCGGGCGCTCATAGAGTTGAACCAGGCGGTGCTTTATTCCTTTCAGGAAGATGGAGTATCGCTCGTGGATCATCATACGGCTGCGCAGCAGTTCCAGGTTTTCCAGAAAAATGAGTGCAAGTATGCTCGTCAGGTGACAGGAGACTGGTCGTGGCTGAACCCGCCCGTGTCTCCAGCGACGACACCGATTTTTCATCAAAGTTATGAGGACCGGATGGATTCACCGAATTATTTTTACCAGGAAGCGGCTTATTCCTGAAACTTTTCGTGTCGTAAATCGTAGAAACAGAGTAGAAGAGAGGAGGAGTTGTTATTGGATATCAAACCGAAGAAGACGAGCGGTCTCTCCGCTGGTCAAAAACAGAAACTGAATAAGTTCGGCGGTTGGTTCGGGAAGTTCTTCACGTTCTTGATCATTGTCGCATTTCTCGTACTTATATCATTCAATTGGATCACCGACTATATATGGATGGGAACCGTGGGGTATCAGGAATCCTACATGACCATTCTGACGAGCAAACTGACGCTCGGGGTGGTCGGATTCCTCGTATTTGCGATTTTTACTTATATCACCTTCAGTTGGATCCGGAACGTGTATGTCGGGCATTTTTCCGCCGGGCAACTTCCGGGATTCATCAATAGTAAGAAACAGAGTCGATTGATGGTGCTTGTTGTTGCGCTTATCGTCGGGCTGCTCGGAAGTGTGCTCGTACAGGGAGTGGGCTGGGAGCCATGGCTCAAGTTCCTCAACTACGAGACGTTCGGAGTCAGTGACCCGCACTTCGACCGGGACGTGTCATTCTATATGTTCGTCCTGCCGTTCATTGAGTTCGTCCTTTCCATTGTGCTAGGACTCGCCATCTTTTTCTTCCTAGTGGAGATCGGGTTCTATTCCGTTTACAACATGTACCGGATGAGCCGCAAAGCACAGATGCATATGGGTATCACGCTTGCTGTGATCGGGGTATTGCTTGCCGTACAGCACGTACTTGAACCGTTCCATTCACTGCTCACCAATCAGGTGAATGCGATCCAGGAGAGTGTGGTACATGGACTCAGCTATACGGATGATGTCGTGAATAACCCGGCATCCTACGTCATGGCGGGGATTGCCCTGCTTGGAACCATTTGGATCGTCATCTCCTTGTTCCGTGGCAATTGGAAAGGGATGATTGCGCCAATCGTGCTATATATCGCTGTCGGTATTCTGGCTCAGGGTGCATCGATGATCGTTCAGAACTTCGTTGTATCACCGAATGAATTTTCAAGAGAAAGTCCTTACCTGGAAGAGAACCTATCCATGACAAGGACCGCTTATGATTTGGATAATATGACCGAGGAACAGCACCCGGGCGCGGACACCCTCGACCAGGCGATGGTGGAGCGGAACCAGGATACGATCAATAACGTCCGTATCAATGACGCCCGTCCGATCCTCGATGTCTATAATCAGCTCCAGACGTTCCGTACGTACTATGAGTTCAATGATATCGATATCGACCGTTACAATATCGACGGGGAATATGAACAGGTTTTCCTCGGCGCTCGTGAATTGAACACATCCGACTTACCGTCTCAGGCACAAACGTGGGTGAACCAGAACCTTCGCTATACGCACGGGTACGGAATCGCGATGAGTAATGTCAATGAAATCACTCCGCAGGGACAGCCGGAATACATGGTAGAAAACCTTCCTCCTGAAGGGGATCTCGAGATCACGCGTCCTCAGGTGTATTTCGGGGAAGAAGAGTACGATTCCGTCATCGTGAACAGTGGAGTCGAAGAATTCGATTATCCCGCCGGCGACGAGAATATGTCGAACACCTTCGAAGCAGATTCCGGCGTACCTCTATCAGGAATCAACCGGGCTCTATTTGCGATCAATGAAGGATCGTTCCGTATGTTCGTCTCCGATCAGGTGACCGGGGATTCTCAGCTTCTACAGACAAGAAATATCATGGATCGTGTAGAAAGAGTCGCTCCATTCCTGAGCTATGACGAAGATCCATACATTTTCGTCCGCGACGACGGAACGATGGCGTGGATGATCGACGCTTATGTAACAGAAGAGAATTATCCATATTCCGAACCGTATTCCGGCGACAATAGCTATATCCGGAACTCGGTGAAAGTGACCGTGGATGCTTATACCGGAGAAATGGACTTCTACGCGGTGAATCCGGAAGAACCGCTACTGCAGACATACCAGCAGATTTTCCCTGATCTGTTTACGACAGAGATTCCGGAGGATGTGAGGAATCACTTCCGTTATCCGATCGACCTGTTCAAAGTACAGGCACAAATGTATCAGACGTACCATATGACGAACCTCGAAGTATTCTATAATCGTGAGGACTATTGGGAGATTCCTACCGAGAAGTACTTCAATGAGGATATCGCGATGGAGCCGTATTATATAACGATGCGTCTGCCGGAAGCGGAAGAAGAGGAATTCATCCTCATGACGCCGTTCACTCCGAGAAACCGTCAGAACATGATCGCCTGGATGGGTGTCCGTAACGACGGGGACAATTACGGAGAGATGATGGTCTATGAATTTCCGAAACAGGAAAACATCTATGGACCGCAGCAGATCGAGAACCGCATTAACCAGGACAGCAACATTTCCCAACAGCTGAACCTGTGGTCTCAAGGTGGATCCGAAGTTATCCGTGGGAACCTGCTTGTTCTGCCGATTGAAGATACCGTACTGTATGCGGAGCCGATTTATATCGAGTCTTCCAACGAGACGTCGCTTCCTGAAGTGAAGCAGGTCATTCTTGCTTATCAGAACCAGATCGTGATGGAGCCGACGTTCGATGAGGCCCTTGAAGTGCTGCTATCCCGCGTCGATCCGGAAGCGGAAGCACCGGAAGACGGTGGAGATAGTGAACAGCAGGGAGACACGCCGCAACAGCCATCGATCGAATCGAACGAAGTGTTGCAGGAGCTGTCCGATTTGTTTGACCAGTACCAGCAGCAGATGTCTGAAGGAAATTACGAAGAAGCAGGTCGTATTATGGAAGAAATCCAGACGACGCTTCAGGATTCCCAGACTCTCCAGGGAGCCCAGCAGCCACAGCCGAACGGAGAGAATCCGGACGCTGAAGGCGAAGCGGGTGCTTCCGGAGAAGAAGGTACTACAGAAGAATCTACAGAAGAATAGATTTGAGAAAGCCGTTCCTTGTCACAGGGAGCGGCTTTTTTTATAAATGAATTGTTTTTTCGAAGACAATAATGTAATATATAATTAACATAAGTCATTTATATATTACATCGGGAGGGTGAGCTGTGAAGAACAACGTCAAGATTACACGAATGAAGCTGTCCATCACCCAACAGCATTTGGCACGCAAGGTCGGTGTAGCTAGACAGACGATCGGTCTGATCGAGAAGGGACAGTACAACCCGAGTCTTAAGCTGTGCATCGCCATTGCGAAAGAGCTGGATGCTACGCTCGACGATTTATTCTGGGAGGAGGAAGCGGAATGAAGTCATGGATGTCTTTTTTATTATCGAATGACGAGTACAAACGGTTGAAGATGTTACATTTCTACGCAGAAGGCGGCGTACTGCTGTTCATTGCGATGCTTGTGCTTTTCTTGACGAACGATTATTTCGGACTTGGTCCGGACGTTATAGTGTTGCTCGGTATGATGGTGTTCATTTTCTACGTCAGTACCAGGTATATGTTCGCAGGGATCGAGTACCCGGATATGACTTCGGAGAAGAGTTACAGGAAGGAAGTGAGAGTGACCTTGATGCGATCGGTCACGTTCCTGGGTATTTTCAGCGGGTTCTATCTCCTGCTGGTGGACATACCTACCACCGCAGAAGCATGGATCGATCTTGCCGGAATTGCTATCATCACAAGCGTGGTCATGTTCGTCTCGACGTTTATTTCATTGAAGCGATCGTATAAAAAGAACAGAGAATTGCTCTGAACCGAATCTTCTGACCGATCGAGTTCGTACATTCTGGATGAAGGGGATGGCATGGTTCCCAGTTCTGTATGAACGAAAGGGGGAGATAAGTTGATCAAGAGCAGAAAAGCGATAATAAGTTCTCTGCTGATAATGTGCTTATGTATGGTGTTATTCTTTCCATACCCTGATAACCCCATGGTGGGCGTACGTAGTGCCCTTTGGTCTTTTCCTATAATGAATGAAGAAGGCTATATCATACGTGGGATCATCGGAGCGGTTCTTTTCGTCACCGGTTTAATTTTACTTGCGGCCGGGATGAAGAAGTATCGGTTCCGGGCAGTGATTTTGCTCATTTTGCTATACACTGCTTTGCCACCTGTACTTATTAAGGTCCACCAGGAGACCTTCGCTTCGGGAATAGGAGCCGTATCCTTGAAGGACAATGGGTTGTGCGAGTTTGAAAAGAGAAGTGAAGATGTGGTGAATGGACATTGTGAACTTTTTTTACATAACAGAAGTAACGACCCCGTAACATTCGAATTGAAGTTTTTAGACTCTTCTTTTGCTGACATGGATATGCGAGTGGAGTCCCTCATGAATATAGGAGGACCGTATTCTATTACTATAGGAGCGAATCAGGAAAGAATGATCGAGGTGGACAAGCCCATCGATGTATCGGATATGGCTGAGGGTGATTATGTAGAAAACGGGACGTCTTTTGAAGTTCATCTTAAGTTGATTAACGATGGAAACGAACGTATCTTGTGAAGCAATAAAGATATGCTTAGGTTAGTTACGACAAAAAAGGACCGGCCTTGGTGACCGGTCCTTTTCCATAATCAAAAATCGTATTTCGCTTCTTCTGCTTCTTTGATTTTCTGATACGTATCTGTCAGCACCATCGTATCTTCGACGAGACGATCAAGACGGAAGAACACATCGTCATTAATGATTTCTTTATTGAGAAAATCTTTGTCATTCAGGAATACATACGTCTGAACGACTTGTGCTTTCATATACCCGAGAATCGGCTTCAGCTGCTGCTCCGGAATAAGAAAATGTTTATCGGAGCCGGCTGTCGCGTACATACTGACGATTTTCCCTTCCAGCCCATCCTGAGGAAGAAGGTCAAAGATATTCTTAAGTGTCGCCGGGATGGATGCCTGGAAAATCGGGGTGCCGATGATGACAGCGTCCGCTTCCATGATCGTCTGCGCGACGTAACCGGTGTCCCCTTTATAGTCCAGATAGTTCCGTCCGTCACTGAACTCGATGTCGTAATCGCCGAGATCGATCAAAGTAAACGTGTGCTCCGGATACTGACGTTCCACGGATTGTTTCACATAGTTCATCGCTGTTCTCGTTTTCGAGCCGACTTTGGAGCCGGCCAGACCTACAATGTTCATCCGAAATCCTCCTTACTTCTTCGTATGCTTCTTAACTTCTGGAAGAATCTTTTCCCCGATCAGGTCGATGTTTTTCTTCAGTTTTTCAAAAGGGACACCGCCGAAGTCCATTTGTGCAATGTAACGCTGGTGACCGAACGTTTCATGCTGGTAAAGAATCTTCTCGATGATCTGTTGCGGGCTTCCGACGTTCATGACGCTTCTCGAGTCGGCACCTTGGGCGAACATCTGCTTGGAAAAGCCGTGACCGTTCGTTTTCTTCATGCCTTCGTTGAAAAATGGATACGATTCGCGCAATGCTTCCTGCGTCGTTTCCCCTGGGTAGAAGAAACCTGCCATGGATACCGGCAATTCGTCCGGATCGTGGCCTCCCTGGCTGGCAGCCTGACGGAAGGTGTCTACCGTATTCTTGAACGTGGAAACAGGACCACCAAGAGCTGCGAAGAACATCGGAACGCCTGCGTAACCTGCTTTCATAGCACTCGCCGGATGTCCACCCACAGCACGCCAAATCGGAAGTTCTCCGTTCATCGGTCTTGGTAGAATGTGAGCGTCTCTGAGTGGAGCGCGGAAGTTCCCGCTCCAGTTGAGCACTTCATGTTCATTGATTTGACGCAGAAGGTCGAATTTTTCCTCATAAAGATCTTCGTAATCCCGGAGGCTATAGCCGAGAAGTTCGAAGTTCCGGGTACGTGAAGCTCTGCCTGCAATCAGTTCCGTACGCCCACCCGAGATCAGGTCGATTGTTGCGAAATCTTCGAAGACGCGCACGGGATCGAGCGTACTGATGATGGTAGAGGAGCTTGCTATTTTTATTTTTTCCGTTGCCTGAGCGATGGCACCGAGCACGACAGAGTGTGCCTGCGTCGTGAAGTAGTCCTGATGGCTTTCGCCGACACTGAAAAAGTCGATGCCTGCCTGTTCGGCAAGTTGGGATAGTTCGATTATTTCGTTCAATCGCTGGGAGGCTGGAATCCGCTCACCAGTCGATGGGTTCGGCAAATGGTCGCCGAGGGTGTATAGTCCGAATTCTAGTCCATTCGATTGGTCCAATCCATATTTCATCAAAAACTCACCTTTCTCTTTTCAGGAGTCTAATGTTATTATGTACGATAATAGAACTGATGGGAAGTACGCACTTTCAGGATAGGTAGTATCATCAATGATACCTATGGGGAGGAATAACGATGAACGAACATATGAAACCGGATCAGTGTCAGGTACAGGAAGCACTTGGCATCCTGGTAGGGAAGTGGAAGCCGATCATTTTGCTTCATTTGTTGAAAGAAGGAACGCAACGTTTCAGCGAATTGAAGCGTGAGATTCCGGAGATTACGCAGAAGATGCTTACGAAGCAGTTGAGGGAATTGGAAGCGGAAGGAATTGTCGCTCGTGAAGTTTACCCCGAGGTGCCGCCGAAAGTGGAGTATTCGATCACGGAATATGGTCGTGAGCTTCAACCGATTTTGGAGGCGATGCATGAGTGGGGGCAGAAGCATGCTCAATTTAAGAAGGAGAAAGCTTAGATTATCAGTTATGATGATCGACTTTTGATGATTTCTTGAAAAGAGGTGATACCTTGGGGATTAAAAACATAATTATGGGCCTGATATTGGGGTACTTGGCAGTTGTCGGTGTAACGGAATTACTGGGTATGAGAATTGTGCATACAGGCTTATTCTTTCCTCTGTTGCTGCTAGGGATTGTAACCATAGATAATGGCATGTCTTTTATAAAAGAGGGATCGAAAATATACGGATTCTTTGTGGGGTCGATGGGTGGAGTACTTCTGCTCGTCTCATGTGCAGGGATGATCATGGAGTGACCACATAACCGGACCCTACTCATAAAAGTAATCAGAGGAAAAGGTTTCTTCCTTGAAAATCAGGGGAAATAATCGGTTAGTTGATACAAAGAAAGGAGTCATCTATGAGCATCGCTTATATCTCAGACATTCATGGAAACGCAACAGCACTAGAAGCAGTACTGGAAGACATCAAACAACAAAACATCGACCAAATAGTCGTCCTCGGCGATCTCTGTTTTCGCGGGCCGGAACCTAAAAAATCGTTGGACCTTATCCGAAAACTGGATGCACCAGTCATCAAAGGCAATGCGGATGCCTGGGTGACACGCGGGATTCGCATCGGCGAAGTACCGGAAAAAGTCATAAAGATGATGCGAGAAGAACAGGAGTGGACATGTGCTCAGTTGACGGACGATGACATGTCTTATCTTAGAGAATTACCTGAACAGGTCACAGAATCCATAGGAGATAAGAAGGTGTACGGATTTCACGCAACACCGGATAGCCTCTTTGAAGTGGTGAAACCTGATTCGTCCGATGAAGACTTGCGAAAAGCCATTATGGAAAAAGAAGAGGCTGACATCTATCTTTACGGTCACATCCACACCCCTTATGTGCGTCATATTGACGGAAAAACAGTTGCTAATCTCGGAAGCGTCGGATTGCCATTTGATGAGGACCCAAGAGCTTCATATTTAATAGTGAATGAAGAGGGACCGGAAATCAGAAAGGTTTCTTACGACATTGATCAGGCAGTCCAAAAACTTTACGACCATGATTATCCGCAAGCGGACCTGGTTGCAAACGTATATCGCACAGGAAAACTCTGAAATAAAAATGCCAGGGCTCACCCCTGGCATACATTTACGACTCCTCAGGCGACGCGCACCTTCTGCCGAAACGGTTCCGCTCGTGATCGGCCCAGGAAAAAGCATCTTGGATGGCTTCCTTCATTTTCATCTCATCCACTTTTTTAAAATTGCGGATCCGGATGCAATGCTTGCCGTTATTCCCTCCCCCGAGCACTTCTTTTGTGTAGATAGAAGGTAGAGGCCTTCCGTTCTTTTCTGCCGCTACATAGACGCTGATATTCGTCTTTTGCGGGGCGACACCGATTACCGGCCACACACCTTCCCCCTGATTATCCTGCCAATCCATCTCCCCATATCCCATCATGGTAATGCTGGAGCCAGCAAACAACTGGCGTTTTGCATTCGGTACAGTATCCATGATCCATGTATCCAACGTACGCATACCTTCTTCAAACTTCCCTGATGCTTCAAACAATTCTTCAATGGTACCAGCTTCCACTTTCATCCGATCGCCTCCTTTTTCTCTATTATAGCTTATCTATGATTATTAATCTGCAAACGTATGTTCTTGATTTTTCCATAAAAAAACGATATGTTTAACAAAAGAAAGGACGTGACCGAAGAATGACAAACGTGGTCATCCTGGCGGAAAAGCCATCCCAGGCGAAAGCATACGCAGACGCCTTCCAAGTGCAGAATAAGACGAATACATATATACAGCTGAAGCCGGATTCTATTTTTTCTGATGGAGCGACGATTACCTGGGGTGTCGGTCATCTGGTCGAACTGAAAGAGCCTCACGATTATAAAAAAGAATGGAAGAAGTGGAAGCTCGATCAGCTGCCGATGGTGCCGGACCGTTTTCAGGAGAAAGTGTCGAAGGGGAAGTGGGAGCAGTTCCAGGCGGTGAAGCAGCTGTTCAAACAGGCCGATATGATCGTGAATGCGGCAGACGTCGACCGCGAAGGCTCGAATATCTTCTATAGTATTCTGCGACTTACTGGTGTGAAGAAGCCGGTGAAGCGTCTGTGGATCAACTCGCTTGAAAAAGACGAAGTGCGGAAAGGGTTCGAGCGTCTGCAGAATAACGAGAAGGATCTGCGCATGTTCGAAGAAGCGAAAGCGCGTCAGATCAGCGACTGGCTCGTAGGGATGAACGCGAGTCGTCTGTTCTCGTTACATCTTCAGAAGAAAGGGTACGGAGGTCATCTGTCGATAGGTCGTGTGCAGTCGCCGACGGTGTATCTTATCTATCAGCGACACAAAGAGATCGAGAATTTCGTTTCTGAACCCTTTTACCAGATAGAAGGTGAATTCCAAGCGGAAAAAGGGAAGTACAAAGGTCTTGCGAAGATCAAAGAGAAAGATAAAGCGAAAGTACAAGCCTTGATGGACAAGCATCGCCTGAAGGAACAGGAACCCTATGAAGGCACCATCGAGAACGTGGACAAGAAAACGAAGCGGATCAAGTCTCCAAAACTCCATTCCCTGTCGACGCTCCAGAGTGTGGCGAACCGTATGTGGAAGTATCCACCGGCGAAAGTATTGAAGATCGCCCAGCAGCTGTATGAGAAAAAGCTTCTCTCTTACCCGCGAACGGACTGCAACTTCATTACGAATAGCGAATTCTCTTACCTGGTTAAAAAAGTGGATGATTACCAGCGGACGCTCGGCAGCAACTTTTCTCCTGTATCCTTGAAACCGAATAAGCGCTACGTCAATGGTTCCAAGGTGGAAGAGCACTATGCGATCATTCCGACCAAAACGATTCCCACGGCGAAGAAGCTCGAAGGTCTCAGCCGCGAGGAGCGCAATATCTACAACGAAGTGTTAGCGACGACGCTTGCGATGTTCCATAAGGATTACGTGTATGAAGAAACGGTGATTCAGACAGATGTACACGAGTTGCCATTTTTCTCGAAAGGTAAAAGAGAAGTTGACCTTGGGTGGAAAGAATTGTTCCCACAGCCGAAGAAGAAAAAAGAAGAACTGCTTCCGGAAGTGCAGGAAGGGGAGCGCCCAGAAGCGAACGTTCATATCAAGGAAAGCATGACGCAACCGCCGAAGCCATACACGGAAGGACAACTCATCACAATGATGAAAACCGCCGGGAAAACGGTGGAGGATGAGGAAGATGTGGAAATCCTGAAAGAAGTGGAAGGACTCGGCACGGAAGCCACTCGCTCCGGTATCATCGAGACGATCAAGAAGCAGAACTACATCACCGTCAAGAAGAATGCCGTTTCCATCACCGACAAAGGAATTATGCTATGTGAAACGATTGATGGGACACTTCTCTCGAGTCCGTCCATGACCGCCAAATGGGAAGCGTACCTTAGGAAAATTGGAGAAGGGGAAGGATCGAAACAGACATTCATCGATAACACAGGCAAATTCATCGAGAAGCTGATCCAGGAAGCTCCCGCCTCTGTGGAAAAGGTGCAGATCCGCGATACAGGAGAGAAGAAAAAGAAGTGGAACGAACCGATCGTCACCTGTCCTTCCTGTAAGAACGGATCCATCATCGACCGCTATAAGTTTTACGCATGTTCCGGATATAAAGAGGGGTGCAAAGTCACGTTTCCGAAGCGGCTGGCCGGCAAGTCGCTGACGCCGAATATGATCAAAACGCTCTGTGAGAAGAAGCAGACGAGAGTGTTGAAAGGGTTCAAGAGTAAGAATAAGAAGTCGTTCAGTACGGCGTTAAAGCTTGATGAAGATTGCAGCATCAAATTCGATTTTGCACAAAAATGAAGAAGGCGACCAGTTCCTTAGGATAGGAGTTGGTCGCCTTCTTTATCAGCTCATGATCTGAGACCCCTGAAGAAGCTCGGGCTTGGCTCCAAGAGTAAGGAGGAATATCTTGGAATCATTGATATCTTTGTGCTTCTGCATCACCTGGGTCAACTGGTCGATATCCGGATGATCTTTCAGCTTTTGCACTTCCTGTTGATACAGATGAAGGACAGATCCGCGAAGGAACTTGGGTTCATATGCTGGGAGGTCGTCGTCCATCAATAAAGAACCCATGTATCCGTACTTGAGTTGAAGCTGTCTTGTTAGACTCACGACATGAACCAACTGCTCCGATAACTCGGGGTAATTCTGCTTCAACGTCTCCAAATCCTCTTTCACATCATACAACTGATTCAATCCAGCTACCATGTATGTCATTACACTTCCACTCCTTTTTCCCATGGTTTCTCGAGACCGATGATTTCCGTCAATTCTTTGCTGTGCTGCTTCCTTGTGCGGCGACGCTCTGCGCGTTCTTTTCCGGATTCGTAAAGAAACTTCTCTTCTTCTGTCTCAGGTACAAGCTGAGGAACGGAGATTGGTTTTTTATTTTCATCCAGAGCGACGAAGGTCAGGAATGCCGTAGCTGCCATTCGCCGCTCGCCGGTGATCATGTCTTCCGCTATCACTTTACAGAAAATCTCCATCGATTTGTTTCCAGTGTAGGAGACGAAGGATTCCACGCATACGGAATCCGTCTGATGAATGGGATGGAGAAAGTCGATCGAGTCCGTGGAGGCAGTCACACATTCCTTGGCACGTGCATACCGCCGGGCAGACAGGGTTGCATTATTGTCCAGCTTCTTCATAAGCACACCGCCGAACAGGGTATTATAATTATTCAAGTCGTTGATCATCACCTGATCCGTATTTACAATCAGGCTTTCCCGTGGATATTTGGTTTCCGTCATGATTCATTCCTTCTTTCCCGAAATTGTTATCCTTTCTTCGATAACTCAAGTGTACGCTTGTCTGACGGGAAAAGTGAAATGGATAGTTGCCATTCGTGACATAGACAGAGTCTATGTAAATGCTTACAACCATGCAATTAAAGAATGAAAATAGGAAGGTGAACAAATAAAAACACTCCCTTAATCGGAAGTGTTTTCGATCAGACGCTCCTGCGTGAACCGAAGCCATTCTTTTGTAGCGTACGATAAGTAGTGGTTCTTCCTCCAAATGAGAGCGACGTTCCAGTCTAGAACCGGGTTCCTTACTTTGATGACCCGGACTTCTTCTTTCAGGAGAGCGGCGACACTGTAAGGGAGGATGGAGATACCGAGACCGGAAGTGATCATTTTTCCGATGAAATCCCATTGAGAGCTTTCGGAGACCGTTTTCGGCTGGAAACCGGCCTGTCTACAGGCGTCATGGATGCGTTCATATAGAGCGAAATCCTTGTTGAAGGTAATGAAATTCTCGTGTTCGAGTTCTTGCAGATCGATCCGCTTCCGATTGGCGAGAGGGTGAGAGAGGGGTACGACCACTCCCAATTCCTCCTGGATGAAAGAAAACGTATGAAATTCTTCTTCCTCGGTAGGGAGCACTGCGATGCCGACGTCGAGATTCTCCTTCAAAATGTCTTCTTCAATCCTCTTCGTCCCGTTCTCAATCAGCTCGAACGTAATGTGGGGGTGGAGGTCATGGAACTCTCCAAGGATTCGGATGACGCGTTCAGCATCCAGAATAGGAGGAAGACCGATACGTATGTGTCCGCGCTGCAGACCGATCAGGTCATCGAGTTCGGTCTTCAGATTCTCGGATGCTTTGACGATGGTTTCCGCTTTGGCGTAAATCGCCCGTCCTGCATCAGTCAGCACTAATTTTTTTCGGGAACGATCGAATAATTCGACGCCCAGTTCTTCTTCGAGATTTTTGATCATTTTACTGATGGTCGGCTGCGTGACATAGAGGTAGTCCGCCGCACGAGTGAAGCTTTCAAAACGGGAGACTTCTATAAAGTATGTAAGATGTCGGATATCCATAGGTTCACCTGTTTCTATAACGAATAATCAGGTTGAATTGTATCACAGGTAAAATGGAAGAGGAATGGATTAAAAGAATATAAGAATATATTAATAAGATGAATGCTTTTTTCTGCTATACTAAGAGTAAATAATTGTAATTCGTAAAGGAGAGGTTCGGGTGAAGCTTGCAAAGGGGATCATAGCTTTTGCGATTGGTATGTTCATTATAGTGGCGATATCCGTCGGTTCTAGCTATCTATCCTCGAACGTTGAGACAACAGGGAAGGCAGAAAGTCGGAATGCGCCTATCATCAGTTCGGAGGATAAGCTTCCAGTGAAAGAACCCATGATCGAACCGGTGTCTCGCAAATATGAAGTGGAGGAGTTCCAAGCAGGAATGAACCTGCTAGTCTACGGGGATCCCGATTTGGCAGAAGCGGAAGGTTATTTTGAGCGCTTCCGGGAACTTGGGTTTAACAGCGTGACGATCACTTTCCCTTTTTACCAGGAACATTGGCAGGCGAATGAGGTGAGAACGGATCCGGTGATTACCCCGGAGCTGCCTGACCTCGAACGTTTGATTCAAGCGGCACAGATCCAGGATCTGAAAGTAATGCTCAGGCCGACGATGGACGAACAGTCATTATTGAAAACCGGTCATTGGAGAGGGGAGATTCAGCCCACAGATCCCGGAGCCTGGTTTGACAGCTATTTCGAGCTTCTCCTGATGTATGCGGATCTTGCTGAAAAGCACAACGTGGAGTATTTCAATATCGGTACGGAGTTCAATTCTATAGAAAACCGATATAGCGAAGAGTGGCTGACCCTGATTGAAGACTTGAGAGTTCGTTATAAGGGAGACCTGCTTTACTCGTTCAACTGGAATACAGTGAAAAATATTTCTTCAATTGAATTTGTTCAGCAGCTCGATCACGTCGGCATTGATGCATATTACCCTTTAGACGCACCGGACGGGGCAAGTGTCGACATGCTGACCCAGGCATGGAGCAAATGGACCGAAGATTTGTCTGCCCAAGCGACTCACCCGTCTGTCCTCATAACAGAAGCTGGCATGATTCCGATAGACGGCGCTTACCGTCGGCCATATGCGTGGAAAATCCCTGGGGGAACCGTCGATCGTCATGCGCAAGCCGATTATTATGAAGCGACCTTTACCGCATTGAAACCAATCAGTGAAGGCATCTACTGGTGGAGCGTAACGCTCGATGAGGATACGGGAAATGATAGTCTTGATTATTCTCCGCTTAATGGGCCGGCAGAAGATGTGCTGAGGCAGCTGTTCGTGGAGGAAAAATAAAAGCAGAGAGGCCTTTCCAAGAAGACCTCTTGTAATTGTTATTCTCTTCTGCCACCTGCTTCGCGGGCTGTAATGTCGCCCTGGCCACGTTGCAGATCTTCCTGGATCTCCTGCTTCACTTTTTCGGGATTTGTCTTATTAGATGCTTCAGCGGAAGTTTTCTTTTGAGAACTCATTCGTCATCCTCCTTTTGTCAAAGGTTATTCTTTAGTTTGATGGAAACAGCGAGTATTATTCCTTTTCTTGATAAGGTTGAACGTTCTGTGACAAATGACGAAAGAAGGTTATACCTGTATAAATCGGGAATACTCTCTTTAGAGGGAGGTGTGGATCATGGCATGGCTGCTTACCGGTGTGTCGGTGCTTATGGTATTGGTTGCGCTTTCTGCTGTTTTTGACAAGAAGAATAAGAATGATTCCTACAGCCGTTATGATGATGAAGAATCCGTCGAGGAGTTTTACCGCGATCACGGAGCTGTCAGTAAAGTAGAGAATCCCGAATATACAAAATATTTCTGAATAGAAGGCCGGCATGCAGTGGTACTGTTTGCCGGTTTATTTTTTTGTGCCGGGAATCTGTACGTTCGTAAGGAATTTTTGATGATAAATGTACCGTAAAATTAAGTTAGGTATGTTCAGCGGTAAAAATTACTTCTGAGTGTCCAGCAAAACAAAGAAGAGTACACTCAGCAAGAAAAGCTACCGCCGAATGGACCGCAAATCGATTTGCAGGACGTTCGCGCTGACAGAAAATCTCTGAACGTCAGCAAAAACCGAACAATAGAAAAACCGCCTCCCCGAAATAGGGAAGGCGGTTCATATCAATCACACGCCAGCTTTCTCTTGCTTCGCTTTCTTACGTGCTTTCTCTTTTTCGATCTGCTTACTTCTCAGCTGTCCGCAGGCAGCGTCGATGTCTGTACCATGCTCGGTACGTACACCACACTTGATGCCGCGATCCATGAGCGTCTCGTAGAATTTCAGAATAGCTTCTTTTTCACTACGCTCATAAGGGTTATCCGCGACCGGGTTGTACGGAATCAGGTTGACGTAGGATAAGTGTTTCTTATCCATCAACAAGTCCGCGAGCTGGTGCGCTTCTTTGACGTGATCGTTCACGTCTTTCAGCAGAATATATTCGAACGTGATCCGCCGGTTCGTCTTCTCGAGATAGTAGTCGATGGCCGGCATCAGCTTCTCAAGCGGGTACGCGCGGTTGATCTTCATGATCTGCGTACGAAGTTCGTTTGTTGGTGCGTGGATGGAAAGGGCCAGGTTGATCTGGATGCCTTCATCTGCGAATTCGTACATCTTCGGCGCGATACCACTTGTAGAAACCGTGATATGACGGGCACCGATGGATAGGCCTTTTTTGTCGTTGACGACTTTCAGGAAGTCGATCAGGTTATCGTAGTTGTCGAACGGCTCGCCGATACCCATGACGACGATATGGCTGACGCGCTCGTCTTTCTCTTTTTCGTCCAGGTGCTGTTGAACCTTCATGATCTGTTCGACGATTTCTCCGCCGGAAAGGTCGCGATGTTTACGAAGAACACCGCTGGCGCAGAAGGAACAGCCGATGTTACAGCCGACCTGCGTCGTCACACAGACGGACAAACCGTAATTGAACCGCATGAGTACGGTTTCGATGACGTTCCCATCATGCAGTTTGAAGAGGTACTTGATGGTACCGTCTTCGGATTCCTGTTTGATCTCTTCGGACAACGTTTCAATGGTGAAGTTCTCCTTAAGCACATCTATACAGGATTGGTTCACGTTTTTCATGTCGTCAAAATCCGTTACGCGCTTCTGATAGAGCCAGTCCCATACTTGCTTGGAGCGGAACTTTTTCTCGCCATGGTCCACAAGCCAATCCGACAGCTGCTCGAACGTTAGTCCGTAAATGGATGGTTTCATATATACGCTCCTCATTCTCAAAAATTCACTATTCCTATATTAAGGGATACAGGAGGTAGTTACAAGCCTTATGTTTCGTGAAAGGCAGAGGAAAAATTGACTGAATCCTGTGTCATTTGTGGTATCATGAAAAAAGAAGGAGGGGGAACGATGAATCAGAGAGTGCTTCACGACAAACCTTCCGTGCTCGGGTTTCTGGGAAGTTTCTTATTGGGTGGAATCGCTATTGCTTTGGCTGCCGTCGATCATAGCATGTGGCTAGTGTTTCTTGTCTTGTCTCAGGTTATTCTGATCCCGGTCATCGGGCGGACGTCGAGGCTGACCCACGAAACTCCGGTCGAGGGAGCAGGCGAATGATTTATTTATACATAGCGATCGCCGGATTCGTCGGCGCGGCTCTCCGTTATATGACGGGAGAGCTTTTTTTCCGTCAGGAAGCGGTCTTTCCTTTTGCAACGCTGAGTGTAAATATTATAGGAACGTTTCTGCTTTCCTGGTTTACGTTCCGTTCTTTGAAATTACCGGATAACGCAAAGAAGGCGATTGGTACTGGGCTCCTAGGTTCCTTCACGACATTCTCCACGCTGAGTGTGGAAACGGTGGATTTGGTTGATAAAGGAGCTCTCACTTCCGCCTTTTTGTACATAAGCGTTACGATCATCGGCGGTCTTGCCGCTGCCGTTCTCGGATTCAGGATCGGGGAAAGGAGGGAGGATGGATGACAATCTTTTCGATCTTTCTCGTTGGATGTGGTGGCGCAATCGGTGCATTCCTTCGTTTTTATTTCAGCAAGAAGTGGAATAAGGAGACGCTTCCGTGGGGGACACTTACTGTAAACCTGACCGGAAGCATGCTTCTCGGCATTCTTGTAGGCGCCGCTATTCCGGAACAATGGATGCTGCTTGCTGGGACCGGGCTGATGGGGGCGCTTACGACATTCTCGACGTTTCAGGTGGAAAGCTTGAACCTCTTGAGAGGAAAAGAGAGAAGAAGATACGTGCTTTATCAGGGAGCGAGCTATGCAGGAGGGCTGACCCTTGCGTTCGCCGGACTTCTGCTGGGAAGATTTCTGAGTTGAATGGCTGGCGCTTTTCTTTTCACTGCTGGTGATTTGGGGTATAGTGGAAGGAAAGTGAAAGCGTTCGACCATGTGCGACTTACATACAAGGCACGGACCGATTATTAGTTTTTGGGTGAAATTTTGAAGGAGGAAGCTGTTTTGATCATAGCGATTATCGCACTCATCTTTGTTTCGCTGTTCTTCTCGGGCAGTGAAACGGCTTTGACGGCGACGAATAAGATGCGCCTGCAGTCACAAGTCGAGAAAGGGAACAAGAGGGCGGACAAACTGCTCCGTCTCGTTTCCAAACCGAGTGAATTCATTACGACCATATTAATAGGAAACAACATAGCGAATATTCTTTTACCTACGCTTGTTACGACGCTGGCAATCGAGTACGGCTTTAGTGTCGGGATAGCTTCAGCCATTTTGACGATTGTCATCATTCTCTTTGCGGAAGTGATTCCGAAATCAGTAGCGGCGACTTTTCCCGATCGCGTGGCAATGATTGTGTATCCGGTGATCTGGTTTTTCGTCATCGTTTTCAAACCGCTTACGGCCATTCTGAACTGGTTTACGGATAACCTGAACAAATTTCTATCCAGGGGACAGCCGGCTAACGTACAGGTGTCCAAGGAAGACCTGCGTACGATGGTGGATGTGGCTGATTCTGAAGGGCAGTTCCATGAAGAGGAGTCGTACCGGATCAAAGGGGTCCTGGATTTCTATAATCTGAATGTCAAAGATGTTATGAAGACTCCCCGGGTCGATCTGATCGCTCTCGATAAGGACTCTACCTTCGAAGAGGTACGGGATGAAGTGGTGAACAACCCGTACACGCGTTATCCGGTCTATGATGAAGATATCGACAATATCGTCGCCGTCTTCCACTCCAAGTTCCTGTTATCGTGGTATGAACATCCGGAAGAACCGTTCTCCGCTTACTACGACGCGGAACCGCTCTTAGTATATGAGTTCCAGTCCATGGAATCGGCCTTCAAAAAAATGACGATGAGCAAGAAGCATTTGGCTATCGTCCTTGATGAATATGGCGGGACAGAAGGGATTCTGACGCACGAAGATGCGATTGAAGCGATGATTGGTCTCGAGATTGAAGATGAATGGGATGATGGAAGTGACCCGCTCGTCGAAAGCTTATCGGACGATGAAATCATCTGTGACGGAAAAATAACGCTCAGCCGCCTGAACAGCATTTTTGATACAGATATTCCGGAAGAAGAAGACGTGCTTGCGGGTTATATCTTACGGGAGTGCAACGATTTTCCGGAGCACGGAGAGATCATTGAACGGGAAGGCCTTGAGTTCCAGGTACTTGAAATCGAAGGACGGATGATCCGCCGTGTGCATATCAAGAAACTCCCCGAGGAGGACGAATAAGTGATCGCCGTGCTCGGCGTCGTATTTGTCGTGATATTTCACATAACGGTCAGTGAATTCGTGCTGAAGCGGAAGTGGGGTATAGAACCGGACCGCTCCGGTCTTTCCTGGGCCGGGCGGGACAAACGATTCGTCGCTGTGGAGATCCTTCTTCTTCTCGCCGCGTTTTCGTTCCTATTTGTGACAAGAGGAGTGAATCGTACCTTTTTCGTCGTACCGCTGCTTCTGACCGGGTATTTTCTCTCTCAGGCGCTGGAAGCGAAGAAACGGAATTCGGAAGATCGTGGCTACTATTATGATGGACTTGCTGTCGTATCGCTATTGCTGATGACACTATTTTCCCTGATGGGGACGATTTAAGGAGTTATGTATGGATAAAGAAGACGAGATTCTCGAAGAGTTGAAGAAAACGAACCGGCTACTGGAAGAACAGAAGGATGAGGTCACTCCTTTTCAGGCCGTGATGGACATGGTGAAATCGCTGTTGCTGGGCGTACTGATCGTCGGTCCGATTCTCGCGGTCATCATCGTTCTGTTCCAGTTGATCGGAAGTTGGCTGTAGGAGGATGAAGGTATGACGGAAAAAGAAAAAATGCTCGCAGGCGAGATGTATGATCCCTCAGACTCGGAGTTGATGCGGTTACGCAAGCTGGCGCGCGAGAAGACGCACCGGATCAATATGGAAGTCGATGGGAAGAAGCGCACGGAACTCGTGAAGGATCTGTTCGGGTCCGGAGATTCGCTATACATAGAACCGAGTTTCCGCTGTGATTACGGGGAAAATATCCACGTCGGCGAAGACTTTTTCATGAATTTCGACTGTGTATTTCTCGACGTTTGCGAGATCCGCTTCGGAGACCGCTGTCAGGTGGCTCCAGGGGTTCATATTTACACGGCAACGCACCCGCTTGATGCCAAGGAGCGCTCTGCCGGTAAGGAATACGGAAAACCGGTGACGATCGGCGATGATGTCTGGCTCGGTGGGAGTGCGGTCATCAATCCGGGCGTAAGGATCGGAGACCGCGCCGTTGTTGCTGCTGGGGCGGTTGTGACGAAAGATGTTCCTGCGGATACGGTGGTCGGCGGGAATCCTGCGCGCGTGATCAAAGAGATATGAGTTGCATGGACAGAGGGACGAGCCCTCTGTCTTTTTTTGGGCTTGGTGGACGTTCGCGAGGTGAATTCTGGCTTGAGTGGGTGGCAAAGGCGTTTGCGGTACACTCAGGGGCGATGGTCGGTGATGAACGGTTCGCTATTATATTTGCTGGAAACACATGCTGTGAATCTCACCGTGAGCGACCAACAAACTGAACGCATGGACAGAGGGACGAGCCCTCTGTCTTTTTTTGGGCTTAGTGGACGTTCAGAGGGTGTTTTCTGTTTTGAGTGGGTGGCAAAGGAATTTGCGGTACACTCAGAATGGGTGATCAATGCTGTGCGGTCCGCAACTATTTTTGGTGGACACTCACGAAGAAAATCCCACCCTGAGCGTCCACCAAACCTAAAATAATCAGAAAATTTCATAAATTATATTGTAATTAACGTTAACGTCAATGGTAAAATGAACATATGAGGAGGGGAGCAAGGTGAAAACGATCCAGGAAACGGCTGAAACGTTCGGAGTATCGACGAGAACGCTCCGTTACTATGAAGAAATCGGATTACTTACGCCTGTGCGCTCCTCCGGCAACCAGCGAATGTACTCCAAACAGGACGAGACGAGATTGAAACTGATTTTCCGCGGGAAAAAGTATGGCTTTTCGCTCGAAGAGATTCGCGAAATGGTTCTGCTCTTTGACGAAGACCGGACGGGAAAGAAACAGCTGGAACGGACCATCGAATACGGCGAAGCCAGAGTTCAGGAAATCGAAGCGTCGATTCAGGAATTTCAGGCACTGAAAGAGGAGATGGAACATCTGTTGACCGGGTTCAAACAAAAATTGAAGGAGGAACAATGATGAACACATCTGCACTTCTTGCTCGTAATGCCCGTAAGTACCCTCACCACGAAGCGATCGTCTGTCAGGGAAAGAGGATTCCCTATGCGGAACTCGATCGACTCGTGAACAAATTTGGAAGCGCTATCAGAGGGAAAGAGATTCATGCCGAAGACAAGGTGGCACTATTCCTTCCGAACACACCGGAGTTCGCGATCGCTTATCTCGCTGTTCAGCGGATCGGAGCAATCGTCGTTCCCATCAACGTCAAGCTGACCCAGGAAGAACTGCACTATATTTTAGAAGACAGCGGTGCGAAAGCCCTCATTGCGCATGACATGCTATTTGATACGGTGAAAACTCTCGAGAGTCCCGTGGAGAAAATCAAGACCGGTGATGCCACGGGTGAGTGGAGTTCTTTTTGGCAGATGCTTGAAGCCCAGAAAGACACCCCGATTGAATGCTATCTCCGGGAAGACGATCTCTCGACAATTCTGTATACGTCCGGGACGACCGGAAAACCGAAAGGCGTCTTGTTCACGTACCGGAGCATTCTGAACGTGGCGACGATGATCAATATCGAAATGGAAGTGAAGCCGGAGAGCCGGATTCTTCTCAGCATGCCGCTCAGTCACTCGGCACCGCTGCATCTCTTTTTCATGTCCGGGCTGATGACAGGTTCGACGCTTGTCCTCACGCCTACGTTCACGCCGGATCTGTTCCTCGATATGATCGAAGAGGAAAGGACGACACATTTCTTCGGAGCACCGGTCGCGTACCTCACGACGATGCAGATGGCGAATCCGGCAGGACGCGATTTGTCCTCGATGAAATGGTGGGTGTATGGAGGCGCTCCTTTATCGGAGAACGAGGTACGAGGGATTAAACAGGCTTTCCCGACCGGACAACTAACGTGCGTCTATGGTCTGACGGAAGCTGGTCCGAGCGGGACGCTGCTTTTCGATGAAGAGCATAAGGAGAAAGCGGGAAGTATCGGACGCCGCGCAGCCTGGGGGACAGAAATCCGTCTGATTGATGACGTCGGAGATAAAGTGGCGCCGGGAGATGTCGGGGAGATTGCCCTCCGAGGCGAAGGCAACATGCGGGAGTATTTCCGTAAGTCGCACGAGACAGAAGCTGTGTTTGCCGGAGAATGGCTTCGCACGGGGGATCTCGCCATGCAGGATGAAGACGGCTATTTCTGGGTGATCGACCGGAAAAAAGATATGATCATCTCGGGTGGTGTGAACATTTATCCGAAAGAAATCGAGAATGTGATGCTTGAAATCGAAGGAGTCCGGGAAGTGGCGGTGATCGGTGTACCTCACCCGGAATGGGGCGAGACGGTGAAAGCCGTGTATGCCGGCGACGCAGATGACACGGAAATCCGTAATACCCTCGAGAATCGTGTTGCGTCTTATAAAGTACCGCGAATCTACGAACAGGTGGAAGAACTTCCTCGGAACGCGTCCGGCAAAATTCTGAAACAGTCGCTCAAGGGGGCTCATGCATGAAGGTATTGCAGGAAAAAATCCGTCAGCACAATTTTTATGAAGAGGACGAATTTTTACAGAAGCTGCTGCAGCAGTATATGACGCCTGAGTTGTTCCATTATGCGGATCAGGAGCTGAAAACGTTCGGCCGCAGGGTCGCCGGTCCGATTGATGAACGGGCGAAGCATACCGATCGCGAGGGTCAGCCGAGACTCGAGCGCTATGATAAATTCGGGGAAGAAGTGTCGAAGGTCTGGGTGAACGAAGGATACAAACAGACGGTGAAGGAAACGTATGACACCGGTATCGTCGGCTACGTGCACAAAGACATTCCGGAACTCGGGAAAAAAGGGACGTACACGTACAGCTTCGCGCAAGGATATGTTCTATCCCAGGCGGAACCTGGATTCTACTGTCCGGTGACGCTGACGATGGCGACGGCGTACCTGCTCGACCATTATGCTGATGAAGATTTGAAAGAAGCATACTTGCCTCATGTGCTTGCTACCGGAGACACGGAACTCTACGAAGGAGCGACTTTCCTGACGGAGCGTCAGGGTGGTTCGGATGTTGGTGCGAACGTGGTGGAAGCTGTTCAAGACGGGGATCACTATCATCTGTACGGGGAAAAATATTTCGCCTCCAATGCCGGGATGTGCGGCGTGGCGATGGTGCTTGCCCGCACGGAAGGTGCTCCGGAGGGCTCCCGTGGATTATCTCTCTTCCTCGTACCGTGGGAGGGAAATAATTTAAGGATTCGTCGATTGAAGGATAAATTAGGCGTACGTGCCGTTCCATCGGCGGAAGTGGAATTCACAGGAGCGAAAGCGTATCTCGTCGGTGAAGCGGACCGCGGTTTCTACTACATGATGGAAGCTCTCAATCTATCGCGGATCTGTAATGCGGTGGCTTCGCTCGGAATCATGCGGCGTAGTTACACGGAAGCTCTCCACTATGCGGAAGGACGGAATGCGTTCGGTCGCAGGCTCGTCGATTTTCCGATGATCCAGCAGACACTGCGGAAACTGCGGGTGAAGTTGGAGAAAGAAACGGCAGCGATTTTCGATATGATCCAGCTGTATGAGAAAGTGACCGAAGGCGAAGCGACACCTGAGGATGAGGTGCTGAACCGTCTCCTGATCGCTATCATGAAAAAAGAGTCCGCCGAGCAGTCCATAGCTTTTGCCCATGAAGCGATTGAGATGCACGGGGGCAACGGCTACATCGAGGATTTCGTCACACCGCGGCTCCTTCGTGATGCGCAGGTGCTTACTGTTTGGGAAGGCACGGCTAATATTCTCGCACTGGAACTGCTTCGTCTTGTGAATAAGTACGGAGCGCATACGATTTTTATAGATTTACTGAGAGAGAAAGCGGAAGGCAGTAAACAGCAGGAAATTGATCGCATGGAAGAGCGTCTTATTTACTTCGCTAATCGGGAACAGGTGGAGCAGGAACTCGAAGCGAAGTCGCTTATGAAAGACATGGCGTGTCTGTACGAAGATGTTATTTACGAGAAACTATAAATGAATGATAGTTAAGGCAGAGGGCCAGCCTCTGCCTTCTTTACTTTATAAATATGTAAATGAGCGTAACGAAGAAAAAGGAACTTAAGATATAACTCAGGATACCGGAGATTTTCTTTCCATTCTTTTGTAACCAGATTCCTCTCGTCACTGTCGTATATATAATAAAAGAGAACAGAACAGCGTAGGATAGGGGCCGCTCTGTCGTTAGAGTGAACATGATATAAATCAGTCCTGCTAAGACAATAATCCAGTCCACTATATTAAGCCATCTCGGCAATCGCTCCATCGAATTCCTCCAAGTCTCAAATTTTCCTAAGTGTAAAGGAAAACAAAGGATGTAGTAAAGCCTGCTCATTTCCTTACTAGAAGGGTGTAAAGACAGAACATAGGTGAATAGTCTCGTTTTCCGTGAGAAAGCTGAATTTTAAGAAAAAGAACCCACGAAATCATTTTCAAACGAAAGAAATACGTTATAATGGAAAAATCAAACCTTTTCTACAACAGGAATTTTAAAAAAGCAGGTGAAAGCATGCAGGAACAAGAAGTGGAAATCCTACAACTGATTGAAAAGAATGCGAATATGGAACCTTCAAAAATTGCGAAATTGATGAATATAACGGAAGACGAAGTCCGCCAGCTCCTTCGTGGACTCGAAGAGAAGAAAGCGATTCTCGGTTATTCAACACTGATTGACTGGGCGAAAGTGATTCAACAGGAAGAAGTGACAGCGATGGTCGATGTGAAAGTCCAGCCGGCGAGAGGCGTCGGATTCGATAAAGTCGCAGAGCGTATCTACCGTTTCCCTGAGGTGAAAGCTGTCTATCTCATGTCCGGGGCCTATGACTTATCTGTATCAGTGGAAGGTAAAACGATGATGGAGATTGGTCGCTTCATTTCGGAGAAACTCTCTGCGCTCGATTCAGTACTGTCGACGACGACGCACTTTATTCTTAAACGATACAAGCATGACGGTATCATTCTCGAGGACGACGATGACAACGACAAGCGAATGGTGGTGTCCCCATGAAGAAGACATCCTTCGTATCGAAACAGGCCGACAGCCTTCAGCCATCCGGCATCCGTCGTTTCTTCGATCTGGCGGCGCAGATGGAGGACGTCATCTCTCTTGGCGTAGGGGAACCGGATTTCGTCACACCCTGGAGTTTCATCGAACACAGCTTCCACGCCTTAGAGCAGGGATACACCTCCTACACGGAGAATGCGGGAATGATTGATTTACGTGAAGAGATCAGCAACTACCTCCTAGGAAGCTTCGGCGTGAACTACGACGCGGAAAAAGAAGTCGTCGTAACCGTAGGTGCCAGCCAGGCGATTGACCTCGCGCTCCGGGCTACCGTGAACCCGGGCGAAGAAGTGCTCGTCGTCGAACCTGGATTCGTTGCATATGTGCCGACCGTAAGCCTCGCAGGTGGGACACCGGTTACGATTCAGACGAGACCTGAAGATGATTTCAAACTCACTCCTCAACTGATCGAGGAAGCGGTGACGCCGAGGACGAAAGCGATCATCCTCTGTAACCCGAATAATCCGACAGGTGCCGCTTTATCCAGAAAAGAACTCGAGGACCTGGCAAACGTCGTGGAAAAGCATGACCTGCTTGTGCTTTCGGATGAGATTTACGCGGAACTGACGTACGAAGATGTGCATACAAGCTTCCCGGCGATCAAAGGAATGAAAGAGAGGACCGTGCTGATCAGCGGGTTCTCGAAAGCATTCGCGATGACCGGCTGGCGTCTCGGCTATGCGACAGGACCTCAGGAAATCATCGAAACGATGGTGAAAATCCACCAGTACACGATGATGTGCGCACCAACGATCGCTCAGCATGCGGCCCTTGAAGCGATGAAGAACGGAAAACCGAGCGTCGATCATATGATGAAGAGCTACAAACAGCGCCGGAACTTCATCGTCAGCAGTTTTAATGAGATGGGGCTTGAATGTCCGAATCCAGGTGGCGCTTTCTATGCCTTCCCGTCCATTCGCGAAACAGGGCTGAGCTCCGCCGAATTCGCTGAAGAACTGCTTCAGGAAGAACAGGTCGCTGTCGTTCCTGGTGATGTGTTCGGCGAAAGCGGAGAAGGATTCGTCCGTTGTTCTTATGCAACTTCTTTGAAACAGCTCGATGAAGCGATGAGACGGATGAAGCGTTTTGTTGAGAAAAGAGTATAATACCTTTAATATGATGCAGTTCAACCAGAGATACGATAAGGATCCCTGGTTGAACTGCTTTTTTTAAGTGACTTGTAAGCGATAAGGTGATCAGTATAAACGTGAGGAGAGATTCTGTGCAACACTCATCGATAGAAGAAATCCCAATTGTTCAAAAAGCGGACAATATCCAAACGCTTACGAAAGGATTCTCCTATGACGAAAAATATGTCATCGACGAGCAATACCTTTTACGTATTTTCTCCAGTGACACTAAGCACTCCAGAAGAAAAGAATTTGAAACGATTCATCAGCTGTCTACGTATTCCAATTATGTACCTGAAGCGATAGCGTTCGATACCTTAAAGGAGAGTGACAAGTCATATATGATTCTATCCTACCTCCCGGGTACGGACGGGGAAGTTGCATTGAACCATTTAATGGACGAGGAACAATATTCCACCGGGTTTGAAGCAGGGAGAGAATTGAAGAAGTTACATACGTTACCCGCTCCTTCTGACTATCCAACATGGTTTGAAGTGAAGCAGCGAAAAATCAGCAAATACTTCAAAGAATTAGAAAAGATCGATGTAGATCAAGGTCTCAAGGCGATGTTGGAGAACTATATCAAAGAGAGAGAATGTCTGATGGAAAACAGACCGAACAGGTTCCAACACGATGATTTCCATCCTTCGAACATTGTGATTGAGAATAAGCGGTTCTCCGGACTCATCGACTTTCAACGAATGGACTGGGGAGACCCGATCCATGATCTGCAGAAACTGGGCTTTTTCTCGAAGCAGGTCAGCGTTCCGTTCACGAACGGAATCTTGGATGGCTATCACGAGGGAAAGGAGATCAGTGATTCCTTTTGGGAACTGTTCATTTTTTATAGTGCGGTGCATATCGTTTCCGCACTTGTGTGGGGGGAGAAAAGAAGTCCGGAACAGTATGAGTTGCTTTACGAGCGTTCCCTGGAGGTTCTTCGTGATCATGAGGATTTCAATCGTATTGTTCCTAAGTGGTACACAGAAAAAGGATAATAGAATGAGGTGCTTCTGAATTAGAGGAATGGTGCGTAAAATGCATGCGAAGGGGAGGTTGGTATGTATGAAAAGAAACCTTTGGATAGTCCTGTTCCTACTACCTCTGTTGATGGCCAGTTGTTCTAATCAGAAAACTTTTTACTACGAAGGCGAGAGTGACAATTGGAAAGTCGAATATCAAGTAGATATTACAAGTCAAGATAGCCAGTCTGAAAGCGCGTCTATACAGTATATCGGCGATGACGCTATACCTGAACGGATCGATTATCTTATTGAGACTCGTACCGGTAAGAATGCGGGTAGCACTCCCTTGAGCGAAGAAGGGGTGAAAAGACTCTCTCCAGGTTCTTGTAGCGGATGTTCTGTTGTAATGGAAGATGAAGAGGTCAGTGCAACGATTGAATGGGAAGGGCATAGGGAACGGATTGTATTATCTCAAAACCAATAAATATTATAAGCTTTTCTGAGATATAAAAAAGTAGGGCTACATTGCAAAATAAACTGAGAAAATCTTCAACTGATAAATCTATACACGGAGTTTGTGGAGGGATTTCGGAATTCTTTGGCATCTCCTCTTTTGGAATTAGGCTCCTGTTCATCTTCCTGCCAGGTAATTTATTTATCTATATCATTCTTGCCAATACGATGCCTGACAGTCCTCGTTCTTTATAGGAATTACCTTATTGATTTGTACTCTGCTTTTTGTCCATATACCTGGCCATTAAATACAAGGACCATGATAGTAGTCCGACAAATGCCGTGATCCAACCTTCTATATCGGCGTCAGAAAACAATATGAAAAGAAAATAAATCAAACATGCCAATCCAATAACCTTCATTACTACTGATCCCATTGGCAGTACACACCCTTCTTCAAGTATCATCATTTATTTAGCACATCCTGAATCTCTTGAGTCGATAGAGAACAGTCTTCGGTCAGTGGCTTGTTTGCCCCTACGTAAAAATTCGTAAAAGTAAGGTTCACTATAAAACCATCTGGCATTGGTTTTTCCTGTCCGGTAAGTCCAACTCCATGAATCATGTCTTATCTGTTTATTTTAGATCTTTCTCCGTTATCATCAACATAGTAATAGTCGACATTTCTCAATCCGGAACGGTCTTCATAAGCCCACCCAAAATCACTGGGAGATGACGTTTTCAAATCTCCACCTTCTGGAATTTTATGGGTGATCGTATGATTCTCCATGGGGAGTGCGGGGTGCTCTTCTAAATCATAGATAACTCTTACACATCCTTCGTATCCTTCAGGTATCAGATACACTTCATCCGCAGCATTGAAATTTTCTCTGTAAATGAGGAAAGCGATAGTGAAAACAGCCAGGAAAGCGCCGACGATGAAGAAATTCTGTTTGATACGGATCACCCTTTTTAGAAACTATGGAGGTAGTTACCACTTAATTTAGTAGGTGAACAACAAGAAGGCTAAATATATACCTACGCCAATTAGAATAACTAAGAAGACAGTCTCTATTTTAATTTGAATCTCATTCTTTAATTTATAATAGATAATCAGATTAACAACAGTTGAAGGTATTCCGATGGCGAGAATTATATAAATGGTGAGGTGAGGCGAAATTGTATTGAAATAGTAGTAAGCAACTACTGTCCCTATCGTTGTAAAGTTTCTAAGTGAGTTTAATTTGGAAGGTAAGTTTTCAATAACCATTTACACTTCTCCCTGCTAAAATAGTTACTTGATTACTTTATTAAATTTTCACATAATTATAAATATATTACAATGAAAAGCACAACAACTCAGTAATCATTCCCAGGGGTTCATTATAAGCGATAGATTTAATAGCGAAGAGGCTTCTGATTATCAATTTGAAAGAATTTATACCCACAACAGGAGGGGAAAATGAATAATCCAAAATTTAATGTATTCTTACATATCACAAGAGAGTTGAATGAAATTGGCATCGTCCCATTGTTGATGGGGTCAGTTGGCTTAGAAGTTGTTACGGGCAAGAGTTGGAATGCTCAAGATCTGGACATTCATGTACCAGGAGATGAAAGAGGATGGGAAATACCGCCCGAATCGAACATACATAACTGGAACGACATAGTTAGCATGATGAACGCGATGGAATATACTCTGATTGATTTACACGAGCATGAGTTCAAGAAACAAGGGTTATCCGTGGAATTTGGAATCATTGACACTTTACCGGGTTTCGCGGGAGTCCTCTTAGAAGATTTGGAAATGCTTCAAGAGGGAGAGGTGAACTATTATTTGCTGAATCAGGCACAGTACTTAAAGGTTTATGAAGCTTCTGCAGAAGACAGTTATCGTGCTGATAACAACAACAATAAAGACTTAAGAAAAATCGATTTCTTGAAACGTATGAATCAGTAATCATTTGGAATAGCGTCCTTTCAGCCCTGTATATTTCTGGTATACTAGTTGTTAGAAAATTTGATCATTATCAGGAGAAAAAAGATTGGAAGGGGAGATCGAATGAAGAAACTCGTTTATTTTCTAGTCATCGCGACTGCGGTTCTTTCCGCCTGCGCAGAAGCGGAATCGGAGAAAGAGTACACGGTCGAAGATGCCCGGGACAACGGTGATGTGATTGTGGAGCACGAAACCCAGAATTTTGACCAGATTGCCCAGGGAGCACTTGAGATTGAAAATATCGGAGAAATGACCACACTGCTTGAAAAAGTGGAGAACGAAGAGGAGTACAGCGTAGACGTATCGATCTTCGACACAGGTGGCAGCCATTACAAAAACACGTTTGAAACGGATGGAACAGAAATCACGTTTGAAAATAATTATGAGGGATATTCCCAGGCGGGGACATTCACTTGCCAGTACATGAGTAAGCGTGGTCCGATGATTTACCTCAGCCAATGTGAATCAGAAGAAGGAGAAGAACATTCTACACTGCTCGGTTTCATCGGGAAGGAAGAAGCTTTCAGGGAAGCGGAATAAGAACCGGAAGGAAGGGGTTAGAATGGGGATAGTTTGGGTGGTTTTAGTTTTTCTCTCTCTATACGTAATCGGTGTTTGGCTTAGTGTCTTTGCCTTTAACCATAAGAAGTATCTAGGTTATGTAACCACTTTCTTGTTTCCTATAATCATAGTTTTTTTGTTCGGCTCAATGGTTGTGATTTATATTTTCCCGGCTTTATTAGTCAGCTTGATTGTGTATCATTTGTTGATGAAATCTAGGAAGAGAGTGTGAAAGTCAATTTTCGAAAAAAGGTAGCTATTATGAAAATAGTGAAAGTATATTACTACGATACCTGCAGGAGGCCAAAATGGAAAAGATGAAAAGTGATGCTGAGATGAAAACGAAAATCCACGAGATATTGAACGATACCAGGGATCCGCTTAAAAGCGCTACAGAATATGAAACCATCTTAGAAATCGTAGGAGTCTTGGGTTCTACGGATGCAGAACTGCGAGATGAACTTGGTTACGAGACTTTATTAAAACTATTGGTACATAAAAATTACTTGAACGGCCATGAACTGAAACGCCTTCTGCAATATGCCATTTCGGACAACATGCTGTTACATGACATAGGTAGAGAAAACGAGGATAGCGTGTTTCTCCGCTCTTTTTCTGCTTTACTGGTGACACTTCTGTTGCATCGCGATAATCAAGACGAGTACCTTTCAAAAGCTGAATACGATGAGGTAGTTCATCGTATTGTAGACTATTGTGAAAAGGAAAGGGACTTCCGGGGATTTGTCCCGGAAAAAGGCTGGGCTCATGCTCCCGCGCACATCTCTGACGCCATTGATGAATGTGTGAAAAGTAGATATGTCGATATAGAAGTGTGTCGTTCTTTATGGGAAGGGTTAAAAAATCTTCTGCTACACGCCCCGTTCGTTTATAGCTGTGAAGAAGATGAACGCATGGCCATCCCCATGTTGGCGATGCTCGACCAGAATCATGTGACATTGCCGACTCTTAGAACTTGGTTGACGGAGGTTTCGATCGCAGAAGAACCTATGCATACGAAGATTAATTTCAAACATTTCACAAGATGTATCACTACTCGTCTTTTGATCAATGGGGAAACAACCGAATACCGTGAGATGGGTGAAGAATTGGAGTACAAGTATAACCCAACTTTTTCCCAGTTATAGTAGTGAAAATGAATCGAAGGAGAAATCGAATGAAGAAATTTATGAGAGTACTCATCGTTGTTTTTGTGCTTGGCGTTGCTGGGGCAGTTTCTCTAGGGATGGTGGATTTTGCTGGAGAAGAGGTGCGCGCCGTCGAAGAATTTCCAGAAGAAGCTATTCAGGACATAGAGGTGGAAGCAACGTCCATGGACGTCGAGGTGCAAAGCAGTGATTCCGATCAAATTGCCGTCACTTTTGAGGGAACAACGAGAGGAAATGACGAGCCTTATTATCGCGTGGATCGGGAAGGGGAAACATTGAAAATCGAGCAGATACCACGAAACCAGTTTTCCTTTTTTCCTTTCTTTGCAGGTGATGATGCAAACCTTCGAATAGCCATTCCAGAAAGAATGTTCGATCATTTCGCTTTGGAAACAACCTCGGGTGATATGACGATTTCGAAAGTGCAAGCAGGAGAAGCCCACATAAACTCGACTTCGGGATCGATCGAATTGAAGGAAAGCACAATCGAGGATCGTCTCTCGTTGGAAACCACCAGTGGGGACGTGTACGGTTCATCCAACACTATTCAAAACGCGAGCTATCAAACGACGAGCGGGTCTATTTCTGATCAATCTCCTCAAGGCGAAACGTTTGATTATCGTACAACATCCGGAGACCTCGAAGTGAAGCGGAGTCAGGTTGCAAGGAATACGAATATCCAAACGAATAGCGGGGATGTCTCGTTTCTACATAGTTCGTCCCCGGAATCACTGGCCGTCGAATTTTCCAGTAACTCGGGGGAAGCTGTCGTAGATGCAGAAGGTATGGTTTATGAAACGAAAACGGAGCACAGCTTCCTAGGGAAAACAGGAGAAAATGATGTTCGTCAATTGAACGTACGTACTCAATCCGGAGACTTTCATTTGGAGAAAGAGTAAGTCGCCTGCGAGCTTGCAAAGAAATATGAAACATCTATTCCCATTATAAGGAAAAGGTGGGGGGGTGAAATGCCGACGAGTATGGAGAAGTGGAAGACTTTACATTCAGAATACTTACATAAGAGTGATTTCGTCCATATCAGAAAGGACCGATGTGAACTCCCAGATGGCTTGATCATCGATGATTATTGTGTGAACGAATATCCAGATTGGGTCAATGCGATTGTCATAACAAAAGAACAACAAATGGTTTTAGTAGAACAATACCGTCATGCAGGAGAAGATTTTTTCCTGGAGATTCCCGCGGGAAAAAAAGAGAACGGAGAAACAGATGAAGAAGGGATACTGAGAGAAGTGAAAGAGGAAACCGGGTATGTGTCGTCCGTGGAACCAACATATCTGGGTGAGTTCATGATCAATCCGGCGACCCAGACCAACAAGGTGAAGACTTATCTGATTGAGCAAGCTTACAAAGCACATGACCAGGATCTTGACGATACGGAAGATATTACTGCGAGGTTGTTTGACTTTGATAGCTTCGGAACACTCATCACAGAAAACAAAGTGAAAACGCAACTGTTTACAGCGCATGCGTATTTTATGGCGAAGGCCAGGTTGTTAAATAAGTAAGGGGGCTTTATCATCGAAACGAAAAGATGTCTGCTCAAGGGTGTGTCCCAATCAGATTTTGAAGAGGTCAAGAATCTCTACACCGATGAAAATGTAAGGAGGTTTCTTGGAGGTCCAAGACGAACATTCACTTTGGATGAATTTGCAGATGATGTTGATGCAGAACAATCCTGGCATTGGACGGTAAGGAAAGCCGGAACGAATGAGTTCATTGGAATGATTTCGTTGGCTACCCATCATTCTGGAAAAGACACCGAAGTCTCCTATCAATTTCTGCCTAAGTGGTGGAAAAAGGGGTATGCGAAAGAAACCGTAGCACGAGTAGTTACATTTGCTTTTGAAGATTTGAACCTGGAAAGAGTGGTAGCTGAAACTCAGACAGCTAATCGCCCGTCGTGTCTACTACTGGAAAGATTGGGTATGGAAGTGATTGATAATTACGAGCGCTTCGGTGCCGATCAGTCCCTGTATTCGATTTCTGACAATCGTCATTTTTAAAAAGGGGAATGGATTTGAAAAATTTTCTGGATATAAATCAGCTCATCAGTGATGAGAGCAATCATAACAACTTCTCAGGTGCTGTGTATGTAAAGCAGGATGATGAAGTACTGGCTGAGCTGGCGTTCGGTTATGCAGACCGAGCTGAAAAAAGACTCAATCATCCAACGACACGCTTCGGAATAGCTTCCGGTTCCAAATTATTCACTGCTATCGGGATCTGCCAACTAGTCGAAGAAGGATTGATCACCTTTGAGACCCATTTAGCGGATGCGCTCGATATAAACTTTCCTCATTTTGATGAAGACATCACCATTCATCAGTTGCTGACGCATACCTCAGGGATCCCGGATTATTTTGATGAAGAAGAAATGGATGATTATGAGGACTTGTGGAGGGATTATCCCGTATATCAAATAGAAACCCTCAAGGATTTTCTGCCTCTTTTTCAGAAGGAACAGATGAAGTTCAACCCGGGGCAGAGGTTCCATTATAATAACGCAGGCTATATCATCCTTGGACTTATTCTGGAACAGCAGACTGGCAGGACTTTTACAGAATACATAGAAGCAGAAGTTTTTCAAAAATGCGGCATGTCGGACTCAGGTTACTTTGTCATGGATAGACTTCCTGAGAATACGGCGATCGGATACATCGACAACGAGGAAGAACAAACGTGGAGGACAAATATTTTTTCGATTCCTAAAAAAGGTGGATCAGACGGAGGCGCTTATACAACCGCTTACGACATAATGAAATTATGGGAAGCGCTGTTCAACTTCGAACTTTTGAGCGAAGATATGACAAAGCAATTGCTCCTTCCTCGGGTCCAAGTGAATGGGGAGGTCCACTATGGGTATGGTATCTGGATGAATCAGAGAGAGAACCATATATACAAATATCATCTCATGGGCTATGACCCAGGCGTCAGCTTCAGAACTTCGGTCTACCCTGACATTAGGATGAAAATGGTTATACCGTCCAACGTCGAATCAGGACCTTTCGAGATTACTAAGGTAATAGAAGGGACCGTGCTGAATACATAATGAACCTTTATTTCCATGTAATTAAATTAAGGTATAGAAAGGGGTGGGATTTTGACAGAGGGGCTACTTCATCACGTGGAAATCTATGTATCTGATTTAGAAAAGTCCAAAGCCTTTTGGGGCTGGTTTCTGGTAGAGTTGGGCTATGAATCTTTTCAACAATGGGATAACGGGCATAGCTGGAAGCTTGGAGAAACGTATCTGGTGTTCGTTCAGACAGAAAGCGAGTATCTGGACGTGCCTTACCACCGGCGCAGAACAGGACTGAATCACCTGGCGTTCCATGCTTCATCTCGTAACAGAGTTGATGAGATAAGGGAAATGCTGAAGAAATGGGAGGTGCCGATGTTGTACGAAAAGGATTATCCGTACGCGGGCGGCGAAGACCATTATGCTGTTTACTTTGAAGACCCTGATAGAATTAAAGTTGAAGTTGTCGCGCCAAGTACATAAGTGCAGGGTTTGACGGTTGTAAAGAAGGGAGGAGATGTACTTTGAAGAAAATTCTCATCTTCGTCGTGATTTTCCTTCTGATTCAGGCGGGTTACCTCTTGGTGTCCAATTTTTTGAATGATGGTCCAAAGAGGTACGATAGTGTTCAGGAAGCAATAGAAAAAGAAATAGATAACGATATTAATGAAGTGATCCACACAGAACAACGCGATGGGGTAAATGTAGTCATGTACACAATCGATCCGGAAGTAGATAATCTTCCGGAAGCTGACTTCGAAGCGCTGGCCATCGCTTTTCTGAAAGGGAATGACGAGAACGGGTGGAAGAACCTCGGGTCTGGTGGATGGACCCATTATGATAATGAAAATATGAGGGTATATGTCGAACCTTTGCGGATTCATGAGCACCACTTTCATGTTGTGTTCGGAGAAATAAATAACCCAGCTATTGCAGTGATCGAAACGAAAGCAGATGATGAAAAATCATTCGAAAAGGCGGGAATCATCACTCACAGAGGGGAAAGGTATTATTTTCAGCCGAAATTGGAACCGATTGTACGGGGATTAGCGGAAAATGGAGATATCGTAGATAGACAAGGTGGATAAAAACAGATTCAGAGGAGGATTTTACATGCAAACGATACGATGGGGAATTATAGGTTGCGGAGACGTCACAGAAAAGAAGAGCGGACCTGCATTTCAGCTCATTGAACAGAGCTCACTGCAAGCTGTCATGAGAAGGAACGGAGAGAAAGCGAAAGATTATGCCAAACGCCACGGAGTGCCGACATGGTATGACCGGGCAGAAGACTTGATTCACGATGATAAAGTTGATGCCGTCTATATTGCGACGCCACCATCCTCTCATATGGAGTATACGAAGATGGTCGCAGAAGCCGGAAAGCCGGTGTATGTAGAAAAACCGATGGCGAATAGTGCGGAGGAATGTGAAGCGATGATTGAAGCGTGTGAGGCGAATGGCGTACCGTTATTCGTTGCTTACTATCGTAGATCTCTGCCCAGGTTTCTAAAACTGAAAGAACTGATCGATGAAGGAGCAATCGGGGAGGTCCGTTTTGCAACGATGGAACAAACGCAGAAAATCGTCAAGAAAAAGGAAGATGGAAGCTGGCCTTGGCGAGTCATTCCTGAGCAGAGTGGAGCGGGACTGTTTTACGATGTAGGATCGCACACGCTCGATCTGTTCGATTATCTACTCGGACCGATTACAGACGTACAGGGAGCAGCTGATAATCTGGCGGATTCCTATCCAGCTGAAGATACGGTGAACGGAACGTGGAAATTTGAAAACGGCGCAGTAGGAACCGGGGTATGGAACTTCTCTTCTTACAAAAATGCGGACGATAATCGTATCGTCGGAACCAAAGGTGAGATCCAGTTCTCTACGTTTGATGACCAGCCGATCACCCTTTTGACAGAATCGGAAGAAGAGTCGTTCTATGTCGAGCATCCAAAGCATATCCAGTATTATCACATCCAATCCATCGTCCGGGAATTACTGGGGCAGGGGACATGTCCGAGTACAGGAAAGACAGCGCTTCGCACGAACCAGGTGATGGATGAGTTTGTGAAGGGGTATTATCAGTCATGATTCTAGGACTCTATGAAGTACATTTGCCAGTAAGAGATTTGGATAAGTCGATCGAATTCTATGAGAGGCTGGGACTTGAGTTTGATCATAGGATAGAAGATAGGTTGGCTTTTCTATGGATCGTTAAGGACCAGAGTTGGCTCGGCTTATGGAAAACGGACAACGTGGAGCTTGAGTACCATCCATCCATCAGGCATATAGCTTTCGAAGTCTCTTTGGAGGGATTGAGAAACTCGGTGACCTGGTTGAAAGAGAAAGGATGCGAACCGCGGAAAGCTTTCGGTTTTGAGCCGGTGGAACCGTTCGTGATGCCGAATCCGAGAGAGGGGTTCGGTCATGCTAAAATTCACTTCAACGATCTGGACGGGAATAGTTTGGAATTCATCTGAAAATCGAGAATCCTAATAATGTAACGGAAAAGATGTATTTGAGTGAGAAGCTTTAAATAAGTAATTCATAAGGAGAAAAACATGAATGATTATATAAGAACCATGCGAGAGATGATCGGTCACGAAACGTTGATCACCGTAGGTTGCGGGGCGATCATTGAAGACGAACGAGGAAGGATTCTGTTACAGAAAAGAACGGATTTCGGAGTATGGGGAGTCCCGGGTGGCTTACTGGAAGTCGGGGAAACGTTCGAAGAAGCCGTAAGGAGAGAAGTGAAGGAAGAAACGGGTCTCTCTATGAACGCATTGGACCTATTCGGTGTCTACTCGGGAACGAAGGGGTTTGCCGAATACGAGAATGGAGACAAAGTCTTCAGTGTGCAGATCATATTCAAGGTCACGGACTTCCGTGGGACGGTGGAAAAGAATAAGGAAAGTCATGAATTATGTTTTCTACATAAAGAGGCGATCCCTCAAAAGTTGAATCCACACCAGGCCCCTTTCATACATGACTGGATGAACGATACACCTGGTCCTATTATTAAATGAATTCTATTTATGAGGATAATATTCTTCTTAGTTAGTGACTACTAAGGTTAGGAGAATACAAATGAATAAAGTGTTGAAGTCCAGTGTAATTATTCTCATATTCTCAGCCGTAATTGTAGTAGGTGTAATCGTTTTCCATTTAGTTACTGACTCATTGATACTTAAAGGGACTGTGGTAGAAAAGCAGAACAATAATACTATTGTAATATCTTCAAGTATAGACGGGTCCAAAGGTGAGCCGAGGATCGACAGCATAGGCGACTTTAAATTTGAAAGATTGGAAGAAGGGCAACATGTAACGATTATATGTAAAGAGTCTGGACCTCTTAACGAGCCCTTTGATGCCTATTGGATTCTGATCGAAAATTGAACCAGGAGTATCTTTCTCCTATGGTCATGAGGAGGGGTATGATTTGAAGAGAAAGATGATTATAGGTCTAGTCGCAGCTCTTTTCCTACTCTCTGTCTCTCTGAATTTCTACTTCTACAGTCAAAAAGAAGAGGCAGCCGAACGGTCTGAGGAAGTGACCAGCTTGAATGAGCAGCATGTGACCACTATATCTCAAGTTGGTGCAGACATCTTAAAGAATGCCATCGACTCAAAAGAAATAAGCCAAAGCGATTACACCTCGTTGAAATACATATTCAGCACCCTTCAAGTGAACCTCATGACTATGAACAGAGCTTCGACGGAAGAGCTGAACGATGGAGGGGAACCTTTGCAATACCTTAATTTAATCGGAGATTATTTTTTCAGCAGGGAACTGGAAGTGAGTGGAGAAACCATGAGGTTGGATACGGAAAGTGAACGATATGACAATCTGGAGTATGCTCATAACCTCCTGAATGACATCAGTGATCTAAGTGAGGCGGATAATATGCTGCAAGAAGTGAATGATAGGTTATCACAGGATGATATGTCCATCCGCGAGAGGTTTTAACAAAAAGGAGCTGCTCAAGTTATGGAGATCATCCAACAATGGAAACAGGACGACAGTGACTATATAAGGAAAAAGGTAATCGAACACAATATGCAAGAACTCCCTGATGAGCTCAAAACACCGAACAAGGATATCAGCTTTATGCTCAAGGATGACAGCGGAGAAATCTGCGGAGGCATCACAGCCAACTCGTTCTGGCACCACGTACATATAGAATTTCTGTGGGTAGCGGAAGAATACAGAGGGAAAGGATATGGACGTACGTTGCTCGAAAAGGTGGAGCGATTCGCCCGAAACAATGAATGCAGGTTTGTTTACTTGGATTCATTCAGCTTCCAAGCTCCGGAGTTCTACATAAACAACGGCTATGAAGTGTTCGGGTGTATTGAAGACCATCCCAAAGGGTTCCATCAATATTTCCTGATCAAGCGTTTTGATAAATGAAAATCCGCCTCTCATCGTAGAGAGACGGAAAAAACGTCATGCGGACTGTTTCATGCTTAGTGTGGTGATGGTAAACAGGATAAGAATCATCCCTGCAAGCTGAATGAGCGTGAGTGTATCACTTAGTATCAGCACGCCGAATAAGGAAGCTGTCACCGGTTCTACCATCGCGACCATCGAAGCGGTAGATGGAGAGGTCCACTTCACACCGATCAAGTAAATGATGAACGAAGCACCTGCCCCCAGAATTCCGAGTAACAGGAACCATCCGATGTCACCGGATCCTAAAACATCCGTCAATTCCTGGGTATCCGTGAGAAGGAACAAGATGACACAGAATGCCAGAAAGGCAGTCGTCAAAATCATCTGCGGTTTACCGATGGCTGCCGCTTTCTTAAAACCGAAAATAAAGAGCGCGTACGACACCCCGGCACCAAGTCCGGTTGCTATTCCAAGAAAGCCGGCGGATATCTTATCGGTATTGTAAGCTCCTGTAAGCAGAACGATTCCTATCAGAACACCGACGATACAAATCCATTTAAACCAGCTCGAATTCTCGATCCCCAATACAAACGAGACTAGAAGCACGAATACGGGCGCCGTATACATCAGGGTAGCAGCTACGGCTATACTGGAAGACTCGATCGCCAGGAAGTAAAACGTGAAATTCCCTGCAACGCCGAGCCCCGCGATTATGGCGAAGAAGTACAAGCGGCCGGATACGATCCAGTTCTCTTTCCAGCTGAGCAGAAACCAGCCTATGAAACACAATAATCCTACTGCTCCACGATAGAAGGATATGACAAGAGGGTCCCATCCTTTACTCATTAAAATATCTGCGATGCCTCCGGTAATCCCCCAGAAGATAGCGGCCAGCACTACCAGAGTGGTTCCTCCAAATTTCAAGCAAAATCCTCCTTTATTTATTTAGAAATAAATGTATTTTTTATCAACTCGTAAAGGGGGAATTTCCTTTTCATTTGCGAAATTAAACCTTTAATAAGGAAAAGTAATACCTTTGTAATATTTAGGAGGTTTAGGTGGCTATTCCCTATTAAGAACACCCGCTTCTATTTCGTTGATTTTCCGTGTACACATCTGTCCCGGGTGCATACGATGAAGATAGCCCTTTGTGAAAGGATGGAGATGTATGGTTTACGATTCCTACCATAAACCTTATTACGGCGAAGCGGTCTACCCTCATTCAGAGAAAACTTCAAAAGAAGAACAACGCTCTTCTTATTCGTCCGGTTATGATTCGTGGTCGATGATGCTGAAGGATTACGGACCGAACCCTTTCGTCATCGATATCAACGAAGCGACGAAGCGGAATGATAATTTCCGGACAGCTCTCTGGACGGGAGATCATTTACAGGTTACATTAATGAGCCTGATGCCGGGAGAAGATATCGGCCTCGAGATACACCCGGATGTCGATCAGTTTATACGTATAGAACAGGGAAGCGGAACGACACGGATGGGAAAAAATAAGAATGATTTGAATTTCATGAGAAATGTCCAGGATGATTCTGCTATCCTAATCCCCGCTGGATATTGGCATAACCTGATGAATACGGGAAATGTGCCGCTGAAGCTGTATTCGATTTATGCTCCGCCGAACCATCCATTTGGGACTGTTCACCGGACGAAAGCGGATGCGATTGCAGCGGAGGAACATCATGAACATGGAAATGATCACGCCATGGAAAAAACGCCGGATGAGTGGGTGAAGTACACGGAGTATCTCGTGGAGAAGGCCTTGGAGGATATCGACAAAGGAGTGAATATGACGCACGTCATGCAGGAATTCATTCTGATGGGGGTCCTTGTAGGAAAAGGATATTCGCCGGAAGAAGCGTATGAAACGGTGGAGAACTGGGAGAAGACGGGAGAATCGCAGTTGTTGATGGAAAGTAAGAATATGTAGAAGAAAGACGCCCCGGGAGAGAGGGATTCTCTTCCGGGGTATTTTGCTTATTCTTTGTAACGGTCGATCTCCGATTTCAATCTTTCAGCTACCTGTTGGACAGGCCCCTCGAGTTCTGAGCTACTCAACGTTACTTTCGCACGGCTCTCATCCATTTCGAGAGCTTCCGCAAATAGTCCGCCAAGGCCACGTGCGCGACGATCCACCTCAAGCATCACATCAAGCTTGTCTTCACTCAGGAAGAAAATAGCTTCCAGTTCATCCAGATAAGCCCGGTACTCCCCGCCGGCAGCGAATTCGAATTCCTGCACGAACCCGTGTCGTTTCGAGTATTCCATTTCGACTTCGCGAAGACGAAAGTCCAGATGGTTTTCAAGCGCTTCGAGTACTTTTTCGATATACGGGTGAGGCTTCAGCGTTACTGGGTCCCGGTCCTCAGGGTCGAGAGCCATCGGGATATCCGCGCCGGTTTCGAACCAGATCGGTAGACGTCCGAGGGAAGCAGGAGCGTGGTATGGAAGCTGGATGGTAAATGGGATTTCTTTCGTTTCCCCTTCGCCGATCGTTACGTGATCGCTCACTTTATACTTCTTGAGCGATACCTTCTCCTTCACTTTCTTGTCATCCACTTCCCGGATCGCTTCTGTCATAAGGAAAATATGAATAGCGTCAATCGTCTGCTCGGCTTCTCCGCCCTGGACCACGACTTTCCCCTGGACATCTTCTCCCGGGACGAATGTTTCCTTCTCGAGCTGCGTATCTACTTTTGCAGCACCAATGCCTACACTGGCCAAGAATTTTTTGAACATAGAAGTACCCTCCTTTTCTACTATTATACGAAAAAATAAGAAAGTTTGGTTCAAAAAATTAGTGGTATTACGTAATTTTGCACATCCAAAAGACGTTTTCTTACGTATGCTGAATGAGAAACGTTGTATTCCGGTGATCTGTTTTCTATAATGGGATTACCACACAGAAAAAGGAGAAGCGGATGAGTACTCAGGATGAAGAACTGTACAGACGCGTCCTTCATAAAGATAAAGACGCGCTCGAAACGCTATACGACAAGTATGAGAAACTGTTGTTTTCCTTCAGCTATAAAATGACGAACAATCATGGGTTATCCGAAGAAGTCGTGCAGGATGTGTTCATGAAGTTATGGACGCAGAAAGGCACCTATGACAGCTCTAAGGGGAAATTCTCGAGCTGGCTGCTAACGATCGCAAGGAACGCAGCCGTCGATCTTATGAGAAAGAAAAAGGATACTCCTTATGAACTCGAAGAGAGGGATGCCCTTCAAACGAACGAACCTTCCGTCGAAGAAATGTACGAATGGAAGGAAGAAGCGACAGCGGTCAGAGAAGCAATGCGGGTATTAAATGACAATCAACAGCGGGCGATCCAGCTTTTCTATTTCGATGCAAAATCCCACAGGGAGATTGCCGAACAGCTGGGTGTACCGCTTGGAACGGTAAAAGGACGAATACGAATGGCATTGAAACATTTACAGACAGAGATGAATCGGAGAGAAGGGGGGAAGGAACGACATGAGTGACAAGCGATGCGATATGCTGATCGATTACTTCAATGGACAGTTAACAGACGAAGAAGCAAAACAGTTCGAAGAGCATCTGGAGACGTGCGAGTCGTGTCAGGCAGAGCTTGATGAGTGGCGTTCTTTGACGGAAGACCTTCCTTACCTCTCCGAACCTGTAGAGCCGGATACAGAGATGAAAGGGCGTGTGCTCTCCTCCATTTTCGAAGAGGAAGAGGGCACTTCTACAGATACAGGAAATAAAGAACAGACAGTCGAACGTGAAGAAAACATGAATGAACCGGCGTTGTTTCAGCCGAAGAAGAAAAGGAACTGGGCCGTTTGGGGGCTTGCTGCCGCGCTCGCCGCTTCTCTGATAGGGAATGCAGCGTTTCTCACCCAATGGCCGGCAACGACAACGACGGAACCGGAAGAAGAAGTCGTGATCGATAACCTCGAACAGGCACTTACTCTTCAGAACCCTGAAGGGGGAGAAGCGAGTGGCCGGGCTTCGATGGTTGCGAATAATGGGGAAGCTCAGCTTGTCGTTCAGGCAGAACAGCTTGAACCTCTCTCGGGTGATGAAGCCTATCAGGTATGGCTGCTTGAAGAAGGCCAGCCGGTAAGAGCCGGAACCTTCGTACCGAACGAAGAAGGCACCGGAGCGGTGACGTATCCGATGGATGAGCTCCAGGACGGGAACTGGGATACGCTCGCCATCACCAAAGAACCTGGACCTGATAGTGAAACACCTCAGGGAGACATTGTACTCGCTGCAGAAATATAAAGAATGAGGGCTGCTCTCTTTAAAAGGGAGCGGCTTTTTCTACATACATAGGAGGATGATGAGCGCATGATCATTGATATGCAAGGCGTTTCCCTTAAGAGGGAGGGACGCTTCATTCTGAACGACATCAACTGGAAAGTGGAAAAGAAGCAGCACTGGGCCCTGCTTGGCCTGAACGGATCGGGGAAGACGTTTCTTTTGAATCTCATCAATGCTTATACATTTCCTACGAAAGGAAGAATGAATGTGCTCGGCCTCGAATTCGGTAAGACCTATCTTGCTGAAAAGCTCCGCAAGCAGATCGGTTTCGTTTCTGCTTCCGTGCAGAATCGTCTGCATAAAGGAGATAATGCGTTTGAAGTCGTACTGAGCGGGGCTTTCGCTTCCATAGGGCTGTATGATACACCTACGGATGAGATCAGAGAAAAAGCGATCGGGTTATTGAAAGATCTCGGCTGTTTTGATTATGCCAACCGTCTGTATGAAACGTTATCCTCGGGGGAAAAGCAACGGGTCCTTATTGCGAGAGCACTGATGGCAGATCCTGAGCTTCTTATCCTGGATGAACCGACGAACGGTCTTGATTTCCTCGCGAAAGAACAGTTGCTTGAGTCGGTGGAACGTATCGCTCAGAGGGAAAACGGTCCGACAATTCTCTACGTAACCCACCACGTCGACGAGGTGTTACCCGTATTTGAAAACACGCTGCTTTTGAAAGAAGGGGAGATATATGATTCCGGAGACACGTCCCGTCTGCTTACCTCAGATACGATGTCTTCGTTCTTCGAAGTGCCCGTTGATATCACCTGGAACAAACGACGTCCATTTTTAATGAAGCGATGAACCCTCGTCACAGAGGGATATTTTTAAAAAAGTTATAAAAAATTCAACTTTTTTCGAAAAATAATGATCCAGTGCGAGATCCTCTCCGTATGCTTGGTGAAATCAATTAAAAAGGAGAGGATCATCAATGAACTGGAAAAAAGGACTAGTAACGATTCCGCTTGCTGCAACGATTGCTGTACCGAGCTTAGGATTGAACGTGTACGCGGACGATCACGTAGAAACACCGTCCGTCGATACAGAAGCGGTAGAACTTCGGTCATCTCTCGATCATCTGTTGAGTGAACACGTGTATTTGGCAGTAGAAACAATGAGAAAAGGAGCGGAAGGAGCTTCCGACTTTGATCAGGCTGCCGGCGCATTGAGCCAGAATACAGAAGATCTTTCAGCGGCGATCGCTTCCGTTTACGGAGAAGAAGCGGGTAACCAATTCAACGAAATGTGGTCTGAACATATCGGCTACTTCGTCGATTATGTAAAAGCGACAGGTGCTGAGGATGAAGCGGCTAAACAGGAAGCGCTCGATAACCTTGGCCAATACAAACAGGAATTCTCCCAGTTCCTTGAACAGGCAACAGGAGAACGCTTAGAAGCAGGAGCACTTGCGGAAGGACTTCAAATGCACGTGAACCAACTTATCGGAGCATTTGACGCCTTCGTTGCGGGAGATTATGACAAAGCATATGAATATGAAAGAGAAGCGATGAGCCACATGTATATGGTAAGTAAAGGGCTCTCCGACGCAATGTCCAACCAATTCCCTGAGAAATTCAATGATACATCCGCGGTAACGCCGGCGGCAGATCTACGTTCCGACTTGAGCTATCTGTTGAGTGAACACGCAGGACTAGCAGTCGTAGCGATGCAGAATGGTATTGACGGAAGTGAAGACTTCGAAGCATCTGCAGAAGCGTTGAGCAATAACACCGAAGACTTGTCCAACACGATTGCTTCCGTATACGGAGAAGAAGCGGGACAGCAGTTCCAGCAAATGTGGTCCGACCACATCGGTAACTTCGTCTCTTATGTAGAAGCGACAGGGGCGGAAGATGAGCAGGCGAAAGAACAGGCGCTGACAGCACTTGAAGGCTACCGCTCTGAGTTCTCTTCCTTCATCGAAACAGCGACCGAAGGAAAAGTAAGTGCTGATGTAATGTCAGAAGGGCTACAAATGCACGTGAATCAGCTAATCGGCGCTTTTGACAGCTACGCTATGGAAGACTATGAAGCAGCTTATGGTGACATCCGTGCGGCTTATGAGCACATGTTCACTCCTGGTAAAGCACTATCCGGAGCAATTTCCGCACAGTTCCCTGATAAGTTTAGTCAGGAAATGCCATCCGACATGCCGAAGACCGGCCTTGCACCACAAGATACAGGAATGAATAGCACAACGTGGCTTGCAATCGGTGGAATGTTCGCACTGATCACAGCACTTGTGTTCCACTTCAGAAGACAACAGGAACAGTAATTAGTAGACCGCCTCTTTTTGAAGGGGCGGTTTTTCATATGGAGTAATGTAAGAGGAAGGAAAACATTTCCTTTTGTCGAAGCTAGTAGACATAAGGAGGTTTATTATGCCAGAAGATTTTTATTGTGAAGAAGTACTAAGCGGGAAAACCCAGGTAACTAAGGTGATGGAGACCGAAAACATATTGGCTTATTATCATACGAGACCTTTTTGGCCTACCCATATAGTTGCTATTCCCAAGAAGCACATATCTTCCCTCATCACATTAGAAGAAAGCGATAACGAATTACTATTAGAACTGCTTGGCGTGATCAAAAAGGTTTCCGCTAAGGTAAAAGAAGAAAAGGGTGCTTGTAGAGTTATAACGAATCTCGGAGAATACCAGGATTCCAAACATCTACATTGGCATATAGTTTCCGGGAAGCCTTTAAGGGAGGAGTGAATGGTGTTAATATGCCTCCCTACATAGGTGGGAATGAGCCAAGCTGGTAAGAAATAGAATGAACGTATGAAGTAACTTACCAGGAGGGGAAAAGTATGCGACCCAATGAAATGATGTATTCCGGGGCGTCGCCGAACAGACCTATGCAGGTGGTGGTAGTGGAGCCTTATGTATATGCAGCTCTTCAAAGCCTGATGGGAAAAAGAGCGGTTATTGATACGTCCCGCGGTTCCGTAAGTGGGACAGTAATGGATGTGAAACCCGATCATGTCGTGCTTCAAGAACGTGATTCAGCATTTTTTGTCCGCATCTCTGAAATTGTTTGGATTATGCCAGAATCTTAGAATTTATAATGGTGTGTCGTGAAAAATAAACAGGTCGTAGAGAAAACCCCTACGACCTGAAAATCATCTAAGCCGGTGCTTATCATTTTCCGTTGTTTTTAAGCAGAACCTTCAATCCGTTATCCATATCAGAGGCGAGGATATAGTTCCGATCAATATCAACGCCCCAGAAGTAAGCTCCCTCAGGCTGGTATTGGCCTATTTGGGTCGGTTTGGCCGGGTTCGTGATATCGACTGCGAAAAGACCGCCTGCATAATGGGATAGATATAAGGTGTTGCCGCGCACTTTAGGATCGTGAACCGTGTTGGCGAACGTGACACCATCTTCCACATTATCAACTAGATCCGTCTTGAAAGTACTCAGTTCTTTTGGATTAGTAGGATCCTTAATATCAAAAATTCTCGTGTACCCGTATGATTCTTCGTATCCTTCTTTAACAGGATTGTAGACTTCTCTTGTTTCAATTAAGACGTTTCCACCCTTTGCTAAAGTTGCAGAGTGGGCAGAGCCCTGGACGTCTGGAGCGAAATCTGTACGTCCCTCATATTTTACGTTGTAAGGATCAGAAATATCTAGAATGATTGTCCCTAAATCCCAGAAGGATAAGAGAGCCGTATCTCCATTGTTATCAGTCATGGCACTATGGTTGAATACTGGTCTTGTTTTCCCATCGGGGGAGTTCCAATGATAGCCATTGAAGTCTTCTGATACTTCAGGGAGAATACGTGGATCGAACTCATAGATAGTTTTCGGCTGGTTCGGATCCGAGACGTCCACCAGCGCGAAGTCTTTACTCTCTCCATGAGTGAAGTAGTCGGCGTAAGGGTTAGCAGCCAGTACAAAAGGTTTGCCTTTTTGAACGGTTAAGTATAATTCATGAGTTCCCGGAACACGCTTGTCCATTTCCCAGAATCCGAGTTTCTCAGGGTTATGCGGGTCAGATACATTGTATAAAAGGAATCCGCCTTTAGAATCAGGATTACCTCTATCTAATTGCTGAACGCTGACAACCGCCAATTCTCCTTTGAATTCAGGTGTGTTCACTGATTTCACAATCACTTTTTCCTGCCATGTGCCAGGGATATCATCTGCAAACTTGGCGATTTCTTCAGGGTTTTCAGGATCCTTCATATCAAAGATTCGGACTCCGCCTTCGCCACCGTTCTTCGTATGTGTGCCCAAATAAGCGTAGCCCTTATAAGTGTAGACATCGGCAGTATTATTTTCGACGCCGTCGTATTTTTTCAGAGGCTCCGCTGCAACTTCTTTCCAATTCGAAAGGTTCTTGCTCCCTTCCAGTTTAGGGATATCATTCAGGTCTGCTTCTTGTGCACCTTTTTCAACCCCTACCCCATCTAACATATCGTGGGCAAAGGTCGTAGGTGTGAACATAGATAACGACATGATACCAGCAATAGAAGTCGCTAAAAGTTTTTTCTTCATAAATTACCTCCTATTAAAATATTTTCCATAAATTATGGTATCATAGGGGATGCATTCCGTCAGTAATTATCAGAAAAATAAGACAATAATCGTGTGATAGTACTTGAGTTTTATAGGCAATATTATCCTTGTATGTTATATCAAAGGACTTATGCCCCTGTTTATAGTTGTTTACATAGGCTATAGTCCTTTCTTTCGAGTAATTGATATATTTTTAAAGGGGGAGAGTTTGTGAAAGAGGAGCAATTATTTGAACAAATGAAATTGTGGCGTACATGGACCGTTGAATATCTTCAAACAATTTCAGAAGAGTTGGTTGATCAAATTCCACAAGGTCATAATAATAATATAAGCTGGAATAGTGGTCATATTTTAGTAGGTTGGGACAACGCAATTTTTCCGGCTGAAGAGAGACAAGTTCCTCACAATTATCATGTACTGTTTCCTGATGGGAGTAGACCGGAGGAATGGTCACAAGAACTGCCGTCTATGGCTGATATAATTAAACAACTTGAAGAACAACCCATACTTATTGAACATGCATGCAAAGGTCATTTGAACAAATCACTTAATGAATCATTCTTAGGTATGAAAACGTTAGGCGGCATGTTTGTTTTCCATATGAATCATGAAAATTTGCATATGGGAATCATCAAAAGTATGAAGCAGATGCTTATGAGTAAATGACCGTCCGACTTTTGGCTTTCCGACGTATGGAAGATCTAGGTGGACTTTCATAGCTTGCAACCAATGAGGAGAATTCCAAAGGTGTGTAGGGGGACCGGAACTCTTTTGAAAAAGGAGCGATTACGTAAAGTGACGTATAATAGACATATATTTTTATTCGGGGGAAGTCCACCCTTTAGTGACTACTTTGCGGAAAAGTTTGCAGAGGTTACTAGAAAAGGGAAAGTAGCTATATTATTTCTGGAGAGAGACGGTTGGGAAGACTATATGTCCAAGTATGCGTCCGTGCTAGAGGATAATGGGATAAATGAATTCGTTTATCTTCCACTTGGTTCTGAGCCAGAAGGTGAAACATTGTATGTTTTATCTTCCTGTACCGGAATAATCATCGGTGGTGGTAAGACGGAACTATACCGGAGATATATTGTTGATACTGAGATTGGTGAGCGGATCAAACGACTTTATCATCAAGGAGTCCCTGTTGCCGGTTTTTCAGCAGGGGCGTTAATCATCCCTGAGAATTGTGTAATTCCTCCTATTGATAATTCCCAAAACAAACATCTTTTTCTCCAGGGGCTTGGCTTGATCGAAGATTGTGTGGTAAGCGTCCATTATACAGAGTGGAAGGAAGAAGAGAATTTAAAAGCCGCTTTAAGAAAACTCAACCTGGCTATCGGTTACGGAATAGACGATGAAGCAGCCCTCCATTTTGTGAATGAGGTAGTTTCAGAGACCGATGGGGAGAAGGTGTATAGACTCACCTAGTTTAAATTAGCATAAAGAGGGCAGAAAATTTTGCTTACATTGATAGTTGATTCTGGAGTGTATTGAACGCAGTCAAGCATGAGTGCCTAGAATCATTCAAAAAGGGTGATAGATTGAAGAAAGTAGCAATAGTTCTAATTATGGTTTTCTTTCTCAGTGGGTGTGGGGGCCAAAATCAAACTGTCGACGATCCCTCTCTTGAAAAACAAGAAGGGGTTATTGCTCACAAAAGAGAAATCGATGATAACGACAATCAAATTTTGCTGATACCAAATACGGAACGTGACGAGGTAGTTGATAAATCTGTAAGTCAGCTTACTGGTATGGCTCTGGAGAAGGGTGGAGCCTATTATTACGTGGATTCAGATGAATACATAGACTTAGTAGTCGGAACTAAGGCAATGGTTTACTGGAACGGTACCCAAGAGGATTCTGAAATACCTCAGCGTGAGGCTCAACAAATAGACTTGGTTTCGGAATAGATAACCGGTGATGAGGATGATTTGTAATGAAGGATATATGTGTGGATTTACTACAAATAAGAGATAGTTCTTTTGAAATCGGTGTTAGAACAGGAAGAGTGATTCAGAACCAACCAATAGTTCAGACGTTCAAATCTATAACAAAACCTGAAATTGATTATGACAATATGAAGTCGATCTACTCTTCGTTTGCTCCCCATTTGCTTGAAGAGCTGGATGGGTTAGCGCATAGTATCAATCTTCCTACAAGTAAGGCTGCAGCTTTGTTCAGTGGTTATGATGTTCCGAGGACGGAAGCTATGGGCTGTTCGGCACTTCTGACAAAAGATTATTATGTCAGAAATTATGATTTCTCTCCTGCTTTCTATGATGGGATATTCAGCTTACTACAACCTGAGAAATTTTTAGCTTCAGCAGGATATAATCTGCAGATCCTCGGAAGACATGATGGCGTGAATGAACAAGGTTTAGTAATAGGTCTGCACTTCGTGAGTAACGATGGGTACAGAAAAGGTGTATCCCCATGGATTTCTGTTCGAATGGTGTTAGATATGTGTTCTTCGGTCGAGGAAGCAACCTCTATGTTGAAAGAGATCCCTCACGCTGCTTGCTATAATTTCTCACTTGGAGATAGTCGAGGGAATATGGCTGTTGTAGAAGCTAGTCCAGAGAATATAATGGTAAGACGTGATGACTTCTTAACCTGTGTAAATCATTTTCAAGATGATGATCTTAAAGATAAGAATCGTAATATAATTGATGGTTCCTTGGAGCGTAATAGCTATTTACACAATCTTCGAGAAACCAACCTTACTCAGGAAGAAGCTTTCAACGAGTTTAAAAGTAAACAGTCGCCATTATTTTTCACTGACTATGACAACCTTTTCGGAACGCTGCACACATTTTCTTATTCCTACCAAGACTCAAAGATTCTGACTGCCATAGCGCAAAGCAGTCAGACGTTAGAGGTGGATTTTAAGGAATGGGTGCAAGGCAAGAATATAAATGTACAGAGACTAAAGGGATCACTTGAGAACTGATGGTATCCTCGTCCTGTTTATAGGTACTGTATTTACTGAAAGAAAGAGGGATGAACGATGGGAATCGATTTCCATAGTAATAAAAACCGTTTTACTTACACCACCCGAACTGCAGACCCTTCCTGGAAAAAGAAGATAGCGCAACTTGTTCCCATTGGGAATGTTTCAATGGCTGCAGATATCGGATGCGGCGGAGGTATTTATACCAGAGCACTGGCGGATATGGGTGTGACATCCGTCATTGGCGTAGATTTTTCTGAAGAGATCCTTGGAGGGGCAAGAGAAAACTGTGATGAGCCCCATATCTCCTTCTGCCATGGTAGTGCTTACGATACCGGGTTAAGTAGTAATAGTTTAGATCTAGTGCTTGAAAGAGCATTAATACACCACCTCGACGACTTACATAATTGCTTTGATGAAGCATATAGAGTACTAGAAAATAATGGGTGTTTTGTTGTGCAGGATCGGACACCTGAGGATTGTTTATTAAAAGGAAGTACCAGTCATATAAGGGGATACATGTTTGAATTATTTCCTGATTTAATCGATAAAGAGGTAAGGCGCAGGTATAGTAGCCAAGCCGTAGTCGAGACTTTGAAGAGTATAGGATTCAGAGAAATCGAGGAAGTGAAGTTGTGGGAAATTAGACAAGAGTATTCAAATAAGAATCAACTGCTGGAAGATCTAAGAGAGAGAACCGGGAAAAGTATTCTACATGAACTGAATGATAGGGAACTTGAGAAACTGATGAATCATGTGGATCAGTCGCTTCCGAATAATGAAATTATAGTGGAGAAAGATAGATGGACCATTTGGAAAGTTGTAAAGTAACAACAGTTGTTAGTTGATTCAGATAAATACATAGGATTGAAAGTCGGTACTCATGTGATGAGTCATTGGAAAAGCACGAAAGAGTATTAAAATTACCACAGCCAGGAGCTGAACGAATAGAAATAACGACAGATTAGAAAACAGCACGTTGGTTTCAATCAAAGACGAAGAATCGATAAATTAGGAGTGTTGGTTTTGGCTGTAGTAGGAATCTTAGGGATGACACATGACGAAGAATTGCAGAAGAAATATAATTACCCCTTATCACTGGTAGAGGAGTTAATCACAGAATTTAATCCGGATGTGATTTGCGGTGAAGTACATCCAGATAGTTGGAAGCTTTTTTTGAATGAAGGGGAACCTTGTGGAGTGCTCGGAGAAACGCAGAAGGAATATCCAAATTTGATTTACCCATTATGTGAAGCGAAAGACATCGAATTTGTTCCTGTAGATTGGTTCGAAGAGGACGTTTTTGAAGAGGAGCCTTTTGATAAATTCGATTATGAAACTCGGGAAAAGTTGGAGGATAAACGGAGTGAATGGAATGAGCAGCAACTTTCAACTTGGAATAAAGGTGAAATCCCACTGAACTCATCTGATTACGATAGAGTAACTAACGATATGTACAACTGGTTACACACTATTAATCCTGAAGTTCAAAATATCGTGTGGAAATCGAGACATTATATTATGCTTGCGAGGGTGAAGAAAACAATCGAAAAGTATCCTGGCAAGAGGATTCTATGTATCCATGGAGCTGACCATAATTACTGGTATCATGAATCATTGAAGGAAGTAGAAAACATTGAGTTAGTGTATCCTTTAAGATGATAATAGCAGAAGTGATTTAGATAGAGGGGAGTTAGTAAATGGAGGATCAGGCAAAAGTGAAAGAAGAAATTTATTCTTTGGAATCGACTCTACTTAAGGGGGACATTCGCAAATCCGCAGGTAAGTTGGATGAGTTATTAGCGGAGGACTTCATCGAATACTCAAGCACCGGAGAGATCTATGATAAAGTAAACATTCTGGATCGTTTGCCAGCGGAAGACGATCCTGGAATAACGATGAGTGATTTTGAGGTTAAGCACCTTTCGCCAACTTCCGTATTGTCTACATTTAAGATATTCATTGAAAGCAAACAGAAACACTCTCTAAGGAGTTCTGTTTGGACATATGAAAATGGGAAATGGCGAATGACCTTTCACCAGGGGACGGTTATGGATTAGAGGGTGAACACGAAATAGCTTCGAGGAGTGTATTTATGGAAACATGGGATGTTTATGACAAAGACAGAAACCCGACCGGGAAGCGGATGAAACGTGGAGACGCCTTTGAGCAGGGAGCCTATCATGTGGTGATCCACGTATGTTTGTTTAATCCACGTGGTGAAATGTTGATCCAACAGCGGCAGCCGGAGAAAGAACATTGGAAGAACATGTGGGATGTTACGGTCGGAGGTAGTGCTATAGCAGGGGAAACCAGCCAACAAGCTGCAGAAAGAGAAGTGAAGGAAGAGATCGGATACGATTTAAACCTGGGAAATATACGCCCTTCCCTGACCGTTAATTTTGAAAATGGATTCGATGATTATTACCTTTTGGAGAGTGATGTCAGTATCGCGGCTCTTAAAGTGCCCACAGAAGAAGTGATGCAGGTAAGGTGGGGATCACAAAGAGAGATTCTTGGTATGATAGAAGAGGGAACTTTCATTCCTTATCGTCCGTCGTTAATTGAAGTACTGTTTGATTTGAGAAATGACATGGGAGCTGTTCGTAAGTGATTGTTCATGTGCAAAAAAAAGAAAGCCTCACATAATGGAGACTTCTTCCGCATATACGATAGGGCTTTCTTGAACTGGGGCAGGCTTCTTGAGACTCAGCACGACGACCGTAATCAAAATCAGTGCGATTCCGAGAAGCTGCACCAGCGTCAAATGATCTCCGATAAGCAGAAAGCCGAACAAAGAAGCGGTTACCGGTTCTACCATAGCTACCATGGAAGCCGTAGTCGGAGCGATCCACTTCATACCGATTACATACAGGATAAAGGAAACACCAGCTCCCTGAACGCCTAACAACAGAAACCACACGAGATCTCCAGAAGTCAAAACGCTTGAGAGTTCTCGAATGTCCGCTACGAGGAAAAGGATGAAACAAAAGGAAAAGAACGCAATCGTGAGCGTAGGTTGCGGCTTTCCGATAGAGGAAGCGTTTTTGAACCCGAAGATGAATAGGGCATAGCATAGTCCCGCTGAAAGCCCGGATATCATCCCAAGAACACCGACGGATATCGAGTCAGTATTGTACGCTCCCGTAAGCATGACGACCCCGATAAGCACACCGAAGATGCATCCCCACTTGAACCAGGTCGACCGTTCAATCCTTAATAGAAACGAAATGACGAGAACGAATACAGGTGCCGTATACATCAACGTTGAAGCGACGGCGACACCAGAAGCCTGGATCGTGAAAAAGTAAAAAGTGAAATTTCCGGCAACGCCGACACCCGCCAAAAAGGACCAAAGATACAATTTTTTTGAGGAGGTCCGATTTTGTTTGAAGCGGATAAGAAACCATGTGAAAAAACATAGAAAACCGATAGCTCCGCGATAGAAGGAAATTACGATAGGGTCCCACCCCTTATCCATCAAAATGTTCGCAATTCCTCCGCTGACACCCCAACATACCGCTGCAAGGATAACCAAGCATACCCCCACCGATCTCATCGTGCGCATCATGCCTCCCACTAAATAAAATCTTGCAAACTTCCATCGGAAATCAGTGTGGGCTTGTAACTCAATAGCTTTACCATGTTTCTTCTTTTCTTCTGTTTGGAAGGCACGGATGATAACTCAGTTGAATGTGAATAGTAGTAGGAAAGTGGGATTCGCATGGTAAGTATTAACAAATTTTATTAAATTTTAGCAGGGAACTATCTGTATTTCAATCAAAAATTTTAGAAAAATTTTGATAATTTTTTAAGCGAAAATGGAAACGTTGAATCAGTGGGATTGACGAGAGTTAGAATTAAAACACTGGAAGGAGTAGTACGTGGAATGAATGGTTGCAAAGGGAGTTGTGTGATTTTTGTATGTCTCTTCTAAGAAGCGCAATAAGAAAAACCCTTGATACATAGGTAGCGATTCATCCTTAGTATCGAGGGTTTTTGGATTTTGTTACTTTTTCAATTCTGTATAAACGACAAGTCTGTCTTCTCTTCCATTAATGGATTCGTTGAAATCTCCTTCGCAGGTAATGAGATTAAGGGCACTGCGATGGGAATACCCGAAAATGTCTTTGACCGGCGAATTCTTACGATTGTAGACTTCTTTTCCTATGACTTCGAAAGTCAGTGTCTTGCCCTCTTTATCTTGGACGTGGATTTCGTCTCCAGCTTCAAGCTTGTGCAAGTCATAAAAAACCGCCGGATTGACGGTATCATCCACATGACCTGCGATGACAGAATTTCCGGCTGCTCCCGGTTTGGTCCCTGGCTCAAACCAGGCGACGTTTTCCATTCCATCTGGAACTCCCATACGTCCTTGTTCATCGACTCCTACATGTTCTATATCTGCCTCAACATTGATGGCAGGAATTGAGAGGATAGAGGGAGTGATCGCCTCCCGCTCATCTTTAATGATCGGTTCAGTATATTCCGTGCTCTTTTTCGTCACTGGTTGGATTTCTGTATTCTCTTCGGTCTGAGCTTGTGTTTTTTCATTTTCTGCACTTTCCGTATCTTCACCGGATGAGCTCATACATCCACTCAGTATTACAAGTATTAGCAACAATAAATATTTGTACATCTGCAAGAGCCTCCTTTAAAAAGCATACGTAGGAGAAGCGTTGTTGGATCACATGAATTTTTGAAAAAGGTTCAGATGTGATTCAATGGGAAGAGAAGATATACAATCAAAAGGAGGGAGAGTAGATGGAGGTGTCGCACATAAGAGAATTGATAAGGTTGAAAAAGAGGCGTCTGATACATATCAATATACTATTTCTCCTGCTGGTACCATTGGCGACGTACGCAGGAAATCACATGAGTGGATTCAGGTTTGTCCTCTTGTTCACTATCATCGTCTGGATAGCCGCTGCTTACTATCTTTTCCTATATTTCACTGGCAAGAAAATAGGTTTGAATTCGTGGGTACGCCATGATGAATTGGAGCGATTTTACCAGGGGGAACGAAAGTGGAAGCGTAATAAGGTGAAAGAAATAGTTTTCATTATTAGTCTTGCTGTTGCATTTACGATTTTTTATATAGTTTTTGAATTCGATTCGTGAAAACAGGGGAACGGCGTCGTATTGATTGGAGGTTGGATCGGAGTGAACCTCGGGGAACTGATGAGAATCGGCTGGCTGTCCAGTGAAGAGAAGAGCGATTCACCCGAATAAAAGGGAATTGCTCTTTTGTATCATATTCTCTTCCATTGTGATCTTTTCAACGTCATATTGAGCGAATCAATCCAGTCCCCTTGATGCTCCAGGTCATCCTTGTCGACACTTGTTACGGTGAATCCCAAAGACTCGTACACATGTATTGCTCTCGGGTTGAAAGCAAAGACGCTTAGAGTGATAGCGTGTAGATCCGTTTCTCTGAACGCGTAATCCAGGAGTAGTTTTGACGCTTCCGTTCCAAGGCCACGGTTCCGTCCATCAGGTCCTATCAGGATACGGAAGTTCATGGAATGGGTTTGTTCGTCGTACAAATTGAGAACGACTTCGCCCACAAGCATACCTGTTTCCTTATCGATCACAGCAAGATCCAGGCGGTCCGTCTGACTATTTCTCGTCTGGTACCAGTCCTTTGATTTCTCCTCTTCGAATGTGTCATCACTTCCTGTGTATTTCAGGACGACCGGGTCTTTCAGACATTTCGCAATAGCCGGGAAATCTTTCTTAAAGTGGAAAGGACGTAGTGCCACTTTACACCCTTTGATAGTTGGTTTGTGAGATAAGTCAATCATTGGATGAACTTCCTTTCCAGAATGATTTTTACAGTTTCCGTTTACTATTGTACACTTTCCCTAACAAAAAGGAGAGAGAGAATTGTATATAAGGTATTACAAAACAGAGGACTTCGAAGCGATCAATGGTTTGAATGAGAAAGAAGGCTGGAACACTCTGGCTGAGAATCCTGAACAGACTAAGGCAGCATGGCAGAATTCCAACGCCAGTTTTGTAGCTGTAGAAGATGGAGAAATCGTCGGGTATCTTCGTGGCATGACGGATACGGTGGTCACGTTCTTCATATGTGAGATGCTAGTGGCAGAAGAATATCGCAAGAAAGGAATTGGACAAAAACTGCTTTCTTATGGTCGTAGAGAGTTTCCTGAGACGCGAACGGACGTGTTGGCGACGAGCACTTCCCGCGATTTTTATGAACAAAACGAATTCATACCGTTTTATGGTTTCCGAAAATGACACTTATAAGTCTGAAGGGAGAGGGAGGATTGAATGGATAATGAGGAGTGGGACCTGGAGGAAGTCAAAAGGTTGAAAAAGAGAAACTTGATTCAAGCTAACGTCATTTTCTTATTTCTGTTTATAGGTGTACCATACATAGCTTCTCATACAACGGTTTCGACAATGATGACTATATAGAAGAGGAGGACAGCGATTCATCTGAATGAAGATGGGTCGCTTTTTTTGCATCTTGGATTTGATTTTGGACCGGTCAGCAAAATGTAGTGGGGCTGTAGTATCACTTCTTATATAATGAAATCAGAAACAAAAGAGGGAGGGGTGTCCGGTGAAAATAAACGTGGAGATCGATGAAGAGTTGGAGCGGCTGGAGGTGCTGATCCGAGCGAAAGAGTGGGATGACGAAGTGAACAGGTTGATGGATCGCCTGAAAGAGAAGCGACGCTCGTATTTCAGCGGCACGAATGGCGAGACGCGTCACGTGTTCAAACCGGAGGAGATTTTATATCTCTATACGGAAGACAAAACGGTGCTGGCGCGTACGGAAGATGGACGTTACCGGATGAAAGAAAGGCTTTATGAACTGGAAGAAGAATTGCCGGAAGAGCAGTTCGTCCGGCTTTCCAAGTCAGCGATCGCCAACCTCGACGCCCTTCAGAAATTCGAAGCGTCTTTCAATGGGACCCTTTGCGTCTATTTCAGAAATGGGGAAAAAGAGTACGTCTCGCGCCGGTATGTATCGGATATCAAGCAAAAAATCGAAGGGAAAGGATGAAGACCAGTGCTTAAAAAAGTAGTATTCCAAAGTTTTGTCGGGATCTGTTTCGGTGCATTCGTTTCCGTGATGGTCTATTACGGTGTCTATCTGTTTGGAGGAATAGAATCGTTCGAAGCTCCTTTATTCATCAAGAATACGACAGCGAGTATTTTCTGTGGCTGGTTCTTCAGCGTCGGTGCGCTGATCTTCGCATTGGAGCACTGGAGTCTTGCGAAACGGACGGTTGTTCATTTTCTCATTGTAACTAGCCTATACTTTATTTTGGCGATTGGCGTGGGATGGCTCTCTCTCACTACGACACAATTGATACTGGGTGTACTATTTTTCCTCGTCGTCTACGGACTGATCTGGCTCAGTTGCTATGTCTACTTTTCTTATCAGGCGAAAAAATTGAATGACTCTCTGAATATGTAAGGCCGGCGACTGCCGGTCTTTTATTTTGCTTACAGCGTATTTTGAAACGAAATGAGTTCCCTTTTCGTATTACTTGGGAGAGACAGCTTATGTGGTTTGCTTTTTTTATTATCGGATGCCGATTTGTGGTATTCTTGTAGTATATCGGATACATTTTGTCGAGAACGAAAAAGGGGCTGACGAACCATGGATAACCTCTACTCTTCTACGCTTGAGAATTTGGAACGGACGTTTATGCCGTACCTTTCCGAATATCAGCGTTACATCGATTTTCAGACGATGAGAGACATGAAGCAGGTCATCAAAGACAAGCGTCCTGTTTATTTTGATTTGGATATAGATGAACTGGTGGAAATGAACACGAGATATATTATGGACGTCTTCTGGAATGGAGTTTTCTTCACCGCGGTGATCCCTTCTTCGAATACGTTCAAGGGTACCATCGAAGTATATGGGAAACCTCCGAAGATGCTCCTTGGCCGATTCGAGAAGGAAGAAGGGGAGGACACCTTTTTCCCGACATTTTTAAAAGAAGAATTCACGAGAAGAAAAGGACTCGGAGATACCTTACGCGATTTTTCGAAGGTGCTGTATACGTATCTGGATTCCTATGTGGAGCACCGGGCACGGTCCGGAGACGAGATAACTTCAGAGCATCCCGGCGAAGCGATTCTCGAAGGCTGGGATTTCCCGTTTCTGGACGGGCACCCTGATCTTAAGAAAGAGTGGGTGTCCTTGAAGAAACGCACGGTGACCCAGTTCAGGCGCATGGAAGAACTCGAAATCGAAGAACAATACGCCCTTGAAACGATGGTGGAGAAAGACGTGCCGGACTTCATCGAATCCTTCGAGCAGCTGTCTGTGGCGAATAAAGAAAGCCGCAAAGAGGAAGTATTCGAGACAATGAATGACCTTCATAAGTTTATCGCGAAGCTTGAGCGTAAAGAAGAAGAAGGCCATACCCGGAAATTCGCCAGAAGCAAAGGGATCATCGCGTCGAAGTACAACAAGGAAGACGAGAATTTCTTCTCCCGTAAGGAAAAAGATGTGTAATCAACCAATCCTAGATAGGAGAGATGGACATGAGCGAACGTTCTTTTCATAAAGACAAGGAAGCGGAAATGAACCATCAGGATTTGAGAGAAGCGATGACGTTAATTGAAAAAGAAGATATTGACCGTTTGAACGAGGAAGCGGAAAATTACGCGGGTCGATTCGATTCTCCGCGCGATGAATCTTTGTCAGAAGTGATGAGAGAACTCGGCGATCTCGGTGAAAAAGAACAGCGTATCGCCGGGGAGACGATGGAAACGTTGAAACGCCCGGTGAACGATCTCATGACGAAAAGTAACAATGACATTCCACAGACATTGAGTGAGCTCGAAGCGATCGTGTCGGACCTTGACCCGAAACGTACGGAAGGCAATGGTGTACAGCGCTTCTTCTATAAACTGAGCAAAAAGCAGCCGATCGACCGCTATATGAAGAAGTACGAAACGGTCGACTCGAAGATCGATACCGTCGTCCGCAGCCTGCTTGCAGGAAAAGATCGCCTCGAAGAAGACAGCGTCGAGCTGCAGATGATCAAAGAGAATGCCCAGCAGCGGATCTACGACCTGGACAAGCAGATCTACCTCGGGAAGAAACTGTTCGAGCTTTTGAAAGAAAAAGAAGCGACGGGCGAATATGATCTGGCGCTGCTTACCGAAGGAAAAGAGAAAATCATCACGCGTACGAGGAACATGACGCAGATGAAGAGTGTGCTGCACCAGAGTATTTCATCCGTGGATATCATCAAGAAGAATAATGAAAAGCTGAAGGAATCGATCCGTAACGCGGTCACCCTGACGAAGAATATCATCACCGTTTCCGCTTCGATCCAGCTGGCTTTGAACAATCAGCGGAAAGTAATCGACACGGTGAACGGCGTCAACAAAGCGACGGAGGAAATGCTGTTGTCGAACTCCCGCAATCTGAGAGAGAATGCGGAAGAGACGACGCAGATGATGGAGAATCCGGCCATCAGTATGGAAGCTCTCCAGGAGTCGTTCGATAACGTATTCGAAGCATTGAAGACGACGGAGCAGTCCTCCGAGCGGATCATCGCTTCGAGTGAGCAGTTCATCGAAGAGATGGATGCACTGAATGAAAACGTACGGAAAAAATTATCACAGACGTCTACCCAACGAGCGCTTCGAGACTGAAGCGCTCGTTTGTTTTGGAGGAATAGCGAGCCACTCAAGCCGGAGAACTTGGCCTGAGTGGATCGGTAATTTGAAAGCGCCCCGTTCAGAGCCGCACCTGGAGCGTGAGTGGGAGGCAAACGGGTTAGCTGGACACTCGGAGGAGCTCTGCCTCCTTGAACGGGACGCAAGTGCATCTAAGAACTTCATCAATTCTTCAAGAGCTAAAGCGAGCCACTCAAGCCGGAGAACTTGGCCCGAGTGGATCGGTAATTTGAAAGCGCCCCGTTCAGAGCCGCACCTGGAGCGTGAGTGGGAGGCAAACGGGTTAGCTGGACACTCGGAAGAGTCTTGCCTCCTTGAACGGGGCGCAAATGCATTCAAGAACTTCATCAATTCTTCAAGAGCTAAAGCGAGCCACTCAAGCCGGAGAACTTGGCCTGAGTGGCTCGGTAATTTGAAAGCGCCCCGTTCAGAGCCCCACCTCGAACGTGACTGGGAGGCAAACGGATTAGCTGGACACTCGGCAGAGCCTTGCTTCCCTGAACGGGGCGCAAGTGCATCTGAGAACTTCATCCCTGATTATGCGACAGTTTTCTAACAGCACAGGCGGCAAACTACAGCATAACTTTCCTCATCAAACAAAATACAATCATCAAAAGAAAAAAATGCCGCATAACATAAGTTATCCGACACCTTCTCAAATCCACGCGCCAAAACTACCTCATATCCCACTAAGAACATCACCGCGATACGAACTTATTCCCCGTCACCCAGAACCTCCACGGAAAATCGCGCGCTTCCTCCGAGTTCTCGATTCCAATCCGGGGCCCGACGGAAATATCCTCAGGTATAAACCCTTTGGCGATATAAAGCGGCGGCTCCCCGTACAGGTGACCATAGTCCGATTTGACGATGCCCAAAGCTTTCGTAAGCTTCCCAGGTCCGTTCGTCAGATCTTTTTCTTTCTTATCCCCGCGACGTTCATACATCAGGTCAATCCCCTGCACTGGTTCTACGGCACGAATCAGAATCGCTTCGGGTTCTCCCGCTTCTCCTGACACGACATTCACCAAACAATGGGTGTGCATGACGTACGTATAGGCGTACCCCGCTTCGCCGAACATCACTTCCGTCCGCTTCGTCCGTTTGTAATCATAGCTATGCGCGGCTTTGTCGACCGCTCCGATATACGCTTCCGTTTCTACGATATAGCCGGAAGCGACTCCTTCTTCGGTTTCTTTTATCAATTCACAGCCGAGCAATTCCTCAGCCAGCTCAAGTGTCGGCTTTCCAAAAAATTCTTTAGGCATCCGTTCCATTCGCTTCACCTCGAAAATTATCATATCATACGTCACGCCCGTGGGCACAGCGACATATGCTGAGGTGTAGGAGGGGTGTGGGATGAGTGAGTCAAAAGCGATCCAGCTTGAAAAACAGGAGTGGAGACGACAGCGGCGCCAGGAACGATGGAAGCAGCTCCTCACGATTGCTTCTCCGATTTTCCTTCTATTGGTCTGGGAGTTTCTATCGCGTACCGGACTGGTGGATGCGAGATTCTTCCCGCCACCGACCGCCATCATCGGCACGTTCTTATCGATGGCAGCAAGCGGAGAGTTATTCTCGCATATCGGCATCTCTCTGTTCCGCATTATCGCAGGATTTCTTCTCGGGGTCATACCGGCCATTTCGCTCGGACTTCTCATGGGATTGTACAGTCCGCTCCGTCACTTCTTTTCCCCACTCATCATGGCACTCATGCCCATCCCGACGCTGGCCTTACTCCCGATCATCCTCATCGTTTTCGGAGTGGGGGAAACGTCGAAAGTCGTCACTATTGCAGGAAGTGTCTTTTTCCCTGTCATTATCAATACGGTTGCAGGAGTCGTGAATATCGACCGGATCTATCTCGATGTGGCAAGGAACTACGGGGCCTCGTCGAAAGACTTTTTTCTGAAAATCGCGCTGCCGGGAAGTCTGCCGGTGATGATGGAAGGCGTGCAGATGGGGCAGGCGATTGCCTTACTGACGATTGTCGCGGCTGAAATGATGGGAGCGAATGCCGGCATCGGATACCTGATCTGGACGTCGTACAAAGCATTTCTGCTGAAAGAAATGTTCGTAGGCCTGATGCTGATTTCCTTATTCGGATACTTATTTTCTCTATTGCTGAAAGGCATTCAGGCGAAAGTCGTTCCATGGAAGTGAGGGGAGAAGGATGAAGGAGAAGATTGTCATCGAGGCGCTGACGAAAGCGTTCTATCAGAAAGAGAAGATTCACACGGCCGTCGAAGATATAACTGTGTCGATCAGGGACGGAGAGTTCGTCTGTCTTGTGGGACCGAGCGGATGCGGGAAGACGACGCTACTCCGGATTATCGCCGGGTTAATAAAAGAAAGTAGCGGTTCCTACAACATTCAGCGGGAGAAGAAAGAGAGCCCTTTGCAGTCGATGGTCTTCCAGGAACAGGGGGTTATTCCGTGGCTGACGGTCCGGGAGAATGTCGCTTTCGGATTGAAGATGCGGGGCCTGGATAAAAGAATTGTAAAGGAGCGGACAGATCGATTTCTTGAAAAAGTCGGACTCACCGCCTATGCCCGCCAATATCCGAAAGAACTGTCCGGAGGCATGAAACAGCGGGTCAGTATCGCAAGAGCTTTCGCCAACGATCCCGAAATCCTTCTTATGGATGAACCGTTCGGAGCGCTCGATGAACAGAACAAATTCATCCTGCAGGAAGAGCTTCTTCACATATGGGCGGAAACGAAGAAAACGGTACTCTTCATTACACATAGCATCGATGAGGCGCTGCTTCTTGCGGACCGGGTGCTTCTGATGAGCGCGGGGCCGGGGAGTATTGTGAGGGATATAACGGTAGATATCGAACGTCCACGAACGATGGAGAAGGTGCGTGCCGACCCGCGGGCAGCGGAGCTTTTCGTGGAGATATGGAATCATCTGCAGGAAGAAGTGCAGAAAGGAAGAAAGGGGAACTCGTCATGAAGCGATTGGTTTCAGGGATCATGCTTGTAGTGCTGCTGGCGGCCTGTGGAGGGAAAGAAGCGCCGGAAGATAAGCCGGAAGTGAAAGAAGGGGACTTTGCGCCGCTTGAAGAGAAGACGACAGTGACGATTGCCGAAGATGGAGCGGCTTCGGGGGCAGGATTCTACATTGCGATGGAAAAAGGATACTTCGACGACTATAATATTGACGCGGAATTCACGACATTCGCCAATAGTGATGATATGTTGCCAGCGCTCGCTTCAGGAGAAGTGGATATTGCCGGTGGCGTATCGACAGCCTCCTTTTTCAATGCCATCGCTCAAGGGATCGACGTGAAGATCATTGCGGATAAGGGGCACTACATCGAAGGGGATTCTTATTTCTCTTTCGTTTTGAGAAAAGAACTTGAAGATGAAGTGACAGACTATGAAGATCTGAAAGGGAAGCGGATCGCCGTCTCCGCCCGTAATACCGTCGATGATTACATCTATCAGAAAATGCTCGACCATGCCGGGCTCACCGAAGAAGACGTGGAATTCGTACTTATGTCTGATTTCGGGAACATGTTAGCGGCGATGGGGAACGGGTCGATCGATGCCGCCCTGCAAATCGAACCGCTCATCACTCAGGGCATCAACGAAGGGCTGCACGTCCGTTTCCATGATGCTACCGACTTCGCACCGGATGCCCAGATTGCCATGGTGCTCGGCTCGCCGGATTTCGTGAAAAACAGCGACGTGTCCGTGCGTTTCATGGCAGCGTACCTGAAAGGGTTGCGTGACTATCATGAAGCATTCGTCAACGGCAACGGAATGGATGAAATCATCTCCATCATGACGAAGCATACGGCACTCAAGGACGAAGAGGTGTGGAAAGACGTCGGCGTTACAGGGCTCGATCCGAACGGGGAAATGTTCATCGAAGATATCAAGAAACAGTACGACATGTATAAAGAAAACGGAGCGATTCAGGGGGATATCGATTTCGATAATGCAATCGTCACGGATATGACGGACGAAGCGATTGAAGTCATAGGAAAATATGAAAAATAGCGCGTCTTCTATGGTAGAATGAGGAAAACCGGGCCGGAAAATCGGCCCTCTACATAAGGAAGTGGAAGAAATGAACATAGAAGTTTGTCCATCTGAGGATGCGCCGATCGAGCTTTTACTCGAAGCGGATCCATCCGAAAAGCATATCCGTGATTACGTGAAGCGGGGAGTCGTTTACGTCGCGGAAGAGGAAGGGATCGTAGGCGTATTTGTCCTGTTACCGACACGTCCCGGAACGATAGAACTGGTGAATATAGCTGTCACTGAAGCCCGACGCGGAGAAGGGATCGGGAAGCGTCTCCTGGAAGCCGCGAAAGAAGCAGCGGAAGGGTACAAGCGTATAGAAGTAGGAACAGGCAATTCCAGCACAAATCAGCTTTCGCTCTATCAGAAGGCCGGCTTCCGTATCACCGGTATCGATCACGATTTCTTTACGATTCATTACGAAGAAACGATATGGGAGAACGGCATCTGGTGCCGCGATATGATACGATTGACTCTGGAACTGTGAATAAAAGAAAGAGGGTTTAGCGATGCTTAAGATTTTCGATTTTGTCATTTTGCCGGCTATCATCGTACTGGTGGCCGTCTTACTATTGGACATGCCGCTTGTGCCGGCACTGATCGGCGCTTATATCGGTATATGGATAGCGCTTATTCTACGCCGGAAGAGGGAAGAGAAACATGGAAAACAAAACGGATGAACAGAAGCTGATTCAGCAGCACCTGGCGAATGAACGCACGTACCTCGCCTGGATCCGGACGGCGATAGCGCTTGTAGGAATCGGATTCCTGGCAACGACGCTTCATATCAACGCAGCGCCTGATGCGGGAGCTGTCGAGCAAAATCTTGTGATGATCGTCAGTCTTTCGGCCCTGGGTCTCGGAGTTCTGACTATCATTGGAGCGACCCTTAACTACTACGCAATGAGAAAAAACATCAACGAAAGCCGCTTCCGCTCCTCACAGTGGATCATCGGCTTCATGACGAGTATCGCCGTATTACTCGTGATCCTCGTCAGCATCTATATTTTCGTTGTCGGTTAGGAGAATGACAGATGGAATTCAAGACGATAGATTTGGAAAAAGATAAACAGACCGTGCTCCATTTCCGTAGGGAATCCTTCAGGGAAAGTTTCGGGGACGAAGATTCGTTCGATGAAGAAGACTATCTCGACTGGCTTCAGAAGAAGATCAATGAATACCCGAACGGCGTTGTGTTCGTAATGAACGAGGAAGAGCCGATCGGTCAGATCGAGCTGTCGATCCGTGCGCACCAGGGACGTATCATCGGATATGTCCACCTTTTTTATCTGAAAGAGGAGTGGCGCGGCGAAGGCTATTGGCTGTTCGATTATGCGATGAAATTCTTCCACGAACGGGACATCACCGAATTTCACCTGAGAGTGGCACCTGGAAACGAGCGTGCCGTCGCTTTTTATAAGAAATACGGAATGACCGAAGCCGGGGAAGAACTCGGCGGGAAAGTGATACGAATGATAGGGAGTGTAAATGCATGGACATTGTAGAATTGAAGACGAGAAAAGAAATTACTCAGGCGTTTGCGGTCGTGAATGAACTGCGGACGCACCTGGACTTGAATAAATACCTCGAGCTCGTTACAGAAGCGATGGAGACGGACAACTATCACATGTTCGCGATGATGGAAGAAGAGGAGATTGTAGCTGTCGCTGGACTGAAACCGATGGTCACTCTTTATTACGGACGCTTCGTCTGGGTCAATGACCTCGTTGTCACGAGTGAAAAGCGGAACAATGGCTACGGAGAAATCATGCTCCATTTCGTCGAGCAGTGGGCGGCCCAGAACAAATATGATCACGTCGCACTGTCCTCTGGTCTTGAAAAAGCACAAGCGCATAAGTTCTACCAGGAGAAAATGGATTACGATAAAGCGAGCTATGTCTTTTTGAAGAAAAACGTCTGAGAAAGGAAGTGCTTCCATGATGGAAGGGAAGAGGATCACGGATTTGCTGGAAACGGAGATTCCTGTTGTTCAGGCAGGCATGGCCGGAGGCGTAACTACGCCGGAACTGGTAGCGGCCGTCTCGGAAGCCGGAGCATTCGGAACGATCGGCGCCGGATATATGTCAGCGGAAGATATGAAAGAGTCGATCCGTGAAGTGAAGAAGCGTACGTCGAAACCGTTCGGGGTGAATCTGTTCGTACCTGAAGAGCCGGAAGCAAGCCTTGAAGATAGGGAGAGAGCTGCCGAAGCCCTGCGTCCTTACCGGGAAGAACTTGGAATGGACGACGGGGATGCCCCGGAAGTTCCTGATGTTTTTCTTGAGCAGGTAGAAGGGGTGCTTGCTGAAACGGTGCCTGTGGTGAGCTTCACGTTCGGTATTCCTCCGAAAGAAGTTATCCAATCATTGAAGCAGGCAGGGATGACGGTGATCGGAACAGCGACGACGGTCGAGGAAGCTGTACAGAATGAAGAAGCAGGGATGGATGCAGTGGTCGCTCAAGGAGCGGAAGCCGGCGGTCATCGTGGCACATTCGATACAACCTTCGACAAAGCGATGATCGGCTCGATGTCTCTTCTTCCCCAAGTAGCCGATCACGTGTCGATTCCCATCATCGCAGCCGGAGGGATTATGGATCGCCGCGGCGTGGATGCAGCTTTCGTTCTCGGAGCGGAAGGGGTGCAGCTCGGGACTGCCTTTTTGACGACGAGAGAAAGTGGAGCTCAGGCGGTGCATAAAGAAGCGGTTCTTCACGCTGGGGAAGCGGATACGGTCGTGACGAAAGCCTTCAGCGGCAAACCCGCCCGCGGGATCGAGAATCGATTCACCCGTGAGATGGAAGGCCGGAATGTGCTGGACTATCCTCTGCAGAATGCATTGACGAAGCCGATCCGGAAAGAAGCGGGTCGGCAGCAGAACACGGACTTTTTATCGCTCTGGTCCGGACAGAGCCCGAGACTCTCTCAGGACATGACCGTTGCGGAGCTCATCCGAAGTCTTGTCGGTCCGTGGGAGTAGAGCACAGCTAAGGTTATGGAGATATAACGCTATGGATGTCGCGGAAAGTGTGACGTCTGTAGCTTTTTTTTATTGATTGCGGTCTATTCAGGTGAAACATTTATTGCTGAGCGGTTCGTTTTTTTGGAAATGGACCGTTCGCGGAGCGGAAAAAAGCACGAGTGTCCGATTCTTAGTATTTGCGGTACACTCAGGACGGGTAGCACCCTCGTGAACGGTTCAAAAGCATCTGAATGCCCCTTGCCCCTCTGACAAGCAGAGGGGGCTTAGGCCAGGGCTTCTAAGCGGGAAGTTTCCACTTTTTATTCAATCCAGCTGCATCACCCAGAAACCCGAGCCATAAGTAACCAGGATCAGAAAAAAGAAAGAGCACTTTTGTCTGACCAGGTTACTTATGGCTGAGGTTTCTAGGCGGGGTGATTCCGCTTTTTCTTTCATAATCCAGCTGCGAAGCCCAGAAGTCCATAACATAAGCGGCCACTTCTGTTTCGGAAAAAAGCATCCGAAGCCAGAACCGTCCGCTTATGTTAGAACTTCTAAACGGACTTCTCCGCTTTTTCTTTACCATTGACTTTTATTTCCCACGCCCCTAAAATCTTAAAAGTATTACACGAAATTCCGAGAGATCGGAGGGGCATGAAATGAAACATCGTTTGAGAAATCTTATTGTATTATTTGTAGCATCTATCGGATTGGCGTTCGCTTTCAACTTTTTCCTGCTGCCGCATGAAGTACTTTCCGGCGGCGTTACAGGTCTTGCGATGATCTTCGGTCTATTGACGCCGTTCAATTCCGGTGTATGGCTCGTCATCTTCAACATTCCTGTGCTGATCATCGGCTGGATGAAGCTGGGGAAAGAATTTATCGCGAACAGTATCTTCTCGGTTGCCGTGACGTCGGTGGCTATGCTTTATATTCCGCTCATTCAGGTGACGGAAGACGCGCTGTTGTCTTCAGTATTCGGCGGAGTGATTACAGGTGCCGCTATCGGTGTCATCATCAGATTCTACGGGTCGACCGGTGGTTTTGATGTGATCGGGCTCGTTCTTACGCTGAAAAGGGATCTGCCGCTCGGAGCGCTTGTCTTCAGTTTGAACAGTCTCGTCGTTTTCGCTTCCGGTTTCTTTTTTACATGGGAACTCGCGCTTTATACGCTTGCTTCCATTTACATCACCGGAATCGTCGTCGACCGTATTCATACTAGGCACATCAAGCTCAGTCTTATGGTGGTCACGGATAAAGATCAGGAGCTTCGCAGCGAATTGATCGGGAACCTGATCCGCGGGATTACCGTCATGGATGCGCACGGGGCTTATTCCAACCAGGAGCGGAAAGTCCTTTATACCGTCATTTCCCGTTATGAACTGGCTCTCGTTAAATCTATCATAAGCGAAGTGGACTCCCGCGCGTTCGTCAGCGTGACAGAAACCGTGGAGGTTATGGGTAACTTCCGAAGGTCCTGATATCTCTATCGTCTCTTTATCAAAAGAGGCGATTTTTTTATCCACCGGAAGTTTTGATTCTATCAATTTCTGTTTCTAGCATATAGTAGATTCCCATACATATAGTATAGCAAGTGCTTCATTTTGGAGCGTGAAGGTCACGATTTCCGGGAGCATATTGGGGAAAGAGGAGGGACTGGTATGAACAGACAGGATGTGGATGCTGTCGTTGTAGGAGCCGGTTTTTCAGGATTGTACATGCTATACAGATTGCGAGAAGCAGGAATGACGACGAGGGCGTTCGAAGCGGCGGACGGGGTAGGGGGCGTATGGTATTGGAATCGCTATCCGGGGGCCCGGTGTGATTCGGAGAGTATCTATTACAACTATACGTTCTCGAAAGAATTGTTCGAGGAATGGTCGTGGTCCTCCAGGTATCCGGAGCAGCCTGAGATTCTGGATTACTTGAACCATATGGCAGACAAGTTCGAACTGAAGCCGCATATTACGTTCAACACGAAAGTAATGAAAGCTTCCTTTCACGAAGACGAGGATCGCTGGTACGTGGACACAGAGTCCGGGGAACAAGTGAGGTGCAAGTACTTCATCACCGGTGTCGGTTGTATCTCCGCGGCAAATGTTCCTGACATCCCGGGGTTGGACCGATTCGAGGGAGAGTGGTATCACACAGGTCACTGGCCGCATGAAAAGGTCGACTTTACAGGTGAAAGAGTGGGCGTCGTGGGGACAGGCTCGAGTGGTATCCAGTCGATTCCTGTAATTGCGGAGGAAGCGGAACATCTTTCCGTATTCCAACGAACGCCGCAGTACAGCATACCGGCCAACAACTATCCGTATTCCGAGGAATTCAAGAAACAAGTGAAGAACGACTACGATACGATACGGAGGCAGATGAGAGAATCCGTAGCAGGATTGAAATTCGAGTATGGAGACCGTTGCGTGCTCGATGACTCGCCTGAGAAAAGATATGAGCGCCTGCAGGACGGCTGGGACAAAGGAGGCTGGCACATTCTCTTTACGTACAACGATCTTCTGACGAATGAAGAGGGGAATGAAAAAGTCGCTTCCTTTGTTCAGGATAAAATCAAGGAAATCGTCGATGACCCGGATACGGCGGAGAAGCTCACACCCGACCATTACTACGGAACGAAACGGGCGATTGTCGATACGAACTATTTCGAGACGTACAACTTGCCGCACGTGACCCTGGTAGACGTGAAAGAGTCACCTATTCAAGAGATTACGGAAACTGGTGTGAAAACATCAGAAGGAGAATATCCCCTTGATGCGCTTGTATTCGCCACCGGGTTCGACGGGATGACCGGTTCGCTTTTCAAAATGGATATCCGGGGACGCCGGGACCTTTCTCTGAAAGATAAATGGAAAGACGGAGAAGCGGTACGCACCTATCTCGGGCTTGCGACGGCGGAATTTCCGAATATGTTCATGCTGACGGGGCCGGAGAGTCCTTCTGTGCTCGGGAATATGCCTGCAGCCATCGAGCAGCATGTGGAATGGGTGATGGATTGTATCGAGGATTCTGAAGAAGAGGGTGTCTCCGTCATCGAAGCGGAAGAAGAGGCGGAGGTAGAGTGGAGTGCCCACTGCCGGGAAATGGCTGAGTCGACGCTTTATATTAAGACGGACTCCTGGTACACGGGAGCGAATATCGAAGGAAAAGCGAAAGGGTTTCCGATCTACGTCGGAGGATACGGACCTTACCGGACGATTTGTGACGAAGTGCGGGAGAAAAATTATGAAGGATTTCACCGATATCAAAGGGAGGAATTATAATGGTACTACACCCACAGGCGAAATTTTTACTCGATCAGATGGCGGAAGCGGACGAAACGCCGATGCACCTGCAGACCCCCCAGGAGGCGAGAGAAGCTACGGATTTCAGTCCCCTCGCCGGAGAGCCTGAAGAGGTAGCAAAAGTGGAAGACCGGACAATCCCCGGGCCGGAAGGAGACATTCCCGTTCGAGTGTATACGCCGGAAGGAGAAGGGCCATTTCCTGCGCTCGTCTTTTACCACGGAGGAGGCTGGGTCATCGGAGATCTCGAAAGTGTCGATGTGCCTTGCCGGATGATAGCAAATAGAAGCGAATGTGTCGTCGTTTCCGTCGACTATCGACTCGCTCCAGAGCATAAATTCCCGGCAGCCGTGGATGATGCTTATGCGGCACTCCGATGGGTCGCTTCGTATGGAAAAGAAATAAATGTAGACCCTTCACACGTGGCAGTGGGAGGAGACAGCGCAGGAGGGAACCTTGCCGCCGTCACAAGTCTGATGGCGAGAGATCGGCAGGAATTTTCGGTGTCCTATCAGATGCTCATCTACCCGGTGACGAATTATTCCTTTGAGACGGAATCCTATAAAGAGAATGCGGATGACTATCTGCTGACGAAGGATTCCATGCAGTATTTCTGGAATCATTATCTTTTGAAAGACCGGGACGGGTCCAGTGCCTATGCCTCTCCGCTCCTCGTCGAAGATTTGAGCGACTTACCACCGGCGTTCGTTGTGACGGCAGGGTATGATCCGTTACGGGATGAAGGGGAGGCTTATGCGGAGCGGCTTCGTACCGCTGGTGTCGATGTCGAATATCACAAGTACGACGGAATGATCCACGGCTTTTTCTGGATGCCTGGAGTGCTGGATGATGGGAGAGACTGCATCGAACGGGCGTCTGCCGCTTTAAAGCAAGCTTTTGAATAATAGAAAAGTGCAGCCGAAGATGGCTGCACTTTTTGTATGGGTACGTTTATGAAATGGTATTTTCATTATTTATGAGAAAAGTGTCTTATAAGTTGAGGAATCATGTTTTTTTCCCTTGAGTCTTGTGTGAATTCGCATCATAACTATTTTTATCAGACACTTTTCCCATCATTCTTATAGAAAACTATCTGATACAAAAAGCAGCCCCTCCTCAAAGAAGGGCTGCTCTACATAATTATTTCACGACAATGACCGGATGATTCACATACTTCACAAGCTTGTGGCTGACGCTTCCGAGAATGAGCGTCTGGAACTTGTTGCGCCCGCGACTTCCGACGAGCACGCAATCATAGTCGCCTTCATTGGCGTATTCGATTAACGTCTCTGCCGGCTGGCCGTGAAGAATCGTGATGTCGGCTCCAAGTCCTTTGTCTTCGATATATTCGATCGTGGACTGGAATCTTTCTTTCCGTTTCAAGGAGGCTGTGTCGGAATCTCCGTACTGCAGCACGTCCTTTTTCGATTGATCTCCGTCCACGGCGTATACGACCTCGATGTGGACCTGGTCTTTGTAAGGATCCACCATTTTCAGTGCTTCATCAATGGCGCGGTTGGAGTGGTCGGATCCGTCTGAAGCTAGAAGAATTTTTGTGAACATAGTAGAACTCCCTTATGATTTAGTGTCCGGAACTTTTCGATACCCCGCCGAGCTTACTCAGTAAACGTTCACTCTCACCGTTCAGCCCGATGAAGGTGACATCGATCCCTTTTTGTTCAAATTTCGCTTCGACACTATCGAGTGCCCCGATAGCGGAGTCGTCCCAAAGGTGGGATTCGCTCAGATCGATGACGACTTCTTTGACCAGATCGGACTCGTTGAATTCGATTCCTTCCTGGAATTCCGTCACAGAAGCGAAGAATAGCTGTCCTTGTACGTAGTATATACGTTTTTGCCCTTCGTTCATATAGAGGGAAAGGACGCGGACTTTCGAAATTTTCACAGCAAAGAAGATCATGCTTAGCACAACACCTGCAAGTACTCCATATGCCAGGTTATGCGTAATAACAACGGTCAGAACCGTCACAATCATAACGGAAGCATCCGATGCCGGAACTTTATGAAGGTTGCGGATTGATCCCCAGTCGAACGTGCTGATGGAAACCATGATCATTACTCCTGCGAGTGCGGCCATCGGAATTTGTACGACGATATTTCCAAGGGCGATAATCAGGAACATAAGCGTGACGCCGGCGACAAGGGCAGAAAGTCGGCCTCGTCCTCCGGATTTCACGTTGATGACCGATTGCCCGATCATGGCACAACCTGCCATCCCTCCGAAGAACCCGCTGACGACGTTTGCGATTCCCTGTCCGCGGCTTTCCTGGTTCTTATCACTCTCGGTATCTGTGAAATCATCGACGATAGAAGCAGTCAGCAGGGACTCGAGCAAACCAACAATGGTAAGAGCAGCTGCATATGGGAAAATGATCGCCAACGTTTCGAAGTTCAACGGAATATCCGGCAGCGCAAAGATAGGAAGGGTCTGTGTCAATTCTCCCATACTGCCTACATTACGAACATCGATGCCCATACTTACGACTACGATGCTCATCACGATGATGGCTACAAGCGTTGATGGAATCGTCTTGTTAATATAAGGGAACAGGTAGATGATTCCGAGCGTTGCAGCAACCAATACGTATACGATCCAGCCTTCATTTTCGAAGTGCTGAAGTTGTGATGTGAAGATCATGATGGCCAGTGCGTTGACGAAACCGACCATGACCGACCTCGGAATGAACTTCATGAATCTGGCAAGTTTGAAAACACCCAGGATAAATTGGAGAATTCCTGTTAAAATGGTAGTGGCGAGCAAGTATTCGAGTCCGTGCTCAGCGACGAGCGTGACCATCAGGAGCGCCATAGCCCCTGTAGCGGCGGATATCATACCAGGTCGCCCACCGACGAATGCAATGGTGACAGCGATACAAAAAGATGCGTACAGCCCGACCATCGGATCGACGCCGGCAATGATCGAAAAGGCGATCGCTTCCGGGATCAGGGCCAGGGCTACAACGATTCCGGACAGCACGTCTCCGCGAATGTTCCCGAACCATTGTTGTTTCATGGATGAAGTTAACATAAATACCCTCTTTCTATTGTTTATTATGCGACCACTAAGTCTCATAGTAGTCAGGATGTATGACCGTTCGTTTATAAATGATTTATAATGGACTATAACAGATTATAATAGAAAGGGCTCAATTGCAACGGGGTTTTCGCTTGTTAAGCGTTTACATTGAAAATTTCTTAACAATTTGCCGGTTGAAAAGGATTACATCTGATTTTTCAATTGTTAAATGGATGAGAAGCACGTACACTTACGGTAGTACATCGAAACGAAGGACGGATATACATGGATAATGAACGTGAGATCATGACCGTGGCCCAAGTCGCGGATTACCTGCAGATCAGTGAAGTGACGACCTATAAGCTGGTGCAGGATGGAAGAATCCCCGGCTTCAAGATCGGACGCCACTGGAGAGTACGAAAAGAAGACTTGAGAGAGCATATCGCGAAGCTCGAGCACGGCGAGCACTTATAAAAAAGCTGCAACTCGAAAGCTTTTGCTGAGGACGCTAAAAGCTAACAGTTACAGCTGGAATTGATGAATAATAAAAGAGGAGCGGACACTTAGTCCTGCTCCTCTTCTTTATGGAACCAAAGCGGGTCATCGATATCCGCTTCTCCGTTATAGTTGATGAATATCTCTTCATCCGGCTGAATATCCCGGTAGGCATAAAAGTCGAACGAATGATTATCGAAATTTATTTCATAAATCGCATTCGGTTCGTAGGAATGGTTGAACATCATACCGTAGCCCAGTAAAAAGGCTGTGTGGTGCTCTCCATATTCGAACGCGTAATCCGCGAGGTACGTTTTCTCGATGTGCTCGTGCTGCTCGTTCGGATAAGGCAGAACCGGCGCCCGGTGAAATCTCGTGCCTTCCTTGATGAGCTGATTGGCGAACACTCCTTTGTTGAATTCATCTTCGACATCTGTAATCTGCGACGTGCGTACTTCGATCAATCAATCACCTGCTTTTCTTTGGGAATCTGTTCAGTATGGCAGGGAACTGACAGAAAAGCAAGGCATCTCAGGCGAAAAGCTTCGTATCCTCGAAGTAATCATACTGGACGAAATCGAGTGTGTTCACATCAAGGTAGTTTTTGAGCACGTAAGCAGCTCCTCCAAGAGCGCAAGCATATTCACCGAGTTGCGAGATGCGGATCGACTCATAACTGTTTATCTTAGAATGGAGCGCGCGCTGGACCCGGTCCACAAACTCAGGATTCTGATTGATCAGCGCCCCGTTCAGAACGATACGCTGCGGGTTGAAAATGTTGATGACGTTGTTCAGCCCGTAGCTGAGATAATCGATATAATCAGAAAGAATGGGTTCGGCTTCGGGTTTTGCAAGGAGATCTATGAAATCACTTCCCTGACCGAGAGAGGACAACTGCTTTTTGAGCGTACGTTCGGAAGCGTAGAGTTCCCAGCAACCATGGTTACCGCACTGGCATTCCGGGCCGTGAGGTTCGATGATCATATGGCCGATCTCTCCGGCGAACCCCCTGAATCCACGGTAAATCGTATAGTCATTGATGATACCTAGCCCGATTCCGGAATAGAGTGTGATACAGAACAGGTCAGGGATGTTTTCGAAGTATACCTGTTCCCCGTAAGCGCTGAGGTTAGCATTGTTGTCGATGTAGATGGGAACATCGATTTCTTTTTCCAGACGTTCTTTCAGATTGACATGGGTCCACTGTTGTTTCGGTGTGAATTCGATTTCGTCTTCATTGTTGATGATCCCGTGGATCCCGAGACAGATCCCCGTCAATCCGATGGGGGAGTGGCTTGCTTCGAACCGTTGGATCAGGGGAGAAAGGTTCTCTTTCACTTCGCTTACGAGCGTGTTGATATCTTTATCTCCGTTCGGTATCACTTCCCGGTGAATCGGTTTTCCTTTGATGTCGATGAACACGACACGGACTTCCTGGTCATCGATGTCCACGCCGATGCTGAATCCGGATTCGCCGTTCATCTCCACAAGGATCGGTTTTCTGCCAGGGGTCGTAATATCACCGACTTTCGTTTCCGTAACGATTCCATCTTCGATCATAGAAGACACCTGAGCGGAGACCGTCGCTTTGTTCAAGCCGGTTTTCCTCGATAAATCACTTCTCGAAAGGGCTCCTTCTTTCACGATATGTTCTACGAGAATTCTTCTATTTAAATGTTTGATGTAATTCGCATCACCAGTACTCACTATGTCATCACCCAATCTGCAAGTTATTTCCTTCTATTTATCATATCAGAAAGCTGTATTTTTCACTATATCACAAACTTTTTCGAAAATAGGGGTTGAAATGTGAAACGCTTACACTTATCATAAGTATTAATAATTTGTTTATCAAACAAACGAATTATAATCCATTACATGAAAAGGTGCGGAATATGTAATGAAAACAATGATAAATGACGAGTTTTTACTCGAAAGCAAAACAGGTTACGATTTATATCACAACTATGCGAAACACATGCCGATTGTCGATTACCACAATCATCTTGTCCCTGAAGAAATACTCGAGGATAAGAACTTCAACAATCTTTATGAAATCTGGCTCGCAGGTGATCACTACAAATGGCGGGCGATGAGGGCCAACGGAATCGAAGAGAAGTACATCACAGGGGATGCCTCTCCCTACGAGAAGTTTCTCGCCTGGGCGAAAACCGTTCCACAGACGATCGGAAACCCATTGTATCACTGGACCCATCTGGAACTCAGGAACTACTTCGGGATTGAAGAGCTTCTGAATGAAGAAACGGCTCCGAGAATCTGGGAGATAACAGAACGCATGCTTCAGAAAGAGGCGCTATCGGTGAGGAACATCCTCAAGAAAGATCATGTTCGCTTCGTAGGAACGACGGATGATCCGACCGATGATCTCGAAGCTCATCGGAAGCTTCAGAACGTGGAGGATTTCACAGTATCTCCTTCCTTCCGGCCGGACCCGGGTCTCCATATCGAAAAGGATGAATTTCCTGCGTGGGTACAGAAACTTTCAGATGCAGCTGGAAAAGACATCACTTCTTATGAAGAGTTTCTCACAGCTCTCGGTGATCGCGTCGCTTACTTTGACGAACTCGGGTGCCGCAGTTCGGATCACGGCATAAGTTCCATGTTTTTTGAAGAAGGGACGAAAGAAGAAGCGGCAGATGTATTCCGTAAGCGGATGAACGGGGAAGAACTGACGGTGAAAGAAGCAGACCTTTTCCGTACGTATACACTCGTCACGCTTGGAAAACTGTACGCGGATTACGGCTGGATTATGCAGCTTCATATGGGACCGAAGCGTAACAACAACACGAAGATGTTCCATCGTCTGGGTGGGGATAGTGGGTTTGACTCCATCAACGATACAGCATTGGCAGAGCCTCTTGGAAATTTTCTGGATGCGCTTGAAAAAGAGGACAGTCTTCCGAAGACGGTGTTGTACAGCTTGAACCCGAACGATAACCATATCCTCGCTTCCATGGCAGGGAACTTCCAGGGGGACGGCATCAAAGGGAAAGTGCAGTTCGGTACGTCGTGGTGGTTCAACGATACGATTGACGGGATGGAGAATCAGATGAAGACGCTCGCGAATATCGGGCTTATCAGTAACTTCATCGGTATGCTTACGGATTCGAGAAGCTTCCTATCGTTTTCGAGACACGAATACTTCCGCCGCATTCTCTGTAACCTGATCGGAAGCTGGGTCGACAAAGGTCTCGCGCCGAATGACCCGGAACTCCTGAAGGAATACGTCGAAAATATCTGCTACTATAACGCTGAAACGTACTTTCAACTGAATGAAAAAGTAGCGATGAAGGAGGTATGATTGATGCAATTGCCATTCAATATAGATTTAAAAGGAAAAGTAGCTGTTGTCACCGGCGGTAGCGGGGTACTCGGTTCGGTATTATCGAAAGCGCTTGCGGGGGCAGGGGCGAAAGTGGTAGTTCTCGCCAGAACCCAGGAAAAAATAGATAAAGTCGTCGCAGACATCAATAACGATGGAGGCGAAGCATACGGGTACAGCGTCAGCGTCCTTGATAAAAATGATCTGGAACGGGTCCATAAGAAAGTGAAAGAAGAAGTAGGTCCTTGCTCCATCCTGATCAATGGAGCCGGTGGCAATCACCCGAAAGCGACGGCTTCTCATGACCGCTTTCCTAAAAATGCTGATGCAACAGGGGATAAATCATTCTTCGATCTTGATCAGCAGGCAATCAGCCAGGTGTTCGATATGAACTTCCTCGGGACGCTGCTCCCTTCTCAAGTATTCGGAGCGGACATGATCGATCAGGAGGGGGCGACAATCATCAACGTATCCTCCATGAATGCGATGCGACCGCTTACCCGGATTCCTGCCTACAGTGGAGCGAAAGCGGCAGTAAGTAACTTCACCCAGTGGCTTGGCGTCTATTTTTCAGAGGTTGGAGTGAGAGTGAACGCTATTGCTCCAGGATTCTTCTCGACAGAGCAGAACAAAGATCTTCTGTTCAACGAAGACGGTTCCTATTCGGAACGCGCTGAAAAGATTCTATCGCAGACCCCGGACGGCCGTTTCGGGAAACCGGAAGAACTGGTCGGTACGCTGCTATGGCTCGTACACACCCCGTCTTCAGGGTTCGTCAACGGCATCGTCGTTCCCGTTGACGGAGGATTCTCTGCTTATTCAGGCGTATGACGACAATAGAAGGACTTACTTTCGTGAGTCCTCCTATTACCAATTATTTGTAAGCGGTATCAGTTTTCGGAAAAAATGAAAAGGAGCGTGGAACTATGTCGGATGCACACGTGACGAAGACGGGCTATGAGTACAACCAGGCAAAGATTTGGCAAATCGCTTTGTTCGCCATGAATAACTCCGCAACGAACATCTATTTATTCGCCATCGGATTCATTTCTTATTACGCTACAGGGATTGCCGGTCTCGGGGTTGTGGTCGTAAGTGCTGTACTTACCGGTATGAGGGCTTTTGATGGAGTTACCGATCCGATTATCGGTTACATCATCGACAAGACGGAAACGAGATTCGGGAAATTCATGCCCCTCATGCTGATCGGGAATGGAATACTTATCACTTCGTTCCTCATCATGTATGGCATCATGCATCGGCTTCCGGAAGGGTGGCAGCTGCCGTTCTTCATTCTCATGCATGCCATCTACATCGTAGGTTATACAATTCAGGCCGCCTGTACGAGAGCCGCTCAGACGGTGCTGACCAACGACCCGAAGCAACGTCCATTGTTCACCGTATTTGATGCTATCTATATCATCCTCGTCTTTACAGGGGGCCAGCTGCTTGTCGCCAACTACCTTGTGCCTAAGCACGGTGGATTCGATCAGTATTCTCTGTTCATCGAGCTGAATGCTTATGCGATGGGGTTAAGCGCAATCTTCACGATCCTCGCAGCGATTGCCATCCGCGGGAAGGACAGAAAAGAATTTTATGGCCTCGGAAAGACACAGAACCTTCAGGTGAAGTTCAAGGATTATCTGCCGGTCCTTAAAGAAAACCGTCCGCTTCAAATGCTTGTCATCGCAGCGTCCTCCGACAAACTCGCTATGCTGGTACTCAGGCAGCCGGCTATTCCGATCATGTTCTTCGGTATCTGGCTCGGTGATTATGCTCTGAGTGGAACGATGCAACTCGGAATCATCCCACCGACACTGTTGCTCGTGTGGGCAGGGATGGTATATGCGAGAAAACGTGGGTTGAAACGGGCGCTCGTACTATTTACCACGATAGCGATGCTTTCGTTCGCAGCGCTGATTCCGTATCTGCTCTTCGTCGATCAGACGCAGATTTCCTTCAGTAACTTCGGTCTGGTCACGATAGGGTTTCTACTTCTTTACGGCATAGGTATGGGAATCTCTACATTCACCGGCGGTCTCGTCATTCCGATGATTGCGGATGTCGCTGACTATGAGACGTACAAATCCGGCCGCTACGTGCCCGGGATGATCGGAACCTTATTCTCCCTGGTGGACAAAATGGTATCGTCGCTCGCACCAGCCATCGTCGGGGTACTATTGGCATTTATCGGATTCCAGGATGAATTTCCAGGCGTCGATACACCACTGACGACAGCGCTCCTTGTCATGACGATCGTTCTCCAGTTCGGCGTGCCGATGCTCGGGTGGCTGACAACACTCATTGCAATGAAGTTCTACAAGCTCGACTCTGAAAAAATGGAAGAAGTACAGGATAGAATCCAGGAAATAAAAAAGGAAGCTAAGAAAGAAGAAGCTATGTAAAAAAGGAAGGGAGAAGATTTACATGCTATATCCAATCACTACAGAAACAAGAGGAACGATAGACTTGAACGGAATTTGGGATTTTAAGCTCGATACCGCTCAGACACTGACAGAGAGCTGGAAGAACAAACCTCTCGAAGATACGATGGAAATGGCTGTGCCGACGTCCTACAACGATGTCGGTGTCGTCGATGAAATCCGCAACCATGTGGGCTGGGTCTGGTATGAGAGAGAATTCCAGGTTCCCCGTTATATGAAAGAGGAGCGTCTTGTGCTTCGTTTCGGATCTGCGACGCATGAAGCGAACGTATATGTGAACGGGGAGAAAGTGACCGAGCATAAAGGAGGATTCCTTCCTTTTGAAGCGGAAATCAATGATTACGTAACGTCAGGGAAAAATCGATTGACGGTAGCCGTGAACAATATTCTGGATGAAACGACGCTACCGGTAGGCAATTACAAAGAAGAGGAATATGAAGGGTTGGGGAAAGTCGTATCCAACGAGCCGAACTTCGACTTTTTCAATTACGCAGGTCTGCACCGCCCGGTGAAAATCTATTCTACTCCTCATACGTACACGAAGGATATCACTATTATTCCGGACATCGAAGGTTCAGACGGTAAGGTTAAGTATGACGTGGAGACGGAAGGGATAGCCGGGGATGCGAAAATCCAGGTTCTTGACGAAGAAGACCGGGTGGTGACAGGAGGAGAAGGCTTATCCGGAGAGGTAACGATTAAGAATGCCAACCTGTGGGAGCCGATGGATGCTTATCTTTACACGCTGCGCGTCGAGCTATATGAAGGCGGGGAGCTTGTAGACCAGTATGATCAGCCGTTCGGCGTAAGGACCGTAGAAGTCGCTCACAACGAATTTCTGATCAACGGAAAGCCGTTCTACTTCAAAGGTTTCGGAAAGCACGAAGATACCTATATCCATGGTCGGGGATTCGACGAAGCAGCGAACGTCTTAGACTTCAACCTTATGAAATGGATCGGGGCAAACTCGTTCCGTACCGCACACTACCCGTATTCGGAAGAGATGATGCGTCTTGCCGATCGTCAGGGCATTGTCGTCATCGATGAAACACCGGCCGTCGGGATTCACCTGAACTTCTCTGTTTCGCTTCTCGGTGGAGCGGAGAGAAGAGAGACTTTCAAGGAAATCGGTACTTTCGAGCATCACCAGCAGGTTATCAGAGATCTCGTCGCCCGTGACAAAAACCATCCGAGTGTCGTCATGTGGAGCATCGCGAACGAGCCTGCGTCGAACGAAGAGGGAGCGGATGAATACTTCAAACCGCTGATCGATCTTGCCAAAGAAGTGGATCCTCAAACGCGTCCGACGACGATCGTCAACATTCTTATGGCACCTCCGGGAGAATGTAAGATTTCCCCGTACGTCGACGTCATTTCCATCAACCGCTACTATGGCTGGTACGTCTATGGTGGCAACCTGGAAGTGGCGAAAGTGAAGCTGAAAGAAGAGCTCGACAAGTGGGCGGAGCTTCATCCAGGAAAACCGGTCATTATGACGGAGTATGGAGCGGACACGATATCCGGCTTCCATGCGATCGATCCGATCATGTTCACCGAAGAATACCAGGAGATGTTCCTTGAAGCGAACCATGAAGTCTTCGATGAATCGGAGAACTTCATCGGAGAGCACATCTGGAACTTCGCCGACTTCGAAACGAGTCCTGGGGTCATCCGCGTCCAGGGAAATAAGAAAGGGATCTTCTCTAGAGAACGTCAGCCGAAAGCCGCGGCTTACTATATGAAAGAACGATGGAAAGGTATCCCTCATTACCATTACAAATCCCAAAAGGAAAAAGTTAAGTAAGAGAAATCGCCCGTAGTAGATGCGGGCGATTTTTTTCATGCGTAGGGGAATTATAGAAATGATTTTGTACAGACGGATCTATTCTGAAAAATGTTTTTATTTATGGTAAAGTAGATACTATCAGTTTTCACGAGTAAAATCGAGAAAACCCTTGAAAAATGAAGCGGTTACATATATTATATAAGTAACTGATATTGTTTGTTTAGTAAACAAACAAATTAAACGAACGAGAAAAGGAGTATGATTATGTCCAAATCACAATTCGGAGTCATAGGTCTGGCGGTCATGGGTAAGAATCTTGCGATGAATGTCGAAAGCCGCGGCTATTCCGTAGCTGTATTCAACCGCACGTATGAGAAAACAGAAGAGTTTCTCAATAATGAAGCGAAGGGTAAGAACTTCACAGGGGCAGAGACGGTCGAAGAATTCGTCAACTCTCTGGAGACCCCGCGTAAAATCATGCTGATGGTCAAAGCAGGACCGGCGACAGACGCTACAATCCAGTCTCTGCTGCCTCACCTGGATAAAGGGGACGTGCTGATCGACGGCGGGAATACCCTTTATGAAGAAACGATGCGCAGGAATGAAGAGCTTGCGGAATCCGGCATTCACTTCATCGGTACCGGCGTTTCTGGCGGAGAAGAAGGAGCATTGAAAGGACCGTCCATCATGCCTGGCGGTCAGAAAGAAGCTTATGAGCTCGTTCGTCCGATTTTTGAAGACATTTCCGCAAAAGTCGACGGCGACTCGTGCACGACGTATATCGGTCCGAACGGGGCTGGGCACTTCGTCAAGATGGTCCATAACGGTATCGAATATGGGGACATGCAGCTGATCTCAGAAGCATATGTATTATTGAAAGATGTGCTTGGAATGGATGCAGATGAGTTACATGAAACGTTCAAAGAGTGGAACGAAGGAGAGCTCGATTCCTACCTTATGGAAATCACTGCGGACATCTTTACGAAAAAGGATGACGATACCGGCAAACCGATGGTCGACGTGATTCTTGATTCTGCTGGTCAGAAGGGAACAGGTAAATGGACGAGCAAGAACGCTTTGGACCTTGGGGTTCCGCTTCCTCTGATTACAGAGTCTGTATTCGCCCGTTTCATCTCTTCTTTGAAAGAAGAGCGCGTAGAAGCAAGCAAAGTATTCTCCGGCCCTGAAATCTCTTATGACGGAGATAGAAAGGAACTCATCGAAGCGATCCGAAAAGCGCTTTACATGAGCAAAATCGCTTCTTACGCTCAAGGATTCGCTCAGATGCGTCAGGCGAGTGAAGAGTACGGTTGGGACTTGAACTACGGAGATATCGCTATGATCTGGAGAGGCGGCTGTATCATCCGTGCCCGTTTCCTGCAGAAGATCAAAGAAGCGTACGACCGTGAACCGGAACTGAACAACCTGCTTCTCGACGAGTATTTCAAAGGTATCGTAGAAGATTATCAGGGTGCGCTTCGTGAAGTCGTAAGTGTCGCTGTGAAAAATGGAATTGCTGTACCGACCTTGCAGAGTGCTATCGCTTATTATGATAGCTACCGTACAGCGGACCTTCCGGCGAACCTGATCCAGGCTCAGCGTGACTACTTCGGTGCACACACGTACAAGCGTAAAGATAAAGAAGGAACGTTCCATACGGAGTGGCTGAAGTAAGATGAAGACATTATATTTTGATTGCTTCTCCGGCATCAGCGGCGACATGACGATCGCCGCTCTCCTCGATGCCGGGGGAGATTTTCATAAATTAGAAGCTGAACTCGCCAAGCTATCATTTGAAGATGAATATGAACTAGGGTATACGAAGGTGAATAAAAATGGAATCATGAGTGGTTTGTTTACAGTTGGTTTGTTGTCTGAACAAACAAATGGAACGTCTAACCACGATCACGAGCATAGTCATGATCATCACCACGGGCATCATCATGAGTACAACCACCATCACCATCATGGCCATAGCCACGGACACGCTCACGGGCATCACCATCATCTTTCGTATAAAGACATCAAAACGATGATCGAAGATTCCCAACTGGCTCCTACGGTAAAAGAGAAAGCGCTTAAAATTTTCGAAATCATCGGCTATGCGGAAGGGAAGATCCACGGCATGGCTCTTGAGGACGTTCATTTCCACGAAGTCGGTGCCGTCGATTCCATCATCGATATCGTAGGAGCGGCTATTCTGATCGAGGATCTGCAGGTAGATCGGATAGTTTCTTCCCCGGTGCCTACCGGATCCGGTCATATTCATATCGACCACGGAACCTATCCGGTTCCGGCCCCGGCGACGCTTGAATGTCTGAAAGGGGTTCCTTTGAAAGAAAGCAGTTTGAAAGCGGAACTGACGACACCTACGGGAGCGGGGATCATCAAAGCTCTCGTCGACGAGTTCCGTACGATACCTCCGATGACCGTCGAAAGAATCGGATACGGAGCAGGTACAAAAACGTTTGAAGACCATCCGAATGTCCTACGTGTCATGATCGGAGATAATTGAGGAGGGAGTAATATGGAAGCAGGACTGTTGGCTGTATTCGCCGTAGGTTTTTTTCTCGGGATCAAGCATGCGATTGAACCGGACCATATCATCGCTGTATCCACCATCGCCAGTGAAAGTGACAAATGGATCCGTTCGTCACTCGCCGGTGTGTATTGGGGTATCGGTCATACGGCGACATTGTTCCTTGTAGGTATAAGTTTTATAGTGATGAAAGGGAGCATTCCCGAAACCTGGGCGATGTCTCTGGAGTTCCTTGTAGGGGTGATGCTCGTTTATCTCGGCATTCAGGCTCTTATCTTTTACAAGAAGCAGAAGGAAGCGAGCGCTCCGCGCAAAAATTCCAAATCGATGTTCATCGGTTTCATCCACGGGCTTGCGGGAAGCGGAGCGATGATCATTGCGACGATGAGCATGGTGGACAGTATCGTACTTGCAGGCGTCTACATTCTCATTTTCGGGGTAGGGACTGTGGTAGGAATGCTTTTGTTCACGACCTTGCTCGGCATCCCTTTTATGCTGACGAAGCACAAAGAGAAGTTGAATCATCGCCTCGTACAAGTCACAGGCGCTGTCAGTCTCGTTTTCGGTGTGTACTACATGTACGGTCTCGGAATTGAGGACGGACTATTTCAGTTATGGTTCTCCTGATTCGGAGCATTAGGAAAAGGAGGGGAAAGGTTATGGGGATTTTACACGATCTCGTCAAAGATATCCCACTTCCGAAGATGGCGAAAGTGGAGCAGAATTTCGACAAAACGGAACTTCAGCATTTTGAACATGAACTGAAACGAAAGCTTGAAGAGGAAGTGGACACTTCGAAAATAGAACCGGGAATGAAGATCGCTGTAGCTGTAGGCAGCCGCGGCATCGACAAGTTGGTGGAAATGACCGAAGGAACTATCCGTTTTTTGAAGGACCTCGGTGCTGAACCTTTCATCGTTCCCAGCATGGGGAGTCACGGCGGGGCTACCGCGGAAGGACAGAAGGAAGTACTTGAACACCTCGGCGTCACGGAAGAAGCCGTAGGGGCGCCGATCCATTCTTCCATGGAAGTCGTGAAAGTGGGAGAACTGGACAAAGGGCTTCCGATTTTCATTGATAAACTGGCTTCTGAATCGGACGGCATCGTCGTGCTGAACCGGGTGAAACCACATACTGCCTTTCGTGGTCCGGTCGAGAGTGGTATTATGAAAATGATATCCATCGGCCTCGGCAAGCAGAGGGGTGCGGAAACGTGTCACCAGCTCGGATTCAAGCACATGCATGAGCATGTCCCGCAGATGGCAGAGATTACGATGAAACGTATGCCTATTCTATTTGCCGTGGCTACGGTGGAGAACGCGTTCGATAAGGTGAAGCGTCTCGAAGTGATGATGCCCGAAGATGTCTACGAAAAAGAGAAAGAGCTGCAACAGCTAGCGAAGGAATCGTTGCCGAAAATTTTCTTCGATCAGATCGATGTCCTTATCATCGATGAAATCGGAAAGAATATAAGCGGAGATGGAATGGACCCGAACATTACGGGACGTTATCCTACCCCTTATGCCCATGGAGGACCGGATGTCACCAAAATGGTGATACTCGATCTGACGAAGGAAACCGGTGGCAATGCCAACGGAGTCGGAACCGCCGACTTCACGACGGAGCGCGTCGTCGATAAGATGGATCGTCATGCCACTTATGCAAACGGTCTCACTTCGACGGTCGTCGGTCCTACCCATATTTCCACAGCGATGGAGAATGACAGGGAAGCGATCCAGGCAGCGATCAAAACGTGTAACATCCTCGATTTCACGAACGTTCGCATGGTCCGTATCAAGAATACGCTCGAGATCGGTGAGATCGAAGTATCGGAAGTGATGCTTCAGGACGTGTCGGACAACGAAGAAACGAAGCAGGTATCTGAACTGTATGACCTTCCCTTCAAGGACGGGAATTTACGGTAAACGGTGGTGGAGGAAATGCAAGAAGGATTAGTGATAGGACTCGATATAGGTACGACAAGCGCAAAAGCCGTCCTTTTCGAAACGAATGGGAAAGTCGTCAAGGAAACGGAAGAGAAGCTCGAGACGCTCCATCCTTTTGATGGTGCAGCAGAGCAGGATCCTATAGATGTAGAGGAGAAGGCGAGACTTGCCCTGACCTCGCTTATGGAAAATATAGATAAGTCGCGTATTCTGGCAGGAGGGTTCTCGGCAGCGATGCACTCCTTCCTATTCGTAGATGGTGAGGAACGACCTCTGTCGCATGCAGCTCTCTGGTCGGATGCGAGGAGTCTGGAAGATGTCGAAGCTTTTCCGATGAAGGAAACGATCTATGAAAAGACAGGAACGCCGATTCACCCGATGACGCCGCTGGTGAAACTATTCCACCATAAGCGGGCGGAGACGGAAGCGTATAGAAAAGCGAAAGGCGTTCGTTCCCTGAAAGAATATATCATTTACAGCTGGTTCGGAGATAAGGTTACGGATTATTCGATGGCTTCTGCGACGGGGATGTATAATATCCAGGAAAGTGACTGGGATGAACAGGCGCTTGGAATCGCCGGGATCGACAAAGGGATGCTAAACCCGATTGCAGCTCCGGATACGAAACTGTCTCTGATCAATACGGAGATCGCCGGAGAGGTCGGGTTGCCGGAAGGGGTTCCTTTTTACCTCGGCGCCTGTGACGGGCAGCTCGCCAACCTTGGGGATGGGGCGATTGCGCCGGGAGAAGTCGCGATTTCCGCAGGTACGAGTGGAGCGATCCGCCAGTTCGCGAAGAATCCTTCTATCGATAAAGACAGGGAAACGTTCACGTATGCATTTGAGAAGGACTCTTTCATCGTCGGCGGTCCTACGAACAACGGCGGAATCATTTTGCAGTGGATCAAAGAAGTGATGGGCTTCCAGGGTACGACAACCGAACTCACAGCTCTTGCTGAAGACGTAGCACCAGGAGCGGATGGTGTACTGTTCATCCCCCATGTGAATGGGGAGCGTTCTCCAGTCTGGGACCAGGGAGCTCGCGGAAGTTTTCACAACTTATCCATTCAGCACAAGCAACCTCATTTCGTAAGAGCTTGTCTTGAAGGTATCGCGTTTAACCTGTATCACATCGGCCAATCGGTGGAGCGGATGGCCGGGGAGCCGAAGCGGATCCGAATGAACGGAGGGCTTTCGAAATCCCGTCTGTTCGTTCAGATACTCGCCGATGTTTTCGGCCATGACGTAGAGCTTTCTGAGACCCACCACAGTGCCGCCTGGGGAGCTGCGTGGACGGCTCTTGTCGGTGCCGGCTATGCGGAATCCTATGAAGCGATACGTGAATACTCCCCTGTAAGTGAAGTGATCAACTATGATAGGGATAGACATGAAGTCTATCAAAACGTATTCAAAAAGTATCATCGACTCGTCCAGAGAGGATGATTGGGATGGATGACATACTACAAGCGCTTGAGGCGGGAGAACTCTCAGCAGAACAAGCGAAAGTAAAACTTACGAGCTACGATAATCTCGGGTTTGCGAAAGTCGATCGGCAACGACAAGAGCGGACAGGCTTCCCGGAAGTCGTGTACGGAGAAGGGAAAACCGCTGATGAAATCATCCGTATTTTCCGATCTCTGAAAGAACATTCAGAAGTATTGCTCGCGACCAGAATCGACGAAGAAAAGGGGCGGAAGATCGTCGAGGTACACGACGACTGCACGTTCGACGAGCGATCAGGAACGGTTTATAAAAAGAAGCCACTAGAAGACACCGAGCATTATATCGCGGTCGTCTGTGCCGGAACGTCTGATTTAGCGGTAGCAGAAGAAGCCGCGATTACGGCTGAAGTATTCGGTGTAAGAGTCGAGCGCGTATATGACGTAGGCGTAGCCGGGTTGCACAGGTTACTTGGAGAAATCGAAAGAATACGAGCCGCTCGCGTGTCGATCGTAGTCGCCGGAATGGAAGGGGCCCTGCCGAGTGTCGTCGGAGGACTTGTTGCTCATCCGGTGCTCGCGGTGCCGACGAGTGTCGGATACGGCGCGAACTTCGGAGGTGTCTCTGCCTTACTTTCGATGCTCAATTCCTGCTCTTCGGGCATCAGTGTCGTGAACATTGATAACGGTTTCGGAGCAGCGTATAATGCAGTCATGATTGAAAAAATGGCGGGTAGCTGATCATCTTGGGTAAGAAAGGAGCTCTGTAAATCATGAAAGCCGAGGACGAGTACCATATCGATGATAAAATGATGAAAATCGAAGTCAACCTCGATGATACTCCCGGTGAATGGCTCGGCTTCGTGATGGAGGAGCTTTTCGACAAGGGGGCGAACGATGTCTATTATACGCCGATCTATATGAAGAAGAATCGGCCGGGCGTTCTCTTACAGGTCTTATGTAGCGAGGAAGAACTTGATATAATGAAGGAAGTGATTCTTCGGGAAACGACGACGCTTGGGATCCGCTATCATCCGCTGACGGTAGAACGATCCGAGAGAAAGTTCAAAACGGTGGAAACGAAATTCGGTCCCGTGCCAGTGAAAGTCGGCCTGAAGAACGGAGAAGTTTTTCAACTGGCTCCTGAATACGAAGAATGCAGAACGATAGCGAAGAAGGAAAAGGTTCCTCTCAAAGTGGTGTATCAGGAAGTGTGGAAATCGATAGAGTCCTATGAAGGAGGAGAAGAGTATGAGTAAGAACGAACAATTAGGGACGCTGCTCAGAAGTATGGAAAAAGTGGTCGTCGCTTTCTCAGGCGGGGTCGACAGCAGCTTTCTTCTGAAACGGGCACAAGATGAGCTCGGCTCTGACAACGTGCTTGCAGTAGTGGTCGCATCGGAGTTGTTCCGTCAGGAGGAGTTCGATGGTGCCGTCCGTCTCGCAGAAGAAATGGGCGTGCCGGTCCACCGCGTCAGTATGCGCGAACTCGAAGATGAGAACATCGTGAATAACACACCGGAGAGCTGGTATTACAGTAAGAAAATGCTGTATAAAGCATTGAACGAAACAGCGGAAACATTCGGATTCTCGTACGTCTTAGATGGAATGATCAAAGACGACGAAGATGACTTCCGCCCTGGTATGAGGGCACGTACGGAAGCCGGAGTGAGAAGTCCTATCCAGGAAGTCGGCATGTACAAACAGGAAATCCGTGAATTATCCAAAGCGCTGGACATTCCTGTCTGGGATAAACCGGCATCCTGTTCCCTCGCTTCCCGGATCCCCTACGGCACGCCGATCGATCGTCAGAAGATCACCCAGGTCGACCAGGCAGAGCGTTTCATCCAAAGTCTCGGCTTCAAAATCGTACGCGTCCGTCACCACGGGGAACTCGCGCGTGTCGAAGTCCGTCCGGTCGAAATGTTGTCTCTGATGCAGAAGAAGGATCAGGTGCTCATGAAGCTTCGGTCGCTCGGGTTTTCCTATATTTCCATCGATCTTGACGGCTACCGCACAGGCAGCATGAACGAAGTGTTAGAAGACAAGAAGAATACGACGAGTGTCGGATAATCAGGTCGGGTCTCCCGTCCTGATTTTTTTCGTCTGTCTGTGTTAGAATAAACGGAATAGAAGAAATTCTTGGCGAAAAGCCTTTAGCAATTTTTCGAACAAAAAAAGGAGGGGAGCGTCGTGGCTTTTGTCATCACGAGTCCATGCATGAGCGAGAAATCCGGAGAGTGTGTGGATGTATGTCCGGTGGATTGCATCGAAGAAGGGGAAGATCAGTTTTACATAAATCCGAATACGTGCATCGACTGCGGAATGTGTGTCATGCAGTGTCCGGTGGCGGCGATCGTGGAAGAATTCGATCTCACCCCCGGAGACGAAGAGTATTTGAAGAAAGCGGAACAATTTTTTGAGAACAGGTAGGAGGAGATAGCTATGTCCATCAGAATCGAAAAGGCAGAAAGCTTAAAACAGAAACCGGAATCGAAAAAGATCCCGTTCGGACAGGTGTTTACAGATCATATGTTTGTAATGGACTACGAAGAAGGGCAAGGATGGTATGATCCTCGCATCGTTCCTTATGCACCGATCACCCTCGATCCGGCGGCAATGATCTTCCACTACGGACAAACAGTTTTTGAAGGGTTGAAAGCGTACCGCACGAAAGATGGGGGAACGCTTCTGTTCCGCCCGGATAAAAACATGCAGCGCCTGAATAAATCGAACCGCAGGATGAGTATCCCTGAAATCGATGAAGAGGAAGTGCTCGGTTATATCAAGCAGCTCGTGGAGATTGAGAAAGACTGGGTGCCGGAGTTTGAAGGGACCTCTCTGTACATTCGTCCATTCATTATTTCGACAGAACCGAATCTGGCAGTAGCACCTTCGAAAACGTACAAACTGATGGTCATTCTTTCCCCGGTAGGTCCTTATTTTGCCGGAGGCATGAAGCCTGTACGGATCAAAGTAGAAGATGAATTCACGCGCGCGGTGAAAGGCGGAACCGGTGCTGCGAAGACGGCCGGGAACTATTCCGCGGCCTACCGCGCCCAGGCGAACGCGAAGCAGGAAGGTCATGCCGATGTCCTTTGGCTCGATGGTGTAGAAAAGCGTTACATCGAAGAAGTCGGAAGCATGAACATCTTTTTCAAAATCGACGGGAAAGTGGTCACTCCGGCCCTCAGCGGGAGTATACTGGAAGGGGTGACGCGTATGTCGGTCCTCGAGCTTCTGAAGGATTGGGACATTCCGGTGGAAGAGAGAAAGATCTCCGTAGCGGAATTGTATCAGTACTACGAAGAAGGGAAGCTTGAAGAAGCATTCGGAGCAGGAACGGCTGCTGTCATTTCTCCGGTGGGACGCCTTGACTGGCTGGGGAATACGATGACCATCAATGATGAAGAAGTCGGACCGCTCGCGAAACGTTTGTACGATGAAATAACGGGAATTCAATTAGGAGAGAGAGAAGATACTAAGGGATGGAGTGTGAACGTGTAATCACTTCTCATTCAGAAAGGGGAGTCCCATGCCTACGAACGATGAACGACTGTTTGCGATGCTCATTTATTTGATCAGTCTGTTTTTCCCCGTCCTCGGTCCATTGATCATCTGGCTGATCAAGCGGGAAGAATCTCCATTCGTCGATTACCACGGCAAAGAGTACCTGAATTTCTTCCTGTCGTATACGATCTATACAATCATCAGCGGTATTCTCGTACTGTTGTTGGTGGGGATTATTCTGCTGATTGTTGTCGGTATCGCCGCTTTCATTTTTACGATTATTGCTATGGTGAAAGCTTATGGTGGAGAAGAGTATCGTTTTCCATTAGTGATCCATTTCATAAAATAAGTTAGTAAACCCGGAGTTCATCTCCGGGATTTTTTTGTGCAATTTCCTGTGTTGTCCCTAGTTTCAGGAGATTTGCGGTACGTTCACGATTTGAAAAGGAAGCTTGAGTGGTTCGTTTCTATTGCATGGAACCGTTCGTGAATGGTTTAGCCTGATGAGCGATTTGTAACTATTTTTGCGGTACATTCGTGTGTTGGTGGATTCACTCAACGGTTCGTTTCCGCTGTGGGACCAATTCATCTGGAGAAAAAAAGGTGTCTCCACTTTTCTTTTAAGGGCTAGCTGCAAAGGCCAGAAACTCCTTAATACTGAAGTTTCTAATCGGGCCTTCTCCACTTTTCATGTCTAGTTGTAACACCTAGCCCTTAGCGACATAAGTGAAAACCAACCATAAAGAAGAAATACGTTTCTTTAGGTTGATTTTCACTTATGCGAGAAGGGCTGAGCAAGGTGTCTCCACTTTTTTTTAAGGGTTTTCCCTGATAGCGTTTTCATGAAATCGAGATTATAATAAAGGGTGTACGATACTTAAGGAGGGATTTGGATGCGTTTGAAGGACAAGGTAGCTGTCGTGACAGGTGGAAGCAGCGGAATCGGGGAACATACGGTTCGGCTTTTCGTAGAAGAAGGCGCAAAAGTCGTGATCTCTGACGTCAATGATGAAAAGGGGCAGGCTCTGGCTAAGGAACTCGGCGATGCGACGGTATATCAGCATGCGGATGTAGCAAAAGAAGAGGATGTCGAAAAGCTGATCCAAAAAGCGGTCGATCAATTCGGGAAACTTGATATTCTATTCAGTAACGCAGGGATTGGATCCCTTTCTCCTACGCATGAGCTTTCTGCTGAAGACTGGAAGCAGGTGCTTTCGATCAACCTGGACGGAGTTTTTTACGGGGCGAAACACGCGGTGAAAGCGATGAAAGAAAGCGGAGGAGGCAGTATCATCAATACCGCTTCCATTCTTGGACATGTCGGACAGGCGCAGACAAGTCCTTATTCCGCTTCCAAAGGTGCGGTCGTGAACCTGACGAGAACCCTTGGAATCGAATATGCTCAGGAACATATCCGGGTGAACGCTGTATGTCCTGGTTATATCGAAACCCCGCTTCTTGAACAGCTGGATGATGAGATGAAACAGCACCTGATCAGCCTGCATCCGATCGGTCGTCTTGGTCGTTCAGAGGAGGTGGCGAAAGCAGTGCTTTTCCTTGCGTCGGATGATGCGAGCTTCGTCACGGGTACAAGCCTTCTCGTTGATGGTGGATATACCGCCCGATAAATAAAGACGCTCCGGTACGGACCGGGGCGTCATTTCTGTTTAAGCAGCTGCTTCGTCTTTTGGATGTAGGCGATAGCCAAGTAGCCGAGGCTGAGAACGAGCAGAATGCTGATCGCGAGCCACATAAAGTTAAGTACTTGCGGGACGAATGTTGCAATGAGACCGAAAAGGATGGCCGCAATCATAAAAGCCGTAACGAATCGAATCACCATACCGGACTCCCCCTAAATTCGTTTGAATCCTTCCTGCTCCAAAAAGTCGCTCGCTTCGTCATAGGTACGGAACGAGCCCTCAAGACGGTCGCCTCCGTAGACGTTGAATCCGTCATCTTCTTTCATGAGAACGAGCAGCTCTTCGCCGTCGTTTTCCCATTCTTCGAGGAGCGGATCTCGCTCAGCATCGGTCATGGATAAAGAATCGATTGCGTCCTGTACAATTTCCTTCAGTTCCTCTTCAGAGAAATCACGGATATTGACCATACCGCGGTCATCCGTTTCCACATCTCCGATCATGCCGGCGTATACATAGCCGTTTCCGTTCGGATGCAGGTGATAGACGACATTCTTCTTATCATATAAACTCTCTTCATAGTGATAGTTGACTCGTCCGAGAGATATTTCTTTCTTCTCGAGTTCTGTGAACGTATCGAGAATGTTCTGTTTTTCTTCAAAGGATAGCATATAATCCCTCCATTCCGTACGAATTATAGCACAAATATGAGTGATTAACTACGGGGTGAAGCGGAAGAACACATCGTCCTCCTCCTCAGGATTGCCGCGCCCGTCACGGTTACTGGTAATTCCGTGCCCGTACCCCTCTGTGAAGAGGATATCACGGATGCGTCCATATTCCTCAGAAAGAACGTTGATCTCGAGGGACTCTGGTTCCACTTCAAGAAGTCGCTCTCCTCTGAGAGCCGCGACGTATAACTTGCCTTCAAAAGCATCTATTCCGGAAGGAGCCCACGTATCGTTGCCGGTATGATAAAAAGGAGTTACCATCCCTTCCGCCTGTTCGTCTCCTTCGATGACGGGCCAGCCGTAGTTTTTACCGGGTTCGATGATATTGATTTCGTCTTTCGCACTCTCCCCGTGTTCAGTACTGTACATCGTACCGTCTTCGGTCCACGTGATGCCCTGCGGGTTGCGATGGCCATACGAGTAGACATACGACTCTTCAAACGGATTATCCTCAGGGACGCTACCATCGATATTCATACGAAGAATCTTTCCGGCGAGGCTTTCTTTATCCTGGGCACATTCCGGATCAGCTGCATCTCCGGTAGTGATGAAAAGATGGCCTTCCGGACCCTGCTCCAGTCTCCCCCCGTTATGGATCCGTGCCCCTGGAATTTCATCGATGATGACTTCCGACTCCGTCCAGGTATCATCCGTTTTGGTTATTTTCGAAACACGGTTCCGCGGTCCATCCCCCGCATTGTAGGAATAATAAATATACCCTTGATCAGCATCGAGGAGAGAGAAACCTAATAGCCCTGCTTCTCCGCGAGTATAGAGGGGAGCGGAAAGCTCGAGGGTCTGTTCTGTGATCTCGCCTGCATCACTGACAAGGAACAGTTTTCCCGCCCGTTCCGTTATATAGAAATCGTCTCCGGATGCTGCGATGGACCAGGGCGTATTGAAATTCGTCGCAAGTATGCCCTGTTCCAGAGGTTCAGCATTTTCCTTTTCCGCGGTGGAAGAAGTGGGTTCCTGTTCACCCGAACTGCAAGCGGCTATGAATATAAATAGAAAGAAAATGATGGATCTCATGGCGCTCTCCTTTTTCACGTAACATAGCAGATATTATCTGTAATGTAAACGATTTCGCCCGACTGTGAACCGATTCGGTTGCTGAACACTCTCATAATGCGTATCATGTAAAAGGATATCTAACAGAAAGGAGGGAGGAATCTATGATGTACTGGTGGGAACGTATGATGGCGACGGACCCTGGTCGGAAACGTTTTCGACAGGCGGGAAAGGCTAGCTTGAGCCTCATGACTTCCGTGTTCGCGACGATGCTCATTCTTACTTTCGTTGGAAAAGAACCGCTGCTACCTTCGATACTAGCAGGAATGGTCGGGATGATGGGCATTATGGTAGTGATGGATGATACGGAAAAAGAGAAGAAACAGACGACCCTTCTCCTTCCACTATCGGCGGCTTCCGGTATTACATTCGGTTCCCTGCTTGCGGAGAACGTGTTTCTTGTAAGTGGGCTTATGATTCTCGTAACGGCCAGCGCGTTTTATTTTTCAAGATATGGCACCCGCTATTTCTCCCTCGGCATGATCGGTTTTCTTACTACGTATCTGGCATCCTTTCTCGGGTTGCCGGTTCAGGAATTCCTCTGGTTTTACATGGCTATCTTCATAGGAATGATCAGTGCGTATTCCTATAATTTTCTTCTTTTCAAAGATTCGGCTCGTATGCTGAACCACAGCATGCGCTCTTTCCATCGTCAGGCGAATTTGACTTTCGACCTGCTGGAGGAAGTAATACGGGATGAGAACCTTCTCGAGGAGAAGAAAGCGATCCTCGATCAAAACTCCAGGAAACTCCGGGAGTACGCGAGCAGTGTCGCGACAGATGTGAAGGCACAGGAGATCCAGGAGCTGTGGCCGGGGCTGTCGACGGCGCAGGTACGGCTGTATCTTTTCGATGCGGCGATGCTAGTCACCACCTTGTCGGACAGCCTGCAGCGGCTCAAGGAAGATCGTGCTTTTGAAAATGGACGGATCCGGAGGCTGTTGATCGATGTGCTGGACCATCTTCGGAAAGCGGAAGTGTTGAAGCATTCCTACGACGCTTATGACCTTGAGAAAGCGAACGACACCCTCGAAGAATTGCGCGGGGTCATTGATGATCTGTTTCATAGTCAGGTAGACAGGCCGGGAGGATGGCTCTATCTCCTGCGTCGTATAGAAGCGATCGCCGGCCACGTGACCGAAGGCGCCATGGAGATCCGGCAGTCGATGTACAGGGATCGACATATAGAGGATCAGGAAGAAGAGGAAGAAGCTGAAGAGGTAGAAGAAGGGATGAAACCTTCTACGAAAAAAGCGATCCAGGCTTTGATCGCAGGGTCGATCGCAATTGTCGTAGGCCATTGGATTTCCCCGATCCAGCCATACTGGGTGATACTGACGACGTTCATCGTCCAGATCGGTACGGATACAGTAGGCCGGACGTACCTGAAAGGGCTGGAAAGATCGATAGGTACGGTGATCGGAGCGATTTTCGGATTCGGGTTGGCTACCGCCGTATCAGGATACGCCATTCTTGAACTGATTCTTATCTTTTTCGTCATTTTCTGTGCGTTCTATATGCTCAGCGTGTCCTATACGATCATGAGTGTATTCATTACGATGCTGATCGCTTTCATGTATGACCTCATTCTCGGGGGAATTACGTATGAACTGCTGGCAGCACGGGTCATTGATACGATTGCCGGTGCGATCATCGCTCTTACTGTCGTGTCCTTCATTTATCCGACAAAAACGATGAACAAAGTGACGACTACGTTCGAAGAATACCTCGAAGAACTCGAATCCTATGTGACGGATTACCTGAAAGGGTTCCGCGGCAAAGGAGTCAAAGACCTGGCGGAGAATGCCTTCGACCTTGATGAAAAGCTTCAGCTTATGGAAGACGAGGCTAAACCGGTGCTTCAGGGGCCGGGCATCCGTAAGTATTCAGGCTTGCCACGATGGATGACGATTTTTACGGCTATCAATTATTATGCGAAGCAGCTCGTCGCCTCCTCGTATCAGAAAGAATTCTCCTATGATGATACGGTGAGGGTAGAGCTCGAGCGAACGGAAGAAAAAATAGCACAGAATCTCCGTATTCTGCGTGAAAGTATGAAAGAGAAGAAAAAAGCTGGTGCGCTGCACGATCTGAAAAGAGAACGGGATATTATCGAGACACATGCGCCTGCGTCATCCGAGGCGAGAGGAGATCTAATTCATCATCTTCATTATGTGTGGAAGATCAATCAGTCTCTTCTCGTTCTGGGGGCCAGGCTTCATCTGGACGAAAAAGAATCCCGAGACGACGTTTTGTAGTCGTTTCGGGATTCTTTTTGTTTCTAAGCGGGAAGTTTTCACATCTTACTCTTCATAATCTAGTTGCGTTACCCAGAAACCGGAGCCATAAGTAGCTCGGATCAGAGAAAGGAAAGTGCGCCTTTCATCTGACCGAGCTACTTATGACTAAGGTTTCTAAGCGGGGTAACTCCACTTTTTATTTCATAATCCAGCTCTGCCATCCAGAAGCCCGTGTCATAAGCAGTGATTTCTTTTTCAGGAAAGGGCACCTGAAAAGAGAAACCCCTGCTTATGCCAGACCTTCTAAGCGGGATGGCTCCGCCTCTTATTTCTGCATAGGACGGACCATGACTTCATTGACATCTACATAGTCCGGTTGGGTTACGGCGTAGGTGACGGCTTTGGCTATGTCTTCGGCGTTCAGTGTTTGTGTGCTTCGGCCCTTGAACATGTCGAGTACGTCTCCATCTGTAATGTGGTCGGTCAGTTCGGTGTCTACTGCTCCTGGGGAGATGTTCGTCACTCTGACGCCGGTGCTGGAGAGTTCTTTCTCCATGCCCATGGACAACGCACGTACTGCATATTTCGTTGCACTGTAGACGGCGCTTGAAGGGAAGACTTCGTGTCCTGCTACGGAGGATATGTTGATGACATGACCGGATTCCTGTTCGATCATCGTCGGCAGCGATGCATGGATTCCGAATAGTACCCCTTTGATGTTGACATCGACCATCTGCTCCCATTCATCGACGTGGTCGTTTTTAAGGAAAGATAGAAGCATGACGCCGGCGTTGTTAACGAAAATATCAACGCTTCCGAACGCTTCTTTCGTTTCTTTCACCAGGTTCTCCAGGTCTTCTTTCTTCGTTACATCCGTTTCTATCACTTTTGTATCTACGCTATAATCTTTCTTGACCTCATCGGAAAGCTCTTTCAATTTTTCTGAGCGGCGAGCGGCCAGTACGACATTCGCCCCATGGCTAGCCAGATGATGGGCAATCGCTTTTCCTATGCCACTGCTGGCTCCTGTAATGATTGCGGTTTTATTTTGCAATGTTTCCATGAAGAATCCCTCCTTGAAGTGTATGCCTTATCTTTTGCAGGCAAAGGTTATATACCCGTTCCACTCCTTGAATAATCAAACGATCTTGAAAATGAGCGGGTTCGTTCTGCTGAAAAGCGTCGAAATCCCTCCTTGATTTTTCCTGTGAAAGCGATTACGATATATTTATACATAAGGTCATCTGATGACCGGAGGAGATAAAAGATGGAATACAAACAAATACGAACGAAGAAAATTTATGAACAAGTAGCTGATTCCTTAATAGAGATGATCAAGAACGGCGATCTTTCTCCCGGGGATAAACTGGAGTCCGTCGAAACATTGGCAAGAAACTTCGACGTCGGACGCTCTGCTATAAGAGAAGCGCTCAGTGGGCTCAGGTCCATGGGATTACTTGAAATGAAGCAGGGAGAGGGGACATATGTGAAAGAATTCGAAGCTTCGAAGTTCACACTCCCTGTCCCTTCCGCTTTCCTTATGAATATCAAAGATGTGAAAGAGCTGTATCAGGTCAGAAAGATGCTCGAAGTGGGAACCGCAGGGCTTGCAGCCGAACACCACGATGACGAAGATCTCGAAGCGATTCATTCGGCCCTTCAGGCGATGAAGAAAGCAGATAAGGAAGAACTTGCTGAGAAAGCGGACCATGATTTCCATATGGCGATCGTCAAAGCTACGCATAATGATATGCTTACCTATCTTATGGGGAGTGTATCCGAAATCATGGCAGAGACGATCCGTGACACGAGAAGAGTGCTTCTCTACACAGAAGAGAAAGCTCATGATCTTTTTTCAGAACATGAGAAGATTTATAACGCCATAAAGAATAACAATTCCGATTTGGCAGAAAAAGCGATGTACACGCACCTCGCCGCGGTAGAGATGCTTCTGTTTCAGCATTTGGAAAAGTAAAAGGGGGAGAGAAATATGAAAGTCTCTTTGTTTATCACTTGTCTGAGTGACTTGATTACACCGAAAGTCGGGCAGCATACGGTGGAACTTTTAGAAAAAGCAGGCTGTGACGTGGATTTTCCGGAATCACAGACTTGTTGCGGCCAGCCGGCTTTCAACAGCGGCTATCTGCAGGAAGCGAAACAGGCGATGAAACAGACGATCCGTGCTTTTCAGCATGCTGATTATGTCGTCGGTCCATCCGGCTCCTGTGTCGGGATGCTCAAAGAGTACCCGAAAGCGTTTGAAGAAGAGAGGGCCTGGTACGTGGAAGCGAAGAAGCTTGCAGCTAAATCCTATGAGGTTACGGACTTCCTCGTCAATGTTCTGAACGTGACGGACACAGGCTCCACCTTCAAAGGAACCGTAACCTATCATCCGTCCTGCCACATGACGAGAGTGCTCGGCGTGAAAGAAGCTCCGAGAAAATTGCTTGAGAACGTCAAAGGAGCCGAAGTGATCGATTTACCGGAAGCTGAGGACTGCTGTGGGTTCGGAGGTACCTTTGCCGTGAAGAACTCCGTAATTTCAGGGGAGATGGTGAAAGAAAAGTCACGTCACGTAAGCGAAACGAAAGCGGAATATCTTGTCGGCGGCGACATGGGCTGTCTGTTGAATATTGAAGGACGAATGAGACGCGAGGGCAAGAACGTAAAAGTCGTGCATATCACGGAAATACTTAACGCTCAGGAGGGATGAAGAGATGGCTATCAGAATCGGAGATCAACCGTATGAAGGGCGAGTAAAAGCCGGTGTAGATAATACGTTTATGCGGGAAGCCGTTTCGTCAGCGCAAGGGAGATTCAGAAGCGGAAAACAGAAATCCTCGGAAGAACTCGGGAACTGGGAAGACTGGCGCACACTCGGGGAAGAAATCAGATCCCACACGCTTGAAAACATCGATTACTACCTGCACCAGTTAAGTGACAAAGTGGAGGAACGTGGAGGTCACGTATATTTCGCCGAAACGGCGGAAGAAGCGAATACGTATATTCAAGGTATCGTAAAAAAGAAGAATGCGAAAAAGGTCGTGAAATCGAAGTCGATGGTCACCGAAGAAATAGGGCTGAATGAAGCGCTTGAAGAAGCAGGGACGGAAATCGTGGAAACAGACCTCGGAGAATGGATCCTGCAGATGGATGAAGATCCTCCTTCGCACATCGTGACGCCAGCCCTTCATAAAAACAAAGAACAGATCCGTGATTCGTTCCGTGATAAAAAGGGCTACGAAAAGACAGATAAACCGGAGGAACTTGCTGCCTTCGCAAGACAAGAGCTTCGTAAGGACTTCTTGTCTGCAGATGTGGGAATCACCGGATGCAATTTTGCTGTCGCAGAATCGGGCGCCGTAACCCTGGTTACGAATGAGGGGAACGCCAGGCTCGTGACGTCTCTCCCTGACACGCAAGTATCTGTAATGGGAATGGAGCGTCTCGTCCCGACGTGGGAGGACCTTGAAGTGCTGGTCGGTCTTTTGACGAGGTCGGCAGTAGGCCAGAATCTCACGAGCTATGTAACGTCCATTATCGGTAGCAAGCTTGAAGAAGAAGTGGACGGTCCTGAAGAGTATCATTTGGTGATCGTCGACAATGGTCGTTCTAAAATTCTCGGGACTGAATTCCAATCTGCGCTTCACTGTATCCGCTGTGCCGCCTGCATCAATGTCTGTCCCGTATACAGGCACGTGGGTGGCCATGCCTATGGTTCTGTATATCCAGGACCGATCGGAGCTGTGCTTACACCTTTACTGGATGGATATGAAGATCATAAAGAGTTGCCCTATGCTTCTTCTCTTTGTGCAGCTTGCACAGAAGCATGTCCGGTGAAGATACCGCTTCATGAACACCTTATCCGGCATCGGCAGATCATTGTCGAAGAGGAGAAGAAGTCGCCGCAAACAGAGAAAATCATGATGAAAGGTTTTGCGAAATGGGCATCGAGCCCGGCGGCTTATAAACTCAGCGAAAAAATGGCGCGTACCTCTTTGAAACCGTGGACGAAAGAGGAGACGATCGAGAAGGGGCCGGGTCCTCTCAAAGGATGGACGGATGTCCGGGATTTTCCTGCGCCGGCGGAGCAAAGCTTCCGGAAATGGTTCAAAGACCGGAAGAAAGGAGAGGATTCCTGATGACCATCAAGAATCGTGATTCGTTCCTCAACAATCTTGCAGCGAACCTTGGACGACCGAGACGGACGGAGTCGGTGGAGAGACCGGCGTATAGCGTATCACCACAAAAGGAAGCGTGGAAAGACGCAACGTCTGAAGAATTGCTGGAGGTATTCAAAGAGCAGTCCATCAAAATGAGTGCCGAAGTAGAAGAAACGACCGAAGAGAACCTTCCTTCGCTTATAAGAGATCTCATTGTACGGGAGGGCAATTCTGTCATTGCGGCAGGTGGAGAGCGGAATGACCTTTACGGGTTGACGGAAATGTACGAAGAACTCGAGAGCAGGATTGGGGAGGTCCATATCTATGATTCGGCCTTAGGTAAAGAGAATCAGGTGATTGCCGAAAGAGCAGATGTAGGAGTGACATTCAGCGATGTGACCCTTGCAGAATCAGGGACGGTCACACTTTTCAATGATAAGGACAATGGCCGATCCATCAGTCTCCTGCCGAAAACGTATATCGCTATTGTTCCGGAAAGTACGATTGTGCCACGGATGACTCAGTCGATGCAGGTTCTGCGTGAGAAGGAAAAAAGTGAAACAGAAAAGACGCCGTCCTGTGTAAGCTTCATTACAGGGCCGAGTAACAGTGCGGATATCGAAATGATCAAAATCGTCGGCGTGCATGGCCCTGTGAAAGCCATTTATGTAATCGTCCGCGATTCTTAGCACACATGAAAAAGCCCTGAGGGGGAACTCAGGGCTTTTTCGTACGTTTTCCAGATATAAATGAAATTAATCTTCCAATACAGGGTAGACTCCGTTTTCATCGTGCGTTTCCTGTCCAGTAATCGGTGGGTTGAAGACGCATACCATACGCATATCTTCTCCTTCATAGGCACGAAGCAGATGCTCGTCGTGTTCATCAAGGATGTAGATTTCGTCCTTCTTGATCGGATGGATCTTTCCGTCTTTTACTGTTTCGACTTCACCTGCACCCTGGATGCAGTACACGGCTTCCAGGTGATTCTGATACCAGATGTGTGTTTCCGTACCTGCTTTGATGATTGTATCGTGCACGGAGTAGCCCATGCCGTCTTTTTTCAATACAAGACGACGGGACTCCCATGTGTCTGCTTTCACTTCTTGGTCTGTTCCTAAAATGTCTTCTAGTTTGATTACTTTCATGTCCTGAAATTCCTCCTGTTTAGTTGGTTACCGGTTCGTTTTTAGCTACTGCAGCTTTGACGGATTCTTCGATAACATCGAACCCGCGTTCAAGCGTTTCGTTATCCATGTTGATGGCAGGGAACAGTTTGAATACTTCATCATCCGCTCCTGCAGTCTCCATAATCAGTCCACGCTTGAATGCCTCTGCCGCTACATCTTCCGCAATACCTTCAACACCGCAGGAAATTCCCTGCATCAGACCGCGACCTTTTACGTATCCGTCGAGTTCCGGATAGTCTTTTACGATACGATTCAGATAGGAAGTGACTTTTTCGATCTTTTCATGGATCGCTTTCTCGAATGCCGGGTCGTCCCAATATTTCAGAGCTTCTGTCGCAGTGACGAAGGCATGGTTATTCCCGCGGAACGTACCATTATGCTCCCCTGGTGCCCAAATATCATACTCAGGCTTGATCAATGTGATCGCAAATGGAGAGCCGTATCCTCCGATGGACTTGGACATACACACGATATCCGGTTTGATACCTGCTGGTTCGAAGCTGAAGAACGTACCTGTACGTCCGACACCTGCCTGAACGTCATCGATGATCAACAGAATGTCAAAGCGATTGCACAGTTCTTCGAGGCGTTTCAACCATTTATTCGAAGCCCAGTTCAATCCACCTTCACCCTGTACCGTTTCAAGGATGACAGCCGCCGGTACTTCTACACCGCTTCCTCCGTCTTCAAGGTAATGTTCCAGATAGTCGAGAGAATCTGTCGTATCATCCATGTAACGGTCATATGGCATAGTCACTGCGTTGTGAAGCGGGATACCGGCACCTTTACGTTTGAACGCATTACCGGTTACAGATAATGAACCGATAGTCATGCCGTGGAATCCGTTTGTAAACGTGATGACTTCTGTACGTCCCGTCACTTTACGAGCCAGTTTCAGGGCGCTCTCTACCGTATTCGTTCCGGTAGGTCCCGGGAACATCACTTTATAGTCAAGATCGCGAGGCTTCAGAATTACGTCGTTGAACGTTGTAAGGAATTCCTGTTTTGGAGTCGTCGCCTTGTCGAGGCTGTGGGTAATGCCATCGCTCATAATATAGTCTACAAGCTTCTGCTTCATATTCGGATCATTATGACCGTAGTTAAGCGCTCCAGCACCACAGAAGAAGTCGATATACTCTTTTCCTTCTTTGTCCCACATAATAGATCCTTTCGCTTTTGTGAAGACAGTAGGGAAACTGCGGCAATACGAACGTACCTCAGATTCCAGGTTTTCAAATACTTTAAGATCTTTATTCATCAATGAATCCTCCTTATTTTTTGTCGAATGGTCCAATTCGGAACGTCAATTCTTCTTCGTGTTCATCTCCGGGGAATAATTCTTTGTTGAAGCATGGGGATACGGTGCATGTTGTATCATTCTTCGCAGCGAATCCTTTGAACAAGGCGCTCGATGCATCGTTTGAAGGGGTCACAGTAGCTTCGAGGTAGCGGACTTCATCTGTAATCGTACGGTCTGTCAGTTCTTTCAGAAGTCCCGTAGCGATACCCTTGCCGCGTTGATTCTCATCGATGCCGATCTGCCATACAAAGATGACGTCCGGTTTTTCCGGGGGTACGAACGCGGTCACAAATCCGACAAGTTCACCGTTTTCTTTCGCTGTAACGCACGTTTCTGGGAAAAATTCGCACATCATTATATATTTGTAAGGGGAATTTTGATCGAGGGTAGATTCATTGACTAACTCCCACATTGCAGCTCCGTCCTCGACAGTTGGCTTGTCATAGACGATCTCAGCCGTTGTAGCTGTTTTCATTAGAATAATTGGCCTCCTTTGGCGATCACTTCATACAATTTTTTGTGTGCTCTCGTAACGAACACGTTTATAATGTTAGGCAGTTTTCGGAAATATATCAAATGAGCTTAAACGTGATGAGCAAAGATTAGGTTGTAAAGCACTACATCCTTTTTAATTAGTTATTAGCTTCTTTTAAATTGCTTATGTATAGTACGCTTTTCACCGGAATCCTTCAGAAATGCTGTTTGATTTTTCTGACAGGACGTGTTAAACACGCGCGTATGGGGCATATAAGTGAATAAGAACCAAAAAAAAGGAGATGAGACCAATGGGATTTTTGGATAATCTTATGGGGAATGCCGCTGAGGTCGATTTGTCGAAACTGGAGAAGGAACTCGAAGATATACTGATTGAAGGGGAGAAAGTGGATCGTGGATATAATGTCTTCAGGGATATGTTCCTGTTTACGGATAAACGTCTGCTTCTTGTCGACAAGCAGGGAGTGACCGGGAAGAAGGTCGAATACCACTCCATCCCCTATAAAAGCATCACCCATTTCAGTGTCGAAACAGCGGGAACATTCGACATGGACTCGGAGCTCAAAATCTGGCTGAGCGGAACTTCAGAACCTATTTATAAACAGTTCAAGAAAGGTAACAGTATAGCTGACGTCCATAAGGCACTTGCTACGTACACTTTATAGTAGAAACTCGGAAACCCCCGGTATCATCCGGGTGTTTCTGTTTTCCTGAGAGATAATATAGTAGAAAGTCGGTAATAATATGTAGGAAGTCTATGTATGATAGGAAGATAAAAGATAAATATGACCGGGTCGTCTAGAGGGGAAAAGGGATACTTTTCCTTTTTTCAATAGGCTGTGATCCCCTCACGAAAGCAGTGAACACACCTTCACTTTAAGATAAAAAAGAAAAAAAGAAAAAGCGCTTTTCCGCTTTAAACCATGCATATCAACGTTGGAAGCGCTTCCTTGTATTTTGACTTTTTGAAGTGTTCTGAAAAATTACAAAATATCTGTTGACCTTTGCTCTAAAGCATATTAAAGTAATCATCAATAAACATTTCGTTCTCGTCGGAGCGGGGCGAATTGTTTTGGAAAAGACCTCTTTTCTTGGCCCTGAAATAACTATTCTTTAATAGTGATCAGGGTCCCCTTTTAAAAATTGGTTATACTGACAAACATCTATATATAATGGATAAAATATTAGACAGAAAGGAGTGCTAAGGATGAGCAGCCAATGGATATTTTTGAGCGGTGAATTCGTAACGAAACAGGAGGCAGCAATCTCCGTCTACGACCACGGCTTTCTATATGGAGACGGGGTGTTCGAAGGTATTCGTGCTTACGAAGGGAACATCTTCAAGCTCGATGAACACCTCGACCGGTTATATGACTCTGCTAAATCAGTCATGCTCGATATTCCATACGACAAGGAGGAATTGGAGCAGATTATTGCAGAAACGATCCGTAAGAATGAATTAGAATCCGCTTATATCCGTGTAGTCGTTTCCCGCGGCGTCGGAGATCTCGGACTGAACCCGGTTTCTTGCAGTGAGCCGCGTCTGGTTGTCATTGCTGAGGCACTTTCCTTATTTCCGAAGGAGCTTTATGAAAGAGGGGTCCGCCTCGCTTCTGTAGCAAGTCGTAGAAACAGACCGGACGTTTTGTCGCCACAGGTGAAATCACTGAACTATCTCAATAACATTCTCGTAAAACTTGAAGCGAACCAGGCTGGTGTAGACGAAGCACTGATGCTCAATGATCAGGGATATGTAACGGAAGGTTCAGCGGATAACGTATTCATCGTGAAGAATGGCAAGATTTATACGCCGCCGGTTTACCTCGGAGCCTTAGAAGGCATTACGAGGAACGCCATCATCGATATAGCCAGGGAACTGGATTATGAGATGGTGGAACAACCGTTTACACGCCACGACGTGTATGTGGCAGATGAAGTCTTCCTCACAGGAACCGCCGCTGAAGTGATCGCGGCAGTCGAAGTGGATAAACGGATGATCGGTGACGGAAAGCCCGGCACGATCACGAATCATCTGCTATCTGAATTCCGTAAAATAACGACGACGGATGGATACACTGTATATCCATCCAGTGATGAAGTGCAAGTAGGATAACTATACCAAGAACACGATGATGGGAAGAAAGGTTTAAGGAAGCGTATTTTCAGAGAGTCAGGGTTGCTGGAAGCCTGGCATTACGTCTTAATCCGACATCGTCCCTGAGTGCTCACACTGAACGGTAAACCCAGTAGGTGGAGCCGGGTGCAGGTCACCCGTTACCAAAAGGAGCAGAACGTTTGCTCTGTGAGGCAAAGCAGCCGCTTTGCGAACAAGGGTGGTACCGTGGAAAGCATAACCTTTTCGCCCCTTTTTCCGAAATGACTCCAGGCGTTGGTCCGGGGAAGTATCGGAGAGGGATGGAAAGGTTTTTTTGTTGATAAAAAATAGATGAAATATTAAGAACGACAGGAGGATGATGAACATGAGAGCCAGTGCAGAGCCGAAACCGAAACAGGAGGCGGAACCGATTGTGAAGACAGGTGCAGATCTATTGGTGGAGGCGTTGATCAGTCAGAAAGTGGAAACGATCTTCGGTTATCCGGGAGGTGCTGTTCTTCCGATCTATGATGCCTTGTACCGCGCCAAGGGAAGCTTCGATCATGTTCTTCCAAGACATGAACAGGGAGGCATCCATGCTGCAGAAGGGTATGCACGTGTTTCCAGGAAGCCGGGGGTAGTCATCGGAACATCCGGACCCGGGGCGACGAACCTTATTACCGGTATCGCTGATGCTATGATGGACTCCCTTCCACTCGTTGTATTCACCGGTCAGGTGGCCAAAAGCGTAATCGGAACCGACGCTTTCCAGGAATCGGACGTTATGGGAATCACCACACCGATCACAAAACACAACTACCAGGTGCAGGACCTCGAAGATTTGCCACGCATTGTTAACGAGGCATTCCACATTGCATCCACCGGGCGTCCGGGACCGGTCGTTGTGGATATCCCGAAAGATATCTCCTCTACCGTCTATGAAAAGGATGTACAGAGCGAATTTCATCTTCCGGGATATCAACCGACAATCAAACCGAATCCGCTTCAGGTCAACAAACTGCGCGAAGCTCTCGTCATTGCCAAGAAACCCGTCGTTCTGACAGGAGCAGGAATCCTTCACGCAGGAGGATCTGATGCGTTGATGAAGTTCGTGGAGAATTACGATCTTCCGGTGACTTCTACATTGCTCGGTCTGGGTGCGTTTCCGGGACACCATCACCGCTTCCTCGGGATGGCAGGAATGCACGGCACATACGCCGCCAACATGGCACTGTATGAATGTGACCTTCTAATCAATATCGGCGCTCGTTTTGATGATCGATTAACAGGGAACCTGAAGCACTTCGCTCCGAATGCGAGAATTGCTCACATCGATATCGACCCTGCGGAAATCGGGAAAAACGTGACGACGGAAATTCCGATCGTATCGGATGCGAAGAAGGCGATCGAGAAATTGAACGATCTCGAACCGGCTACCCTCGATCATCAGGAATGGGTAGATAAACTTGAAAGTAACAAACAGAACTATCCATTGTGGCATAACGATTCGGAAGATGTAATTCTGCCACAGTATCTATTAAGGAAAGTACATGAATTTACAGATGGAGAAGCGGTCGTAACGACAGATGTCGGCCAGCACCAGATGTGGGCGGCTCAGTACTATACCTTCAATCGGCCGGACCGCTGGGTCACTTCTGGCGGACTTGGTACGATGGGCTTCGGCTTCCCGGCAGCGATCGGAGCACAAATAGCAGAGAAAGACTCTACCGTCGTGGCTATCGTCGGAGACGGCGGGTTCCAGATGACGATGCAGGAGATGTCGCTCCTTCAGGAACGCGGACTTCCGGTGAAAGTCATCATCGTCAACAACCAGGCGCTCGGTATGGTACGGCAGTGGCAAGAGAAATTCTATGACGAACGTTACTCCGAATCGATCATCGATACGCAGCCGAACTTCGTGAAGATGGCAGAAGCCTACGATTTGAACGGATATAAATTCGAAAGCGTTCAGGAAATCGATGAAAAGCTTGCCGATGTTCTGAATGATGACAAACCGGCCGTCATCGACTGCCGCGTCGTTCAGCAGGAGAATGTGTATCCGATGATTGCTCCTGGTAAAGGAAGCCATGAAATGATAGGAGTGATGAAGCCATGAAACGAATAATAACCGCTACGGTGCACAACCGGAGCGGGGTGCTGAACCGGGTGACCGGACTGCTCGCCAAACGGCAGTTCAACATCGAAAGCATCTCCGTCGGTCGGACGGAAACAGAAGGAGTTTCCAAGATGACCTTCGTTGTGGATGTGGAGGATGAAAGGAAACTCGAACAGCTCTCCAAACAATTGAACAAACAAATCGATGTCATCAAAGTATCAGACATCACGGATAAGCAGATTGTGGCGAGAGAGCTCGCTATGGTCAAAGTATTGACGACGCCCCAGCAACGGGGAGAATTGCAGGCGATCATCGAACCGTTCCGTGCAAGCATCATTGATGTAAGCAAAGAGAGCATGACGGTTCAGATCACCGGGGATTCAGACAAAGTCGATGCGATGATCGAACTCTTAAGGCCATATGGGCTGAAAGAGCTTGCAAGAACCGGCGTGACGGCCTTCACAAGAGGGCAACAGCGCCAGCAGACAGAAATGAAACCATATTCTATTCTTAACTAAACCAGAGGAGGATGTTTAACATGACAACAGTTTACTATCACAACGATATCAATGCAGAGGTACTACAAAATAAAAAGGTTGCCGTTATCGGCTATGGTTCTCAGGGTCACGCGCACGCACTGAACCTGAAAGAGAGCGGGTTCGACGTAGTTGTAGGTCTTCGTAAAGGGAAATCCTGGGACAAAGCGGAACAGGACGGCGTGGAAGTGAAAACAGTAGCGGAAGCGACGAAGGCAGCGGATGTCATCATGGTACTACTTCCGGATGAATACCAGCCGCAGATCTTCGAAGAGCACATCAAACCGAACCTTGAAGCAGGAAACGCTCTGGCTTTCGCCCATGGCTTCAATGTTCATTTCAACCAGGTGGTACCGCCATCAGACGTAGATGTATTCCTCGTAGCACCGAAAGGCCCGGGACATCTTGTACGTCGTACGTTTGAAGAAGGCGCAGGTGTACCGGCACTGATCGGAATCGAGCAGGATCCATCCGGTCAGGCGAAAGAAGTCGCTCTTGCATATGCAAAAGGAATCGGTGGCGGCCGTGCCGGCGTACTGGAGACAACATTCCAGGAAGAAACGGAAACGGATCTATTCGGAGAACAGGCGGTCCTATGTGGTGGACTATCGAACCTTGTCAAAGCAGGATTCGAAACACTGACAGAAGCAGGGTATCAGCCGGAAGTCGCTTACTTCGAATGTCTCCACGAACTCAAGCTTATCGTGGATCTTATGTATGAAGGCGGACTTGAGAACATGCGTTATTCCGTATCCGATACGGCACAGTGGGGTGACTTCGTATCCGGTCCTCGCGTCGTAAACGACGAAACGAAAGCACGCATGAAAGAAGTTCTTGAAGATATCCAGACCGGTAAATTCGCGAAAGGCTGGATCCTTGAGAACCAGGCGAACCGTCCGGAATTCGAAGCGATCAACAACCGTGAAAGCAATAGTCAGATCGAAGAGGTGGGTCGTGAGCTGCGCAAGTTGATGCCGTTTGTGAAAGGCAAATCCGAAAAGGAAAAGGAAGTGGTGAATAATGGCTGATGTGAATGTTTTCGATACGACACTTCGAGACGGAGAGCAATCCCCAGGGGTGAACTTGAACCGTCTGGAAAAGCTCGAAATCGCGAAACAGCTGGACCGCTTCGGTGTGGACATCATGGAGGCCGGATTCCCGGTCTCCTCCACCGAGGATTTCGAATCGGTGAAAGAAATCGCTCAAACGGTGAAGAACGCATCTGTCACAGGGCTAGCCCGCTGTCATAAGAAAGATATCGACGCCTGCTGGGACGCTTTGCAATATGCTGCTGAGCCACGGGTTCACGTATTCCTTGCCACTTCTCCGATTCACATGAAATATAAGTTGATGAAAACGGAAGACGAAGTCATCGATCAGGCCGTTGAAGCCGTCAGCTATGCGAAAGAACGTTTCACACACGTCCAGTGGTCAGCAGAAGATGCTTCCCGCTCGGATCTTGATTTCCTTGTCCGTATCATCGAAAAAGTGATTGATGCCGGAGCGACAGTCATCAACCTTCCTGATACGGTGGGATATACGACACCTGCAGAGTACGGAGCGATGTTCCGCTACATCAAGGAAAACGTTCCGAACGTAGAGAAAGTGGATTTGTCCGCTCACTGCCACGATGATATGGGGATGGCGGTCAGTAATACGATTGCAGCTATCGAAAATGGAGCTACGCAGATCGAAGGAACGATCAACGGTATCGGCGAACGTGCCGGGAATGCTGCAATCGAAGAGGTAGCGATCGCTCTTGAAATCAGAAAAGATTACTATAAGAAAGACTTGAGCATCAACTTGAGAGAAACGAAGCGTACGAGTGATCTTGTATCCCGTCTTACCGGCATGGTCGTACCAGGCAACAAAGCGGTTGTCGGACGTAATGCATTCGCTCATGAGTCCGGCATCCACCAGGATGGTGTATTGAAAGAAGCTTCCACTTATGAAATCATCACACCTTCCATGGTTGGAATCGATTCCAATAACCTGGTACTCGGAAAGCATTCCGGACGTCATGCATTCACGGATAAAGCGGAAGAGCTCGGCTTCTCGAACCTTCCGGAAGATAAGTTGAAAGATGCGTTCGCAGCTTTCAAAGATCTGACAGGGAAGAAGAAAGAAGTGACGGACGAAGATATCTTCGCCATTCTGACAGATAAGCAGACGGAAATGGGAGACCTTCCTCAGTATAAAATGCACGCGTTCCAGGTGCATTACGGGAACTTGAGTCGCCCGACAGCGACGGTCATGCTGACGCGTCCGGACGGGGAGCAAGTGGAAAAAGCCCATACTGGTGAAGGTAGTGTCGAAGCACTTTATAACACTATTGATGAACTTGTAGATGAAGATATCCATCTTGAAGACTATCAGCTGAGTTCGATCGGCCGAGGCCGCGATGCATTGGCTGAAGTGCACGTACAGATGACGATCAACGGAGTGAAATCATCAGGAAGAGGATCGGCGCAGGATGTGTTAGAAGCATCGGCGAACGCATTCCTGAATGCAGTGAACCGTACACTTTACAAACATCGCGTGCCAGTGAAAGAAGCATAAGGAGGGGACCTTGATGAACAAACATATCGTGTTGTTGCCGGGAGACGGCATCGGAAAAGAGGTAATGAAAGCGGCGAGGCTCACATTAGAGGCTGTCGCGGAGAGGAACGGGCATACGTTTACATTTGAAGAGCAGCTGATCGGTGGAGCGGCTATCGACGAGAGAGGTACGCCGCTCCCTGATGAAACAGTGGATGCAGCAGGAAAAGCGGATGCTGTCCTTCTCGGTGCCGTAGGTGGCCCGAAATGGGACCATCTTCCAGGAGCTGAGCGTCCGGAGAAAGGACTATTAGGCATCCGGAAACAACTCGGTCTGTTTGCGAATCTCCGTCCTGTCAAAGGATTCAAACAGCTGCTTCATGCTTCTCCGTTAAAGCAGGAAGTAGTGGAGAACAGTGATTTACTCATCGTCCGTGAACTGACAGGTGGTCTGTACTTCGGACGACCGCAGAAACGTACAGAAGATGGAACCGGTGTAGTCGACACCCTTCAATATACCCGAAAAGAGATTGAGCGAATCGTCGAACAGGGTTTTGAGAGTGCGAGAAAACGCCGGAAGCAATTGACATCCGTCGACAAAGCGAACGTTCTTGAGTCGAGCCGAATGTGGAGAGAAGTAGTCGAGGAGAAAAAGGAGAAGTACCCGGACGTGGAAGTCGAGCATATGCTCGTCGATGCAGCTGCTATGAAGCTTGTCACGAACCCTGCAGCGTTCGACGTCATTGTAACGGAAAACATGTTTGGAGATATTCTGAGTGATGAAGCGAGTGTACTCACAGGATCACTTGGACTGCTTCCTTCTGCAAGTCTCAGAGAAGACGGTGTAGGCCTGTATGAACCGGTTCACGGATCTGCTCCTGATATCGCGGGAGAAGATAAAGCGAATCCACTGGCGATGATTCTATCGACAGCGATGATGCTTAAGCATTCTTTCGACATGGAGAAAGAAGCCGATCATATCGAAAAAGCCGTCCAGGAAGTGCTGGATGCCGGATACCATACCGGGGATCTTTCCGTGACGAACGGAACTGTACTCGGATGCGAAGCCATGACTAAGAAAGTGATCGAACAGATCACTTCAGAAGACACAACAGCCAACATTATGCGTTGCTATACGTGAGGGAAAGGAGAGAACTGGCATGAGTCAACCGAAAACGATCATCGAAAAAATTTGGGATAAACACGTAGTACACCAGGAGGAGGGCAAGCCGGATCTCCTTTATATCGACCTGCATCTCGTCCATGAGGTCACGTCCCCGCAAGCATTTGAAGGCTTACGGATGGCCGGACGCAGCGTACGCCGTCCGGAATTGACATTCGCCACAATGGATCACAACGTACCGACGATCCACAGGAATGTGATCAAGGATGCCATCTCCAAAAAGCAGATGGAAACGTTGAAAGAGAACTGTGAAGACTTCGGTGTATCCCTTGCTGATATCCATCACCCGGACCAGGGGATCGTCCACGTCATTGGACCCGAGCTGGGGCTTACCCAGCCAGGAAAGACGATTGTGTGCGGTGATAGCCATACGTCCACGCACGGGGCATTCGGTGCCCTTGCCTTCGGAATCGGTACGAGTGAAGTGGAGCACGTCCTTTCTACACAAACGTTATGGCAGGCTCCGCCGAAAACACTCCAGGTGAAGGTGAATGGAAATCTTCGTACAGGTGTCACAGCTAAAGACCTCATTCTTGCCATCATCGCAAAGTTCGGTGTCCGTTTCGGCACGGGCTATGTTATGGAGTATACGGGAGAGGCGATCCGCAACCTTTCCATGGAAGAAAGGATGACGATCTGTAACATGTCCATCGAAGCCGGGGCACGCGCCGGTTTGATTAGCCCTGATGAGAAAACGGTGGATTTCGTGGAAGGACGTCGTCACGCTCCTGAGGGGGAAGACTTCGAACGGGCGAAAGAAGAATGGCTGGCGCTCGCTACAGACGAAGGAGCGACGTACGACTCTACCGTGGAAATCAATGCAGACGAAATTGAACCGCAGGTCTCCTGGGGAACGAACCCTTCCCAGTGTGTACCAGTATCTGCGACGGTACCGGATCCTGAAGAAGTCGAAGAAGATGCGGACGGCGTCCGTCGTGCTCTTGAGTACATGGGTCTTAAGCCGAACCAGTCAATCGAATCGATTGAACTGCAGCACGTATTCATCGGTTCCTGTACGAACTCCCGGGTTGCTGACTTGAGAAAAGCGGCAAGCATCATCGAGGGGCGTAAAGTACACGAAGGCATCCGTGCCATGGTCGTTCCCGGTTCCTTTACGGTGAAAAAGGAAGCAGAAGAAGAAGGATTGGATAAAATCTTTACAGACGCCGGCTTCGAATGGCGCTCTGCAGGTTGCAGTATGTGTCTCGGGATGAACGACGATATCGTTCCACCAGGCGAGCACTGTGCCTCCACATCCAACCGTAACTTCGAAGGCCGTCAGGGGAATGGGGCAAGGACCCATCTCGTCAGTCCTGAAATGGCTGCAGCAGCAGCGATCGAAGGACACTTCGTCGATGTAAGAAAATACGACCAGCTGGTGAAGGGGTGAGAACATGGAAGCATTCGTAAAACACACGGGTCTTGTCTACCCGTTGAACCGTTCGAATATCGATACCGATCAGATCATTCCGAAGCAGTTCCTGAAGCGGATTGAACGGAAAGGTTTTGGGAAATTTCTTTTTTATAACTGGCGTTACGATGATGATGGGAATCTTCGTGAAGACTTTTCATTGAATTACCCGGAGTATGATAACGCGTCTATCATGGTGGCTGGAGAGAATTTCGGCTGCGGTTCCTCAAGGGAACACGCGCCGTGGGCGATCCAGGATTACGGCTTCCGCGTCGTCATCGCACCCAGCTTCGCTGACATTTTCTACAGCAACTGTTTCAAAAACGGGATTCTTCCTGTACCACTTGCGGAAGAAGAAGTGCAGCAGATCATCGAACATGCGGAGAAAGAACAGTATCATATAACTGTCGATCTAGAGAGCCAGGAAGTCTATGCTGAAGACGGCTGGTCGGCATCCTTTGAAATCAGTGAGTATCACAAAAACATGCTGTTGAACGGGTGGGATGAAATCTCTGTCACGTTGACATATGAAGATGCCATCACCGCTTTCGAACAGAATAAAGCTTAACGGGAAGAACTCTCCTTTTCCAGGGAGGGTTCTTTATTTTGGAAAAATAATCTTTCTAATAATTGAGAATAATTTTCATTGACTTTCTCTTCCGTTTTTCGTACGATAGATTAAGAATGAGAATGCTTATCAATTACATAAAATGGAGGAGAGAGACATATGAGAAAGACTTGGCTATTCATGATTGTCGCCCTATTTGCTGTAGTTCTTGCAGCGTGTGGAGGCAACGAAGATCAGGAAACAGAAGAAGGAACGGATGAGAACGGATCCGCAGAAGAAACGGAAAGTGATAGTTCCGGAGATACACGCAGTGTAACCATCGAAGATGCTACAGGAGAAAAGACGATCGAAGGTACCCCTGAAAAGGTCGTCGTCCTGGAGTGGACGTATGCGGAATATCTTCAGGCTCTTGATATGCAGCCTGCCGGTGTTGCTGATAAAGAAGGCTTCGGAAATTGGGTGGATACAGGCATTGAACTCGGTGAAGAGGTAGAAGACGTCGGGACACGTCAGGAGCCGAACCTCGAAGCGATTTCGCGTCTCGATCCTGATCTGATTGTCGGTGTACAGTTCCGTCATGAAGGAATCCAGGATCAGTTGGAAGAGATCGCCCCTACCGTCATGTTCGCTCCATATTCGGAAGAGAGTGCCCAGGATCAGATGGCAGCAATGAAATCCGAATTCAACACGATGGGACAGATTCTAGGGAAAGAAGATATGGTAAGTGAGCGTCTGGATGAGATGGAGAATCATTTCGCCAGCGAACAGGAACGCTTAGAAGAAGCGGGCGTCCAGGATATCAATTATGTGATGACCCAAGCGTTCACATCTCAGAATACACCTACCCTGCGTCTGTTTACGGATAATTCGATGGTTGCGAAAATCATGGGCAACTTGGGACTGGAAAACGCCCACTCCTCAGAAGAACTTCAGATTTACGGATATACACAAACAACGGTAGAGACGTTGCAGAACTACCAGGATGCTCATTTCTACTATATTGTACAGGAAGAGGATAACATCTTCTCCAATCAATTAGCCGGGAATCCGGTCTGGGAAGAGCTGAACTTCGTACAGGAAGGTCGTACGTATCAGATGCCGGGAGATACATGGACATTCGGCGGTCCGATTTCTGCTGAAAAATTGGCGACGCAAGTCGTTGATGCTACAATTGAAGGAAATCAGGAATAAGTAAGCAGGTAAGGCGCGCAGGTTGTTGCGCGTCTTTCTGCTGATTCATGAAGGAATGAAGCTATATGCAATTCGATTGGAAAACAGTATGGAAGACCTCGCTCACATTCGGGGGAGGGCTTCTTTTTCTCTTTTTACTTACATGGATACATATAAATCAGGGGAATGTGTCGATTCCGGTGATGACGGTATTGGAGGCTGTGTTCTTCCCTGAAGATACCCTTGAACATCATACCGTACGCATACTCCGGATGCCGAGGGCTATGATGGGGATCGTCGCAGGGGGAGCGCTGGCTGCCTCCGGGGTCATATTGCAGACCGTAACGAAGAACCCGTTATCTTCGGCGAGTACGCTGGGGATCCATTCCGGAACATACTTCGCCGTCGTCGTGACGACGATCTTTTTTCCGTTCGCTCTCTTTCTGAACGGAATCGTCACTGCATTCATCGGCGGGGTGGTCACCTTCCTTATCGTATACATTCTTTCTGGAGCAGGGAATGCGACACCTGTACGTATGGTGCTTGCAGGAATGATTGTCACATTTCTATTCTCATCCCTCACAAGTGTTCTGCAGATCTTTTATGAGAATGAAACGCAAGGGTTGTTCTTATGGGGATCAGGGACACTTGTCCAGAATAATTGGGACGGGGTACAGTTCGCACTCCCTGTGGTGGCTATCGCTTTTCTTATCGCTTTGGGGTATGCCAGGAAGCTTGATACATTGACGCTCGGCGATGAAGTGGCTACGGCTCTCGGTCAAAACGTCCGCTCCGTAAAGTTCATAACCATCATCGTAAGTGTGCTGCTCACATCCGTGACCGTAAGTGTCGTAGGACCAATCGGGTTCATAGGTCTCGTGGCTCCGCATATCATCAAACTCATCGGCTTCCGCTCCCATTTCACCCTTCTATTAGGTTCATTTTTGTGGGGAGCGAATGTCCTGTTGATGGCAGACGTGCTAGCTCGGATCATCGACCCCTCTTTTTCGGAATTACCAGTCGGTGCCATCACTGCTTTGATAGGAGCACCATGGCTCATCTGGCTTGTCCTTCGCATGAAAGCCGGTGGTGCTTCGGATGGAGGAGCGGTGATGGCAGGTTCGTCTCTTGTCCAGATACGGCTTCGTGTTCTTTTACCGATCTTTGCAGGTCTTGTCCTGCTGACGGTATTCGTGAGTATGTCTACGGGCAACTATGGGTTCGAACCCGGGCAGACATTTGCTGTCTTTCAAGGAACAGCCGAATCCTTCATCCAGACCTTTATCTTGGAACTCAGACTCCCTCGTGCGATTGTCGCTTTCACCAGTGGGGCGATATTGGCTGTCAGTGGCTTGATCTTTCAAGGGGTGCTAAGGAACCCGCTAGCTGACCCTTCTGTTATAGGAATCACCTCAGGGGCAGGCGTAGGGGCGTTGCTTACGATGTACGTCTTTTCCGTTTCTGCTGCCTGGATTCCTGTCGGAGCAATGGTCGGAGCGATCGTCTTTTTCTTCATCGTTATGATCCTCGGTGCTAAAATGGACTTTCAGCCGACGATGCTCGCTCTCTTAGGGATAGGTGTAAGTGCATTCGGACAGGCAATCATCCAGATTCTTGTCGTCCGTGCCGACATGGGCGTGGCATCTGCACTCACGTGGCTATCAGGTACGACGTATGCCAAAGGGTATGGAGAATTGTTCACCTACCTCGTCTGGCCGGTGTTGTTATTTATTCCGGTTTTGTTTTTCTATATCAAAACGCTGGATGTTCTTGGGCTTGGCGATGATACGGCAAAAGGACTCGGTCTGAACGTACGCTCGGTGCGCTTCCAGATGGCATTGATTGCGACACTTCTTGCGGCAAGCAGTGTGGCAGCGGTCGGGTCTATCGGTTTCATCGGCCTGATCGCTCCTCATGCCGCAAGACTTTTCGTCGGTACCGTCAATCAGCGTCTGCTCCCGGTGGCGATGATGATCGGAGGGCTGCTTCTCGTCGTAGCGGATCTTTTCAGCCGGACGCTTCTCGCACCTGCGGAGATTCCTTCGGGGATTCTTGTCGCCGTCATCGGAGCCCCGTACTTTCTATGGCTGATGAAGCGGAGAGCCGCATGAGTATGGTATGATGAGACAAAATGTAGTTATAAAACTCGGAAGTAGGAGTGGTGTCACGAATGAAGATTCCATATATCAAAGGACATGGATCGGATAACGATTTTATTATGATTGATGAACGTAAGCTCGAGGAGACACTTTCGGATGATGATAGAAGAGAGATGGCCCTTCTGCTGTCCGATCGTCTCGAAGGAGTAGGGTCCGACGGGATACTGTTCATCCTTTCCAGTGAAAAAGCCACCGCACGCATGCGCATGTTCAACTCGGATGGCACCGAGGCGGAAATGTGCGGGAATGGACTCAGGTTAGTCGCCCGTTATGTAATAGAGGAAACGGGAGAAGACAAAGTGGATATCGAGACGGAAAAAGCGGTACTCGATGTGGAGAGAGTAGAGGAGATCTACGAAGGAATCGATACGTTCTCTGTAGCGATTGAACCGGTTTCCTTCCGAACAGATACACTTCCGATGACCTGGAACGAGGAAGAAGCCAGGGAAGTGGAGATCAGTGCTCTTACCGAAGATCAGACATTCACTGCTTTAAGCGTTCCGAATCCCCATGTCGTTTCTGTTCTTGATGATTACGAAGAAAAGGAGCTTGAAAGAATCGGGGAACTGGCGAATAATCTGCCTGACGTTTTTCCGAACGGCGTAAATGTAAGCTTTGTGAAACCGGTCAGGAAAAACGAAATCTTCGTCCAGACGTATGAACGTGGTGTGGGGCTCACCAATGCTTGCGGGACGGCCATGTCCGCTTCGAGCATCGTTTCTGTCCTTGTAGCTGGGAATGATTTGAAAACCCCGATCACGGTGATGAACAAAGGCGGGATGGTCCAATGCGTCGTTCATAAGAATGATGATTACCGTGTAGAGCTTCGGGGAAATGCTACGTATGTGTACGAAGCGGAATTGACCGTCGATCTCGCATCGCAGTCATTCGAAGAGTCGCCTCGACATGTGCATAAAGATGAGAATGAACGTTATGAACAACTCAGAGAGTATGCCAAGTCTCAAGGGAGGTAAGTACGATGATCGAAACGATTAAAGTATCTACATCTTCTCATAGTGAGATGGTGGATATCACGTCTCAAATTACCGAATGTATAGGGAAGCGTGAGTTGAAAGATGGCATCGTCGTAGTCCAGTCGATGCACACGACGGCAGGGATCACCGTCAACGAGAATGCGGATCCCGATGTGAAGACGGATATGTTGAGGCGTTTCGATGAAGTTTATCCATGGGAGCATCGAAAAGACCTGCATGCGGAAGGGAATACGGCTTCTCACATGAAGACGAGCACCGTCGGTCATTCCCAGACGCTCATCGTAGAGGATGGTAGTCTTGTACTTGGAACGTGGCAGGGTGTCTACTTCTGTGAATTCGATGGACCAAGAACAAGGAAAGTCGTTGTGAAGATGATCGAAGGATGAAAGCGTAAAACCTCCGAACGGATTGTTCGGAGGTTTTTTTAATATTACTTACTGGTGATGAATTGTTCTGCTTCTGTTGAGCCTGACAGAGCAGTTGTAGAGGAGGTCCCTCCGGAGATTGCCATCGAAACTTCATCAAAGTACCCGGTACCTACTTCACGCTGGTGTCTTGTTGCCGTATACCCATTTTCCTCTGAAGCGAATTCCGCCTGCTGCAGTTCGGAATAAGCTGCCATGCCTTCCATTTTGTATTTACGGGCAAGCTCAAACATGCTGTGATTCAACGCATGGAATCCTGCAAGCGTAACGAACTGGAACTTGTAGCCCATTTTCCCGAGTTCCACCTGGAATTGTTCGATGGTCTCCTGATCGAGTTTCTGTTCCCAGTTGAAGGAAGGAGAACAGTTGTAAGCAAGCATTTTGTTCGGGTACTTCTCGTGAATCGCGTCTGCAAATTTCTTCGCTTCTTCGAGATTCGGTTCGGATGTTTCACACCAGATCAAGTCGGCATAAGGCGCGTAAGCGAGACCTCGGGAGATCGCCTGGTCGATACCTGGAGTCGTGCGGTAAAATCCTTCGGCACTTCGTTCACCGGTAAGGAATTCATGGTCATACGGGTCAGCATCACTCGTAATAAGGTTTGCAGCGTTTGCATCCGTGCGGGCGATGATGACGGTCGGGACATCCATCACGTCAGCAGCAAGACGAGCGGAAATCAGATGACGAACAGCGGTTTGCGTCGGCTGCAGAACTTTCCCGCCGAGGTGTCCGCATTTCTTCTCGGAAGCAAGCTGGTCTTCGAGGTGTACACCAGCTGCGCCGGCTTCAATCATCGATTTTGCCAGTTCGAATACATTGAGCGGCCCGCCGAAACCTGCTTCCATATCAGCGACGATCGGAGCAAACCAGTTCTTCTCTCCATTTCCTTCAGCATGCTCGATCTGATCGGCCCGCTGGAATGTCTGATTGATTCGTTTCACTACATGCGGCACGCTGTTCGCAGGGTAAAGGCTCTGATCGGGGTACATTTGTCCGGAAAGGTTCGCATCTGCAGCTACCTGCCACCCACTTAGATAAATCGCTTCCAGCCCCGCCTTGACCTGTTGCATCGCCTGGTTCCCTGTCAAAGCTCCGAGAGCCGGTACGAAATCACGGTTGTGAAGCAAGTTCCATAGGCGTTCTGATCCCATACGGGCAATCGTCTGCTCTATGACTACAGATCCTCGTAGTTTAATAACCTCTTCTGCACTGTAGGGGCGTTCTACTCCTTCAAAACGCTCACTGTTCCATTTGTTTTCCAACTGTTCGATCTGTTCTTTTCTGTTCATATTCATCTCTCCTTAGAAAAATTGGATACAGGTACAATCCTGTTTATTATGATTTGTTATATAACAGTATGATTAAAAAATAAAGGCCAGGAGACGAGGGGGGACCCTGCGTCTCCGAAAAGTTATGAATTACCGTCAGCGTCACTGCAGCACTCAATCGCTTCCTTATGGCTGGTATGGTCCATCCCACATCTGTGACAAGAGTTGCTCAAGTTTTGATACGTTTTCATAATAATCTCCTCCTTAAATGGTTTGGGAAAACTGATTAGCCTTAAACTGAAGACGGCGTTTGTGCAAAATCGGTTCGGTGTAGCCGTTTGGCTGCTGATCACCAAGGAACACAAGGTCGGAAGCGGCCTGAAAAGCGATAGACTGTTCGAAATTCGGGGACATCGGTCGATAATTCGGGTCGTGTTCATTTTGTCTGTCTACGACTTCTGCCATCTGTTTCATCACTTCCTGAACCTCCTCTTTTGCAATGACATCGTGCTTGATCCAGTTGGCAATGTGCTGACTGGAAATGCGGAGGGTTGCTCTGTCTTCCATGAGTCCCGTGTCGTGGATATCAGGGACTGTTGAACAACCGATACCCTGTTCGACCCAGCGTACGACATACCCGAGAATTCCTTGAGCGTTATTCCGTACTTCCTGCATAATTTCCTCTTTGTCTTCCGGAGGGGAGGCTACCGGAATTTCCAGCATTTCCTGTGTCCGATCCTCATCCGGGATCTTTTTCTGTATATCCGGAACATAAGTTTCGTGATAGTGCATGGCATGAATCGTAGCCGCTGTCGGGGAAGGGACCCATGCGGTGTTTCCGCCGGCTTTCAGGTGACTGATCTTCTCCTCGAGCATCGCTTTCATTTCTGCAGGTTTCGCCCACATGCCTTTTCCTATCTGTGCCTGTTTGATAAAACCTGTGTGAATCCCTGTACGGACATTGGATGCTTCGTAAGCGTTGAGCCAGGTGCTTCCTTTCATCGCCCCCTTTTTGATCACCGGCCCTTTCTCCATGGACGTGTGGATTTCATCGCCGGTCCGGTCGAGAAAGCCGGTGTTGATGAATACGATGCGATTCTTCACTTCATGAATACAGTTGTGAAGGTTCAAAGAGGTTCGTCGTTCTTCATCCATAACCCCGATTTTTATGGTGTATCTCTCGAGTTCCAGAATATCTTCGATGTAGTTCAAGATTTCGTTCGTGAAGGCGACTTCTTTTGATCCGTGCATTTTCGGTTTTACGATATAGATCGAGCCTTCTTTGGAGTTATTCCTTAGCTCCAGGTCGTGCATGGCAATCAGACTTGTGAAAAAGCTGTCGAGAAGGCCTTCGAATACCGGTTCGTTGTTCCGGTCCAGAACAGCGTGATTCTTCATCAGGTGTCCGACGTTACGTATGAGCATGAGGGAGCGGCCCTTCAATGTTATTTCTTCATCCTCGGGCGTACGATAGTTCCGATCGGCTTTTAGACTACGTTTCATCAGCTCTCCGTTTTTCTTGAAGGTAGTACTCAGGTCTCCTTTGATAAGTCCGAGCCAGTTCCGGTAAGCGCTCGTTTTATCTTCAGCATCCACGCAGGCTACGGAGTCTTCGCAGTCCATGATGGTTGTGAGTGCCGATTCGAGCTGGATATCTTTGATGCCCGCATCGTCGATCTGTCCGACCGGATGGTTCCGGTCGAATTGTAATTCAACGTGTAGATCGTTGTGTTTTAGTAATATGGCCTGAGGCTTGCGGCAGTCTCCCTGGCACCCGATATAAGCCTCCGGTTTTTTCAACTTCTGTCTGGATTGATCGGAGAGTTCGACGCAAAGCTCTCCGTTTACGACAGCGTAGCGGATGGAATTCTGATGACTTCCTCCTTTTAGAGGGAACCACTCGTCGAGACGCTGGCGCCCCTGTTTTATTACTTCGCGTCCTCTTTCCGGATTATAGGAACTCCCTTTTTCTATTCCGGGGGATTCCGGGATGAAATCCGTACCGTAATAGGCGTCGTATAAGCTGCCCCATCGGGCGTTTGCAGCATTCAGAACATATCTTTGATTTGTGAGCGGGACGACTAGTTGTGGTCCGGCCTGATCTTTCATTTCCGGATCCACGTTCTTCGTTTCGATGGTGAATTCAGGTTTCTTTTCCTCTAAGTAACCGATGGAAATAAGGAATTCCTCGTAAGATTGTGAAGGGGAGGAAGTATGATATTCATCGATAGCCTGTTGCAATTCCCTTCTTGTATTCAATAACTGTTCATTCCTATCGGAGAAACGGTCGAGAAGTGATGAAAGCCCTCCCCAAATTTGGTTGGATGAAACAGGGAGCGAAGGTAGCACTTCCTGTTCTATAAACTGATGTAACACAGAATCGATCCGGTAATTCCCGAGCGGCTGGTAAGCGGCCAAGGTAAGTCCTCCTTTGTTTACTGTGATTAAGAATCAACTGTTTCATAACAGTTTTATTTGTTAATTCGTATTATATAACAACACAGCGTTAAGTCAACAGGTATTTTGAAAAAATTTAGAAAATTTATTTAATTCGTGTGCTGTCTTAAAACAGAAGAGATAAAACGGGTGTTGTCTGATCACAAAATTTTATTTATAATCAGAAAATATATATGATTAGCCTAGAGTGGAACTGGGTATTTATATAGTAAATCTACATACGAAAGGAAGTATTATATTATGGCTGAAGAAGCGAAAAAGAATTGGAAGTTGGTACTCATGTTAGATAGTAGAAGAGAAGTAAAACATGAGCTGGAGTTAAGTGAAGAGATGGACCAGCGGGAAGCCACAGAATTCGTAACGAAACAGTTGGAGCGTGACAGCTGGTGGTTCCTGGAGAGCGGAGTAGCTGTATATACGAATGCTGTAGAAGCCTTTTATCTTGAAGGTGCGGCCGAGTTGACAAAGTTTAATATTAACTGAGCTATTTCGGTTCACAAGAAAAACCGCTGAATAAGAACCCGGGACTGCAGGGATGACCTGTAATCCCGGGTTCTTTTCATTTGGAAACGTAGAATAGGGGCCAAAATTTAAAACAGAGGTTCATTTTTGCCTATGTGCGCATATTATAACCTTAACTAAAAAAGTTGCACTAGAGAAAAACTTTGTGTAAAATGAACATTGTTAAATCGACTAGAAGGAGGAAGTGAATATGGAAGGTGTGTTACTGGCGTTTGGGCTGACGCTCATGGCTGGTCTTGCAACAGGGATCGGAAGTATCCTGGCATTCTTTACATCGACGACGAATACGAAATTCCTATCACTGGCACTAGGATTTTCAGCTGGTGTAATGATATATGTATCTATGGTGGAAATATTTTTTAAAGCTCAGGAGTCATTGGTGGATGCGCTTGGTCAGGAAGGTGGGCAATGGTTGACGGCCGGAGCTTTCTTTGGCGGAATGGTTGTCATTGCTCTCATCGATAAACTTATACCTAAAGAAGGGAATCCTCATGAAGTGAAGAAAGTGGAGGATATGTCTAAGAGCGAATCTGAAATCAAAGACCCGGCTCTAATGAAAATGGGAGTGTTCACTGCTCTTGCAATAGCGATCCATAACTTTCCTGAGGGGATTGCAACATTCACTTCAGCTTTGCAGGATCCATCTCTCGGAATAGCCATTGCTATAGCCATCGCTATCCATAACGTACCGGAAGGGATTGCGGTTTCCGTTCCCATTTATTATGCTACAGGAAACAAAAAGCGCGCGTTCAAATTATCTTTTCTCTCCGGGTTATCCGAACCGATCGGAGCTATAGCGGCGTATTTGATTCTTATGCCTTTTCTGAATGATCTGATGTTCGGAATTCTTTTTGCCGGGGTAGCTGGGATCATGGTGTTCATATCCCTGGATGAACTGTTACCGGCATCGAGAAAATACGGGGAAGCTCACCTATCGATTTATGGGGTAGTTGCAGGAATGGTCGTCATGGCTGTAAGCCTCTTGTTGTTTATTTAAACTTTTGCTGAAAAAAGGGTTAATTTTTCTCCTTCTAAGGTATAGAGTAGTAAGGAACAGATAGGGGGCTGATGTTGAGATGAGAGAACCGGTAATGAAAGGTGCCGAAGCTTTTTACAAAGAAGGGAATGAAGTAGGGGTAATCGTTCTTCATGGCTTCACAGGAACTACCCAAAGTATGCGTCCACTTGCGGATGCTTTCGCAAAAGAAGGATACACCGTAGCCTGTCCTAAATTGATCGGGCATGGAACGACTCCTGAAGACATGGAACAGACGACTGCCGAAGAATGGATCCAGTCAGCGGAAAATGCCTATGCCTGGGTGAAGAATAAATGTGAACGTGTATTCGTGGTAGGATTATCCCTGGGAGGAACGCTCAGCCTGTACTTGGCTGCCAATAAGGAAATCGATGGTATAGCTGTCATCAATCCCGCGGTAGACGTACCCGAACTGGTGGCGATGGCGAAGTCAGAACTCCGATTTGTCGACTCGATCGGATCGGATATCAAGAAAGAAGGCGTAAACGAGTTGACTTATCACAAGACGCCGGTCCGGTCGCTGAAACATCTGCGTAATCTAATGTCCAAAGTGCATGAGCAATTAAGTGAAGTGAGGGCTCCGCTGATCGTATTCGTTTCTGAAGAGGATCATGTTGTTCCACCGGAGAATGGACAGATGGTGTTTGATATGGCATTTTCCGAAGAAAAAGAATTGGTGCACCTCGAAAACAGCTATCATGTAGCGACATTGGATAACGATCAGGATCTTATCATCGAGAGAAGCCTTGAGTTTTTCGATCGTCACATCAATGCGAAAGTGGAATAATTTTTGTACTTACATGAGACGTACGTTATAATGAAAGTAAGCAAAGAAAGCAAATAATAGAAAAGCCTTCAAGGGGAGCCTATGGCTGAGAGTGAACGTCTCGTTCAGACCCTTCGAACCTGTCAGTTAATACTGGCGTAGGGATGGCGGCTTTTTTTGATGGGCAATGCACGGGGATTTCCATCAGAAAGCCTGCCCCTCTTGAGCATTGCTTTTTTTGTGTCTTCAGAAAGGGGAGATACAATGCAACAACAACGGGTGTTATTTCTTGTGGAGGCAGCGATTTTTTCAGCGATTGCATTATTGCTTGATATCCTGCCGTTCTTGTCCATCAATCTTTGGTTCCAGGGAGGATCGATTTCATTTGCGATGATACCGGTCTTTCTCATGGCGTTTCGCTGGGGAATTTCCGGAGGAATGATTACAGGGCTGTTATTCGGGTTCTATCAATTGTTCACCGGGGCGTTCATCGTTCATCCCGTTCAGGCGTTTCTCGATTACATTGTTGCGTTCGCTGTCATCGGAACAGCAGGAATCGTTGCAACCAAAATCAAAAAGAATGCCAGAAATGATCATATGGAGCATGTTTTGACTTATGTGGTTTTGGGTACACTTATCGGAAGTACCCTCCGTTTTCTTTCTCATTTTGTTGCAGGTATGGTGTTTTTCGCTTCGTTGGCGGAAAATCAACCTGTGTGGCTCTATTCCCTCTTGTACAATGGGGGATACATGCTACCTTCTTTTATAGCAAGTGCTATTGTTATAAGTCTTCTTTTATGGAAGCGTCCACGCCTATTATTACGATTGTAATGAAAGCTCTGAACCTTGGAATCACAGGGTTCAGAGCTTTTTTGATGTCAGGAAAAGAAGGTCTTTGTTTCATTATGATAAACATTTGTAACATAAACGTAACGTTCACAGCCGGAATTTTTTGATACACTGTGTTCAGTGCTCGAAAAAAGGAAATAAAAAATAAAGATAAATAGAAAAAAGAGAGAAGAAAAACATTGGGGAATAGGAGTGGAAAGTCATTATGTTGAAGAAAGTCTTATTTTTTGTAGCGATCGCTTTTGTAACTGTCCTCGTTCTGCCGTCGAAAGAAGCAGACGCAGCTTCTGAAGAAAAACTTCACAGTATTTCGAAACAATACATAGGTGTCCCTTATGTATTCGGGGGTACCACACCGAGTGGATTTGACTGTTCCGGTTTCACGCAATATGTATTCGGTAAGATGGGAATTTCTATTCCAAGAGACACATTGAGTCAGTATGACACAGGTCAGTCCGTATCAAGATCGAACTTGCAAGAAGGAGATCTCGTATTCTTTAAAAATACCTATCGTCGAGGTATTTCTCACGTAGGAATCTATGCAGGCAACAACAAGTTCTATAACGCAACAAGCAGTCGCGGAATCCAACTCGTTTCTCTAAGCAATCCGTACTGGGGACCAAAATACGCTGGTGCTAAACGCGTTGCTTCCTTCTCTAATCAGGATGAAGTAGCAGCTAGCAAAGCTCCACTAAGCGATCTTTTCCCGGATCTTGCTGAAGATGATCCTGCATTCGAAGCGGTTAAATCATTGACTTCCCAAGATATCATCAGTGGTAACACAGATGGAACATTCCGTCCTGATGCAGATGTAACTCGTGAACAGGCTGCAGCCATCATCAATCGTTATTTCGATTATAGTGGCGAAGGACAAGGGTTCAAAGATGTATCTTCTAAAACAACTCGTTTTGAAGAAGATATCGAAGCTGTACAGGAAAAAGGTATCATCGGTGGTTTCAGTGACGGAACATTCCGTCCTAAAGAAAAAATGACAAAGTCTCAGATGGCATTGATCGTTCAACGTGCCTTCTCCCTAGAAGGATATGACATCACAGAAGCGGATGATATCTATGACAACGTTACACCTAGTTACCCTTTCTATAATGCAGTTGTTCTTTTGAATGCTATTGACACTACTACTGTTTTTGAAACGAACTTTATGGATGTTACAGATAATGCATCCCGTGCAGAGTTCTCTACAGCAATCTTCAACGGTATTCAGACGCAATAACGAATAAACATTGCTATAGATGATTTCAATAATGTTATTCCCGCCAATCGAATAAATAAACGTAAAAATCGCAAGGATTCCTTGCGATTTTTTTTGTGCAAGTGAAAATAGAGAATATTATGTCGATACTACTATAGATGAAGATTGTAGGGGGGGGTTAGTTTGTCATCAAGAAGAAAATTCTACGAAAAAGGGATCCAGCGTCAGTTTCTGCTATCATTTATGACTCTTGTATTATTGACCGGTATCGTGGTGGCCGGTGTCAGTTATTGGATCAACCTTTCGAACACAGAAACCACAATGAAGGAGGATGTCGCCCAGCAGACCTCTCTCATGAATGATTCATTCCGCACTCTGTTTACAAGTATCGAACATAATACAGATACGGTTGCAGAAGAAGACATAGTGCAAAATGTGGAGGGTCAGAGAGAAGAAGTATTTGACCGGTTTGAAGCTATTCAGAAAGCACACCCTGATATATTGAATGTGTATATGGGGGTTTCTGAAAACCGAGAAATGCTTATCTATCCTGAGGCGGATCTAGGGGATGATTATGATCCAACGACGAGACCATGGTATAAGGAAGCGGTAGAACAACCAGGTGATGTTATCTGGACCAACCCTTATAAAGATGCGGCCTCCGGAGATACCATTGTCAGTGCTGCAAAAATGATTGAATCCGGGTCTGACACCTATGGAGTTTTTGCTATCGATTTCAGGGTCACATCTTTATTCGATTCCGTTCAAGCCGTCGAATTCGGCACGACTGGAAATGCGATGATCATCAACGAACAAGGTGTATATGTCTACCATCCGGACGATAAGCAGATTGGTAAGAGTTCGAATGAAGAGTTCTTCAGTACTCTTGATGAAGGAAAAGGTACTTTCACCTCAGAAAATGGAGGGGAAGAGAAAATCTTTTCTTATGTGACCAACGACCAGACGGGGTGGAAGATGGTCGGTGCTTTGCCTTTATCTGATATATACGCATCGAGCAATGAAATTATTACACCTATAGTTATTACATTGCTTATCATTTTTGTGGTTTCATTTGTTCTTGCTTACTTCTTGACGAAACGTCTGACGACTCCTGTCCAAAAACTACAGGAAGCTATGGAGCGTGCAGGGAACGGGGACCTGACAGCAACAGCTATCATTGACCGTAATGATGAAATCGGTGATTTATCCAAGAGTTACACGTTGATGCTTGAATCGATCCGCAATCTACTTGGAAAAGTGAATACAGCGTCCGAGCGGGTGCAATCGTCCTCTGAAAATGTTGTGGCGAATGCCGAAGAGAATGCCGCTTCTGCTGAAGAAATTTCCAATGCGATCCAGGAGATTGCCGGAGGTGCTCAGCATCAGGCAGAGCGGATGGAGGACAGTGTCTCATCAGCAGATGACTTGTCGAAATCGATTGATGAAGCGGTTGAGCGAAGTGAACGAATGAAAGAGCGCTCTGATGAATTGTCAGGACGTTCCAAAGAAGCGATGGCGATCATTGAACGGTTGAGAAATCAGTCGAATAAAACGGATGCTGTGACAGGAGAGATGAAAGACGCAATTGAAGAGCTGCGTCAAAGTTCTGATAATGTAAACAGTGTTGTGGGTACAATCTCCGGTATCGCCGGACAAACGAATCTTCTCGCATTAAATGCTGCCATTGAAGCTGCCCGGGCCGGGGAAGCAGGGAAAGGGTTTGCGGTTGTCGCAGACGAAGTAAGGAAACTTGCCGAACAATCGGAATCAGCCCTTGGAGATGTGTCTGCGATGATTGAGCAGATGAGGAAACGTACGTACGACATCGTGGACCTGATAGAAGATACGACAGAAGTAGTCCAAGAACAAAAAGGTGCTGTGGATGAGACGGAAGCGTCTTTTGAAGATCTGTTTGCACACATAACTGAAAGCGTTGTAAGTATGGATGAAATTTTAGACGAAATGAAGACAATGAATAAGAAGAAAGATGACGTAACTACGCACATCAACGAAATCAGTAGTGTAACGGAACAAACGGCAGCTTCTTCTGAAGAAGTGTCAGCTTCTGTGCAAGAAAGTCAGGCAGCTATGGAACAGTTGAACCATTTGGCTGAAAGTCTTGAGGGCGTATCTTTCGATATGCAGAAGGAGTTGCAAAGGTTCAGGCTTGAAGCGGAAGAGCAGAGCGAAGAATAAGAGAAAGCGAGGCCTCCTACGGCCTCGCTTTTTTATCATAGTAGCTGTTTACGGACATTCCGGAAGCTTTTGCGGACCTGCATGCCGATTTTCAGGACTTTCGACATAATTCGACGCTCATTTGCGTACCTGCAGAAGATTATTGAGGACCTCCGGTAATTTTCTAAGCGGGATGTCTCCGCTTTTCATTTTTAAAAATAAGAGAAGAAGAACCAGCCGATCATGATCAGTTGAATGACGAATTTGGCGATGGTGCCGCTGAGGAATCCGAATAGGGTTCCGACTGCTGCACGGAATGCTTTGTCCGGTTGCTTTTCCAAAAGAAATTCTACGAGAAGTACCAGGACAAACGGGACGATTAGGATACCGAAGGGTGGGATGATGAATGAGCCGATGATAACCCCCACTACAGCTGTCCATTCTCCCCATTTGCTTCCCCCGTACTTTTTCACGAATATACTGTTGGCAATCATATCTGAAACGATCAATAGAAGAGTAAGTATTACTGCTCCGATCCAGAACCATAGAGAGAGACTCCCTTGAAGCCATATACTTAAAAGAAATCCTGCCCATAACACGAGAGGGCCCGGGATAATGGGAAAGATGAGACTTACGAAGCTCAAGGTGAATAAAACGATAATAAGTGTCCATAACAATATTTCCATCGTTGCACTCCTTTCTTATCTCATTGTACGTGAGTATTCTCAACTGTCCAGAGAAAATTCTTCGTGATTTTCCCTGTGACTTATATATAATGGAAGAAAAGGGGGACAAGGAGTCATGAAATCGTGGAACTGGAAAAAAATATGGTTAAGAATCGGTTTAGGAACAGTAATTCTGCTGCTTGCGGTTGTTTTGTTTGTCTTCATTTATGTTCAGCGTACCCTGCCAGATACGAACGGAGAAATTTTTTTGGAAGCGTTATCATCGGAGGTAAGTGTAACAAGAAACGAAGAAGGAGTCCCTCATATAGAGGCTGATTCACTAGAGGACTTATATATGGCGCAGGGGTATGTCCAGGCCCAGGACCGTCTCCTGCAAATGGAGCTCTCACGGCGTCAGGCCTCCGGGGAATTAAGTGAAATAATCGGTTCAGCTACTATAGATCAGGATAAATTCTTTCGCTCTTTAGGGCTTCGTAGAGCGGCGGAGGCTTCTCTCGAAGATTATTCACAGGAAGGGAGAGCGGCTCTTGAAGCTTTTGCCGAAGGAGTGAATACCTACATAGAAAAAGCGGATCGAGAAAATAGCCTGCCTCCTGCTTTCACTTTGTTGGGATCCAAACCGGAGCCCTGGACACCTGTCGACTCTTTGACGATAGGGAAATTTATGGCTCATGATCTTGGCGGTCACTGGGAACGGCAGGCGTTCCAATATTACGCCATGAACAATTTTACAGAAGAGAAAGCGGAGGAAATAATGGCTTATTATCCGGAGAACAAGCCGAAAGTCCTTGAAGATACGTCTCTGGACATCGCCGGAGACTTCCGTAATGCCTCTTTGCCGCATCCTTTCAATGGAAGTAACAACTGGGTGGTGAGCGGAGAACGAACGGAATCGGGGAATCCCGTCTTAGCTGATGATCCACACCTTGGAATCGCCACGCCATCCATTTGGTATCAGATGAAGCTGAGCGGTCCTGATCATGCAGTGAGTGGAGTCATTTTTGCTGGCGTACCCGGGATTATCCTAGGTCATAATGAGGACGTGGCCTGGGGGGTTACGAATGTCGGTCCTGATGTTCAGCAGCTGTATGTCGAAAGAAGAAACCCTGAGAACCCTGAACAATTTTTATATGAAGGGGAATGGGAGGATGCTGTCATCCATGAAGAACCTATTGAAGTAAGCGGTGGAGAAACGATTGATTATGAAGTAGTAGAAACGAGGAATGGACCGATCATCAATGAATTCTCAGAAGGTGCGGGAGAAGGGGAGGCACTATCTCTCCGCTGGACAGCCCACGATCCTTCCCGGGAACTCGAGGCAGTTCTTGATATTAACCGCGCGGATGACTGGGAGTCTTTCGAAAAAGGTCTGGAGAAATTTCATACACCTGCCCAGAACTTCGTTTTTGCTTCGAACGACGGAACGATCGCTTATAAAGCGAATGGAAAAATACCTATTTATGATAACCCCGCAGATTCTCAATTGCCGCTTCGAGGCTGGGTGGAGGAAGACCAGTGGGATGGGTTCATTCCTTTTAATGAACTGCCGAAAGTCGTCAACCCGGAAAAAGGATGGGTGGCCACGGCTAACAATAAAATCACAACGGATGACTACCCTTATCATATCAGCCATAACTGGGCGCAACCTTATCGTTATGAAAGAATCCAGGAAATGCTTGAAGAAGATAGTACTATCACTGTCGAAGACGTAAAGCGGATGCAGATGGATGTAAAAAATCTGCAGGCAGAAGAATTTACATCTTTTCTCGTAGAAGAGGTGAAGAGAGAGGGTTTATCAGACGGAGAGATTGCCGCACTCAGTCTGATGGAGGAATGGAATTTCGAGGATAACAAAGAATTATCGCAACCACTTATCTTCCATCATTGGCTTGATCAGATAGAGAACCTGTTGTATGCGGACATTCCCGAGGACATCAATTCTCTCTTTCACCGAAAAGCGCAGACGACCGATGAAATTCTGAGAGCCGAACAAAACGGTGAAGAGTCTGAGTGGATGAAGGAAGCAGGTGGAAAAGAAAAAGTGATCACTTCCGCTTTCCGACGAACATATAAAAAGTTGGAAATGGAATACGGCGCATCCGCATCGGACTGGGCTTGGGGAGATTTTCACCGGGTGGAATTCACTCATCCTTTATCTGATATAGCTTTTCTTGATCGATTTTACAATCGGAAAGACCCTCTTCCTGTCAGTGGGAGCAGGGTGACAGTTCGGGCAGCAGGGTTTGATGATAATGGTAAGGTGGATCACGGAGCATCGTGGAGGTACGTCATCGACACCAGTGATATGACGAAATCTCACCATATCGTAGGACCTGGTCAATCAGAACGGTTCAATAGCAAGTGGTATCATAGTCAGTATGAAGACTGGGTAGAAGGTGATTATCACGAAACGAACCTTTTAGAAGACACCGGCGAGGAGTTACTTCTGTTGCCGGAGGAATAATAGGATTGGAAGCACCTATTAATAGAACCCGAACTGCTCAAAGTTCGGGTTCTTCTAATTATTCTTTGCGATTCAAATATGCGACTACTTCGGACAAATCGTCATGAATATAATAGTCGAACATGTAATCTTTATCCGTCGGCTGATTGTTGATGAGTATTTTCACTCCTCCAGCAGCCATCGGAAGCATGTTGAACGGCATCACGCTGAGGGAAGTGCCTAATACCAGCGTCACATCAGCTTTCCGTACGAGCCTTTCTGCTTCTTCGTGATACTGGATCATGTCTCCGAAAAGTACGACATCCGGTTTGGGAATACTCCCGCATGTGCAAGTAGGTACGTCTTCAGAGAGTATTTTTTCGAGCGGGTATGTCTTATAACAATCAGGGCATGTAGCGGTCTTCAGGGTACCGTGATATTCCAGAACATTTCCGTTCCCGGCTGCGGTATGAAGGCCGTCCACGTTCTGAGTGACGACATCTACGCGCTTCCCTTTCTTTTCAAGGTCTAATAGAAAACGGTGGACAGCGTTGGGACCATAATTTTGCAGAAGCTTAAGCTTGAAGATCGATTTATAGTGATGCCAGAACTCTTCGGGGTTTTGATCGAAAAAGTCTCGTGACATCAACTCTTCCCGGGATTTGTCCTCACTCCATAGTCCTTCGCTCGATCTGAAATCAGGAATGCCACTTGCTGTAGATACCCCGGCTCCTGTCAGGGCGACCACGTGATCAGCGCTCGAGAGTATGTCTTTGATAGTATCCAGCACAATTGTCCTCCTTATCTTTTGTTGAATCCTTTCTTGTGAAGGTATTCGGTTACATCCATCCGGATCGGTTTCCGGAATCTTCGTAGCATTTGATCCGACCACGTATCTGTTCGACGGTTCGATGAGCGTGAAGCGTAGTAGTCACTGATCTTATCGTTGAAAGCGCGGATCACTTCTTCATGGTCCTGGTATTCATTTTCGAAGTACACAGCCTTCTGTGGCAAGCGTGGCTTCTTCTCCGGATTTTCTGCCGGAACCCCTACAGCTATACCGAACAATGGGGAGACGTACTCCGGCAAGTTCAATATTTCGTCCACTTTCGAAATGTCATTCCGGAGACTTCCGAGGTAACACATACCAAGCCCCATGGATTCTGCTGCTATTGCTAAGTTTTGCGCTGCTAAAGCCCCGTCGATTGCAGCGGTCATCAAGTGTTCGCTGTTCTCGAGATTCGCTTTCATATCTTCCTTTGCTTCTTCAGAGACACCATAAGTCATACGATGGTAGTCAGCACAAATGATGAACAGATGCCCGTTGTTCAAGACGTGCGGGTGACCGGAGACTTCGTGCAGCTGTTCCTTTTTCTTCCTATCCGTAATGCCGATGATCGAATAAGCCATCATGTAGCTGGAGGTCGATGCCTGCTGGGCAGCTTCAATGAGCGTATGGATCGTCTCTTTCTCTAAGGGTTTCTCTTCGAAGGAACGGATGGAACGGTGGTTCAAAATCGTTTCTATTGTCGAATTCAATGAAAAAACCTCCTCTTATGTAGAACGCTTCTTTAAGTTTAGCATAAAGAAGTTGATCTACACGAAGAGAAGGTCGTGGACCGAAGAGGAGTGGTCATCTAGGAAGATTTACATAGAGGTCTTATTCTACTGTAAGCGGCTGAATCGTTTAGCGGCTTTTTTATTTTTCCATTGGATGGTACTCATATAGAGCTGAATCAGACCAAGGCCGAGAATGATCGGTCCTATCGTGTAAGCGAAAAATGGGCTGATCGCAAGGTGAATGAATCCCAGTAAAAACTGGCGACGGGAATGGTTTTCCCTATATGCCTGATAAGACAGGTAGCTCGTTCCTAGAAACACAAGAAATAATACCCATGTCACTAATTCATTAGCGAGTAAAAACGTCATTGGCAAACCTCCTTTAAAATAATGTATTCTTTAAATGATACCATATTTGAATAATTTGTCAATAGACACCGCCGAGGATAGACGAGCAGGGCTTTTTGTTCTATAATCGAACCGGGTAAAAAAATGGAGGAGAAAGGGGATTATTATGACGAAACAATTGATTTTTGGACATAAAAGTCCAGATACGGATACAATCTGCTCTGCCATTGTATATGCAGATTTGAAAAAACAGCTAGGTTACGAGGTGGAACCGGTACGCCTGGGAGAGCTTAATGGGGAGACATCCTATGCGCTTGATTATTTCAATCAGGAAGCTCCTCGGTTCGTGGAAACAGTAGCCAATGAAACCGGAGAAGTCATCCTGGTAGACCACAATGAACGTCAACAAAGTGTGGATGATATCGATGAGGTGGAAGTAAAGGAAGTGATCGATCACCATCGTATTGCCAACTTCGAAACGAAGAGCCCGCTTTACTATCGTGCCGAGCCGGTCGGATGTACCGCAACGATCCTGAATAAAATGTACAAAGAAAATGGTGTAGAAGTTTCTGAAACGATGGCCGGACTCATGGTTTCTTCTATCATCTCCGACTCGCTATTGTTCAAATCTCCGACGTGCACAGCGGAGGATGAAAAAGCTGCCGAGGAACTTGCGGCTAAAGCCCGCATCGATTTGAACGAATACGGTCTGGATATGCTGAAAGCAGGTACAGATATCAGCGGAAAATCCGCTGAAGAGCTCATTTCTCTCGATGCCAAAGCATTCGATATGGGAGAAGCGAACGTGCGCATCGCTCAGGTGAATACGGTAGATACGAACGAAGTACTCTCACGTAAAGAAGAACTCGAAGGAGCTATGCAGAAAGAAATCGATGACAATGGCTACGACCTTTTTGTTCTTCTGATCACTGATATTCTGGATAGTGACTCGACAGCACTTACTGTAGGAGATAAACAGGAAGCTGTAGAAAAAGCTTTCGACGTGAAGCTTGAAGACAATAAAGCTGTGTTGAAAGATGTCGTTTCCCGTAAGAAACAGGTAGTACCTCCACTCAATAAAGTATTAGGCTAATGACAAATAAAAGCCGCGTTTCCCTTGTGAAAAAAGGAACGCGGCTTTTTGTATTCAGTAGTCGACTTATTCTTTCTCCTGATTCTTCGTGAAATACCATTCTTCCCTAAGGATGCCAAGGCGAACGGAATCATAGTAATTCCCCTGATACAAATGGGCTTTACGGATGCGAGCTTCCTCTGTCATTCCAAGTTTTGAAGCGATATGAATCATCCGTGTGTTTTTGGACCAGGTGCGGAGACCTACTCTAGCAAGTGGCATCGCTTGGAACAGGTAATCGATCCACATTTGGAGGGCCTGGCTCCCGACACCCTTCTCCCAGAAATCCGCATTATAGATCCCGATACCCACTTCAAGCCAGAAGGACGACTTTTCTTCCCAGTAATACATGACGGTACCGATGATTTCTCCTTCATATTCGATGAGGAGACGGGAGTCCACTTCATGCTCTGAAAGTCGATACTTTCTTGCCAGTTCGTGACTTTTATAGCTTTCGAGTGTGTGAGGTTCAAGGGAGTAGAAGGGAGCGTCGTATTTCTTCCATAAAGGTTCGGTGTCTCCATAAATGAGATTGTATAAGGAAGGAAGATCGTACTCCTGAATACTTCGTAGCGTCACATTATTCTCTTTTAGTATAATATCCCGGACCATAAACAGGAGTCCCTTCTTTTTTTCTCTTCATTATAACAGATTATTGAAAAAAGAAAGAGGGTATACCACTAGATAGAGAAAGGTGGGTGATAATATGATTCACAGTATGGCTTTTCACAGAGAGCGCGGAATGGAAACGATGGAACACTTAACGGATATTTGGAAGAATGACTATGAATGGAGATGGATCGATTTCGATAACCCATCCTCCGATGAAAAGGAGCTTCTGGAGAAGGAGTTCTCCTTTCATCCGCTCGCAGTGGAAGATTGTTTCCACAAACTGCAGCGTCCAAAGCTGGATGATTATGGAGATCATACGTTTTTTGTGTTACATACGCTCGATAGGCAGACCCTGGAGAAAGAAGAGATCGATGTGTTTCTCAGTGAAGGACTGATCGTCACTTTTCATAAGCATTCCTCTTCCTTTGTAAAAAAGGTGAGAGATTATGTTGTAAAGAAACCTTCTTCTGCGGACGAAGCAGTCATTCTTCACAACATTCTCGACCAGGTCGTAGATGCTTATTTCCCGATTATCTATTCACTGGAGGACCAGATCAATGACCTCGAAGATAATACGAACGAATTATCGATGGAAGATATGCTGGAGGAGTTGTTCGACAGACGGGGGGAGCTGCTGAAAATGAGGCAGACCGTCCACTCGATGCGTGATATGGTATATCGGATGTTATATACACATGACCTTGAAAATGTATATGAACATAAAGAATATTTCCGCGATATTTATGACCATCTGTTGAAAGTTTCGGACATGATCGCTTCCAACCGGGAGATGACCCAGGATATCCGGGACAGTCATTTATCTATGACTTCCCACAGGCAAAACAAAACGATGCAGTTTCTGACCGTCGTATCGATGATATTTCTTCCTTTGACCTTTATAGCGGGTGTATATGGAATGAATTTTGCCTATATGCCGGAGCTTGACTACAAATACAGTTATTTCATTATTTGGGGAATCATGATTATGATGACGGTTGCCATGGTTGTATTTTTCAAGAAAAAGGGATGGTTTGATTGATCATTCAGTAAGAGGAAATCGTCACAAAAAAACCGGCTCGAAGGCCGGTTTTTTAAATGAACAGGTTTCTGAACGGGCGTATCCGCTATTCCTATTGTCCAGCTGCATCACCCAGAAACCCGAGCCATAAGTAGCCCGGATCAAAAAAAAGAAAGTGCGCTTTTGTCTGACCGGTCTACTTATGACTGAGGTTTCTAAACGGGCGTATCCGCTATTCCTATTTCAAAATATCGTGGTCTACGTATCGTTCACCGTTGATTTCAGACAGAATATTTACGGCGACGCGCGCGCCGTCTCCGGACGTGATGATCGTATGTACGCTCACTCCGGCTACTGTTCCGGCTGCCCATACATTTTTCTTTTCTGTGTGACCATCTTCTTGGACCTTGATGATTTTTGCTACGCGGGGTTCGGTTCCTTCTGTGACAGTAAGACCGAATTCTTCAGCCAGCTTCGCCGACATCCCTGTTGCGAAAAGAACGTGTTTTGCATTATAGGTTTCGCCTCCGGCAGTCAATGCATATCCATCTGCTGTTTCTTCGATACCGTCGACTTCTCCCTCGACCAATTTTGCGCCGTGGTTCGTCGCCTGTTCCTGTCCGGCATTCAATAAATGGGGCCCTTCGACACCTTTTGGCAGACCATAGTGATTCTCTACCCATGCTTTCGCTGTAATACTTTTCCCGGAATCGAACATGACTACCTCCTTGCCAGCTTTAGCAGCGAAGATCCCGGCACTTGCCCCGGCAGGTCCTGCTCCGATAATTGCAATATCCATCATAATTATTACCTCCTTATTCTAAGTATAACCTTACTCTGTTCAGGAAAACCACAATGCAGAATGTGGAATTCCAGATTTATGTTTATTATAGAGAAAACGCAAATCCTTTGTTCATGTAATTGCGATCGACTTGCCTATTGACCTCAACATCTTCTAGACAATGTCCGAAGACCCTTTTAGTAAGCTGTATCACTTTGTCTTCATCTCCATCTTCGATAAAAACTGAAATGGCTTGGTCCGGGTTCATCGTCAATAAGAAGGAAATGAACTTCGGAAAGCATTGATTATAAGCGACGTGTTTGTGTTGTCTGATATACATATCGTTGCAGTTGTGTTGTTGATACCATTCCATCCACTGTTGGATCGACGGAGATTGATGAAATCGAAGGACCAAAGGTGTTCCATACATAAGACATCCCGCCTTTCTTCTTTTTATAGAAGGAGTACCCCTGAAAATTATATGTAAAACCTGTTTCGAACTTGCCGGAGCGGGGGAATCATGCTATATTAGATATTAAAAAATCATGGAGGAGGTTTCTTTATGGTTACATTAGAGAATATATTTTCCCATTGGGTTACAGAGAAATATTTGCAACGCTCCGGTATTCATCACGCCGTCACTGTTGCTGAAACCGCCTTTTCGTTAGCGCGTGAACGCGGGTTGGACACGGAAGTGACAACAAAAGCTGCCCTTCTTCATGATATCGGTCATTACGAGTGGTACACCGATGGAGAATGGGATTACGATGAATACAGAAAGCATGATATCCATGCAATCAAAGGAGCGGAACGTGCTCATAAGCTACTGATCCGCCTTGGCGAAGATCGGGTGAAAGCGAAAGAGGTGGCGCTGGCGATTCTTCTTCATACCGATAGTTATCTTCCTTTTTCCGTAGAGGAAAACCGCTCTCCGGTTCAAGCGGTAGTAGCTGAAGCAGATACGCTGGATGAACAGGAAGGTGGACTGCATCACTACAAGTCGATGGATAAGATGGAAGCTCTACAGCGGTTGCAGCAACTGGATCAGGAAATTTTCTTAAGTCAAGATATAAATGTGAACATTTTTTGAATAAAGTATTGCTTTTTTTATCCAGTACCTATATACTTTATTCGTACTCACAAATCAAAGGAAAGGGAGGTCGAACAAAATGAAAAAGATGATGTATACACTTCAGACAATTGAATTCGACCTGTGTTCCTTCCGTTGATTATGTGTAGGGAATAATGTGCATAATAGCCGCAGGTCGTGCGTAGAATGACCTTGTGGCTTTTTATATGAATTCGTTGAAGTATAAGCCAAAGCCACAGGGAGACCTGTGGCTTTTTTGTGCCTTTAGAGAGGAGGGATGACCATGACGATGAATTTCCTGATATTTTCGATCAGTATTCGTAGACGAAAAGAATTGAAAGATCAGCCCGGATATTGCCGGAGCGCTTATGACGCACATCTCGACCGCAAGACCATCCAACTATAAGAGAGGAGAGGGACAAATGATTAAACGAATGGGAGTATTTATGGACTGGCTGAATGCGGAGAAGGATAGTGCGTAGCTATTTTGAAGTAAGGAGAGATACTTATGAGAATACCGTTGTTGTTCTTTATCATCATTATAGAAAAACGGAATAAGAAAGAGTTGGAATCCAAACACAGAAAATATCAATCGGTCCGCGATCGTATTGATTCCAACAAACAAAAATTCCATATATGAAAATAGAGATGTCCGCTTTCGGCGGGCATCTTTTTTCATATATAATATATGTAATGATCAGAAAGTTCTGGAAAAGGAGGGGGATCATGCATCTTCAGCAATTTTTCCGCGCCAGGAAGCGAATCGCTTCCATTGTTGAACAAACGAGGTGCATCTACTCGGAACCGTTATCTAAGATGGCGGGGGCCAACGTGTATTTGAAACTTGAAACAGAGCAGCCGACGGGCGCCTTCAAACTTAGAGGGGCCGCTAATAAAATCAGGAGTCTGCCAGAAGAAGAGAAGAAGAAAGGGGTCGCTACATTCTCGACCGGGAATCATGGAATAGCAGTAGCTTTTGTAGCGCGGGAAGAGAATATTCCGGCGACCATCTGTATCTCGAACCGAGTGCCGAAAGCGAAAAAGCATCGTCTTGAAGAAATGGGGGCTGAGGTGATCATCGTCGGTGAGAGCCAGGATGAAGCGGAAGAGTATTGTTATTCCCTGCCCGGGGTTACAGTTATACCTCCGTTTGATGATGAAGCGGTCATTGCCGGTCAGGGTACCATCGGTCTCGAGGTCATGGAACAATGTCCTCAAGTGGATCACGTCGTCGTTCAGCTTTCCGGTGGTGGACTTATGTCCGGGGTCGGTATGGTTGTGAAGAAGATGAATGAAGCTATTCGTGTTACAGGGGTTTCAGTAGAAGGAGCAGCTGTCATGCATGAGAGTATCACGAAGGGCAGCCCCGTAATTCTTCCGGAAAAGTCTACTCTTGCTGATAGTTTGCTTGGCGGAATCGGAGGGAACAATACCTTCACCTATCAGATGACGAGGCAAGTGATGGATGAAAGTGTCCTGGTAACTGAACAAAAGATTGCTCTAGGTATTAAAACAATGCTCGACAAGCATAAAATGCTGGTAGAAGGTGCTGCTGCTTCCGGAATCGGTTGGATACTGGGAGAGAGATTGGCTAGAGATGAGAATATCGTTCTTCTTATTACCGGCAATAATATTGACGCTGAGGTGTTAGATCAACTGTAGATATGAGGTGAAGGAACATGGGGCTGACTATGAAAGAAATTGTGGATCTTTCCGTTCTGGAGAAGGCGAAACTGCTTACTCCGAAGGCGTTTCTCGAGGGACAGACGGTAGAGTGGATCAGCGTAATCGAGACGCCAGTGGAGAATTTCGTCAAGCAGAATGAATTCGTTCTGTCCACAGGAGTGGGGTGCAAGGAAGACCCCCGCTGTCTGGAACAGTATGCAAGAGACGTCATCGAATCCGGCGCTTCTGCTATCGGGTTTGCGACCGGCAGGCATATCTTTACGGTACCGGATACGATTATCGAAGAATGTCGCAGAAACAATATCGCCCTTTTGGAGATTCCGTGGGAAGTGAGATTCGGTGATATTATGCAGGAGGTTCTCCAGGCAATCTCTGAAGAAAAGAGGGAGGACCAGCGCTTCGTCGAAGGAATCAGACAGGACATGATCAATTGTGTATTGAACGGAGAGGGACTGGAGGAGATCACTTCTCTCGTGTATGAACATACCTCCATTCCTGTTGCTATCAGTGATGATGAACGGGTCGTTCGGTCCAACCATCATTTCGACAGCCAAATGATCGATATTCTAAATAGGAAGAAGGAAGGGAATTATCGATCCGTGCCTTTTACGCAGACCTCCTATCTCGAGCATCACTATCCGATAGAGAAGTATGAATTCGAGCAGGGAGAGTGTTACCAGCTCACGATTTTATCTAACCATAAAAAACAGGGCTATCTGCTGTTCGAACGCATCGATCGACCGTTCACCTGGTCCGATATGACGATACTCGAACATGCGGTGACGGCTTGCGCGCTGTTCTTCGTCAAAGAAAATGCCATCGAAATGACGGAAATTAGATTGAAAGACAACTTTCTTCTCGACCTCGCAAAGAAAGGGGCAGAACAGGATGAAGAACTGCGCGAGAAAGGACGGCTTCTCGGTTATGACCTGGAGAAACCTTATACATGTATTATAGGGGATGTCCAATTCTCCAAAAATGTAGATGCTCACATAGAATCGAAGGATAGCAAAGTGGCTTCCTCTTCCATGCACAGTCGGAACTATTATGTCCAGACAGAAATCCAGCATGCGGCTGATCAGATCGGCCGGGAACGAATGACTACGTTCGACGACGGGAAAGTTATCGTTTTTCTGGAAGCAGACGAACATTCCTATATGGAAACGACGCATCAATTCCTTGATCTTGTAGAACGAAGATTGAACGAATTGCTTGCAGGCATCACGGTTTCCTGGGGCATTTCGTTTCACGGGGACGGTATCGGGGTCTTCAACGAGAGTTACAAAGAAGCTTCAACGGCTTTATCGTTCGGTTTCCGCCAGGAAGAAGCGGGGTTTCGAATGTTCTTCACCGATACGAAGGTGAACCGGTTGCTTCTTTCCATTTCGAAGAATAAGGAAGTGACTTCTCTTGTGGAGAGGACACTTAAAGACCTGATCGCTTATGATGAAAAGCGGCAGGCCGATCTACTTCATACATTCATGGTATACAATAAGTACAATTCTAACGTAAGCCAGACGGCACGGGCGATGAATCTTCACCGTCAGTCTTTATTGCATCGGCTTCGTAATATTGAGCGGCTCACCGGTTTGTCTCTTCTCGACGCAGATGATTTCTTTCTGTTGGAGCTCAGCGTCCGGATGTGGATGCTGACCAGAGAGGGATAAGTGTTGATTTATAATTAAGACATCAATAATAAGATCCACATAGACACTGCCCTTATACGGGTAGTGTTTTTTTGTATGAAAGATTCGGATTCGATTTCCTATCAGGATGTTTAGATAAATGGGGAAACGGTTAAACCCTTGCGCTTAAGCACTTTTTTAGTGTGTCACATATGTACGAAAAAGTTATACAAAAGTTCATACATTTCGTACATTACATCCGGTAGCTATGTTTCATACAATAAGAATTAAGAAATTAAAAGATTCTGACAAAAAGAAAAGGAGGGAATATTTATGGTGCTTCCGTTTGACATCATGGAATATCAGGAGAGGTTGAATAAAACAAAGGAACGGATGGAAAAAGACGGCATTGAAATCTTGTGTGTCACCAACCCGTCCAATATGAATTATCTGACCGGTTATGATGCATGGTCATTCTATGTCCATCAGATGCTGATCGTCATTATCGATGAACCTCAGCCGATCTGGATCGGACGTACGATGGATGCGAACGGAGCCAAGGCGACGACATGGATCTACGATGACAATGTTATTGCCTATCCTGATTATTACGTCCACTCCGACATCTATCACCCGATGGATTTCATCGGTGAAATATTAAGGGAGATCGGTCAGGGAAACAGACGCATAGGAGTAGAGATGGAACAGTTCTATTTCACAGCTAAATCGTTTCAGCGACTTCAGCGCGCACTACCCGATGCGTTTTTCCTCGATGCCTCGAACCTTGTCAATTACGTCCGGCTCATCAAATCGGATCAGGAAATCGAGTATATGCGAAGAGCCGGGATCATCGTCGATCAGGCCATGAGCCGAACCATCGACTATATTCAGCCGGGTGTCCGCGAAAATGATGCGGCTGCTCACCTGTATTACAACCTGATCAGCGGAACTTCGGAGTATGGCGGAGATTACCCGGCTATCGTGCCGATGATGCCGACGGGAGACCATACCTCCATGCCCCACCTGACCTGGTCGGAGCAGACGTTTAAAGAGAACTCTCCGGTGGTCATTGAAACTGCCGGTTGTTATAAGCGATATCATGTTCCGATGGCCCGTACGGTGTCCCTTGGAGAGCCGAGTGAACGTCTGCAATACGTTGCATCCATTGTTCAGGAGGGGATAGAAAATACGCTTCAGACGATTCGCCCGGGAGCGACTTGCAGTGATCTTGAAGCAGCCTGGCGGAATAGTATCAAACGCTACGGTTTTGAAAAAGAATCGAGGTTGGGATACTCGACAGGGCTTTCTTACCCGCCGGATTGGGGTGAGCATACGGCAAGTATCAGAAGCGATGATCATACCGTATTGCAACCGAACATGACGTTCCACATGATTCCGGCCCTGTGGTTTGAGAATGATGGGATCGAAATCTCTACGACATTCAGAGTAACGGAAACTGGATATGAATTGTTCACTTCTTATCCTCGGGAACTGATAGTCAAAGGCAACCTCGGATACAATACGAATCCGATGAGTTCGTAAGGAGGGATGCACGATTCAGGTAATAGACAGGAAGACCCTTGAAGAGAAAATTTCTCTTTCCGAAGAACTTATTCCGGTGATAGAAGATGCTTTTACTTCTCTTGCGACAAAAACGGTGACGATGCCTGAAATTATGCGGATCGACATTCCGGAACACCACGGAGAAGTCGATATCAAATCTGCATACATTCCTGGATACGACAGTTTTTGTGTGAAGTTATCATCCGGTTTTTTCGATAATCCGAACAAAGGGCTGCCAAGCGCAAATGGCATGATGATTCTTATAAGTAGTGAGACCGGCGAAGTCCAAAAGATATTTGCTGATCGTGGCCTCCTGACAGATTTACGTACAGCTGCCGCCGGCGCAGTAGCTGCGAAACACGTAAGCCGGGAAAACAGTGAGCGAGCCGGGATTCTCGGTACAGGAGCCCAAGCCAGGTATCAGCTCGAGGCACTGTTGTTAGTACGCCCGATCAAGACGGTGTATGTCTGGGGCAGAAACCAGCAAAAAGCCCAAGAATTCCAGGAGGAAATGGAAAAGAAACTGAACGTTTCCGTAACGGTGGGAGATACAGCGGAAGAGGTCGTACGAAACAGTGACATTGTAGTAACAACCACACCGGCCTCAGAGCCGATTATCCAGGGAGACTGGCTCCACCCGGGCCTTCATATAACAGCGATGGGTTCCGACGCGGAGCATAAACAGGAACTCTCGACCAGTGTGATTCAACAAGCAGACGTTTTCACGTGTGATGTACTTCATCAATCCAGAAGATTAGGTGAACTGCGTACGATCGACGACAAGGAGATCATAGAAGCGACCATCGAACTCGGAAATGTAACCGGCGGGCAAAGGACCGCCAGACAAAACGATGATCAAATCACAATTACAGACCTGACGGGTACGGGGGTACAGGATACCGCAATTGCCCGCTACGCATTTCAAACAATAGGAGGATGATGAATATGAAACAAGCGAAATTCGGTACTAGATCCATTTGGGCAGGCGAGAAAGAACAGTTGGCTTTCGGAGCTACACAGGTGCCGGTAGTGCACAGTGTGTCCTTCGGTTATGACAATATGGATGAATGGTATGAAGTGGCGATTGGTAATAAGGAAGGACATATATATGGAAGAAACACGAACCCGACGGTCGAGGCTTTCGAGAACAAAATCCGTGACCTTGAAGGCGCGGAAGCCGCGACGAGTTTTTCGACTGGCATGGCTGCCATCAGTAATACACTGAGTACGTTCCTTGCTCCGGGAGATCGTGTCGTATCCATCAAAGATACGTACGGGGGAACGAACAAGATTTTCACAGAATTCCTACCGAGAATGAATGTGGATGTCGAACTTTGTGAAACGGCTGATCACGAAGCGATTGAAGCTGAAGTGGAAAAAGGGTGTAAAGTGCTTTATCTGGAGACACCGACGAACCCGACGGTCAAAATCACGGATATTGAACGAATGGCGAAAGCCGGAAAAGCGCAAGGTGCCATCGTCATCGTCGACAACACTTTTGCGACACCCGTGAACCAGAACCCTCTCGACTTAGGGGTGGATCTCGTCATTCACAGTGCAACGAAGTTCCTCGGTGGTCACGCGGATGCTTTGGGTGGAGCACTCGTCGGATCGAAAGAACTCGTCGAGAAGGTCTACCACTACCGGGAAATCAACGGGGCTACATTGGATCCGATGGCCGCTTACCTCTTGCTTCGTGGTATGAAGACATTGAAACTTCGAGTGGATCAGCAGAATAAGAACGCTCAGGAAATAGCTGAATATCTGAAAACATTCGACCTCGTAGAAGATGTGTTTTATCCAGGGCTCGAAGATCATAAGAATCATGATATCGCCAAGAAGCAGATGAGAGGCTTCGGAGGTATGCTCAGCTTTGCTGTAAAAGGTGGGGTAGAGACGGTCCGAGACTTCCTGCCGGAACTTCAGTTTGCTAATCGGGCCGCGAACCTGGGAGCGGTGGAAACCATCGTTGGTCCATCCCGTACGACTTCTCACGTAGAGTGTACACCGGAAGAACGTGCAGCGATGGGAATTCCTGAGGGACTGATCAGGTACTCAGCCGGTATTGAAGATATCGAAGATCTAAAAGCGGATCTGAAGCAGGCTTTTGCAAAAGTAGAAGAAAAAGCATCTCAGAAAAGCTAGGTGATTACTGATGTATGGACCGGAGACTTTATTCGACTACATGGTGGAGTGGCGGCGTCACCTTCACCAGCATCCGGAACTGAGCTTTGAAGAAAAAGAGACGAGTGCATTCGTCACTCGAAAGTTGAAAGAACTCGGTGTTTTCGAAGTCCATGAAAATATCGGGGGATACGGGGTGATCGCCATCATTTCGAATGGGGAAGGTCCGGTTCTCGGTATTCGGGCAGATATGGATGCACTTCCGATTGTAGAGCAGACGCCGGTCGGGTATGCTTCAGAGAACGAAGGAGTGATGCATGCGTGTGGACACGATGCACACACGTCCATTCTTCTCGGGGTTGCCCATTGGCTCAAGAATCACAGCGATGAAATTCGGGGAACCGTGAAACTGGTATTTCAGCCTGCCGAAGAAGCAGCTGATGATGAAGGGGAAACGGGAGCGATGAAAATGATTCGCTCCCCACTGCTTCAGGACATCGACGCCATATTTGCACTTCATATGTGTCCGTGGCTTCGTGTCGGTGAGCTTCAGGTGAATGATGGGCCGAGCATGGCGAACAATGATGAATTTCAGATCACCGTTTTCGGGGAAGGGGCACATGCAGGATATCCTCATCAGGGAGCGGATCCGATATGGATGACGACTCAATTGCTCCAGGCTCTTTACAGTATCACCGGCAGAAGAATGCACCCCCTTGATGTAGGAACCATCAGTGTTGGAAAGATCAATGCAGGGAGCGCAAGTAACATCATTCCTGATAAAGTGGATATTCATGGAACGATGAGATCCTACACGTCTCATGTCCGTCACCAGCTGGAGAATGAACTGTTGGAGAAAGCGAATATCATCCATTCGCTGGGAGGACGTTACCAGTGGCATATTCAAAAAGGGGAGCCTGCTCTCATCAACGATGAGGAGTTGAACAAAGTTGTTCGGAAGGTGGCCTCGGATTATACGATATACAATGAACCCTTCGGTATGGGGAGCGAGGATTTCAGTCACATGACGAATCACTTGAAAGGAACGATGTTCTTTCTCGGCTGTGGGCTGGAAAAGGAAAGGATGCTCCACCAGCCGGATTTCGACATTGATGAACAGGCGCTCGAAAAAGGGCTCGAGATCATGACGGGCATTTTGCAGTCATACTGGAAAGAATAGGAGGGGTTGGATGACGAATATAGCAATGATCGGTTTCGGTGGTGTTGGTCAGGCGCTCGTCGAAATTCTTGAAGAGAAGAGGGAGAGTCTCAGCAATCAGCACGGGTTGGAATCAAAAGTGGTGGCCGTTGCAGATCTGATGAAAGGCGCCGTATATGATAAAAATGGTCTTGATGTGCAAACGCTCCTCGAATGTGTACGGAAAGATGGATCCGTAGAGACGTACCCGGACGGTCCGGATGTCGTGAAAGGGATGTCGAGCATCGATACCATCGAGCAGACGAACGCGGACATGATTGTGGAAGTGACATTTACAGATGTAAAAACCGGAGAACCTGCCATAACGCACTGTAAGCGTGCCTTCGCAAGCAGGAAGAGTGTCGTTACCACGAACAAAGGTCCGATTGCACTTGCGTATAAGGAACTGGATGAAATGGCCAGGGAAAATGGAGTATTCTTCGGGTTCGAAGGAACGGTGATGAGCGGAACGCCTGCGCTTCGCATGCCTGAAGAGACCTTGGCAGGAAATGAAATCACACGCATCAGCGGTATTCTGAACGGGACGACAAACTATATCCTGACCGAAATGGAAAAAGGGAAGTCCTATAAAGAAGCCTTGGAACAAGCCCAGTCTTATGGATATGCAGAAGCCGATCCTACAAACGATGTGGAAGGGTACGACGCACGGTACAAAGTTGCAATTCTAGCAAACTACCTGATGGATGCACCTCTCGATTACAGAGACGTGACGGTGAAAGGGATTTCTGATATGACGATCGAAGACGTCCAGGAAGCTCTCGGAAACGGTCAGAAATGGAAACTCATCGGGAAAGTGGAGAGACAGGAGGATGGTTCTGTCATCGGAAGCGTCAAGCCTGAGAAGGTCGAAGGAACTCATCCACTTGCCGGTGTGACGGGAGCTACAAACGCTATCCTTTATGAATGTGATCTGCTCGGCCCTGTACTTCTTACCGGGGCTGGTGCCGGAAGGAAAGAGACCGGCTTCTCATTATTGATTGACTTGATCCATTATCAGAAGGAGCGGAAGCTGCAAACTTCTTGAAGGAGGGAGAGTATGAAGACGAGAACAGAAGAAATGAAGATGTTGCTGGCCGGACAGTGGGTGTTGAGAGATGATACGATCGATGTGTTCGATTCCGGGAACGGCGAACGCATCGCCACCGTACCAAAAGCGACGCGAGACGATATGAAACATGCGATAGAAGCCGCGCAGGAAACGTTTGAATCCCTGGACTCGTGGCCTGTTCATGAAAGAATCAGTATACTGAAGCGTGTCAGTCATTTCATGCTCGAGAACCAGGAAGCTTTCGCCCGAACGATTGCTCTCGAAGGTAGTAAAACGATAAATGAAGCCAGAGGCGAAGTGAAACGGGCGGCACAAACGATTGAAATTTCCGCAGAAGAAGCCAGAAGGATCCAGGGCGAGACCATCAATTTCGATCAGAATGAAGGCAGCGAAAATAAAGTGGGGTACTACTACCATTTCCCTGTGGGGGTTGTCGGAGCAATCACTCCTTTCAATGATCCGTTGAATCTCGTCGCTCATAAAGTCGGTCCAGCTATTGCTGCGGGGAATGCCATCGTCGTGAAACCTGCATCGGAAACCCCTTTAAGTGCACTTAAGCTTGCCGAAGCTTTCACAGAAGCCGGACTCCCGGAAGGAATGCTTTCCGTCGTCACGGGTCCCGGACGCGAGATCGGCGACGAGCTAGTGACGCATCCTTTTATTAAAGCTCTATCTTTTACCGGTGGAACTGAGGCAGGTAAAAAGATAACAGAAAAAACCGGCACCAAACATGTCAGCATGGAACTGGGATCGAATTCTCCGGTAATCGTACTGAAAGATGCCGACTTGAAAGATGCCGTAGAAGCATGTGTAGACGGTGGGTTCAGTGCCGCCGGGCAGAATTGTATAGGAGTTCAGCGGGTTTACGTGGAGAAAGAGTCCTATCCGTTTTTCCTCGATGACTTCATTGAGAAAACTAGAGAGCTGAAACTCGGGGAGAAACTCCTTGAAGAAACGGATGTCGGGCCACTCATATCCGAAAAAGAAGCGGAAAGGATCGAGAGCTGGATCGAGGAAGCTGTTTCCAAAGGAGCGCAGATCGAAACTGGAGGTACGAGAACCAAGGCTTATATCGAACCCACCATATTATCCAATGTTCCTTCAGACGCAACGATAGCCAAAGAAGAAGTCTTCGGACCGGTGGTGATCGTCGAAGCCGTGGAGGACCTGAAAGAAGCGGTCAGAAAATCGAATGACGTGGACTATGGTCTTCACGCAGGCATTTTCACGAAAGATGTGAACCAGGCTTTCTATGCGGTGAAACATTTGAATGTCGGCGGTGTCATGGTCAATGATAGCAGTGATTACAGAATCGATGCTATGCCATTTGGTGGAACGAAAGACTCAGGCATCGGTAGAGAAGGAGTGAAATTCGCCATTGATTCTCTCACGGAGAAGAAAGTGGTATCCTTCAAATTGACCGATCCTTTCGCCTGAACGATGGTCATCTGAGATATATGAACACAATCCATGGTCAGATAAAGCAGAAGCCTCCTGAAACTTCAGGAGCCGCTTCTGTTTTTTTAGTAGGAAAAGAAGGTTCATTTCCAGGAATAATAAGAAAGCTTTCCCTTTACCCCTCGCTATTTTATAATGAAAGTATTACATAAGAAAGGGTGAGGCAGGAATGAAAACGTTCAAGCTCGTTTCCCTGGATATTATCGAGGAGAATCAGGAAGATATTACGCTACGATCCATAGAGCTTAAGGATGGTATGATCATCAATCGAGAAGACGACCACGGTCGATGGTTGCTGGAAGCTTTCCTCGATGAAGACTACAGAGAGTATTTCCAATCCCTTGTTAAGCGTAAAGAGAAACTGATGATCCAGGCGCTTATTACGAAGAAAAGCAATTCTCCGGCCACGTTCCTTGTAGAACCGAAAGAGGTTAATCTTTTCGAAGAGAATATGAACGTTATTTTTATGGGAAGTATGGTGGATAAAAAGCAGGAACAAGTCGAAAAGCTTCTCCAGATTCTCTTGGAAGAAGGGTACCAGGGAAAGCAGTTGCTAGAAGAATTCAAGCGTAGAACCGGCACTGTCTCCAATTGACACCTATACATCGGTGTGAATCTTTTCTATAATGAGAGGAAGTTATTCAAATGTAAGGAGATAGAAGTATGCAGGCAGGCAAACGAAAGTACAATTGGATCCGGTCACTATCACCATTTCAGCTGATTGCTTTATTCTATTTAATAGCAGTCACCATTGCAACTATTCTTCTTTCTCTTCCGGTTGCTTACGAGCGGGGGGTGGAGATTCCCTTCATTGATACATTGTTCGTGGCGGTCAGTGCGGTGAGCGTAACAGGTCTGACTCCCGTTTCTATACCGGACACGTTCAGTACCACAGGATATTTTCTGATTGCGTTGATGCTTCAGTTCGGCGGAATCGGAATAATGACCCTTGGTACCATCGTCTGGATCATTTTGGGGAAGAAAATCGGTTTGAAAGAGCGACAGTTGATCATGACGGACCAGAACCAGTCTAATTTCCAGGGGATCGTACGTCTGGTCCTTCAAATTGTTCTGCTTGTCTTACTCATAGAATTCATAGGTTTTTTGGTTTTGGGTACATATTTCCTGCAGTATTATGCGCCAGGAGAAGCTTATTTACAAGGCTTCTTTGGGGCGGTAAGTGCCATGACCAACGGCGGGTTCGATATTACCGGAGCATCTCTGATCCCGTTCCAGGATGACTATTTCGTTCAATTCATCAATATGATGCTGATCATCTCAGGAGCCATAGGTTTTCCGGTGCTGATAGAAGTGAAACAGTATCTCTTCGAAAGTGGAGAGAGGACACGTTTTTCATTATTTGTAAAGTTGACTTCCATCACATTTCTTGCGCTAGTAGTGTTCGGGGTTGTCATGATCATCCTGCTTGAGTTCAATCATTTCTTTGAAGGGCGTTCCTGGCACGAAATTCTGTTCTATGCTTTGTTTCAGTCCGTCACGACAAGAAGTGGAGGGCTCTCGACGATGGATGTCAGTCAGTTTACCGAGCAGACCCAGTTGTTTATGTCTTCCCTGATGTTCATTGGTGCTTCTCCGAGTAGTGTGGGAGGAGGTATACGGACGACAACTTTCGCTCTGGTCGTCATCTTTATCCTCACCTTCGCACGGGGAACGACGAACATCCGCATCTTCCGGAGGGAAGTTCATCATGAAGACTTGAATCGAGCGGTAGTGGTTACATTGATGGCAGTGCTTACCGTGTTCACCAGTGTTCTGCTGGTGTCCATCGTAGAGCCTTTTTCTTTGACAGAGATTTTATTTGAGGTCTGTTCTGCTTTCGGAACTGTAGGATTATCCCTCGGAATAACCTCTGAGCTGACAACATTCACAAAATTGCTCCTCATGGGGCTGATGTTCGTCGGAAGAATCGGCATCCTGACGTTTTTATTCTCCTTCAAGAAAGAGAAGAAGAAGGGGAACTATCACTATCCTAAAGAAAGAGTGATCATAGGTTAAATGAAGGGGGAGAACGATTTAGCATGGAAGGGGAATTATCAAAGAGGCTTTTCCATTTATTTGAAGATCCATTATTCATTGTTACAGGTGAAGGGACAGTTGTTCATAGAAACGAGGCAGCTAAGAAATATAAAAAAGCGGAATACTTGATCGAGGGGATAAAACACAATACGAACCCGGGGAAGAACCAGTACCTTCTTCTTCCGGAGATGCAAGGACATAAGCTATTACATGAAGCTAAAGTGCTGACTGTTTCTGAGAAGTACAAGGCCGTTCTTCTAAGAAAAGCTTCCTTGAAAGAGGAAATCGCTCCGTTAAGTAAGTTGAAGAAAGGAAGCAGAGAAGGCACGGTCATCTTTGATGAAGAAAGAATTTATGATTGTGATTCAGGATTTTCGAGGTTCTTCAACAAACAGCCGGAAGACATCATCGGTTCATCTATTTATGAATTTCTGAAATATGGCCCTGGTGATTATCTTCACGCTGTAAAAGCAGAGAGTATTTTTGAGGTCCTTGGGAGAACCTCTCTTCCAGGATTGGAAAAGGCATGGATTATGTCTATAAGAGAAGAAGAAAATAGAGAGCAGGCGGTTTGTCCGGGACTTCTCGGCAGAAAGGCATTCGTTAATCTGGCGAAGCGTCTGATAGATGATCCTGAAGTGGAAGAACTCGCCATATACACTCTTGATCTCGACCATTTCAGGCAGATCAACGACACGCTGGGGTATGGTTTCGGAGAGAAACTCATTGCTGCATGTGGGGAAAGGTTGGAACAGCTGAACAATGAAAAGGTTACCATCGGGCATCTGGGTGGAGACGAATTCCTCGTCTGCTCTACGGGCAACAAAGACAGGAAGGAAATTGAGGAGTTTGCTGAACGGTTGCTGGATAAGTTCCGGCTCCCTTTTAACATTGATGAACACGAAATCACTATATCTCTCCGCATAGGAATCAGTACCTACCCTCATCATGCAAAAACGGTGGATGAGCTTCTGCGTCAGGCAGATAGTGCGATGTACCAACTTAAAGAACAACGTACGAATGATTATCAGTTTTATTCAGCTTCTATATCCAAGTCGTTCGAGGCATTGCTCTCTATGGAAGCGGATCTAAGCAAAGCGAGAGAACTGAAAGAATTTGAAGTCCACTATCAGCCCCAGACAAATATCGAGACAGGGGAAATCATCGGCTGTGAAGCACTTTTACGCTGGAATCACTCCCAGAAGGGATATATACCGCCTGGGGTCTTCATTCCCGTTCTTGAGAAGAACAATCAAATCAACGAAATGGGCGAGTGGATACTGCAACAGGCATGTCACCAGAACAAAAAGTGGCAGGACGAAGGTTGTCCACCTATCGTCGTAAGTGTCAATCTGTCCGCTAAACAATTGCATGACCCAGACCTCGTGTCCACGGTGCGGAAAGCTTTGAAAGACAGTGAGCTTGCTGCTTGTTATTTGGAGCTTGAGATTACGGAAAGCATGGCTATGACGAATGAAACGACAGTATTGAAAACTCTCCAGGAATTGAGGCATTTGGGCGTTCAGGTCTCTATAGATGATTTCGGTACAGGTTATTCCTCTTTGCAATATTTGAGCCGTTTTCCGGTCAACAAATTGAAAATAGACAAAGTGTTTCTCCATGAAAATAAAGGGAGGAATGAAGCGATTGTGAAATCGATTATACATATGTCACACGCACTCAATCTAAGAGTGATCGCTGAAGGGATTGAAACGGAAGAGCAGCTCAAATTTCTGCAATCTGAAAAATGTGATGAAGGGCAGGGGTACTTCTTTTCAAAGCCTCTACCTGCCCATGAAACGAAAAAGTGGATGACACAAGTAGGAGAGACATAGAAAAACCGCCTTCTTTGAAAGGCGGTTTTTTTACCTGCTGTGATCAGTACCAGGAAGCTCCTACAATAACCAATAGAATGAAAAGTACGACGATAAGGATGAAGGTAGTACCTCCACCTCCGTGGTTGTAGTCGCAATCATCCTCGTATCCTCCGTACGGCATTTTATAACCCATTTCCTCACCCCCTACGCCACTATATGCACCGGCACTTCCGATTGCAGATGCAGATGCCTAAGGACGTTGCATAATACACGTACGGAAATGTCTCTTCCGCTTCACTCCCATGTTTTCCCCAGGATTGAACATTCGTTTGTAGGAATAACGGACATAACCCATTGCATCACCTCCAAGAAATAAGACTAAAGAGTTAATAAATCGGGTACTGTGTGTAGTACGAAGATAGAGAGAGGTGTCAGATATGAAGAAAATAGCCGTCATCGGTGCCGGGCCGGGGGGACTTGCATCTGCCATGCTGCTTGCTGCAGAAGGCCATGACGTTCATGTATATGAAAAGCATGACCGCGTAGGGGGAAGAAATGGTGCATGGAAGCTGGGAGATTATTCATTCGATATAGGTCCCACGTTCCTTAGTATGCCCCATTTGATTCAAGAATTATTCCGAAAAGCTGGTAGAGATATGAATGATTATATGGACTTGAAGCAGCTAACTCCTATGTATGAATTATTATGGGAAGGAAAACAGATTCCCATGTATCATCAGCAGGACAAGATGCTTGCTTCCATTTCCAGACATTTCCCGGGAAATGAACGCGGCTATCTCAGATTCATGAGAGACAATAAAAAGAAAATGGATCGTCTTACACCCATTTTGCAGACTAGACATCATCGACTACGGGATTATTTGGCTCCTCGTGTATTGAAGGCGCTCCCGCAATTGTCCCTTGGGAAATCGGTGTACGACGTATTGTCCGATTATTTTGATGATGAAAAGCTGAAAATAGCATTTTCTTTCCAAGCAAAATATTTGGGGATGTCTCCCTGGGAATGTCCAGGTGCCTTTTCGATTTTATCCTATATGGAACATGAATACGGTGTTTATCACCCCATAGGTGGCGTCAACCGATTATCAGGGGCGATGGCTGAGGTTTTCGAAGAACTCGGAGGAACCATTCACCTTGGACAGGCCGTGGCAAGCGTAGAGACGAAAGAGAAGCAGACGGAAGCGATTGTTCTCGAATCAGGGGAACGGGTCGTAGCGGATGATTTTGTCATCAATGCGGACTTTGCTCAGGCGATGACGAAATTGATCGATGACGGATCCTTGAAGAAATACAAGAAGAAGAAAGTGGAGAAGAAGAAATTCAGCTGTTCTACATTCATGATTTATGCTGGAGTTGATAAACTATATGATATGCCCCACCATTCGATACTTTTCTCCTCTGACTATAAAAAAAATGTAGAAGAGCTGACTGGGACGCTGGAATTGTCTGATGAACCATCTATTTATATTCATAACCCAAGCGTAACGGATGACACGCTAGCACCGGAAGGGCACTCTGCCGTCTATATCCTGGCACCGGTGCCGAATAATCAATCAGGCATCGACTGGGAAGCTAAAAAAGAAGAAGTGGAAGCCGTCGTCCTCGACCGCCTTGAAAAAGAGAGCGGCTTCTCCGATATCAGAGATCATATCACTGTCAAGAAAATCATCACCCCGAAAGACTGGGAGCAGACTTTCGAGATTTATGAAGGGGCTACCTTCAGCCTTGGGCATCAACTCTCCCAAATGATGTATTTCAGACCGCACAATCAGTTCGATGATTTGGCGAATCTGTGGCTTGTCGGAGGAGGGACACACCCGGGGAGCGGTCTTCCTACCATCTTAGAGTCCGCTAAAATAACATCTGATTGGATCGGTGAAACGTAATGAAGAAAACCACGATAGTCGGCGCAGGTATAGGTGGATTGATGACAGCATTGTACTTATCCAAACAGAAGGACCGCGATATTACTATCCTTGAAAAGAATAGTCATGCAGGCGGACGGATGACATTTGAGACGCACGAAGAAAGCAAAATCGATCAGGGACCTACCATTGTACTATTGCCGTCCCTCCTATTAGAATTGATGGAAGCAGCAGGAATCGAAAAGAGCCGTATACCTCTCATTCCGATGGAGCCTATGTACCACGTTCATTTTCCGGATGGAACCACTTTCCGTAAGTTCCAGAGTGAAGAAAAACAACTTGAGGAATTCTCTTCCGTTTTCCCGGAGGAAAGAGAAGGGTTCCTTGAATTCCTGAAAGAAATGGGACCTTACTTTGAAATGGGGAAATCAAGAATTCTTGGTCAGACGTTCGCTGATAAGAAAAAGTTCTTTCACCCTGATATACTTAAATTATTGTGGGGGATGAAGGCTTATAAATCTCTTCGGGCCTTCATGAGTAAGTACTTCATTTCCGATATGCTCCTCGATAGTTATAGTCTGCAGTCCTTATATATCGGTGGGAATCCGTCTAAATCTCCTTCCATTTACTCATTTATCGCTCTGAGTGAACATCTGGAAGGCATCTGGTATGTAAAGGGTGGCTACGCTCATTTGATCGATATCCTCACGGAAGAGCTTGAACGAAGAGGAGTGGAGATTCAGACCAATACGGAGGTTCAGCACATACTTATTGAGAAGGAGAAAGCCGTAGGAGTCCAGACAGCGGATGGAGAAAGACGATTTGATGAAGTCATCTATAATGGGGACTTTCCTCTGATGGATACTATGCTGCCTGAGCGTTTGCGTTTGAACAAAACCTATACGCCCTCTTCCGGTTGTCTATTGTTTTACATTGGCACCGATAAAATATATTCAGACCAGCCGGTTCACCAATTTTTCATGACCGACAACTTCCGTTCACATATGAAGGAAGTGTTTGAGACGAAGCAGGTACCTGATACACCCTCGATTTATGCTTTTCATCCATCCGTCGTAGATGAAAGCCTTGCTCCGGAAGGGAAAGGAGTGCTGTATGTACTTGTCCCGGTTCCTGCCGATACGTCGATAAACTATGAAAAAGAGGGAGTGCTGAGTAATTATGTGATAGATATACTCGAAGAAAAAGCTTTCCCTCACCTGCGCCAGCATATAGAATGGTGGAAGATACGAACACCGAAAGACGCAGAAATTTCCGGTTTATATGAAGGCGGCAGTTTCGGTATCGGTCCGACCCTGGGCCAATCCGGGATGTTCCGTCCACAATTTCGGCCATACCCAGTCGAGAACCTGTATGCCGTAGGAGCCTCTATCCACCCAGGGGGAGGGGTACCGATTGTGATGCAGGGAGCAAAATTACTGGCCGACGAACTTTCCAAAGAGGTCATGTACAATTGAGGTGAAGCTAGTGGATATAGATCAGGCATATGAACAATGTCACAGTATTATCAAAAAATATTCCAAAACATTCGCAAAAGCTTTTTCTTACTTGCCTAAAGATCGTAAAAGGGCCGTATGGGCGGTTTACGGGTTTTGTCGTTATGTCGATGACGTAGTCGATGAAGGGGATGCCCCTGCCGAGCATCTCAGAGAAATCAAAGAAGAGCTTTATCGTTTTGAAAGAGACGAATCAGTACCAGAACGACCCTTTTGGGTGGCTCTCCACGATGTCCGCTCCAAGTTCCATATCCGATTCGAACCTTATTACGATATGATCAAAGGACAGGAGATGGACCTATCTGGGGTAGAAATCGAAACAGAAGATGAACTATTGGAGTATAGTTATAATGTTGCGAGCACAGTCGGGTTGATGTTGCTTCCTATTCTTGCTCCCGGTAGATACGAGGTATTGAAAGAGGATGCGATTCACCTTGGCTATGCGATGCAATTGACGAATATTCTGAGGGATATCGGAGAAGATTTGGAAAAAGGCAGGGTTTATATTCCGAAGGAGACATACGAGTCGTTCGGATATACGAAAAAGCAATTGGAACATAGAGAAATCACTCCTGCATTCATAGATACGTGGGAGTATTTAGCACAAAAGGCCGAGAATTACTACTCCCGTGCTATGTCCACCATCTCTTATTATCCGCTTACGTCCCGGCTGCCTGTCAAAGGTGCGGCATACTTATATATGAGTATCCTGGATGCTGTCCGGCGGGAAGAGTATGATGTGTTCACGAAGCGGGCCTTTGTAGAGGAAGAAGAGAAGAAGAGGATTATTGCGAAGCTGCAATAATCCTCTGTCGATTCTTCAAGTGAGTTTTCCAAGAATATGATTTGCTACGTTTCGTCCGCTTAGCGTGACGATAGGAGACCCTCCACCGGGATGGGTGCTCCCCCCAGCGAAATATAAGTTGTGAAATCGGTCCGACTTGTTACGTGGTCTCAGAAAGGCCTGTTTTTTATTGTTCACGCTCGGACCGTATAACGCACCACGAAAGCTCGAGAACTGCTTCTCAATATCCTTAGGGGTCCATATACGTTCTGTTTTTACATAAGAAGCTATCGGAATACCATTGTTACGCAATTTATCGTAGATGAGCTGTTTATACCTTTCCGCATCGACCTCTTTTCCAGGAGGCGCATTCACAAGAAGGAAGCAATTATCCCCGTCCGGAGAGACGTCAGGATCCGATTTGCGCGATGTAGAAATGTAAATGGTAGGGTCTTCAGGATATCGTCCTGATTGAAGATCGGTGAATTCTTTTTTATAATCGCCTGAGAACAACAGATGGTGATGGTGAAGCGGAAGAGAACCATCAAGTCCCGCAAGAATTACGAAAGCGGAAATCGAAGGATCATACTTCGGTTGTTTTTCCCCTAAAAGAGCGGGAAGCGCCTGACCAACGTCGCCGTTCACGATGACATTGTCCGCTTCTATATGCTCTCCGTTATCTAAGACCACTCCCCGGATGTGGTCTTTTTCTTTGAGGAGAGACTTCACTTCTGTATCCGAATGGAGGGAAGCTCCCGCATTTCTGGCTGCAACCGTCATCGTTTCTGCAATTTGTGTATTGCCTCCTTCGACATAATAAACTCCCTCCATCAATTCCAGATAAGCAATCATGGCAAACGTCGCAGGTGCGCGGTAGGGATCAGACCCGACATAAGTCGCGTATCGATTCAAGGCCGTCTGGACGTAAGGAGAAGAAAAGTACCGGCTGAAGAACCGGTCCATGCTCATGAGAGGTCGTACTTTCATCGTTTCTTTCAAAAGAGAGGGCGAGAGGTAGTCTTTCCGGGAAGTGAACGCTCTCGAGAGAAAGGAAGCGTACGACGTATGAAAAAGCCGGGTAATGTCCTGAAGGAACCGGTCATATGTTTTAGCCCCTTTTGAGTCAAAAGCTGATAGTTGTTGTATCATGTAGTCACGATTGGAGGAAAGGTCGAAGACTGTCCCGTCAGGAAATTGATTGCGTGTATGTACTTCGAGAGGACGATAGTTCAGCTTATTATCCATCCCTCCCATGCGCAGGATATCTTCGAAAACATATGGCATCGTGATGGTATTCGGTCCGAAATCAAAGTGATAACCATCGATATCGACACGCTTCATTTTTCCTCCGAAATGGTCGTTCTTTTCGAACAGGACTGTTTCGACGCCGTGAGCCGCGAGCGTAGTGGCTGCTGCCAATCCACCCAGCCCGCCTCCTATAATTATTGTTTTCATGAGTAGGTCCGTCCTTTCCATTCGTATTGTTTTTTCCTTCGGTCGACCGAGATGGATGCTAGCAGTACAGCAACCATAGAGATGATGGAGAAAGGGATGAAGAAGGATACCCACCACGGATGGCTCGTACGAATGTCTACAAACATCTTCAAAAGTATAAGCAACAGGCAGACGTACCACCAGTACCCGCCTGCTACAACCGCAGCGATGAACGGGAATAGAAAGACTGTTACGTAAAAAAGCATGACGCCAGCGGCCAGAAAGAGAGATCTACCGAGACCGGGGAAAATATTCTTCTTGAAACCGCTCCATACGTCCCTGTTCGTCGTATACATCCTGCAACTGATATCGGAAGTGACGTTTGCCAGTATGGTCCGTTTTCCGTTCTTCTTCATTTCTTTTGCAAGGTGAACATCTTCCACAAGAGAGTTGTATACTTTCGTATGTCCACCGATGTCGTCATAAGCTTCTCTGTCGATGAACAAGCACCCTCCAAATGCTGCCGTGAACATTGGGATGTTCGTTTTATTGGCCAAGAACAGAGGGAGATGAAGTGAAATGACGAAATGCTGCATTGGTACAAGCAAATGACCGAGCAGACAGGAATTCAGAAAAGCAGGGAACCCTGAGATGAATGCCGCGTTCTTTTGACGTTGAAGCGCCAGGAATTTCTCTACGGCTCCCGGTGAGATACGTACATCCGCATCAAGGAATAGCAGGCTATCTCCGCTGGCATATCCTGATAGTTGATGACAGGCATACACTTTTCCGTTCCATCCTTCTTTCAGCCCTTTCCCCCGGACGATTCGAAAACGGTCATCTTGCTTAGTAAGTGTCTGTAAAAGCGTGTGCGTATCATCTTCGGATTGGTCATCGAGAAGAACGAATTCGATGTTCGTATAGGTGATCCGCTTCAACGAATCCACGAGAGCTTCCACGTTTCCCTCCTCATTTCTCAGAGGGATAAGCACCGAAACGAAAGGGTGCTTGTCAAGAGGCCGAGGGGAGAGGGAAGGAAGGAAGAAATGGTTGAGGAGTGTCCAAAGAAATAGACCGGCCACTCCAATTAAAAATAGTAAATCCATACGTCATTCCCCTCCTTCAAAGTAAAGGTTCGAAAGTCTCGATCTCTTCACTGATAACTTTCCCCTTCAATCCATCGAGTTCCTGTTCCAGTACCGTTTCCCATTCCTGAAGGGAGAGGGGCTCGTACCTTGGCCGGCCCACTCGTATGTATACTTCAGGTTTCTTGTGATGACCGAAAGAATAAAAGAATACAACGGGGGTAACTGGAACTTCAGGAGCTCTTCTCATAAGAACTCCTGCGCCTTTCATGAACTCAAGTGGTCTGGTTTCCAAGTGCTGTTCTTCTCCTTGGGGGAACAAAAATACCCCTTTTCTGTCGTTCAACAGCTCGGTTGCATAAGAGAGGGATGCTTTCGTATGCTGAAGCGATGATCTGTCTACAGAAAATCCCCCGACGTAACGAAATACGGGAAACCGATCCAATCCTTCCTGATCGATCATAATATGTCCATCAGTACGAAGGATTTTGTCATTCAGCAAGTGCACGAGCAATCCGTCCCACCAGCTCGAATGATTCATCAGAAATAGTCCGTAAGAGGGCACAGGAACTTCCGGGAGTTGCACATACACTTTACGGAATTCCCTTCGGATCAGAAGCCGGCTCACTTTTCTGAAACCTGCTTCCACCCACCATTTTTTATCTGTCTGTAGCATAGAGTCTTCTCCTTTTCAAAAATAGAACGTACCATCCTGTACTGAGGATGAGCACCAGAATCGGCGCTGCTATAAGTCCGCCGAAGATAGCTGTTACACTGAACATCAGGATCATGCCGAGGAATACAAGGCTCATCCGTGTCTGCCACACTTTCTGGAAACGGGTGGAAGCGAAAGAGATGGAGGCTTGAAACAGAAAAGCCAGGATGAACCAGCCGATGAAATTCTGAGTAGGAATATCATAGTAGTAACCGCCCTCTGTCCAAATCCAATATTCTTTCACTTTGAAAGCTACAGGATCGAGGATGAGGTCCATCGTGACAGCGACCGAAGCACCTAATACAGGTAGAAAAAGACGGGAGGAGGTGATTCCTCTGGCCAGTACATCTGCGCATCCCATTACTAAGAGCCAGGCAAAACCTATAGTCACTGGAGTGTCGAAAATCTTTATGCCGAAGCGTGACGTGTACTCATAACTCCCGAAAAACAATCCGCTCTGTACACCGTATTGCTCGACTGCGATACTGACGATGAAAACGAATATACTATAAAGGTAGCCGATTTTCGTCCCGTATGTATGTAAAAAGTAGAAAACCGCAACAACCCCAGCTACAATAAGAAATACACTGTTCGCCCACTCGAGCCAGGGAGGCACGAGATCGAGCGGTACAAGGATGAAGCCTATGATAAACCAACCACAAAAAAAGTAAAATATTTTATCGCCCATGTTCCACCTCTTTCATTCCCAATCGAAAACGGTTAAAATAGATATAGTTCAAGTACTTAAGTATTACCTAATTCTTCTTGCATGAAACGTACATAAATTAGGAGGTGAACGGCTCGATGGAAGTCGTAATGTTTCTGATTCTATTGTTTGTTCTTATCGGACTTATCGGATTCGTCATCCTTGATAACGGGTGATCCAGTCCGAAGAGTGTTGCATATGCAGCACTCTTTTTTTTATGTCTCAACTCTTTTCGTAAAAAAACCCTGAACGGTCTGTTCAGGGTTCATCTCGATCATTATTCTTCGAAGAGGGAGGTGCCTACTGGGTTCTTCCCATTTCTTCAAACGGAAAGATGACCAGTTCGGTTCTTCCGACTATTTCACTTTCCTTGATAAGACCCAGACCGTTTCTGCTATCCTTACTGACTGCCCGGTTATCTCCCATGACGAAATAATGGTCTTCAGGAACTTCTACCGGCCCATAGTCTCTTGTCGCCTGAATAGATTGATTATCGAGATAGTCTTGTGCTTGTTTTTCTCCATTGATGTAAAGTTCATGGTTTTTGACTTCCACTTGATCACCGGGTTCTCCGATGACGCGCTTCACGTAGTTCTTCGCGGGGCGTTCAATGATTACGATGTCGTTACGGTCTGGTTCATCCAGATGATATACGATTTTGTTGAACACGACACGCTCTCCATTTTCTAAAGTAGGGTCCATGCTCGCGCCTTCAACAATAGAGGTGGCAAAGAAAAAGTTTCGTAATAGAAATGCCAGTACAAGAGCGATGAGGATGGCTTTGATCCATTCCAGCCATTCGTTTTTTGCTTTAGTAGACAATAAGATCTTCCTTCCTTCTGATCATACTGTATTAATTATAGCATATTTTCCGTGCCACACCTACATTTACCAATCTATATAATTTTTGAGCCTGTCGAGCCCCTTTTTCAACGTTTCCATGTCATAAGCGTAAGATAATCGCATATAATCCTCACCGTGTTCCGAAAAGGCGCTTCCCGGCACCAGTGCCACCCCGGCTTGCTCCACCAGTTCTACCGCGGTGTCGAACGTGGATTTTTCAGAAGGCAAGTGAATGAACACATAGAATGCTCCAGTAGGCATTACATAAGAAAGCCCGATTTCCTCCAACTTACTTAGAACGAAAGAACGACGTTCATTGTACGTATCCCTCATGTTCTTAATGGCTGACTGATTGTTGCTGATAGCCTCAAGTGCTGCATACTGACTCGTCGAAGAGGGGCAGGAGACATTATACTGATGGACTTTCAGCAAATGTTGTCTCATCCATGCGGGAGCTAACACATAGCCTATCCGAAAGCCGGTCATGGAAAAAGATTTACTTACCCCGTTCACTACAATGACTTTATCTTTCATGCCGGCAAAGGAAGCGAGAGAAAGGTGAGGTCCGTCATATACGAGTTCGCTGTAAATTTCGTCCGCGAGTACGAACATTTCTTTCTCTTTCAAAAATTCAGCAATGTCGCTCAACTGTTTTTCTGAAGGAGAAACGCCCGTCGGATTGGAAGGATAAGGCATAATGACAGCTTTTGTTTTAGAAGTAACGTTTTCACTGATCGCTTCTTTCGTCAAAACGAAATTGTACGTGCTTATGTCAACATGTACCGGAACCCCTCCTGCTAATCGGATGAGAGGTTCATATCCTGGATAGACAGGGGAAGGTAGAAGAACTTCATCTCCTGGTTCGAGAATGGTACGCAGGCTGATATCAATAGCTTCTGAGGCCCCCACGGTTACGATGATTTCGGACTCAGGGTCGTAAGAAAGTCCGTATTTTTTCACGTCCTTCGAGATAGCCTCTCTCAATTCCGGAAGACCGGCGTTAGGGGTGTACACCGTTTTATTCTGGTTCAAGGAATCAATGGCCGCCTGTTTGACCGGTTGTGGAGTGAAAAGGTCAGGCTGGCCGATGGTGAGAGAAACGACATCCTCATAATCTCGAACCATATTGAAAAATTGGCGGATGCCTGAAATTTGCAGCTGTTTCACTTCCTTATTTAATAGATGTTCCATTTCTATTCCACCTTTTCTGAATGTTTACAAAATGTTCAAACAATTTAGTTTTCTTTCGGATAGGCTCATTCTATACTTTGTTTAGGTTATTAACGTTAGGAGTGAACTGCTATGAGACCACAACGATTATCGTTCAAGGATCTTGTCCGTGAGAACAAAGAAGAGTTGCTCAAAGATGAAGAACAACTCGAACAGATCGAAAAACAGATTGATGAAAAGCACATGAAGCAATTGGATACAAAAAACTGACAAACTGATAATACCATAGAACCTGCGCTTTCTCGAATAGAGAGGCGCAGGTTTTTGTATGGGATACGATTAATACTTAGGAAAATAGGCCGATACATAAAGAAAGTATGATTTTGAAAGAGAGGAAGCGATACATATGGCAGTGAATGAAGGGATATTGACAGAGACAGGAACAAACGAATTAGAAATCGTCGAGTTCACCATAGGGAAGAACCGCTTCGGTATCAATGTGATCAAGGTGAAAGAGATCCTTGTGCCGACGGAAGTGACGAAAGTACCTCATTCTCACCCTTCTGTAGAGGGGATCATTGATATCCGAGGGGAAGTGGTGACAGTAGTGGACCTGGCTCATGCGCTCGGTTTCGAAGCATCCGATAATCCGAAATATGATAAGTTCATTCTAGCGGAATTCAACCAGACGAAAATCGTTTTCCATGTACATAATGTGACACAGATTCACCGGATTTCCTGGCAGCAGATCGAGAAGCCGGGGAAAATGTACCAAAGCCTCGAAACACAGCTGACAGGTGTCATCAAAAGGGAAAAAGATATGCTGCTACTGCTTGATTTCGAAAAGATTGTCGCGGATATCAGTCCGGAAAGCACGATTCATAAGGAACAGATGACAGTATTAGGGGAAAGGGAACGGTCCTCGAAGCGCATCATGATAGCTGAAGACTCCGGCCTTCTTCGGGCGATGCTCCAGGAAACATTGGGAGAAGCAGGTTATCAACAAACTGTCGTTTTCGAAGATGGACAGGAAGCACACGACCACCTGATGACTCTATTGGAAAAAGGGAAGAAACCGGAAGAGGAATACCAGTTGATCATCACAGACATCGAAATGCCGAGAATGGATGGTCACCATTTTACCAAGCTGGTAAAAGAAGAAGAAAAGTTACGTCATCTTCCTGTTGTCATCTTCTCCTCCCTAATTACAGATGACCTACGTCATAAAGGGGAAAAAGTCGGGGCTGATGCTCAAGTATCAAAGCCTGAGATCGTGGATCTGGTAAACGTGATCGATCGTCAAATATTATAGTGAAGTACCCATGAATGTGTGGGAATCAAAAAAAGAAACTCTTCTCCCTTTTGAACAGTGAGCAAGAGTTTCTTTTTCGTGGATAATGATTCTACCTGCGAACGCGCTGGTTCCAGGGCACAACTCGCTGGTTTCCAAGCATACTTCCGTAGGTGGAGACTCTGGAAGGTTGAGAGGAATGACGCCCAAGGTATTGCTGAAGGGTGCGTTTCGATTTTGAAAGAGAACGTTGCGGCTTAGGGTTACGGTAGCTGGTGTCGACTTTTCCCAAGTGTTGCAATTCATCAAAGTCTTTCTTTTCGGCAGGTATGTGAAAATAATACCCAGCCACCTCAATCAGAAGAGTAGAGTGTTGTTGGCTTAACCGGGGGTGGTTGGAGTAATGCAGACCAATCTTTTTCGCTTTCTTTTCCTTCAATAATTTCGATACGGTCTGTTTCTTCAACTCGTATAACTGTCTCGGGTCGGGCGCCGTTTTAGCGTGACGGTTGACGATGAATAAAGATTCCGCAATTTCCAGAAGGCGGGGTGACTTTTCTTTCATAATCTTCTCCTTTCTTCACATCTTGCTTCTATTGTATAGGTGCCCCGGTAATATTGCAAAACTTATCGCTATTTGTCTAACTGTTTCAGGTCGCTGATGATCTTTTCCATTGCTTCGGAGTTCGTACCCTGGTAGTTTTTGATGACTTCACCATCAGGCGTCACGAGAAAGAAGCCCGTAGCATGAGCGAATTGATCGGAATTATCGAGCTTTTGCAGAGGGGATTGGAACGACTTGATGGAGAACTCCTTGATTTCTTCAAAGGAATACCCTGTATAAAAACTCCATCGATCGAAATCCGGCTGATAATCTTCAGCGAAATCCTTCAAGGTTTCCACGTCGTCTGTGTCAGGATCTACGGTAAACGAAGCGAGTCTGGTATCTAATCCTTCTTCTTCAAGTTCGTTCTGAAGTCGGGCCATATTCCCGGTCATAGGCGGACACACAGTAGTGCAGCTTGTGAATATCAAATTCGTGATCCAATATTCGCCTTCCATTTCTTGTTCCACATTGACTTGTTCATGGTGCTGATTGACAGCGGATAATTCTATGATTTCCCTGGACATATTCGTTTCGATATCTTCTCCTCCACATCCAGTCAGTAGGAGAAGGAGAAGAAGTCCTGTTATCCGTTTCATATGTATCCCTTCTTTCCGACTATATTGTATCACGAAAGAAAGAGTGGCTTCGATGCTTCACAAAAATGTCGAAATAACAAAAATGAGCAGGTATTCATTTTTGTTTGGCGAAATATAGTAAAGAGAAGGAGTTGATAATAATGAAAAATCAAACAGTTATTGTAACTGGTGGATCCAGTGGTATGGGGCTTGCCATGGCGAGTCATTTTTATGAACAGGGAGCGAACGTAGTCATCACCGGCAGGAATAAAGAGAAACTGGATGAAGCGATGAAAGAAATGAAGGATCAGGACCGGATCTTGAGAATTGTCATGGATGTCCGTGATCCGGAAGACGTGAAGCGAATGGTGGAAACAACCCATGAGTCCTATGGGACAATCGATCATCTTATCAATAACGCAGCAGGTAATTTCATTCAGAAAGCGGAAGATATGTCACCGAATGGATGGAAGTCAGTCATCGATATCGTATTGAACGGTACATTTTACTGCAGTCAGGAAGTCGCCAATTATTGGATCGAAAAGGAAAGAAGCGGTAACATCCTGAATATGGTCGCTACATATGCTTGGAATGCAGGCGCTGGTGTCGTCCATTCCGCATCCGCCAAAGCAGGCGTTCTTACTATGACGAGAACACTGGCAGTAGAGTGGGGACGACGCTACGGCATGAGAATCAATGCCATTGCACCAGGACCGATCGAACGGACGGGAGGAGCAGATAAATTGTTCCAATCCGAGAAAGCTTATCAACGGACACTCGATTCCGTACCGCTGGGCCGCCTCGGCACTCCGGAAGAAATCGCTAAGCTTGCCGGATTCATCTTATCTGAAGATGCTGCTTATATGAACGGAGAAGTGGTGACTCTTGATGGAGGCCAGTGGCTGAATCAATTCCCATTTTAATCAAAAAAGCTTGAGAGAAAATTCTCTCAAGCTTTTTTAACCATGTCAGATGATATAGAAGAAGATCGTTGCAAAGTGAAGCACAGCTCCTGCTAGAACGAACAGGTGCCATACCATGTGATGGTGCGTGAATCCTCTCCAGACATAGAAGATGGCGCCTATCGTGTAAGCGAGACCACCGGCTATCAGAAGGTTCACACCTCCCTGAGCAAGGGAAGCTGTGAGAGGTTCCCAAGCAAATACGATCATCCAACCCATCAGTACATAAAGGAGAGTGGAGAGGACGACAAACTTCTTCACAAAGAAAATCTTGAAAACGACTCCGAGCACAGCAGCTCCCCAGACGACACCGAACAGTGTCCAGCCGAGTTCTCCACGCAAAGGTACGAGAAGAATAGGGGTGTAGGTTCCAGCGATAAACAGGTAAATAGAAGCATGATCGAAAATCTCGAACAGATCCTTTATTTTCCCTTGGGGGAAGCTGTGAACGAGCGTCGATGAAAGGAACAGGAGAAGCATCGTCGCCCCGTAAATGGCTACAGCGGTGATCTTCCACGCGTTTCCACCCATACCTGCAAACGTCACGAGTAAGGAGAGCATAGCGATACTGAGTACAGCACCGATCCCATGTGTTATAGCGTTCGCGATTTCTTCTTTTTTCGTGAATATATGTGTTTCCAAATGATCATCTCCTAAATTTCATCTTCCCCCATTATACGCTCCATTCTCTTGAAAGGGAAACGGGGTTTATGATTTCCTTAAAAAAGGAATATAGAGAGAGCAGGAAGCGTCATTCGTTTTTACTTAAAGAATATGATACTATAGATGAAGAACTCCTGTAATGGAAAGATAGTAAGGAGTGAAGTGAAAATGTTACAAATGGAAAGAGAAAAAAATGAGATGTTGCTCGTGGAAGAGCTCATGGTTCCATCGGAGAAGGTGGCACATGTGCAGTCGGGAAATCCCCTCGAGCACGCACTGCTTGTCCTCATCAAAACGGGCTACTCCGCTGTCCCCGTCTTAAATCCCCACTTTCAATTCGAAGGCGTCATAAGCAAAACGAAAATTTTGGAGGAAGCACTGGGTCTGGAGCAGTTCGAGATGGAGCGGCTGTCAGATATAGCCGTTCACACAGTGATGGACCGGGAAATCCCCTGTCTGAAGAAAGACCACACTTTTATAGATGCTCTGCACAAGTTGATCGATCATCCCTTCGTATGCGTTACAGGAGAAAACGGAGAGTTTGATGGCATTGTGACCCGCAGAGAAATATTAAAAAATGTAAGCAAAAGTTATCATGAGTCAAAGAATAAGTAAGGAGACTTCTCCTTACTTCATTCTTGTCAGCATTATAGTGCTTTGATAAAGTAGAGAAGAAAAGAATACATAAGGAGGCGTTTTTGTGAATCAGATGGATGCAAATGAAATCATCAGCTTTATTTCTAACAGTGAGAAATCCACTCCTGTGAAAGTATATGTAAAAGGGGCCCACCTTTCTGACATCGATTTTGGCAGTGAGGTACGCGACTTCATTTCCGGGGAATCCGGCGTGCTTTTCGGTGAATGGGATGCGGTTAAATCGGTTCTTGATAAAAATGAAGATAAGATCGAGGATTATGAAGTAGAGAATAACCGTCGTAATTCTGCGATTCCGCTTCTTGATCTGAAAGATGTGAATGCCCGCATTGAACCTGGCGCAATCATCCGTGATCAGGTGGAAATCGGGGATGGAGCTGTTATCATGTACGGTTCCTCTATCAACATCGGTTCCGTTGTCGGAGAAGGAACGATGATTGACATGAACGTAGTGATGGGCGGTCGTGCGACAGTCGGGAAGAACTGTCACATTGGTGCAGGTGCCGTTCTTGCAGGCGTCATCGAGCCACCTTCCGCTAAACCTGTAGTTGTGGAAGATGGAGTAGTCGTCGGTGCTAACGCTGTAATCCTCGAAGGGGTTACTGTGGGAGAAGGTGCTGTCGTTGCAGCCGGTGCGATCGTTACGGAAGATGTAGCTCCGAATACACTTGTCGCCGGATCTCCAGCCAGAAAGATCAAAGATATCGATGATCAGACGAAGTCCAAAACCGAAATCAAACAAGAACTACGTAAACTTAAATAAACGGGTGAAGAGCTGTCCTCAGAAGGGGCAGCTCTTCTTTACGGAAGGAGAGGTACAGTTGGATTATATAGCAATGAGAAGAGCTTTGCATCAGATTCCGGAGCTTGGATTCGAAGAAGTGAAAACACAGAAAATGCTACTTGAAACCATTGATAGCATGCCTCAGGATCGCTTGACCGTTGAGACGTGGCGCACAGGCATATTCGTTTTCGTCCAGGGGGAAAATCCTGAAAAGACGATAGGCTATAGAACAGATATTGATGGTCTGCCACTCGAAGAAAAAACCGGATATGAATTTGCTTCCGTCCATAAAGGCAGAATGCATGCATGCGGGCATGATTTCCACATGACGATTGCACTTGGGGCTTTAGAGAAAATGACGGAAACCCCTCCGCAAAACAATGTCTTATTCCTGTTCCAGCCTGCGGAAGAGGGACCGGGTGGGGCACAACCGATGCTCGAAGCAGAGCCTATGAAAAAGTGGCGTCCTGATGAGATTTTCGCTCTTCATGTAGCTCCTGAACTTCCAGCACGCACCCTTTCCGTAAAACCGGGTCTCCTGTTCGCTAACACGAGTGAACTTTTCATCGACTTCAAAGGAAAAGGAGGGCATGCTGCCTATCCTCATAAAACGAAGGATATGACGGTAGCCGCAAGTTATTTCGTGACGCAGATCCAGGAGATAGTCGCGAGACGAGTAGACCCACTCGAGAGCGCGGTCGTTACGATAGGGAAGATAGAGGCGGGTACTGTTCAGAACATAATCGCGGAAACGGCGAGGCTTGAAGGAACGCTTCGTACGACTTCCGGAACCGTCATGACAGAAGTGAAAGAAGAATTGGAGAAAATAGCCCGGGGAATGGAAATAGCGAATGACTGTAGTGTCGAGATCGACTATGGGTCCAATTATTATCAGGTGTACAATGATGAAACTCTCACCTCCACATTCACCGCTCTCATGGATGAGCTTGAGTATGATTGGCGTGAAGCGGATCGTGCGATGACGGGAGAAGACTTCGGTTACATGCTGAAGGAAATTCCCGGATTCATGTTTTGGCTTGGAGTCGATTCAGAGGCAGGGCTCCATCAGGCTACGTTGAAACCTAAAGAAGAAGCGCTTGAATATGGAATAGCAGTAGTGACGGATACGCTTTACCGCTTATAGTCGAAATATAAGAAACGCATGCAATTCAAGTTTTTAAGCTTGACTGCATGCGTTTTTCATTTTAGACCGTTTCTTTGGCCTCGCCTTTATAAAGATTGACTTGATGAGGGAACGGAATGTCGATGCCGGCTTCATCGAGAGCTTCTTTGATAGCTTTTCTCATATCTCTTTCCACCGCCCATTGTTCCATGTTCTTCGTCTGACCAAGAATACGAATAACGATATCTGAGGATCCAATGCTTTGAACGCCAAGTACATCCGGACCTTCTTTGAATCGTTCATCTTCTTTGAACCGATCAGCTACTTCCTGCAGCACTTTCATCGCTTCATCGATACTGTCGTCGTAGGAAATTCCAATGTCGACAAGAGCCCGCATATTTCCGCGGGAGTGATTGCTGACCCCTTCGATCAGTCGGTTCGGCACAAAGTGCAGAGTGCCATCAAAGCCACGCACTTTGGTCGTACGGATGCCGACTTCCTCGACGATGCCTCCATATCCACCTACGGTCACATAGTCATCTACTTCTACCTGACGTTCAAGTAGCAGGAAAAAGCCGGTAACGACGTCAGCTACAAGATTCTGAGCCCCGAAAGCAATGGCAAGACCTATGATTCCCGCACCCGCAAGAAGCGGTCCGATATCGATGTTCACAGTTCCGAGAAGCATGACGATAAGGATGAACAGAAGAGCGTAAGAAAAAACGTTGATGCATAATTTTTCAAGTGTCTTTGTTCTCCCGGGAGACAGGTTCTTTTTCGCTCCCATTGTCTCGATCATTTTAGTGATAGCTTTTGACCCTATCGGCTTAATGATAGCAAAAGCGATAAGTAGTAATAAAACCTGTAATAATACTGGTACAATCGCACTTACGATTTCGGAAAGATTGAATTCCAACCCGAAGATTTCCATAAGCTCACTCCTCTCCAATGAAAATGATATAAAAAAGATAGACCGAAATCAACTATACCCTTCAATAATCGACAATAATCTTCATTTTGCAAATTTTCAAAAATACTGACAAATCAGTGGTAATTTATTTCGAAAACCGATATATTTAAGGTAGTGTGAAAAGAGGTGGAAGGAATGGAAACATTTAAGAAATTGAAACAATTTTACTGGCCATATAAATCGTGGCTATTATGGTCGTTGTTCGCTCTGCTATTTGTGACGGCTATTACGGTCGTTTATCCCGTTATATTACAGATAACGATAGATGAAGTGATCAGGAACGGAAAGTATGGATGGATTCCTTACTTAAGCGCCATTTTCCTCGGTCTGATGGCAATCAAGGGAGTCGCTACATACTTCCATCAGTATTTGGGCGATTTTTTCGGTATCCGATCGGTATATTCGCTGAGGGAAGCTCTTTATCAAAAACTCCAGCGTTTGTCCTTTCGTTATTATGACAACGCCAAGACCGGAGATATCATGTCGAAGTTGACAGCAGATGTCGACGGTTTTCGTTTTTTCCTTTCCTTCGGTTTTTCCGAGTTCATCCGTATCGTTTTACTGATCAGCGTGAGTCTCGGTGTAATGTTTTACTACTCGGTTCCCCTTGCTCTTGTAACCATGGCAGCGATGCCGTTTCTGGCTGTGGTCGTTTTTCGGTTCGATCGTAAGGTGCACCCGGCTTTCCGCAGAATAAGGAAATCGTACGGAAAGCTCAACACCAGGGTACAGGAAAATATCAGCGGGATGAATACGGTGAAATCTTTGTCCAGGGAAGACTTTGAAGTGGGAAGGTTCCTTAATCGAAGTGAAGACTATCGTACTACGTATATCAATACGTCGAACATATGGGCGAAATTTTTCCCGTTGATGGAGTTCATCGGCAATGTATGTGTTGTTTTGCTGCTCGCCTTCGGTGGTTATTTAGTGACGACCGGAGAGCTTCAGGTAGGGGAACTTGTCGCATTTTTCAACCTTGTCTGGTATATCCTTGGACCGTTGATGAACTTCGGTTTCGTCATTAACCTGTTTTCGCAGTCCAAAGCTTCGGGAGAACGTCTCTTAAGTATATTGGAGGAAGAAGAGGACGTAGTGAATGATCCTTCAGTGGAAGAGAAGAGGCTTGAAGGTACGGTCTCTTTCCGTGATGTGACGTTAACCTATCCAGGAGAAGAAGAGAAGGCATTGAAGAACATCACGCTCGATGCTCCTGCCGGTACGACCATAGGAATGATAGGTGCCACAGGCTCAGGGAAGACGAGTCTTACCCAAGTATTAACGAGGTTTTATGAACCGGAATCGGGACAGGTATATGTAGATGGAAAGCCGGTAGAATCTTATGACCTCCAGTATTTGAGGAAAAATATCGGGTTCGTGCTGCAGGAATCCTTCCTGTTCTCGACTACGATCAAAGAGAATATCGCTTACGGCAACCCGCTCGCCTCAGAAGAGGAGATCATCAAGGCTGCCAAAAGAGCTCAGGCCCATGACTTCATTATGGACACGCCGGATGGATACGATACGCTTCTCGGAGAACGAGGGATGGGGCTTTCCGGTGGACAGAAACAGAGGATAGCTATCGCCAGAGCCATTCTGATTGACCCAAGTATTCTGGTGCTCGATGATGCAACTTCCGCTGTAGACATGGAAACAGAATTCAAAATTCAATTGGCGCTGAAAGAAGTGATGAAAGGGCGGACGACGTTTATTATCGCTCACCGTATTTCATCCCTGAAGCATGCCGACGAAATCCTCGTATTAGAAGACGGGGAAGTGAGAGAAAGAGGGAAGCACGACCAGTTGCTTGAAAATGGCGGCATTTACCGGAGGATCTATGATATCCAGTACAAAGATAAAGAACGGATCATGAAAACATCCCCGAGATAGAGAGGAGGCCTTTACGGATGGCACGGAATAAAAAACACTTGGAACGATTTCAGTATACACAAGACCATGCTATTGAAAAGCCGTTCAACTGGAAACAACTTGTAAGACTGCTCCGATACGTACGACCCTACACCAGAAAACTATTGCCGATTGCGATTGTCGCTATGCTAGTGTCGACTCTAGTCCGGCTTTTTGTACCGATTCTGATAGGGCGTGTAGCTTTTGATGTTGCCATCAAAAGTGGAGACGTGTCACTTTTGACTTGGTTGGTTATAGGTATTGCCGTTATGTATTTGTTCAACTACGTCGGTAACCTATTGAGGATCAAATACGTAAACATTTTGGGACAGAATGTGATTTATGATTTGAGGGAGCATTTATTTTCTCATGTACAACGCTTATCCCACCGCTTTTTCGATACGAAATCAGCGGGGTCGATTCTTGTTCGGATCATGAATGATATCAACTCTTTGCAGGAACTGTTCACGAACGGAATCATAAACGTATTGATGGATATAGTGCTGCTGACGGGAATTATTATAATGTTGTTCGCTCTGAGCCCTAAACTTGCCATTGCAGTGCTGATCGTCATTCCGATCATGTTTTATATTTCCACGAAACTTCGAAGGAATATACGCCGGTCCTGGCAGACGGTACGTATCGAACAGTCGAAACTGAACTCACATCTGAATGAAAGTCTTCAGGGGATGCGGATCACCCAGGCTTTTGCTCAGGAAAAAGAGAACGAAGAGTACTTCGAAGGAATCAATACGTCGAATTTCGCAGCATGGAAGGAAGCTTCGAAGAAGAGTGCGATGTTCCGGCCTTTTGTAGAAATGAGTAATGCAGTCGGAACCGTTATTCTTATCGCCTACGGGGCGCACCTGATTCTTTCCGGAGATGTAACAATCGGTATCTTCGTGTCGTTCTCTTTCTATCTAGGTATGTTCTGGGAGCCGATCTCAAGGCTTGGACAGATGTATAACCAATTGCTGATGGCCATGGCTGCTTCCGAGCGGATTTTTGAATTCCTTGACGAAGAGCCCAATGTCAAAGAGAAAGAGAATGCGGTCGATATCAAGGATATGAAAGGGCATATTGAATTCGACCATGTCCAGTTCGCTTACGACGAAGACAGGATCGCGATTCCTGATTTGTCTCTCGAGATGAAAGAAGGGGAGACGGTAGCACTCGTAGGTCATACCGGATCAGGGAAGTCGACGATCGCCAATCTGATCAGCCGGTTCTACGATCCTACGAAAGGGAAGGTGATGATTGATGGAATCGATCTGAAGGACGCGACGATCGATAGTGTGAGGTCACAGATCAGTGTAGTCCTCCAGGATACATTCGTTTTCTCCGGTACTATTATGGAAAATATCAGGTTCGGAAGACCGGATGCCGGTGACGAAGAAGTCAAAGAAGCGGCAAGGGTCGTAGGAGCCGATGAATTCATCAGTCGTTTGCCGTACGGGTACGAAACGGAAGTCGAAGAAAGAGGGAATATTTTATCAGTGGGGGAGAGGCAACTTTTATCTTTCGCAAGAGCGCTGCTGGCGGACCCGCGAATCCTCATACTTGATGAAGCCACATCAAGTATCGATACGGAGACAGAAATGAAAATCCAGGAAGCCCTGAATAAACTTTTGGAAGGTCGCACGGCGATCATGATTGCTCACCGTCTATCCACGATACGCGAGGCGGACAAAATATTCGTATTGGAACATGGGGAAATTCTTGAAGAAGGGTCCCATGACGAGTTGATGAATAGACAGGGAGAATATTACGAGCTTGTAAAGTCTCAATTCCAAATGCTTGATGCTATGTAGACTGCCGGGAGACCGGCAGTTTTTTTGTTTGAAAAGAAAGGGCGCAGGGTATCTTATTAGACATAATTACGTCCGATAAGGTATAGTGTACCCATAATCTTCATTTGTGAAATGTGTCACAAAGTTGTCATCCTTTCCGTGTTTATTTCGTATCTGTTTCGATTACACTGGAAAAAGATAAAGGGGGATTCTGTAATGATCGAACTGGATTCCGTCATGCTTAGCCGAATGCTTACAGCTATGACGCTTATCTTTCATATCATCTTCGCCACTATCGGCGTAGGTGTACCCGTTATGATATCCTTAGCGGAATTGATCGGTATCAAGAAAAAGGATCGTTATTATTCACTTATGGCCAAGAGATGGGCCAGGGGTTTTACGATCATCGTAGCTGTCGGGGTTGTAACAGGAACAGCTATCGGCCTGCAATTATCACTGCTTTGGCCGAGTTTCATGCAGCTGGCAGGTAAGGTGATTGCTCTTCCATTATTCATGGAGACATTCGCGTTCTTTTTCGAGGCGATTTTCCTTGGGGCGTACCTCTATACATGGGATCGTTTCAAAAACCCGATGACGCACTGGCTATTATCTTTGCCGATTATCATCGGGGGAACATTGTCTGCATTTTTCATCACTACTGTCAACGCATTCATGAACACACCGGCAGGCTTCGATATGGAAGATGGTGTAATAACAGCCATTAATCCTATTGCTGCCATGTTCAACCCTGCAACACCTACGAAAGTGTTTCACGTCGTGTCGTCAGCCTATATGACGTCTGCAGCGATTCTTGCTACGATTGCTGCAATCACTTACTTGGTGAAGCGTGACCAGGAATATGCGAAACGTGCACTCAAGCTAACCGTAACAGCTGCTTTAGTCTTCTCTGTCTCTACGGCTATAGCCGGGGATCTGTCAGCCAAGTTTCTTGCTGAGCACCAGCCGGAGAAGCTGGCTGCAGGAGAATGGCATTTTGAAACGGAGAAAGGGGCAGACCTTGTCGTTTTCGGTACGCTGAATGAAGATAACGAAATCACCGGTGCGATAAGATTGCCGAATATGCTCAGTTTCCTCGCCTATGGTGATTTCAATGCAGAAGTGACGGGACTCGATCAGATTCCTGATGACGAAGAACCGCCACTTTGGATCCATTACATCTTCGACCTGATGGTTTCTATAGGATTCCTTGTGCTCGGCATCAGCTTTCTCTATGTGCTTTTGACTTACGTGAAACGATGGAACCCTTATCAGAAGTGGATGTTGTGGGCCGTGGCGGCTATAGGTCCTCTTTCGATGCTGGCTATAGAATTCGGGTGGATCTATGCAGAGATCGGTCGTCAGCCGTGGATTTTACGAGGATTCATGACTGTTGCGGAAGGAGCTACCACTTCCCCGAATGTGGGGTGGATGTTCCTCTTGTTCTTCCTGCTCTACTTCGTTCTGGGTGTCGGAGTGCTCGTGGTGTTAAGAAAAATGTTCAAAGATCACCCGGCAGAACTTGAACTGGAGCATCTGTATAAAGAAGTCGATGAAGGAGGGAAGCGATGATGGGATATGAATATATAGGAATCACCGTCCTCTGGATTTTCCTCTATGGTTACCTGATTGTAGCATCTATCGATTTTGGCGCAGGGTTCTTTGCGTATTACGCGCGGATCACAAATAAAGATCACATTATGAATAAGTTGATCTCACGCTATTTATCACCGGTATGGGAAGTGACCAACGTATTCTTCGTATTCTTTTTCGTCGGACTCGTCGGGTTCTTCCCGGACATGGCTTATTACTTCGGGCAGGCGCTATTGGTTCCGGGGAGTATAGCTATCGTACTTCTTGCTATTCGCGGTTCGTTTTATGCGTTTGAAAGCTATGGTTCGAAAAACAATTCTGTGTACATGTTTTTATATGGCGCCACCGGGTTGTTTATTCCCGCGTCGCTTTCAACAGCACTGACTATCTCCGAAGGCGGTTTTCTCAATGTGACAGATGACGATGTAAGATTGCAGTTCGGTGAGTTGCTGCTCAATCCTTATTCATGGGGTGTCGTGTTCCTCGCGGTCGTTTCTGTATTGTATATCAGTTCCATGTTCCTCACTTATTATGCAGGCAGAGCGGATGATGAAGGCGCACTCAGTCTAGTAAGGAAGTATGCGTTGTTTTGGAGTATACCTACGATTATAGCGAGTATGACTGTGTTTATTGCTCTCAGTCAGCATAACCCGGAACATTTCAACCGAATGTTTGATTACTGGTGGATGTTCGGTCTGAGTGTCTTCTTTTACCTGATTGCTGTATTCCTCGTTTACAGTGAGAGGTTTTACGGATGGGCATTCATTGCTGTTATGTTCCAGTTCTTCTTCGCATTTCTAGGGTATGGGATATCCAAACTACCGTACCTTCTCTATCCACATGTAACAATTTCGGAGAGTGTCACACCGGACACCATGGGATTGGCTTTAGTCATCGTGTTCATCGCAGGACTTTTTCTTCTAATTCCATCCCTTATTCTGCTGATGCGGATGTTTTTATTCGATGCGGATTATGTAAAAGGGAAAAAATAAAGGAGGGGCTCGCCCTTCCTTTATTTTTTTGAGATAATAAGCAAGGAAAAGGAGGTCGTACAGATGAAAAGAGAATTTGCAGTCGTCGGTTTAGGACGATTCGGAGGCAGTATCTGCCGGGAACTGAGCCAGGAAGGGATGAACGTTCTGGCCATTGATACAGATGAAGACAAAGTGAATGAATTTAAAGATATAGCGTCTCACGCGGTCATTGCTGATTCGACGGACGAAAGTGTGTTAAAGGAACTGGGGATCCGTAATATCGATCATGTCATCGTCGCCATCGGAGACAATATCCATGCCAGTATCCTCACGACGCTTATATTGAAAGAATTGGGGATCAAAACGCTGACTGTTAAAGCTCAGAATGATTACCATGAAAAAGTGTTGAATAAAATAGGCGCGGACCACGTCGTGCACCCTGAAAGGGATATGGGGAGAAGAATCGCCCATAATATCATATCGAACAATATCCTTGATTACATTGAACTCTCTGACGATCATAGTGTGGTGGAAGTCAAAGCGGGGAGTAAGATGAGCGGCAAGTCCCTGATCGATCTGGACATCCGTGCTCAGTATGGGTGTAACGTAGTAGCGATAAAACGCGACCGTGATATCATCGTCTCTCCTATGGCTACAGAGAAAATCGCAGAGAGTGATGTCCTGATTGTTATAGGAGCGGATAAGGATATCAGTCGCTTCGAGAAGAACTTGGTCGTGGAAGATGATTAAAAAGTACATGCAAATGAAAAAAAGCTGCGGACATTACTCCGCAGCTTTTTCTTATACTTCCATGATGATAGGAAGAATCATCGGACGTCGCTTCGTTTTTTCGAACAAGAACGGAGCAATCGTATCGGTGATTTCATTTTTGATTTCGGACCATTGAGTCGTCCGGCGTTCCATTACTTTATTTACATGTTTGGTAACAAGTTTCTGAGCATCCTTGATAAGGTCTTCAGACTCTCTCATGTAAACGAAGCCACGTGAAATGATGTCCGGGCCGGAAGCGATTTGGAACTCTTTCATGTCAATGCTGACTACCACAATGACGAGACCTTCTTCAGAAAGAATCCGGCGATCGCGAAGTACGATATTACCGATGTCCCCGATACCACTACCGTCTACGTAAACGGAACCGGATGGGATTTTGCCGGCAACCATCGCTTCATCTTTGCCAAGGGCAAGAACGTCACCGTTATCCATGACGAATGTGTTATCAGGGTCTACATCACAGTCCTGACTCAAATTCGCATGTTCTTTGAGCATGCGATATTCACCGTGGATCGGCATGAAGAACTTCGGCTGAATTAATCGGAGCATCAGCTTCATTTCTTCCTGACTACCGTGACCGGAAGTGTGGATATCACTTAGCGGACCATGGATGACTTCCGCTCCTGCGCGATATAGTTTGTTGATCGTCCTGCCGACACTGATCGTGTTTCCAGGGATTGGGGAAGATGAGAACACGACAGTGTCATTAGGGATGATTTGAATCTGACGGTGTGTACCGTTAGCGATTCTTGATAATGCGGCCATCGGTTCACCTTGGGATCCGGTGCACAGGATGGTCACTTCATGGGCTGGGAGACGGTTGATTTCATGGGCGTCGATAAATGTATCTTTTGGAGCGCGAATGTATCCCAGCTCCTGGCCGATACGGATGGATGACTCCATGCTTCTTCCAAATACTGCTACTTTACGGTTATGTTTCACTGCACCTTCAACCATTTGCTGAAGACGGTAAATGTTAGAAGCGAAAGTTGCAAAAATCAGCCGTCCTTTAGCCTTCGAGAAAATGTTGTCGATGTTCTCGCCAACGACTCGCTCTGATTTAGTGAATCCCGGAACTTCTGCGTTCGTACTATCGGAAAGCAGGGCAAGAACTCCTTCTTTGCCTATCTCAGCCATACGTGCGATATTAGCAGGCTCTCCTACAGGAGTGAAATCGAATTTGAAATCACCAGTATGAACGATGTTACCTGGAGGTGTTTTTACGACGATTCCGAACGAATCCGGAATACTGTGCGTCGTCCGGAAGAAAGAAACCGAAGTTTTGCGGAACTTGATTACATCATCTTCCTGAATTTCGTGCAATGTTGTATTTCGTAACAGTTTATGCTCGTCCAGCTTGTTTCTCAAAAGACCTGCTGCGAGCTTTCCGGCATAAACAGGAATGTTCAATTCACGCAGAAGATACGGAACACCGCCGATATGGTCTTCGTGTCCATGCGTGATGAAAAGTCCTTTGATTTTATCCTGATTCTGGATCAAGTACGTATAATCTGGGATTACATAGTCAATTCCCAATAACTCGTCTTCCGGGAATTTGATTCCTGCATCAATGAGGATAATTTCGTCTTGAAATTGGATGCCATACGTATTTTTGCCGATTTCACCAAGTCCGCCCAGTGCGAAGACGGCTGTCTGGTCGTTTTTTACGAATTTCATGTGTTAGTAAGACTCCACTCTGAAATCATCGTTTTGAACTTCATATTCATAGTGTTCCTCACTTAACACTTGAATATATTCAATATTAACGTTCTTATCGGCTAATTTGGTGCGCACTTCACGTTCTGTTTCTGCTTCTACGTACATCGCATCTGTACGCTCTCGTACAGGAACTTCTTCAGGAAGTTCCTGATAATACACTTTGAATATCATGTTTTCTATCTCTCCTCTAAAATCTAAGTTTCATTGTTCGCACGTTTGTTCCGGAATTCCATCAGTATTAAGCATACATTTTTCTCTCAACTATTCGTTTCCAACGTTTTTTTAGCTTTCTTCTTAAACGCTTCATCATAGCGTCCATCTCCCTTCAACCTAATGGAAGAAAACTGTTATCAAAACGTATGACCGCCCAATCCCTGTTACTTATAGTATAATACGGTTTTCTTCATAATGAAACAATTAAGTTGGTCCGATGCGGAAACTTTTTCTTGTTTCACTACTGTAACTGACCCCGTAGCACCGTTCTTTCCAAAAAAGAGAACTCATGCTAAAGTATATCCATCAGTTCAATATTTAAGCCAGGAGGAGAGAGAATGACGAAAAAACTAGCTTTTTTTGATATAGACGGCACATTATTAGACCACAATAAAAACCTGCCAACATCGACACTGGAAACGATCAATAAGCTGCAGAAAGAGGGTGTCTACTGTGCGATAGCTACCGGGCGTGCTCCTTTTATGCATGAAGCGATAAGGGATCAACTCGGTATCGATTCATTCATCAGTTTCAATGGTCAGTATGTAGTGCTCGAAGGCACACCTGTCTATAAGAACCCACTCAATCATGAGGAACTTGATTCCCTTTATGAAAAGGCCATCTCTAATAATCATCCGGTGGTATTCATGAATGAAGAGACGATGAAGGCAACTCGTCCTGCAAGCGGTCGAATCAAAAAAGCACTCGAGTCCCTCCATTTCGACTATCCCTCAGTAGATGAGAAATATCATGAAAAAAGGGAGATGTATCAGTCCCTCTTATTTTGTGAAGGAGATGAGATCGATAGTTACCGGGAGTCCCATAAAGCTTTTGATTATATAAGGTGGCATAGATATTCCTGTGACATCATTCCACGCGGAGGATCTAAAGCTGAAGGTATCCGTAAACTCATTGAAGCGGCTGATATAGACATGAAAGATGTCTACGCGTTCGGAGACGGGTTGAATGACATCGAAATGATTCAGGAAGTCGGTACGGGAGTCGCTATGGGGAATGCGGTGCCTGAAGTGAAAGCAGTAAGCGATTATGTGACAACTGATGTAGCAGAAGGCGGGCTGGCGAGGGCTGTGTATGAAGTCGGCCTGCTGAAATAAATACCGTTAGTGAATCCGTCAGTAAGAAAGACCGGCCATTTGGTATTGCACCCCGGAAGTTAGAGTAAAAAATCTAATTTCCGGGGTGTTTTTTATGTCAAAGTATAGTGAGGAATTTAAATTGAAGGTGGTAAGGGAATATCTCCAAGGTCCTCTAGGGTACATTTTACTAGCTGAAAGATACTCTATCCCTAGTGAAACCCCAATAAAAAATTGGGTCCGAGCGTATAAAGCTTTTGGAGAAGAAGGGCTAAAAAAGAGACATTCCAGACAAGTATACTCTGTCCAATTCAAGCTGGATGTATTAAACTTTAAGAAACAAACAGGCGCTTCTCACCAGGAGACTGCGATTGCCTTCCGCTTAAATAATCCTTCG
>NZ_FNEV01000004.1 GCF_900100295.1 Salimicrobium halophilum
CTAACGAAGGATTATTTAAGCGGAAGGCAATCGCAGTCTCCTGGTGAGAAGCGCCTGTTTGTTTCTTAAAGTTTAATACATCCAGCTTGAATTGGACAGAGTATACTTGTCTGGAATGTCTCTTTTTTAGCCCTTCTTCTCCAAAAGCTTTATACGCTCGGACCCAATTTTTTATTGGGGTTTCACTAGGGATAGAGTATCTTTCAGCTAGTAAAATGTACCCTAGAGGACCTTGGAGATATTCCCTTACCACCTTCAATTTAAATTCCTCACTATACTTTGACATAAAAAACACCCCGGAAATTAGATTTTTTACTCTAACTTCCGGGGTGCAATACCCTCCCCGGCTGGCTTTTCTTCGTGTCAGGCGAAGGTCCCTCCCCGCTTTCCTTTTGCACTCATTTTTGACATGATAGAAATAGACCTATACATAGAAAGGAAGGGATTTCCTTGATGATAAAAGAACTCGAAGTCAAAGACCTCCGACCCGTAGCGGAATGGCTGCACCAGATGAATGAAGAGGATAAGCATTTCGTCGCCTGGCTCGCCTCCGATCCAAAAGAGATCTTCGAACAGATATGGGGCCTCACCCAGCTTAATGACCCGTTCGCATTTGTAGCCTGGGACGGTGACGAAATCATCGGATTCCTCGGCATCCTTCCCTTCTTTGAACAAAGGGTATGCCGTCTTCTCGGACCGATCGCCACCAGACAGGAAAGCTTCATTATCGAGAAACTTTGGCAAAAGGCTTCGCTGACATTGGAGATGTACTTCAATGCCGCGAAAATGGCCTGTTTCGATGTCAATGCGGAGCTGCTGGCTTTTGCGGAACATCATGAATTCGAGCTCTATAATATTGAAAAGACACTGCTTCTTACAGAAAAAGCATTCACCCCATCCTTTTCTTCGAGCAGTTCCATTGCACCTGTCGATGAAGAACATTACAAAGAGCTCGATGCGCTTCACCCGGACGGGGCTTATTACGAAACGAAACAGATGCTCGATCTCTCTTATCAGCAAGGGAACCGGCTATTCGGATATTTCGAAGAAGGAGAGCTTTCCGGATACGTGTACCTGGAAACGATACTGCCGGAAGAAGAAGGGGAAATATGCTTCGTGAACGTGACCCAGGGTGAACAGGGAGAAGGGATCGGCACTGCTCTTCTTGAATATGCGCTTGCTATCGGTTTTGAAGAAATGAACTTCTCCTATATCACCATATCCGTAAGGGAAACGAACAGAGCCGCCGAGAGCCTGTACAGGCGAATCGGATTCGAAGAATGGCATACGATTTATGCCTACAATAAAACCATTGAGAAACAGCCACCTCCCACACTCATTCATTAAAGGAGATGATCCCTTGCCGACATTGGAAAAAATCCTTCAACACATCGGAGATCCCTCCCAGATTCTGCACAAAAGATCTGTCAGTGGAGGAGATATCAATGATGCGTTTCACGTAGAAACGGAACAGGAGAACTATTTTATCAAGCGAAACAGCAACGTACCTTCGCATTTTTTCCAGGCAGAAGCCCGAGGCCTTCAACTGATCAGAGACACAGAAACGGTCCACGTCCCCGAGGTCTATTATTACGACACGGAAAGCGGAACGGGAGATGCTTATCTCGTCCTTGAACATATCAAAAAAGAAGCCCCTACCCCGAGATCAGAACAGCGACTCGGCGAGGGACTTGCACGTATGCATCAGGCTACAGGTCAGGGGTACGGATTCGACCAGCCTACATTCGTCGGCGAACTCGACCAGAAAAACAGCATGGTTTCTTCATGGGTGGAATACTACCGCGATCAACGACTTCTTCCACAATTTCAGTTGGCGGAAGAGAAAGGCAGACTTCCCGCTAATAGAAAACAAGGCCTCCGCCAGCTGATGGATAACCTTGATGCCTTTCTCCCGAACGACCCGGGAAGCTCTCTTTTACACGGGGATCTGTGGGGAGGGAACTGGGTTTCGGGCCCGGGAGAGACTCCCTATCTGATCGATCCATCTGTTCTGTATGGAGACCGCCTTATGGATATCGCCTTCACCGAATTGTTCGGCGGCTATTCCCGCACGTTTTATGAGAGCTATCAGCGGAAAGCTCCTCTGCCTGATTATTACGAAGAAGTCAAACCGCTGTATCAGCTCTTCTACCTCCTCGTTCATCTCAACTTGTTCGGGGAAGCTTACGGAAGTTCTGTTGACCGTATAGTGCGCCATTACACAGACGTAAAAGGATGAGGATGGAGATAGGCTTGAGTTGCAATGTAATGATCCCCGTATTTATGTGCCCATTCCCTCAAAAGCTTTCTGACTTTCTGAAGGGATAGATCACCAGCTACGTACTGCTCTAATTTATATTGGAGCAGTTCTTTTTCTTCCTGCGTCAATTTCCTCTTCACATGTCCCGCGATGTGCTGACAGGCATTGACATGCCGCTCCCTCGTGGGTACGTGATCCATCGCTTTCTCCAGTAACTGACTGTATTCTTCGGCAAGTTCATAAAACGGCACTTCTTCGCCCCGCGCCAGGAGTCTGCCTGATTGTTTCTGGATGTTCGGGGAATAGGCCATGAGTAAATATTTATGGTAAGACTGGAAATCGAACAGTTCCCTTTTTGAACCGCCATAAAGTGTCTGCCGCATCCGGTGCAGCGTGAACACCTTCGTCCAGAAATGGTCCCACTCTTCTTCTCCAGCCTTCTCGAGAAGCGACCTCGTGACCGTCCCTTCCACGCGACCTCCTTCCGTAAGTTCGACTTCTTCTTTCAAGCGCTCGATCCATTCATCCTGTTCTTTTATATCTTCGCTGATCGCGATTTTCGGCTTTTGTTCAAAATTCAAGATACCCCTCCTCCGCTTCATAAAAATTCTGTCTATTCAGAAGGATTCCCTGTTCCCCGTGCCGAATAACATAAAGGGGGAAATTAATCCTTGGCAAAGAATCAATGATGTATTAAAATCTATTCTGTTGCATAATTATACTCATCTTTTAGGAGCGATCAACATGAACAATCAAAAATATCCAACATCCGCACATTTACGGTTCATTATACCTTCTCTTATCGGTATTTTATTATTCATGATTCCTATTCCTTCCGGAGAATCGATGACGATCCTTGTCGCTATATTCGCCGGATGGCTCGAATCAGCACTCAAAGACTACTTGTCTCTGATCATGACCTTCATCATCACTCTGACGGCTGTACTTACACTATGGGTGAAGGCGGGAGGCAGAAACGTCGTGAAATCATCTCCGTTTTTCACTTCCCTTTTGGATGTCACTCCTTTCTGGACCATAGTCCGGGTACTGGGGATGATTTTTGCTCTCATGGTGTACTTCCAGGTAGGACCGGAAGCTATCATTTCAGATGTCACGGGAGGCCTTCTGCTGGACTCGCTTCTCCATGTGCTGTTCACTGTCTTCCTGTTCGCCGGGCTATTCTTACCACTTCTATTGAACTATGGTCTTTTAGAGCTGTTCGGGATACTATTAACGAAAATCATGCGTCCGTTATTCACCCTTCCCGGACGCTCGTCCATCGACTCTCTCGCTTCATGGCTTGGAGACGGAACCATCGGTGTACTCCTGACCAGTAAGCAATACGAAGAAGGATATTATACGAAACGTGAAGCCGCCGTCATCGGGACGACGTTCTCTGTCGTGTCCATTACGTTCACTATCGTCGTAATCGAAGAACTCGGCCTCGGCAGCATGTTCGTACCTTTATATGGGACAATCGTTTTGACTGGTGTGATCACTGCGCTGATCATGCCGCGTATTCCGCCGCTTTCTAAAAAGCCGGATACCTTCGTCACGGAAGAACCACGTGTACGTGGTGACCAGACACCAAAGGAACACAACGCCTTCACTTATGGCTATCAACAGGCCGTCAAACAGGGGAGTCAGTCTCCGGGGCTTGCAGGATTCTTCAAAAACGGGGCACAGAACATCCTCGATATGTGGATGGGGGTAGCTCCTATCGTTATGGCTCTCGGTACCATTGCGCTTGTACTCGCTGAATTCACGCCATTGTTCACATGGCTCGGGGTACCTTTCATCCCGATTCTTGAACTTCTGCAGATTCCATCAGCTCAGGCAGCTTCCGAGACGATCCTTATCGGTTTTGCGGATATGTTCCTGCCGGCGATTATCGGGGCTTCCATCGAAAGTGAAATGACCCGTTTCGTCATCGCAGCTCTATCTGTTACTCAATTGATCTATATGTCCGAAGTCGGGGGACTGCTCCTCGGCTCGAAAGTACCGGTCGGTATGAAAGATCTGTTCATCATCTTCTTAGAACGTACCATCATCAGCTTACCGATTATTGCATTCATTGCTCATTTGCTTTTCTAAACTCTTCACAGGAAGGAAGAAGTGCATGAAAAAGAAAATGGTTTCTGCATTTGTCATGATGGGAATTACCGGATTCGGTGCCACAACCGTGGAGGCGGATACCGTCGAAGTCGAACAGGGAGATTCTCTTTGGAAAATCGCCTCTACGAACGGGATATCCGTCGACCAGCTGATGGCCTGGAACGACCTCGCAGCAACGACGATCCATCCGGGTCAAAAACTCAGGGTGAAAGAGGAGACAGGGGTAACCGCATCCCCTTCTCCGTCCTCTCCTTCGGTCTATGAAGTAGAGGCGGGAGACTATTTATCCAAAATCGCAGGCACTTATGACACCACAGTCCGACAGTTGAAGAAATGGAACAACCTCACCTCAGACACGATTTACGTGGGACAGAAACTGAAGCTTTCCGGTTCAGGAACCGTACAGAAGGAAGAGAAACCTGTGGCGTCTCCAACCCCGGGCCCTTCTCATACATACATTGTACGAAGAGGAGACAGTCTTTCGAAAATTGCACAAACCCTTGGCATGAGAGTGAAAGACCTGAAGAAATGGAACGACCTGGAGACAGATACGATCCATGTCGGCCAAGCCCTTCAGGTAACCAAAGGTACTTCCGCTCCGAAACCTTCTCATGAAGAAGAGAAAGTCAGCGTCACTTCCTATGAGGTGCAACCGGGAGAAAGCTTATGGACGATCAGTCAGAAGTTCAAAGTTCCGGTCCCTGCCCTCCGGGAACTGAACAACCTGAAAGACACGACGATCCGTGTCGGCCAGAGACTGTTGCTGGAGAAAACAAAAGAGAATCACCAGGAAGCGACGTCCTCGTTCCCGGCCTCAGACATCATCAGCACGGCAAAGGTACATATGGGAGTTCCTTACGTATGGGGAGGCAACACTCCTGAGGAGGGCTTCGACTGCAGCGGGTTCCTTAAGTATGCCTTCGGGAAAAACGGAGTCTCCATCCCGAGAACGGTAGCCTCCATCCACCAACAGGGAACCCCCGTCTCTTCTCCATCTATCGGAGATCTTGTATTCTTTGAAACGTATAAAAAAGGCCCCTCCCACGCGGGAATCTACCTGGGAGACGACATGTTCATCCATGCCGGGTCCTCTTCGGGTGTAACCGTAAGCTCCATGGACATGAACTATTGGAAAACACGCTACCTCGGCGCTCGTAGTTATTGAATGGAAAAGCGTAAGCACCCCGCTTAGAAACCTCAGCCATAAGTAGACATGAAAGCAGAAGAAATGCTACGTTCCTGACATTGAAATGTCTGGAAACGTAGCATATTTTTTTGTTTCAGATGATTCTGCATAACATCTTCGGAAAAATTGTCGAATATCCATTTTTATGGTCCACTTTTTTATAAATCTCCCAGAAAACTGTCGTAAAAACTTACTTCAATTAAAAAAGAAGAAGTCTCCTCTCCCCCGAAAAGAGAGAAGGACTCCTTCTTTCTATGCTTTCACTTTTGTTCTGAACCGTGGCAATTTCGCTTCGATGAGAGGCCGGGCAAGAGTCATCGTTGACTTCGACGACAGCACATACACGATACCTATAGACACGACGAAAACTCCTACAATATCCAACCAATGGGTATACGTGAATAAGTCGATTTTGCGGAAGAACTGGATAAAGAAGCCATGCAACAAATACACGTAAAGCGTCCGTCGGCCGAGCTTCGTAAATGAAAATTCTTTGCTCGGCACCCATGATAACACTGCAACCGTCATCACTGAGGCGAGCACGTAAACACCGAGACGGAACCATCCCCCTGCTCCCGGAATACCGAGTGTTGCGTAGGATTTCGAACCGAGCAACCATCCCGAACTGAACTCAGGGAACAGAACGATGCACGTTGCTACCACACCCATAACTCCCAGAGAAGCAATCCTTACAGAGGTCCCCTGCCATTTCTTCACTTGTTCTTTCGTCAGCCAGTACCCGGCAAGAAAGAACGGGAAAAATACAAACGTCCGGGACAGACTGTACGTATGACCAATTTCACTGAAGTAGCCGACAATCAGACCCAGCTCCAGAGAAATGAGAATGCCCAGAAGTGGCGGAAGCTTCTTGAAACCGATGAGAAGCATATGCCAGCAGAACAGGCTGATCAAAAACCACAGCGCCCAATGTGGATGAAAGAAACCATTGTACCAGCTGTCATCCCCAAGCGCGTAATAGTAGCCGCTGTAGACGGCCTGGAATAGAAAATAAGGCAACAGCAGTTTTTTCGCGAGTTGCAATACGTAATCTTTATCCTTCGCACCCTTAGCGAAAAAACCGGCCAGTAAGATGAACGCAGGCATGTGGAACGTATAAATGAATGTATAAAGGCTGTACATGAACTCGGAGTCCTTTGTCATCGGCTGCATCGCGTGACCGAAAACAACAAGTATTATCAAAAACAATTTCGCATTATCAAAGAAAGCATCGCGCTTCATTCGCTTTCCCCTCACCTTCTTCTAATCTTTCTTCAAACATTCTACTACGTGTTCTACCCTCTTTTGTTGTTATTCAAAATAATGTTAATCGAATTTAATCATCTTGTAATAAGAAACCAGAACGTCCCATTTAAGCTTACACCGGATTCATTCATCTCTAATCTATCCACTAAAAAAACCTGCAGGATCCATTTTTCCTGCAGGTCAATCATTCTATCTTATTTTTTAAAATCTCCGGCCCATGTCCCGTTTCTGAAAACAGGTTCATAGGTACCGTCTTCATGTTCACCATCGATATCAAGCTCAGCAGATCCGATCATGAAATCTTCATGGACCAGACTGTCATTCACACCGTGCTCATCACGTTGTTCTTCACTCATGGAAGTGCCGTCTTTCACGTTGGTCGGATAAGCTTTCCCGAGTGCAATGTGACAGGAAGCATTCTCATCAAAGAGGGTGTTGTAGAAAACGTGCCCGGACTGTGAAATCGGGGATTCCACCGGCACTAGAGCTACCTCTCCGAGACGTTTGGCTCCTTCATCCGTTTCGAGGAGATATTTCAGAGATTCTTCTCCGGATTCCGCTTGATAATCGACTACTTTTCCATCTTCAAACGTAAGGGAGAAGTCCTCAATCAGATTGCCATCGTAGTTGAGTGGCATCGTACTTCGAACCGTACCGTTCACTCCGTACTTATGCGGCATGGTGAATACTTCCTCGGTCGGCATATTCGGGTTGAACGTTACTCCATCTGTCGACTCAGCAGCACCGCCGGCCCAGACATGATCGTTCACGAGTTCAATCGTCAGATCTGTGCCCGGCGCTTTGTAATGGAGCTTCTTGAACTGCTTCTTATTAAGACGTTCCCGAGCCTGACGGAGTTGTTCGTTATGCTCGTCCCAAGCCTTAAGTGGATCTTTTCTGTCGATACGGGTAATATGGAAAATCTGTTCCCACAGCTTATCCTGTGCGAGAGGAACCGGATCGTTCGGGAAGAGTTTCTTCGCCCAATCCGGATGAGGGAAAGCTACGATCGTCCACGTAATTTTATCTTCCATAATGTAATCCCGGTAAGTCGTGAGAGCTTCTGCGCTTGCTTTATTCGCTTTCGCTACACGCTCAGAGTCGATGTCTTTCAAAAGATCCGGGTCCGGACCATAGACATTTACGACCGAATATCCGTCTTTCGCCATCTCTTCAAGTCCCTGTGCGCGCCAACGAGGGAAATTCGAAATCACTTCTTCGCTCGCATTTTTCATTTTCATATAGGTGAGAACGTTATCTCCCCACTGGACATAAACGTCCTTCGCACCGCGACCGTATGCTTTCGCCGTCAATATATGAACAAAGTCGGAAGCTTCAATCGGTGCATTGATGATGACCCCCTGACCTTCCTGTATGTTGATCCCTTTTTGCAGCGCCACGTCTGCATATTGCTCCAGCTGTTCCTGAAATGTGTTCATCTTCTACCTCCTAAGACATCCACTTTGGTGGTGTGTTTTTGTCCCAATAAATTTCCCCTAATGGGTGATGGGTCTCATACCCATCTTCTTTCACGTGATAGTGGAAGTTAAACCAGTATCCTTCCCCTGGTCGCAAATCCCTGCGGACGTGAAATCTCGCCAGCTCTTCTCCTGTTTGCCCATGAATCAGATTGAAAATACGTTCCCCGTAGCCGGCAGAAGGATCTTCCGTTATCTCGTACATCGGGACATTTCCGTCATCCACGAAGGACTCGATGACCGTTTCGATCTGCGGGAAGATCTCTTCGATGACTTCATCTTCCACTTTCGCTCCGATCCGAGGGCCCAGTTTCGCTATCGTCTGCTCCTTCGCCCGTTCTGTCAGATCTTCAACCGTTACCGGGGCAAGGAAGGCTTCCGTTTCTTCCGTCTCTGTTTCCACCGGACCCGATACCTGTTCTTTCTCCGAAGCTTCCGGGTTGATCTGTGCCGGAGGAATGTAGAGACCAAGGGTCATGATCGCTACGAGCGTAACAAATAGCTTTCTCATCCATAGTTTCATAAAATCGCTTCCTTTTTTATTATTCTTTCTCAAAGTTTCTCTGTTTTTTGTTCGTTTTTAAGCGGGGTGCTTCACATTTCTATACTGTCTAGCTTCAGTACCCAGAAACTCGAGCCATAAGTAGACAGGATCAAAAAAAGGAAAAGCGCTTTTGTCTGACCTGTCTACTTATGGCTGAAGTTTCTAAGCAGGGTACTTCAGCTTTTCCATTTATGTAATCCCTTTCACAAGTAATTACACTAAACTGTTACCTTTTCTATCTTATCAGAAATTCATGATAGAATCATCTGACAACTTTCCTGCATCTTTTCTCCCCTTATCAAAAAAAGCCTCGCGCTTTTAGCACAGAGGCATTCTTGACACCGGTCAATCCGTAAGAACGAATGTTTCGATTTTGATGGTGACATCCACCTTCTTCATTCGTCCCTGAACGACATAGTCATTCGTTTCGTGACGGAAGAATTGCCGGGCTCCATTGTAAGTAGTGAACCATTTGTTTCCGATGATAGAGAATTCACGTTTTTCTCTATCTATTATTTCAATCGGATGATATGTTTTTCCGAGCATTCCGTCTTCTCTCTCTAAAATGCCGACACGATGCCTCTCATCCATCCACAATTGAGTCATGATCTTCATCGGAACCACCCCTTCTGGACCAGACTATTCAGAGAAATTGTATGACAATTTGTGAATTGAAATAATTATCGCAAGGTTTCGACAAAATTTCAACACTTTACCCGTAAAAAGCACGAAAGTATTTTTAGTTATGAGAAAACGGGGTGTTCTTCAGGTATTTTAAGATATTGGATCCCTTTATCCTTGCTTGCGCGACACTCACGGAAGAATTTTCTGCTCGATTGTACCGCAAGCTGAGGTTTCCGCTTTTCTTGTCCAGCTCCAGGCACCAGAAATTCGTGGCATAAGTAGACCGGATCAGAAAAAGAAAGAACACTTTTGTCTGACCGGTCTACTTATGCCAGTATTTCTAAACGGCGCCTGCCGCTTTTCTTTACTTGTCTAGCTAAGACACCTTGCCCTTAGCGACATAAGCAAAAACCATCCATAAAGAAGAAGAGCGCTTCTTTAGGCTGATTTTTGCTTATGCGAAAAGGGCTGAGCAAGGTGTCTTAGCTTTTCAATTACGATACATGTCACTGATGAATTTATACCGGTCGCTGCGGTAGGTGGAGATGTTCCGTTCAAATGGTACGCCTGTGGTCAGGTAGCCGATTCGCTCGATCTGAAGAATGGCCGCTCCTTCTTCGATCGCCAAAGGTTCTGCTTCTTCTTTTTCGGCGATTCCCGCTTCTATCGTCTGACGGGCGCGGTGGATGGAGACATCCGTTTTCGTTTCGATGTATTCATAAAAAGACATTTCTTCAAATATTTTTTCCGTAAGCTCCGGAAACAGACGAACCGGGATGAACGTTTCTTCGACAGCCATCGGTTCCCCGTCCGCATAGCGAATCCGTTTCAGGTAATACACGTCTTCCGCTTCTAACCCGAGCAGCTCCCCCGTCGTTTCATCTGGCTTTCTTTTTTCAAACAAAAGAAGTTCGTTGTGGGGAGAAAGGCCGCGACGTTTCATATCTTCACTGAAGCTCGTAACCCCTTCGAGAGGCTGTTCGAATTTCTTTTCGGCCACAAATGTACCGCGCCCCTTCTCCCTGTAAAGGAGACGGTTCCTCACCATGTTGGAGATCGCCTGCCGCACAGTCATCCGGCTCACTTCATACTGTTCGGACAGTTCCCGTTCAGAGGGGATCGGCTTCCCTGCTTCGAAGAGACCTTCGTCGATCCTTTTCTTTATATCTTCTTCGATCTGATAATACATCGGAAGCGGAGATTCTTTATCCACCACTTTCGTCCACATCCTTTCGATAAGCGTCTTCATCCACAATCAGTGTAACATCCGCATGTCGATAAAGGACGGAAGCCGGGAACCCTTCATCCACTTCCCCGGTCAACAGTCGCTCAATAGCGGCTTCTTTTGCAGATCCGGAGACAAGCAGGAGAATCTTTTTACTTTTTAAAATAGAGGAGATCCCCATCGTAATCGCCTGCTTCGGTACTTCTTCCAACGACGAGAAGAATCTGGCGTTGGCCTGCCGTGTCGTGTCTGTCAGTTCTGCTATATGAGTAGTGCTGCCGAAAGAGGCCCCAGGCTCATTGAACCCGATATGTCCGTTCTCTCCGATACCGAGGAGTTGAACGTCCGGCGGGCCCTCGGTTTCTATCAGTTTCTCATATGCTGCGCATTCCGCCTCCAGATCTTCCGCTTGGCCATTCGGAAGGTAGGTGGCGTGAAACGGAATATGCGAGAAAAGATGCTTTTCCATAAACGTATGGTAGCTCTGTTCATGATTTCTCGGAAGATTGACGTATTCATCAAGGTTGAATGTGGTCACTTGTGAATAATCCACCCCGCGCTCCCTGTAGCCTTTCACCAGATGATGATAGGTTCCGCGAGGTGTGCCGCCCGTGGCGAGCCCCAGTTTCGATGCAGGGTTATTCTTCACTTCATCTTCCAAGAAATAAGCAGCTTCCTGACTCATTTCTTCATAATCTTTCACGACTTTCACCTTCATGACTCTCCCTCTCTTTCGTAAACCAGGCTGCCTCTTGCCCAGGTTGCCTGAATGTTGAAATCACTGTCGATGAGTACGAAGTCTGCATCTTTCCCTGCAGCAATTTCGCCTTTCCGGTCATCCACGCCGAGTTCCCGGGCAGCGTTCAGTGAAGTGATGGATAGAAGCTCCTGATCAGAAAGATGCAAGTGATCCTTCATACGACCAGCCGCTTCCTTGAACTTCAGAATACTTCCTGCAAGTGTTCCATCTTCCAAAACGGCCTGTTTCCCCTTCACCGTTACGTCCTGCCCTCCGAGGTCGTACGTGCCTTCCTTCAAACACTTGGCACGCATCGCATCGGTGATCAGCAATAGGCGTTCATGGGTGATTTGATGATAAGCGATCTGTACGGCTTCTTTCGTCGAGTGGATGTGATCGACAATCAGCTCCACCATGAGACGTGGATCGGTGAATGCTGCTCCGACGACTCCGGGGTCCCTGTGATGAAGACCGCTCATCTGGTTATAAAGATGAGTGACATGCCCGACACCTCTATCCACAGCCTGTTTCGCCTGGTCGAACGTAGCGGAAGTGTGCCCTATGGAAGCGATGATCCCGTCTTGTCGCAGGTGGGAGATCAGCTTGTCCGCTCCTTCTTTTTCGGGGGCCAGCGTGACCATTTTTATCTTATCGTTACTCGACTCTCTCCAAGCTTCAAAAGTGGAAACCGCAGGAGATAAAATATGCTCTACAGGCTGTGCTCCGGATTTCTCTTCTGCAATGAACGGACCTTCGAGATGTACGCCGAGCATCTCCGCTCCTGTTACGGATTCAGCATCAAAGGCACCTGCATTCGTCAAAGCTCGCTCAATCGCTTCTTTGCTTTGTGTCATCGTCGTCGCAAGAAAAGAGGTCGTCCCTTCTTCCGGGAGTACTTCAGCGATTCCACGCAACGCTTCCGGGGTAGCATCCATTACATCATGACCATTCGCCCCATGGACGTGTACATCTATGAATCCCGGAAAAAGGGTAAGTCCCTGGCCGTCGAGAAGCGTCGTTCCTTTATCCAAATTTTGTTCAGCCACTTCCGTGATCGTCGTCCCTTCGAAAAGGACGCATCCGTTTTCTATCGTTCGATCAGCTTGGACAATCCGTACATTCTGATACTCTATGCTCATCTGAACTCCTCCTTACTTGTCCTTCATCTGCCTTCTCATCGCTTCAGCAACAAACTCGACGCTTGTACCGACGACTACGTGTAAGTTTTTCGATCCGATTTGAATTACTCCTCTGGAACCCTGGCGCTTCAATGTCTGCTCGTCTACTTTCTCTCTGTCTTCCAATGTCAGTCTCAGTCTCGTTGTGCAATAATCCAGGGAATTGATGTTGTCTTCGCCTCCAAGGGCTTCAATGAACACACTCGCTTTTTCATCATAATCGGAAGAAACAGGATCCTGTTCTCCTTCTTCCTCTTCTTCGTCTTCACGTCCAGGAGTTTTCAGATCCAGTTTCGTAATCAACGTATAGAACACGATGAAGTAGATCGCTCCCATGAACAGACCAAGCACGAGTAGAATCAGCGGGTTCTCCGCTATGTTGAAGTTGAGCAGGTAATCGATCAATCCTGCCGAAAAACCGAATCCGTGACGAACATCCAGCATATAGGCCACTACCATCGAAACACCGGTCAAAGCAGCGTGTACGACATACAGTAGCGGGGCAAGGAACATGAACGAGAACTCGATCGGTTCCGTGACACCTGTAAGAAAAGAAGTAAGAGCAATACTACCGAGCATACCGCCGACTGCCGCTTTCTTTTCTTTCTTAGCAGCCGCATACATTGCAAGACACGCTGCCGGAAGACCAAACATCATCACCGGGAAGAATCCGGCAAGGAAATACCCGGCTTCCGGGTCCCCCTGTAGAAAACGATTGATTTCGCCGTTCACTACATTTCCTGCTTCTGTCGTGAAGGTACCGAAGTCGAACCAGATCAGGGCATTGATGACATGGTGAAGACCTACAGGTATAAGAAGACGGTTCAAGAACCCGTAAATCCCTACACCAAGTTCACCAGAAGATAGGATCCATTCTGCCGTAGCATCGAGTGCATACTGAGGATAAACCCATAGATAACCCATTACAAAAGAAATCAGAACCATGACTGCTGAAGTGATAATCGGCACGAACCTTTTCCCACCGAAGAACGATAAATATTCCGGTAACTTGATGTCGTGGAAGCGATTATAAAGCATACCGGCTGTTATACCTGCGATAATTCCAGCAAATACTCCCATACCAATATCTTCATTAATAGCTTTGACACCAGCCTCTAATACGAGTACACCTATAGCCCCCGATAAGGCGGCGCCACCTCCTCCATCTTTGGCGAATCCCATGGCGATCCCTATACCGAATATCAGAGGCAAGTTATCGAGGATACTTCCTCCTGCTGCCTGGATAAATGGAATATCGAGCATATCTTCCATCCCAAGACGCAGTAACAGAGCCGCTGCAGGCAAAGTGGCAATCGGGAACATCAGTGACTTTCCGATACGTTGCAGAAATGCTAACACTATAAAAACTCCTCTCTTTATTGAAAACGCTTTACATAAAGTTTATCATCTAGTTATATAGTTGTCTATACCAATTTTCACTTACTGGTATAGACATTCAGCAAAAGAAAGACTGAAACCTCTCTCGGCTTCAGTCTTTCCGCTGCTTATACACTTCAATCGCGCGTTCGCGCATTTTCTTATGATCCACCATCGGTTCTGGATAATCTTCCCCGATCTTGCAGCCGGCTTTCTTCTGCTCTTCTTCACTCATTTTATGAGGCTGGTGGATATATTTCTTCGGTACATCCTCAAGTTCAGGAATCCACGTCCGGATGTATTCTCCGTGCGGGTCGAAACGCTCGGACTGGCGCACAGGGTTGAAGACACGGAAATACGGCACAGCATCCGTACCAGTGGAAGATGCCCACTGCCATCCACCGATATTCGACGCCGCTTCGTAATCAGCAAGTTTCTGATGGAAATAACGCTCTCCTTTTCTCCAGTCGACGAGCAGATCCTTCGTCAAAAATGAAGCGACTGCCATACGTGCCCGGTTATGCATCCAGCCGGTCTTATTCAGCTGGCGTATCGCTGCATCGATGAACGGGAACCCCGTCTCCGCCTCTTTCCATCGCTCGAAAATTTCTTCATCCTCATTCCAGGGAATGCCGCGGAATTTCTCTGTAATCTCTTTATCTCCCGCATCCGGATGGTTGTAATACACCATATGATAAAAGTCGCGGAAGGCAAGTTCACGGATGAAACTCTCGACACCGTCCTGACGCTTCCGCCCATCCGTCTCCTGCATTACACGGTGATAGATGGTACGTGGGGAAATTGCGCCGGTCCTCAAGTAACGACTCATCAGGCTTGTCCCGTCTTTGGAAGGAAAATCACGATCTTCCTCATAATAATAGACCGGTTCATCCAAAAAGAAGGTTAATCGTTCGTCTGCCGCCTGTTCTCCGACGTGCTTCCAGTCAAGAAGAGGTTGCTCGGTAAGCTCTTCGTACTTTTTCTTACCTTCCGAGAATGAATCGGTCCTGTCCACGAGATGCTTTTTAAGCTTTGATTCATCGACCTTTCGTACGGAAGGTTTGTCGAGCTTCTGCCATTGTTTGAAATACGGAGAGAATACCTGATACAGCCCGCCATCCTTCTTCGTCACTTCCCCGGCCCCGTGCAAAGGATGGTCGATATATGTATGAACCGGTACCTCCTCGTCTTCAAATACCGGCTTCATCCGCCCGTCCCGTTCTTTGCCGAAACCGGTCTCTGCTTCATTGAAATAGATCCCTTTCACATCATCCACAGACTCGAACATGGAACGGAATGCTTCTTCTTCCGGTCCGTAAATGAAGTGAAGGGGCCCATTGGCTTCATGGAAAGCTTTCACCGTCTGGAAAAAATAATCGTGCTGAAGGTCGAAATTCTGAATCAGATCCGGGTGGATATGAAAAAGGAGAAGCAAATCATCCCCTTCTTCCAAGTCCTTCACCGCTTCCGTGAGCGCGATATTATCATGGATTCTGAGATCATTCCTGATCCACACAATCGAGGTCGCCATAGCGTTACACCTGCTTCATCAGGTTAGCCATCTCGACAGCTGCAACCGCAGCTTCTGCACCTTTGTTCCCTGCTTTCGTACCGGCACGCTCAATCGCCTGTTCGATGGTATCCGTCGTGATTACGCCGAAGATGACCGGAAGGCTGTTCTTCACAGAAGCCTGGGATACACCCTTGGCCGCTTCCCCGCAAACGTAATCGAAGTGAGGCGTGGAGCCGCGGATAACCGCTCCGAGCGTTACGACTGCATCGTATTTTCCGGAAGCAGCCATACGATCAGCTGCAAGCGGGATTTCGAACGCTCCCGGTACCCACGCCGCATCGATATTATCTTCATCAACGCCGTGCTGCTTCAAAGCTCCTACTGCCCCTTCATACAATCTTTCTGTAATGAATTCGTTGAAACGTCCCGTGACGATTCCAACTTTCAAGTCTGTTCCTACCAAGTTTCCTTCAAGTCTGTTTACCATAGAAAATTCTCCTTTATAGATGAAATAAGTGTCCCATTTTCGATCGTTTCGTCTCCATGTACCTTGCATTTTCTTCCCGGGATGGCAGTTCAATCGGTACACGATCGACTACTTCAAGACCGTATCCGCCGAGTCCGGAAATTTTCTTCGGATTGTTCGTGAGTAACTTCAGCCTGGTGATGCCAAGGTCCTTCAGAATTTGTGCGCCGACCCCGTAATCACGGAGGTCCGGGGCGAACCCGAGCTTTTCGTTGGCTTCTACCGTATCATATCCTTCTTCCTGGAGTTTGTAAGCATATAATTTATTCATAAGGCCGATACCGCGACCTTCCTGACGCATATAGAGAAGGACGCCGCTGCCGTTTTCTTCGATCTGCCTTAGCGCATTGTGCAGCTGCGGTCCGCAGTCACAGCGGTACGAGCCGAACACATCTCCCGTCAGGCATTCGGAATGCACGCGCACGAGCGTCGGTTCATCAGGGTTGATGTCCCCTTTCACGAGAGCTATATGATCTTTATAGTCGATATCGTTCGTAAATCCGATGGCGCGGAAATTTCCGTACTCTGTCGGCATCAACGTTTCCACTTCACGCCTTACGTGCTCTTCGTGGTTGTAGCGGTACTGAATCAGATCTGCGATCGTAATCATCGGAATGTCGAACTCATCCGCCATCTTTCTGAGGTCCGGCACGCGTGCCATCGTCCCGTCGTCTTTTATGATTTCACAGATGACTCCGGCAGGCTTCGCTCCAGCAAGTTCCGCAAGATCGATTGATGCTTCCGTATGACCGGCGCGGCGCAGAACGCCGCCTTTTTTACCGACTAATGGGAAGATATGCCCCGGACGGTTGAAGTCGGACTCTTCCGCTTCATCATTCAGCATCTCCCGAATGGTGAGAGCGCGTTCGTCTGCAGAAATGCCTGTCGTCGTGTCTTTATGATCGATACTTACCGTGAAGGCCGTTTTGTTGGGGTCCGTGTTCTCCCCTACCATTGGCATCAGTTCAAGTCTCTCGGAGATCTCTTCTGTCACCGGTGCACAGACGAGCCCACGACCGTGTGTGATCATGAAGTTAATCATTTCTGTCGTTGCGTATTCCGCAATTCCTACGAGGTCTCCTTCATTCTCGCGGTCTTCGTCATCACAGACGATGACCATCTTTCCCTGTTTCAATCGTTCAATGGCGTATTCTATCGAATCAAACATGATATCCCCCTCTTTTCAGTTCAGACGTAGCCGTTCTCTTTGAGAAAAGCTTCACTTACTCCTTCAGCGCTTCCCTGACGTTCTATAAAATGCGCAATGTATTTACCGATCATATCGCATTCGATATTCACTTCATCGCCCTGTTCTTTGTTGCCGAGAACCGTATGCTCCATCGTATGCGGAATAAGCGAGATGAGCACCGTATCCCCTTTCACTCCGAAAACTGTGAGACTCGTGCCATCAACGGCAATCGATCCTTTATGGATGAAATACCGTGATAAATCTTGCGGCAACTCAATTTCATAGTAGACCGCATTCGCTTCCGGTGTTTTGCTGACAATCTTCCCGACTCCGTCGATATGACCGGATACGATATGACCTCCGAAGCGGCCACCCGCAGCCAGAGCCCTCTCCAGGTTCACTCTGCTTCCGGCCTTCAGATCCTTGAAGTTCGTCGCGCGGAACGTTTCCGGCATGACTTCAAAGGAAGCCGTCGTATCCGTGAACGTCGTCACTGTCAGACACACACCATTGATGGAGATGCTGTCCCCTTCCTTCACATCCTCTAAAATCACTGAGGCTTCTATCGTTACATCCATCGTTTCTTCCTTTTGCTCCATAGAAGCGATGGATCCTATTTCTTCGATAATTCCGGTAAACATGTTACTCGCCTTCTTTCCTTGATACGATTTTGATATCATTCCCTACCTGCGTATGCTCGACGATGGAAAAGCTCATCGCATCATGCAGGTGCTCGATTCCTGTTCCGGCTACCGGGGTAAGAGCTTTTCGTCCTCCGATCAGCTTAGGAGCGATATACGTAATCACTTCATCGACGTTCCTCGAGCGAACGAAACTGTCGGCCACCGTTCCGCCGCCTTCGACGAGAAGAGAAGCGATTTTACGTTCTCCGAGTTCTTTGAGAAGCGTATCGATATCCACGGTTTCTTGTTGCTGCCGCAGAATCTCGACGTGGCTTTTAGACCGGAAGACCTCTATCTGTTCATCCGTTACGGTATTTCCGACGACAATCCATACAGGAGCGGTCGTATCCTTCAGCAATTTCGCATCTTTCGGCATGCGTAAATGATTATCAAGCACGACCCGTACCGGATGGTTCCCGCCTTCCTCAAGACGTGCCGTAAGCATCGGATCATCTGTCAACACCGTATTGATGCCAACGAGGATGGCGCCTGAGCGGTGACGGTACCAGTGTCCGTCCTTTCTCGCTTCCTCTCCGGTGATCCATTGACTCTCTCCGGTCGAAGTAGCAATCTTCCCATCGAGACTCATCGCCGATTTCAGTCGTACGTATGGTTTCTGTTTTGAAATGTAATGGAAAAACGAGTGATTGATGGCGTCCGCTTCTTCCCGGCACACATCCGTAATCACTTCGACGCCGCCTCGCTTCATTTTCTCTGTACCCTGCCCGGCTACTTTCGGGTTCGGGTCAAAAGAAGCGACGATCGCCCGCTTGATACCCGCTTCAACAATTGCGTCGGCACAGGGAGGTGTTCTTCCGTGGTGGCTGCAGGGTTCAAGGGTTACGTAGATTTCCGCGCCCTTCGCATGTTCCCCTGCCATCCGGAGCGCGTGGACTTCCGCATGCGGTTCGCCTGCACGTACGTGAATACCGGTTCCTACAATCTGGTTATCTTTCACTACGACAGCGGCTACGGCCGGATTGGGTTCGGTCTGTCCCTTCGTTTTCCGTGCCATTTCCACTGCGAGGTTCATATAGTATTGTTCTCTGTTCATAGCTTCTTCCTCCGTGTTCCGTTGTGCATCCATTCTTTTATAGGAGTTCATTTATTTCATCAGCGGAGAGCTACCGCTCGATTCTTTAATCCAGTTTTACCACCCAGAAGCCCGTAATCTAAGCAGCCATCCAGGTAAGACTGGCATAATCCAGCTATAGCTCCCAGATACTCGTGTCATAAGTTGGAGCAGTAGTCAGGCTAAGCTCAATCCAGTTCTGCCATCCAGAAGCCCGTAATATAAGCAGCCACCCCCGTTTCGGGAAAGACCGCCCGAAGCCAGGCGCGTCTGCTTATATTAGAGCTTCTAAACGGGATGGCACCACTTTATAATATAAAAACCCCAAAGGACAGGGTCCTTCGGGGCATAGAGGTATCACTAAAAAAAGGTACACGTGTACCAGGATTGTTTCATCTTTCTCCCATCCAGACTTTAACTGTCGGCTTTGGAATTTCACCAAATCAGGGGGAATACGCTCTTCCCCGTCGCGGGCTCGGGACTACTGTCCATTACCGCCGGCTAGGAATTTCACCTGACCCCGAAAGATACACTATTCGATTACTTTTCACTATATAGGAAAGGAGATAAAACTGCAATCCTTTTGCTTTAATTCATAACCACCCAAGAAAACGGTTGCAACTACCCTTTAATTTTTGTATGATAAGCATAGCTTGCGAAAACGATTGCATAAAAATTTGTATATACTGGATAACTTTGTTTTTAATAGGTGAAGCAAACGATTGCATCATCTGAAGGAGGAAATGGACGAATGGAACGTACGTGGTGGAAAGAAGCAGTGGGATATCAAGTGTATCCGCGCAGTTTTCAGGATTCCAATGGCGATGGTATCGGAGATCTGGAAGGCATGATCGGAAGACTCGACTATCTCCAGGATCTGGGCATCGATTTCATCTGGATCTGCCCGATGTATAAATCCCCGCTTGATGACAACGGCTACGATATCTCTGATTATAAGGATATCCTGGAAGACTTCGGAACAATGGAAGATTTCGATCGGCTGCTTGATGAGGTGCATAAACGAGACATGAAATTGATCATCGATCTTGTGCTGAACCATACGAGTGATGAACATCCGTGGTTCTTGGAATCAAGAGCTTCCAAAGATAATCCGAAACGGGACTGGTACATTTGGAGAGACGGAAAAGATGGACAGGAACCGAACAACTGGGAAAGTATTTTCGATGGCTCCGCCTGGAAATATGATGACATTACAGGTCAGTACTACCTTCACATTTTCTCAGAGCGCCAACCTGATTTGAACTGGGAGAACGAAGAAGTGCGCCGTGAACTTTATGATACGGTCAACTGGTGGCTGGACAAGGGCATCGATGGCTTCCGTATTGATGCGATCAGTCATATCAAAAAACGTCCCGGGCTCCCGGATATGCCCAACCCGGAAAACGAACGGTATGTCTCCAGCTTCGACATGCATATGAACCAGGAGGGCATCCATGATTTCCTTCAGGAGTTCAAAGACGAAACCTACGGCAAGTACGACGCCATTTCCGTAGGGGAAGCGAACGGAGTAAGTGCGGATGAGGCTCACCTGTGGGTCGGCGAAGAAGGAAAAATGGATATGATTTTCCAGTTCGAGCACCTCGATCTCTGGGATCAGGGTGCTGAACAGAAGCTCGATGTTCCTGCATTGAAACAGGCACTGACCAAATGGCAGAAAGGCCTTGAAGGCGACGGATGGAACGCTCTTTTCATCGAAAACCATGACAAAGCAAGATCCGTATCCACGTGGGGCAATGATCATCGATTCTGGAAAGAAAGTGCAACGTCCTTAGCGACGATGTATTTCCTCATGCAGGGAACCCCGTTCATCTATCAGGGACAGGAAATCGGCATGACGAACATCGAACTTCCTTCCATCGAAGACTATGATGATGTAGCCGCGAAGAACTTTTACGAGGTGAAGAAAGAAGAAGGATGGTCGGAGAAGGAGATTCTGGAAAACCTGTGGATGACTTCCCGTGACAACAGCCGTACCCCTATGCAATGGGATGGCAGTGAAGAAGCCGGTTTCACTTCAGGAGACCCATGGATGAAAATCAATCCGAACCATACGAAAATCAACGTTGCCGATCAGTGGGAAGACGACTCGTCCATACTGAACCATTACCGTCAGTTGATCCGACTCAAAAAGAATCACGATATCTTCACTTACGGAACGTACGACCTTCTTGATGAAAAGAATCCTTCCATCTACGCATATACACGCACCCTGGGGAACGAAAAAGCTTTGATTGTAACTAATCTTACAGATAAAACAGCAATCCTCCACGTGGAAAGTGAAATGACTACCAGAGACGCTGTTCTCCATAACTACCGCGATATTACGGATATTCATACACTACGTCCTTATGAAGCTCGTGTGTATATACGTGAAGGTGACTCTCAATCTTAAAACCTTAAGCCAGATGAAAGGAATTCTTCGGATATGAGATGGTTTTTATTCGATATGCTCATTAAACTACTTCATAAAAAACGATATCCAACGCTTTCTGGTTCCCATTACTGAAAATCGTTGAATAATAACTTTTAAGCGCCGATTTTCCTGATATCCGGCTAAAAAATACCGCAAAGACGAAGGAAGTCTTCGCTCAGGGTTCAGCAGGAAGCCGGGTCGCATCGGTACGTTCGTATGAGCATTAAGGCTGCCGAGTGGTTCCTTCTTTTGTTATCGGACCGTTCGTCACCAAGGATTGCTCGCGAACGATTCGTTTCTGCTTAAATGAACCACTCAAGTCTACTCTATCCCCGTGAACGGTATACAAATCAAAAAAGCATCACGCCCGGAAGGAAAACTCTCCTCCGGGCGTGATGCTTCTTATTTTTCAATAGTAAGATCCGGCTCTAACGTAATTGTAACGTTCCCTTGAATAGCGCGGGAAATCATGCAGCTGGATTCCGCTTTCTCAGCCAGTTCCCCGAGCTTCTCAAGATCTTCGACAGAAGCTGTATTTTCAAGTACGACCCGGGGCCGATGGATGATCTCTTTATAAGTGATGACGCCGTTCGTCACGTCGACCACCCCTTCAGAATCCATATCCATTTCTTTACCACTAAGACCAGCGCGCTCCATCATCGCTGCGAGCGTAATGATATAACACGTCGCCGCTGCTCCGAGCAGCATTTCGTCCGGATTCGTTCCGATATCGGGTCCGTCCATTTCTTTAGGGATCGAAATTTCTGTATGCAATTTGTCCGCCTGGATCGTACCGACCGAATTACGACCGCCCGGCCAATCCGACTTCAAATGAAAATGATGCTTGGCCATCATTCTCCCTCCTTTCTATCCTGTCGGAATCTCTCTACTTTCTGATTCAGACTTTGAATCATGTCTTCTACGCGTTTCAACTCTTCGTCGTCTACCGGGGACTCTACGGATTGTACAACGTCGTTCAGCATAGAGACACGATTTTTGATATAAGAGAATTGATCTTCTTTTCCCTGAAGTGCCTTGCCCATCGTATTACCACTCCTTTTAAGCAGCTGGCTTCTCTTTCTTTCCTGATAAAAACCAGCCGGCTACCGCAATACCGACAAGTACGGTATAGAATGTGATCTTCCAGGCGGTCGAATGGGCGAAATGCTCATCCAACACCTGAATATTCGGGTGAGCCAGCGTCGATACCACCAATTTTACACCAACCCAGCCGACAATCACAAAAGCTGCGATTTCAAGACCGGGACGCTCATGAAGAATTTTCACGAATACATTGGCAGCAAAACGCATAATGATAATACCGATCATCCCCCCGGTAAGAATGACAGCGAACTGACCCCCATCCAGACTTCCCACTTCAGGAAGATTCGTCTCCGGCAGCGTAACGGCTAACGCTACCGCTGCTAAGATGGAATCGACAGCAAAAGCGAGATCTGCGAATTCCACCTTTACGACTGTAGGCCAGAAGCCTTTTCCGCGGGAGGTCTCATCATAATCGGGTTCTTCCTCTTCTGTCTCGCCCGTTCCACGCGCCTTCCAATTGTCATAAAGGTTTTTCCCGGCAATGAATAAGAGATAGGCAGCACCCAGAGCCTGCACTTGCCACACATCGACGAGAAAAGAAATGACGAAGAGCGAGGCGAACCGCAGGGTAAACGCCCCTACAAGGCCATAGAAAAGTGCTTTTTTCCGTTTTTCAGGCGGAAGGTGTTTCACCATAATGGCAAGGACAAGAGCATTATCGGCCGCCAGAATCCCTTCCAGTCCTACGAGTACAATCAGTACCCAGCCGTATTCTATCAATAATTGTGCATCCATAATTCTGATCTCCTTTTTCTGTCGTTTCCTGCAAGTACAGAGACCATAAAAAAGAGACCTCTGCCCCTACAGGCAAAGGTCTCGCAAACAACGGTCGTTGCCAATAAAGCCGGAGATCCCTCTCGTAATGACGACTTTATTGAACAGCTACTCCCCTTCTTCTTCCATCTTAGCACCTTTCACTATAAAGTCAATATGACAAAAGCTTCCTCTTTTCTCCTTCTTTCCGGAAAAGTTCTCAGCAACAAAACGTTTCTTTCTTTCGGGATTTCCATTAAAATGTACACATAGATGTTTAAAAAGGCGGGATAACATATGCTTCAAAAGAAATGGTTTCAACTGATTGTGGCTGCCATTGCCATCTGTCTGTTGATTTTTTTATTACATGAGATCCAATTTTTCTTCCAACCGATTCTGACGTACATAAGTGCGATTGCCATACCACTCATCGGTGGCGGAGTCCTTTATTACATTTCACGACCACTGGTGGAATGGCTCGTCCATAACAAAGTCCCGAAAGTGCCGGCGATTCTCGTGGTATTCGTGGCGTTCATTGCGGCCGGATACTTCATCGTTCAATTCATTGCTCCTATTGCCCAACAACAGTATACGAGGTTGATGGATAACATCCCTGAAATGGTACGGATGGTGGAAGAATGGGTAACGTATTGGCAACAGAATCAGGACATCATGCCGGATAACGTGACCAGTGCTATCCAGAACTTCACTGATAATCTGCAATCCTATCTCCAGAACGCTTCAGCTGCTGTAATCAGTGTGCTTACGAACATTCTCAGCTTCCTGTTCTCTGTAGTGCTGGTACCATTCTTTCTTTTCTTCATGTTAAAAGACGGAGAAAGGCTCCTTCCGTTTCTCACCGGGTATATGAGCGAAAAAAGCCCGAAATTTGCGAAGAGCTTCGAACGCTGGGCCCGTTCCGTGGACCACACACTTTATACATTCATCCTTGGACAGCTCACCGTTAGTGTAGCCGTCGGTGTGCTCCTTCTTATCGGGTACATGGCCATCGGTCTCCACTATTCTCTGACCCTCGCCCTGTTCGCGATGCTGATGAATGTGATTCCATTCATAGGTCCGTTCCTTGCAGTGATCCCGGCACTTCTCGTAGCTTTGTTCCAGGATCCGATCATGGTCGTCTGGGTAGCCATCATCACACTGATCGCTCAACAGATCGAAGGGAATCTCATCTCCCCGAACATTATGGGGAAAGCCCTGCACATCCACCCGCTGACCATCATCACCGTAGTATTGGCAGCCGGAAGCCTAGCAGGATTCCTAGGCCTATTATTCGCCATCCCGACCTATGCCGTCATCAAAGCCACCATCAAACACTTTTATGAAGAATGGAAAAATGGAAAAGCGGAGAAGAGCGTTTAGAAGCTCTGGATATAAGCAGACAGTCCTGGCTTCGAGCGTTCTTTCTCGAAACAGGAGTGGCTGCTTATATTTCGGGCTTCTGTTCTTCGCAGCTAGACATGGAAAAGCGGAATCATCCGTTTAGAAATACTGGCATAAGTAGACCGGTCAGACAAAAGTGCTCTTTCTTTTTTCTGATCTGGTCTACTTATGACACGAATTTCTGGATGATGCAGCTAGAAAACAGAAAAGCGGAGACACCCGTTTAGAAGCTCAAATATAAGCAGACGTAATCTGAACTCAGAAATAATGTTCCACAGAAAAAGTCGCCCTCCATCGAGAGCGACTTTTTTCCTTACTTCCTTATTCTTCAGAACCGGAATCCTCTTCGGAATCAGATCCTTCCTCAGAAGAACCTTCCTCCCCGGAGCTTTCACCGGTTTCTGCACCTGTGATATCAGTGATTTCCTGTTCCAGCTTGTCGAGGATTTCCCCGTCTACTGTAGAAACTTCACTTCTATAGAAATCACGGACATCCATGGCTGCACTTCTGAACGCTTCGCGCTGCTCATCCGTCAGCTCAATGATTTCTGTAGGGTTCTCTTCATCTTCTTTGATGGTCTGTAACCATTCTTCGTTCTGAGCCTTCTGTTCTTCGAATACCCATTCCTGCATTTCTTCTACTGTTTCATCAATCGTGCTCTGCATTTCTTCATCCAGGCCGTTGTACCAATCAGAGTTCACGGTAGTCATCGCTACGTAGTTGTTGTGGTTCGAAATCGTCATGTACTCCTGAACTTCGTAGAAAGATGCGTCCCCGATAAAGAAGATCGGGTTTTCCTGACCTTCTACGGTACCACGGTCAAGCGCCGTGTATAGTTCACCCCAGCTCATAGACTGCGGATCTGCTCCATAAGCTCTGTAGGATTCAAGAATCAGAGGAGATGTCTGTGTACGCATTTTGAATCCTTCGAAATCAGACGGGGACTCAATCGCTGTACCGGAAGACGTCCACTGCATCGCACCTTCTGTCCAGTAAGCAAGTGGCGTGATACCATGCTCTTCATATTTCTCACGAAGATCTGTATTCAGGGCTTCACTGTTATTCAGTACTTCCTGAGTCTGCTCTACACTATCCGGGAAAAGGAAATGAAGCGCGAATAGCTGTCCTTCTTTAACCATGTTACCTGTGAAACCAGGGGACATGACTGCCATTTCTACAGCACCTGTTTCAAGCTGCTCTACCTGATCCGTTTCGTTCCCAAGCCCACCGAACTCATACGGCTCGATTGTAACTTGTCCATCTGTCTTTTCATTGATTCGATCAGCAAATTCCTGTGCATATTCATACTGTACCTGGCCGTCGACTTCTTCCGTTACCATTCTCCAAGTCTGGGACTCTCCGGAATCGCCTCCGTCAGCGGAGTCTCCTCCGTCCCCACCGTTGCCGCCACATGCAGCAAGGAATCCTGAAAGTGACAATGCCATGACACCAGTTAATAAACTCTTTTTGTTAAAAATGGTGAAAACCTCCCTAATTTTTTATAGATATACCTCACATGCTATAGGAGCATGAGTGATAACTCTTCAAAGTAAATCAGTAAAACAGCGATCGCTACCATCATAACGATATATGGCGGCGTGCCTTTAATAACCTCCAGATACGGTTTGTTGAAGACCGCACTGGCGGTGAATATGTCCACCCCGAATGGCGGAGTCGCAGAACCGAGAGCCGCCTGGAATGTGATGATGACCCCCAGATGAATAGGGTCGACACCGGCACTCATTGCTGCCGGATAGAAAATCGGTGTCAACACGAGTATTACTACAATCGGGTCGACGAACATACACCCGACGAAGAAGAATACGGATACCATGACAAGAACGAAAATAGCGGATGGGTCAGGACCGAGAACAGCCTCTGTAATCATTTGCGGAATTCTTGCAAACGAGATGACCCACGTAAACGCCTGTCCTCCGGCTACGAGAACGAATACAGCCGATGTCACGATACCGGTAGACCTCGCAATACTCGGTAACTGTTTAATATGAATGGATCTGTAAATAAGTACTTCTAAAATGAACGCATATAGAACAGATACTCCTGCTGCTTCTGTCGGACTGAAGAGACCTGTATAGATCCCTCCGATAACAATAACCGGAAAACCGATCGGTAGAAGAGCTTTCCTCGTCATCTGCCAACGTTCTTTCCACGTCGCTTTATTCGCAAGTGGTATGTCTTTTACAATGGCGTAACCTACGCTATAGATAGTGAATGCCAGGAATACGATGATACCTGGAATGATTCCTGCAATAAATAAATCTCCTACTGATGTACCGGACACAAGCCCGTACATGATCATTCCGATACTCGGAGGTACCAGAAGCGCAACATCACTCGAGTTGATTATGAGTGCCATTGCAGTAGGGTCTTTATAACCGATTTTCAAAAGTCTTTCTCGCATCGGTGTACCAATGGCTACTACTGTCGCCTGTGTAGATCCTGAAATAGCACCGAAAAGTGTACAGGCTGCTGCTGTCGTAACAGCGTAACCTCCCCGGATATGTCCAATGAAGGAACCGATGAAATCGAGGAGTCGGTTGGATGTTTTCCCGGTCGTCATGATGTCCGCCGCGAAAATGAACAACGGAACCGCCAGCAGAACGTAGGCTTCGATCCCCGTAGAGAACTGCTGCATCATTATCGTCGGGTCCATGTTAGGAAAATAGATGAAAAGAACAATTAGCGGTGCAACCATCAAAGGAACTAACATAGGGAAGTTCAGCAATAACAGGATGACCATAATTGTTAACATTGTCGCCAGCATATTGTTATCCTTTCTTCTTTGGAATAGTTACTACAGATGCCCTGTCTCTTCAATTTCCTGATTTTCCATATCGTTATAGTCTTTTGCATCTGTTCCTAGGTAAACGTTATCCCTGTCTCTGATATTGATCCACATATTACGGATAAACTGAATGCCTCCGAGGAAGAAGCCTATCGGAATGAACATATAGAGGATATATGTCGGCATCTGCAAAGCTGGTGTTACGCGTCCTGACGCTTTGATGTCAAGTACGTACAGCGTGGAGTAATATGCGAACGCAAACAAAATGATAGCGGTTAAAAGTGGGATGAAGATGGATAGTACTTTCCTTACTTTGAATGGGGCCATGTCATAAAAGGCGGACATACTGATATGCCTTCCCTTTCGAGCTGCATAGCTGATACCCATGAATGTAGCGATAGTGACGGATATCTGGCTGACCTCATCTGCAAAAGGTAATGTATAACCGAGCAATGTCCGGGTGATCGGTTTACTGATTACCATAAGTGCAATCAGGATGATCGCGTAGCTCAGGATGAATTCTTCCAGTTTCAATATTCCTTTGTCTAAAGCTCGAAACAATTTCAAGTTATGCTATACCCCCTCATTTTGTACGCAGGCCAATCGGACATCATCCATTGTACACAAGACGATAGATTGCCTCAAACCTGCTTAGTCAGCAAATACCCCCCTCTCCGTGGCTCAGGCAAGTATTTTCTTTATTATATAGAAAATAACACAAATATAATAGTGGGAGTGAAGGGTTTTCTTTGATTTTTTTCATTATTCGGACTTTTTGGTAGTGAAAAAATAAACAGGACCCATGCAAAAAGTCCTTCTTTTGCATCCTTTTATGTCCTTCTTTATAATTAAGTATAACACAAATGGACACAAGGAGGTAATCACGTATGTCTAAACAGGAACTGGAAGCCCAGATCAATGAACTGAAATCCGATTATGTAAGAATCCAGGGAGACCTCGATAAACTGGAAGCGAACGGCGGTAACGTCGAACGCGCAGAAGCCCAGCTTTCCCGTATCGAAACGGAACTGGCTCAACTGAAACAGGAATTACGAACGAAATAAGCAACAGGGAGGTTCTCCCTACTGCTTATTTTTTCGTTTCGTTTCAAGTTTTTCCTGGATCTTCTCGAACTCTTTGCTCGGCGGTGTCAGGGATACGACGATATCCCCACTCTCAGGGGCGAGCTCAGAGTGTTCCGTAAAGAAGTAGATCATCCCTGTCGCTTTCTTCTTCACGAACAGTCTGATCGCCTGATCATCAAGGTTATCGATGTAGTTCTGGTACGTATACTTCTGGGTAATGGTCGTCTTTCTCAATACGTAGCCGTTCTCCACCATCTCATTCAGCGGCTCCCACGTGATATCCTTCCGGAAAAGAATACGACCGCCGATCGTGTGATCCAGCCCTTCCAGATTGTCCCCCCGCTCATCGCTCAGGTTCAACTGAAAAGCATTGTTACGGCCGAATTCAGGCACGAATGTCGTACATACGAGAGCGTTGTAGGAATCGAGCTCCGTCGCAGCTACCAGGTATTCATACGGCGTCATATCAAGCGAATACTCCGTCTGTTCACTTAGCACTTCCCCGTGAAAAGTCTTCAGACCTTCGGAACGGGCTTTCGTCAGCTTTCTCCATGAAGAATCGACGATAATCACAGGAACATCCAGACTCTTAAGCGTAGAGGCAAGTTTCGTCGTAAACAGATTCCCTCCTACGATAAGCACTCCCGGTGGCCCTTCCTGGGAGAGGTTGAGTTTCTTGGATAACCACCCCATGGAAAAACCGTGAGCGACAACGGTCGTGAATACGAGGGCAAAGGTCAGCGATACGAGAATATTCGCATCTTCAAACCCTTCCTCTGAGAGGACTGCAGCGAAATAACTGGCGACTGTCAGTGCCACGATTCCTCGTGGAGCGATCCACCCTACCAGCAATTTTTCAGACTTCCTGAGATCTGTCCCGATCGTCGAAAGGAAAATCGACAGAGGACGGACGACAAATAGCATAATCAGCACGAAAGCGATGATCCCAGGCTGGAAAATCTCGATTAACGTTTCCCGTGTCAAAGAAGCCGTCAGCATAACGAATATCGCTGAAATCAGCAGAAGGGACATGTTCTCCTTGAAGTGTCTCATATCATCAATGGAAGAAATCCGCATATTCGCAAGCGTCATCCCCATGGCCGTAACGGACAAAAGGCCGGTCTCGTGCGTCACTTCATCCGCCGCCGTAAAGCAGACGATGACAGCGGCAAAAACGAACGGCGACTTCAGGAATTCAGGCACATATCCATTTTCGAACATATAACCGACGCCTTTTCCTAACCCATAGCCGATCACCACCGCAAACAAAGCGGCAAGGAAAAACGTAATCAAAGCGGACGGATCTACCGGGTCTCCCATCAGAAACACGATGATTTCAAACGTGAAGACGGCCAGCAGAGCCCCCAACGGATCCACGATGATTCCTTCCCATTTCAGAATTTTCGCCGGTCTCGGCTTAAGTTTGGCTTGTCGAAGCAAAGGCAGAATGACCGTCGGCCCCGTCACGATGAAAAGACCACCGATAACGAATGCTACCGCCACACTCAGCCCGGCTATGTAATGGGCTGCAAGGGACCCGAGGATCCACGCTATGAAAGCGCCGAGCGTAACAATCCGGAATACCGGTTTCCCCAGCCCTTTCACTTCTTTGAAATCCAGATTCAGACTCCCTTCAAACAGAATGACGGCTACGGCTAGACTGATCGTAGGAGAGTATAAATCCCCGAAACTTTCTTCCGGATTCATGAGACCGAAAAGCGGACCGGCCATCAGACCGACGATGGACATGACTACGATGGCAGGCAGACGAAAGCGCCACGCAATCCACTGCGACCCTACCCCGAGCAGCCCTATTATCGTAACTTGCAACAGCAAAGAATCAATCATATAACTAATCCCCTCATCTATAAGAGCGTAATATTCTCCATAATCATAGCCTTATTCTATCTGTTAGCAGGGCAAGTGTAAACTAATATAGAAAAGTGGCAGCCTCCCGCTTAGAAGCTTTATCATAAGTGGGCAGACTTGGCTTCGGGCGCTCTTTCCCGAAACACGGCTGACCACTTATGATACCAGCTTCTGGAGGCTGGAACTAGACAATATAGAAAAGTGGAGAAGAACGTTCAGAAGCTCAAATATAAGCGGACGAGCCTGGCTTTGGAATGTTCTTCTCCAAAACAGGATTGGCCGCTTATATTTCGGGCTTCTGTTCTTCGCAACTAGACAATATAGAAATGCGGACTCACCCCGCTTAGAAACCTCGAGTCTAAGTAGACCTGTCAGATGGAACTCATAAGTGGGCAGACTTGCCTTCGGGTGCTCTTTCTCGAAACACGATGATCACTTATTCGACGATTTCTTCCTATCTTTCTTTAAAAATCGGTAATAACTCTGGTTATGCGGCACTTTGTAATGGAAAAAGAACAAAAACCATTTCATTCGAAAAAATATGCGACACTTTTCTTATTCTCTGTAATGAAATTCATCGCATTAACCTTTATGAAGTACGTTTCGCTGGCGCTTCTCAGCGGTCATTCCCCCGTTTTAAAAATTATGATAAAAATAAATTGACATAGTTTTTCGACATTGATAATATTTACGTCGGCTTTTGAATTTATTTTCGAAAAATTATCATTATTCCTTTTATTGACAGACTATTCTGCAATTAAAATATCACATTTCCAACATTGGAGGATTGGCAGCTATGAAGAATTCAAACATCATTGCAGTAGGTTTTATGCTTTTTGCTATGTTTTTTGGTGCGGGTAACCTCATTTACCCTGCAGCTCTCGGGATGGAAGCCGGAACGAATTATCTTCCTTCCATTCTAGGGTTCATCCTTACAGGAGTCGGGCTTCCGATCGTGGCAGTCACCGCTGTTTCCTTGTCCAAAGGAGGAGCCATGGAGCTCGCAGGTAGAGTGCATCCCACTTTTGCTCTTGGTTTCATTTCCCTGATCTACTTGGCGATCGGTCCCTTTTTCGGTATACCGAGAGCGGCCAACGTCTCTTACGAGATGGGAGTAGCTCCCTGGAGCGGAGGAGTGAATCAGGGCGCGCTGCTGATTTTCTCTATCGTGTTCTTTCTGATCGTATTTCTTGTGAGTTGGAATCCTTCCAAGCTCGTGGATGTGGTAGGTCAGTGGCTCACGCCGATTCTTTTCTTATCCATTCTTTCCCTTGTGATCGGAAGCTTCTTTCTACCGACATCCAATATAGGAGCACCGGGAGAAAAGTATAGTAACGCTCCATTTTTCAGCGGATTCATTGAAGGATACCTGACCATGGACGCGATCGCCGGGCTCGCTTTTGGAATCATCGTCATCACCTCCCTGAAAGATAAGGGGACCACCGGTCAAAAGGAAGTGACGAAACAGACGATCAAAGCGGGCTCCATCACAGCTCTCGGGTTGGGGCTTGTGTATGGAGCTATAGGATGGATCGGTGTCAAAATGGCGCCCATCGGTGAGTACGATAGTGGAAGCATGTTACTTTCGAGTGCTGCAGAGACGATGTTCGGCTCTGCCGGCACTATGATTCTAGGCATCGTTGTGACGCTCGCCTGCTTCACGACTTGCGTGGGACTTACTGTCGCATGTGGTCAGTACTTCTCGAAGCGTGTGCCTGGACTTACGTACCTCCGGGTCATCACAGGAATAACTATTCTGAGTTTCGGCGTGACCAATCTCGGACTGAATCAGATCATCACTTATTCCGTGCCGGTGCTTACCTTCCTATATCCGATCGCTATCGTCCTGGTCATACTTGCGTTTCTTGGAAAACTGTTTCACCACTCCCCTTATGTATACAGAGGGGCCATCGCTTTCACAGCTATCGTCAGTCTCTATGACGGACTTCAGGCGTTGAACATCAACATAGCGCCTCTGACCTCCCTGGTCGAAGCTATGCCATTCGTATCCCTTGGGCTTGCCTGGGTCGTTCCGGCCATTACCGGTGGTGTCCTCGGTGGAATTATCGAATATATGAAGCAGACTTCTTCCTATGAGTTATCAAAAGAAAAAGGATGAGAGCTCCGATGCTCTCATCCTTTTTTGTTTTCACACGTAGAGGTTCTGCTTCTTTTGTCTAATTGTAGCATCCAGAAGCCCTAGCCATAACCAGGGTGTCTCCGCTTTTCGTGTCTAGCTGCGACATCCAGAAACCGGAGCCATAAGCGGAGTGTCTCCACTTTTCGTGTCTAGCTGCGACATCCAGAAACCGGAGCCATAAGCGGAGTGTCTCCACTTTTCGTGTCTAGCTGCGACATCCAGAAACCGGAGCCATAAGCGGAGTGTCTCCACTTTTCGTGTCTAGCTGCGACATCCAGAAACCGGAGCCATAAGCGGAGTGTCTCCACTTTTCGTGTCTAGCTGCGACATCCAGAAACCGGAGCCATAAGCAGAACCGATCAGAAAAAGGGTAGACCGCCTTTGTCTGACGGTTCTGCTTATGACTAAGGTTTCTAAGCGGGATGTCTTCGCCTTTCACTTATTCAACATCATCATAATCAGTTTCCTGAGCTTTATGACGTTGCTGGCAGTCTTTGCAGAGTTTGACTTCTTCCTCTTCTTTCGTCTTCAGCAGTGTGCCGCAGTGGTTACATTTCCCGAATTCGTTCGGGTTTGGCTGGAAGCCTGCTAGTTCGTGTTCCGGACCTGGCATACTATTCACTCCTCTTCTATTCGAGTCTGCCAATAATATACCCTTTCCTTCAGTCGCTTAACCTTGATTGAAATCCAGCGCCCAGCTTCCGTTTCTCATCACCGGTTCTTCTGTGCCGTCTTCATGCACACCATCGATATCCAATTCCCCGGAGCCCATCATGAAATCGACGTGAACGAGGCTGTGGTTCACACCATTTTCATCCAACTGTGCTTCGTCCATCTCCGATCCGCCTTGAACGTTGTTCGGATATGCTTTTCCGAGAGCCAGGTGACAGGAAGCATTCTCGTCGTACAAAGTGTTGTAGAAAATGAGTCCTGACTGGGAAATCGGTGATTCATGCGGAACGAGCGCTAACTCTCCAAGATGGGACGCTCCATCGTCTGTATCAAGAAGTTGCTCGAGCGTCTCCTCTCCCTGTTCTGCAGAGAAATCCACCACTTCTCCGTCTTTGAACGTCAGCGTGAAGTTATCGATGACATTCCCGCCGTAGTTGAGCGGTTTTGTACTGGAAACAATGCCGTCGACCCCGTACTTGTGAGGTGCCGTGAATACTTCTTCTGTCGGCATGTTCGGATTGAACGGTACCCCGTTTTCTGTCTCACTGGCTCCGCCTTTCCAAATGTGACCTTTCGGAAGTTGCACTGTCAGATTGGTACCCGGCCCCTGATAGACAAGCTCTTTGTATTGCTTTCGGTTCAGGAACTGACGAGCATTCTCCAGTGTTTCATTGTGCTCTTCCCACGCTTTGTTCGGGTCGTCTTTATCCACACGTACGATAGAAAAGATCTGCTCCCATAATTTTTCTTTCGCCGTTTCTCCGTCTTCCCCAGGGAAAATCTTCTTCGCCCATGCCGTGATCGGAATACTGACGATCGACCACTGGATCCGGTCATTCATCGTATAATTACGGAACTCCGCCATCGCTTCGCTGCGGGCTTTCTGAGCTGCAGCAATCTTCTTCGCATCGATGCTCTGAAGCAGGTCAGGGTCTGTCGCACGGATTGAAAGAAGAGCCATGCCTTCTTCTCCGAAAGACCTGAACATATCCTGCTGCCATTGTGGCACTTCTTTCAATGTTTCCGTGTCCGCATGCTCATAGCGAAGACGGGTCACTTCATCGTCCGACCAGTTGATATGTACATCTTTCGCACCCAGTTCGAATGCTTTCTTCGCTACGATACGAGTGAAGTCCGCTCCTTCTATCGTGGAATTAATGACAAGTTTTTGATCCTTTTGTATATTGACTCCCGTTCTGAGAGCCAGATCAGCGTACTTTTCCAGCATTTGTTGCTGCATCTGATTCATCACCTTTCCGTTTAGTATCCGCTTTCCATTATTTCATAATTGTATAAGCAATACAAAAGAGAGGCCCCTGTTTCAGGACCTCTCCATTTCTTCCACTAATTCAGACAATTCTTCCCACCGTTCCATTTTCCGTTCAAGCTCTTCTTCCTTTTCCTGCTGTTCTTTGTATAAGGCTTCCGCTTTGTCGAAATTACTGCCGGTGTCATTTATTTCTTTTTCAATTTCTTCGATACGGGTTTCTATGGCCATGATGTCATCTTCGATCGTCTTCCATTCCTGCTGATCCTGATAGGAAAGCTTCTTCTTCTTTTTCGGGCGCTGCTGCTTCTCGCCGGAAGTGGTCGCTACCTTTTTCTTTTCTTCTTTCTTCTCTTCCAGGTAGTCGCTATACGCACCCTGGAATTTCTGGACATTGCCGGTACTCTCTAAAGCAATCAATCTGTCTGCAATCCTGTCGAGGAAATAGCGGTCGTGGGAGACAGTGATGACCACGCCCGGAAAATGATCGATATAGTCTTCAAGAACACTCAACGTTTCCGTATCGAGGTCGTTGGTCGGTTCATCGAGGAACAGAACGTTCGGCTCTTCCATCAGAACTTTCAGCAGATACAACCTGCGCCGTTCTCCGCCCGAAAGACGACGGATATACGTCCACTGGTGTGACCTTTGGAAAAGAAAACGTTCCAGCATCTGCTCAGCCGTCACTTCCTGACCATCCTTCGTCGAGATGACTTCCGCTGTTTCTTTGATATAGCCGATCACCGTCTGATCGCCATCGAGTTCTTCATGGTCCTGCTTATAGTACCCGATTTTCACGGTCGATCCGATCGTTACGCTACCTTCTGTCGGTTCTCTTCTTTGTGCCATAATATTGAGGAGAGTCGTCTTCCCGGTTCCGTTCGGTCCGATGATACCGATCCGTTCTCCAGGAACGATAAGATCATTGATATGACGGAAAAGGAAGCGGCCTTCGAATTCCTGACCAACCTCCTCAAGCTCCATTACCTGTTTGCCGAGGCGCGTGGAAGCGGTGGCGATGTCCGCTTCTTCCTTCGTCGTTTCGAAGGTCTGTTCTTTCATAGCCTCTACGCGTTGCTTTCTCGCTTTCTGCTTCGTCCCGCGGGCCTTCACACCGCGCTTCAGCCATTCAAGTTCCTGCTTCAGAACGTTCTGATGCTTCTGTTCTCTCCGCTTCTCAAGCTCCTCGCGTTCCGCTTTTTTCTGAAGGAAGACTTCATAATTCCCTTCATACTGATAAAGCTCTCCTCTCTCCAACTCGAAAATCTTATTCGTGACGCGGTTGAGGAAGTAACGGTCGTGCGTTACGAGCATGAGCGCCCCTTTGTACTGCCCGAGATATTCCTCGAGCCACTCGATCGTTTCATTGTCGAGGTGGTTGGTTGGCTCATCCAGCAGCAACAGATCCGCCGGCTGCAGCAGTGCTTTCGCTATGGCCACACGCTTTTTCTGACCGCCCGAGAGTTCACTCGCTTTCTTGTCATAGGCTTCGATGCCGAGACGCGTAAGCACCTTTTTCGCTTCCGTACTCGCTTCCCACGCCCCGGCTTCTTCCATCTGTTCCTGAGCCTTCATCAGTTCTTCCTGCACGTCTTCGTCCTCTGGAGATACAGTCGTCTGCTGAAGCGCCTTCTCGTACCTGCGCAACACCTTCATCACCGCTGAATCTCCGTAATAGATCTGTTCGAAGACCGTTTTATCCTCTTCCAGTTCAGGTTCCTGAGGTAAATACTCCACGTGAAAATCCTTGGCATGATGAAGGTCGCCCTCATCTTTCGACTCTATACCCGCAAGAATTTTCAGAAGCGAGGATTTTCCGGTACCATTAACGCCGATCAGCCCGATCCGTTCCCCTTCTTCCACTGTGAAAGAAAGCTGATCGAATAACGTTTTATCGCCATACCCTTTGGCAAGATTCTCTGCAATAACTATACTCATATGATCCATCCTTTTCGTACAGACATCTATCTGTATTTTAGCATACTTCAGATATGCTTACCCGAAACCCGCTGTCGCCCTATGATTACGTCGTGAGGTCCGCAGAAACCTTCTTAAGGTCCGCAAACGTGTGTCGATTCAAGTCGAACGTCCGCAAAAAAGCACCACAGGTCCGCAAAAACCAGGTCAAAGTCCGCAACCACCTATCCACCTACCCATCTATCCATCCCATAAGAAAAAGCCGCCAGAAGAGGCGGCTCTATCTTCACTTATCTTTCTCACTTTTGATCGAATCGGTGCGCTTCCAGTATTCCATACCTTTCACACCGGGCAGATGATCCTGATAGAAGACCGGGTCTTTCCCTTGCCTGCGCTGATTCAAATAATCTTTCAGCGCCGCGTAAGCGATCTTAGACAACAGGAAGATAGCGTACAAGTTTATCAGTGCCATAATCCCCATCGTCATGTCCGCAAGCGACCACACAAGACCGAATTCGGCAACGGCTCCGAACATCACCATGAGCAGGACACTCGTACGATAAATGATTTTCAGTCTCCCGCTCGTGCGGATGAATTCAAGGTTCGTTTCCCCATAATAGTAGTTACCGATGATGGAGCTGAAAGCGAAAAGGAAGATGGCGACCGCAATAAAGATGGAAGCCCACTGTCCTATCTCATTCTCAAAAGCCATCTGGGTAATCTGAATCCCCTCTGCGCCTCCCGGATTCTTATATTCTCCGGAAAAGAGGATAATAGTTGCCGTAGCACTACAGATGATCAGCGTATCGATAAACACGCCAAGCGTCTGGATAAGCCCCTGTTTCACCGGGTGCGTCACTTCCGATGTAGCAGCTGCGTTCGGCGCACTACCCATACCGGCTTCGTTCGAGAACAGACCACGCTGCACACCGATCATGATCATTCCGCCGATAGTACCGCCTGCAAATTCACGAAAACCGAAAGCACTGGAAAAAATAAGACCGATCATATCCGGAACCTGCCCCAGGTTAAGAAACAGGACGTACAGAGCCAGAGCTACATAGAAAAACGCCATAATCGGAATGATAAATTGCGTCACCTGAGCAATTCTTCTCAGACCTCCGAAGATGATGGACGCTACGATAGCCGTCAAAATAAGCCCGAGCACCCAGCCATCGAGAGAAAACGAGCGTTCAAATGCTGAAGAAATCGTATTCGACTGGACAGAACTGAAAACAAGGCCGTATGTAAATGTGATCGTAATCGCAAACACGATTCCGAGCGTACGGTTGTTCAGACCTTTTTCCATATAATAGGCAGGACCCCCGCGATACTGATTGTACTCGGGTGTCTTGAATATTTGAGCCAACGTACTTTCGATAAAACTCGATGCTCCGCCGAGAACGGCGACAAGCCACATCCAGAACACGGCCCCCGGCCCGCCGGTGGAAACGGCTGCTGCCACACCTGCAAGGTTCCCTGTACCCACACGGGACGCTGTACTGATGGCAAATGCCTGGAACGCCGAGGTCCCTTTTTTCCCTTCTGCAGTGATCGATCGCTTATCGAACAACACCCGAAGCATTTCGGGAATCAGCGTGAACTGAGCGAATTTCAGTTTGATGGAAAACCATAGTCCCAGTCCAAGTAATACGATAATCAGTATGTATCCCCATAAGGCGTCATTGAGAAACCCGAGAACAGATTCAAATAAACCCATACTATATCCTCCCTTTATTTTACAAACAGTTACAATTTTCTTTCCCTTTTCCACTTTATCAATAACCTAAAAAAAATCAAATGTATTTTTCGTTGACTTTTTCTTCTAAGTAAGTACAATGAGTCATTAATATAGAAACAGAAAAGGGAGACCACGTAAATGAAACATTACCTTACGATATTCATCATCGCTTGCGCTCTCACTGCCGCTTTGTTCATCACTTCTGATTACAGTGGCAAAAACCAGGCTTTCCATAGAGATAAAGTAGATACATTAGAAGAAATAGAGAACCAGGAACCGGCGACCGTCAAGCAGGCGACACTTGAAGAAACCGATGACGGCTTCTTCGTCCGGCTCGGGCGCGAAAGCCAAAGCTCCGAATCCGACATGCTTTTACCGATGGATGCCGGACTGCTGGATCAATCGGAAGGTGAAGATTTCATCCAGTCCATTGAGGAACAAGTGGAAGAAGCACGGGCAACAGATTTTTTTTCGTAGGAGAATCACCTTAAGCGCAGGGAATGGGAGCAGTTGCCCCCTTTTCTGCGTTTTTTTATTTTTTTCTGAAAAGATATTGACTCACGGGGGAAATCGTGTAGAATAGATTTTGTCATTGAGAATGATTTTCATTACTAATACATAGAAAGGTGGAACCAACCATGAAAAAATTCATCACCCTAACATTATTTCTAGGATTCTTCCTTCTGCTCGCTGCCTGCGGAAATAGTGCAGATGAAGGATCAGAACAAGAAAATGAGGACACCTCCTCCTCAGAAAACGAAGAGACTTCTGCTTCCGAAGAAGAAAGCGGAGGGGAAATAAACCTGTACACAGGTCGTCACTATGAAACGGACCAGGAACTGTATGATCAATTCACCGAAGAAACAGGAATCGAAGTGAACGTCATCCAAGGGAAAGATGATGAACTTATTGCCCGTCTCGATCGTGAAGGACAAGCTTCTGAAGCGGACCTTCTTATGACAGCGGATGCCGGACGTCTGGATCGTGCCAAATCCCAGGACCTTCTTCAGCCTATTGAAAGTGAAACGGTAGAAGCGAATGTTCCGGAGAAATTCATCGATTCAGATAAGAATTGGGCAGGACTTACGAAACGTGCCCGTATCATCGCGTATCACAAAGAACGGGTGGATCCATCTTCCATCCAGACGTATTCAGATCTTACGAATGAAGAATTTCAGGACAAAGTACTGATCCGTTCTTCTTCCAACATCTATAACCAGTCTCTGCTTGCTTCCATGATCGCTCTTGAAGGCGAAGAGAAAGCGAAAGAATGGGCTCAAGGTATTGTCGATAACATGGCTAGAGAACCGCAGGGCGGGGACCGTGACCAGGCGAAAGCCATTGCTGCCGGTGAAGGCGATGTAGCCGTCATGAACACGTACTATCTCGGCAAAATGCTCCACTCTGAAGACCAGGAAGAAGTCGACGTTGCCAACCAGCTCGGAATCATCTTCCCGAACCAGGACTCTTCTGGCGCTCACGTGAACATCAGTGGCATCGGCCTTACTGATAGCAGCAAAAACACGGAGAACGCTGTGAAGTTCATCGAATTCCTTACAACCGAGGAAGCACAGTCCCAGTTCGCAGAAGCCAACTACGAATACCCGGTCAATCCTGATGTCGAAGCAGCAGAAACGCTTCAGGAATGGGGAGAGTTCAAAGAACAGGATCTTCCTCTCGAGCAACTCGGGGAAAATAATCAGCGCGCCATCGAAATTATGAATGAAGTCGGCTGGAAGTAATACTTGAAATGTCGTATCCTTGACGGGGTACGACATTTTCTGATCTATGGAAAGCGTGGGGTATTGTTGAATGTATCGCTATTTTCATCCAAGTATATAAATATATGGAGCATTCTCACTGTAGGTATCGTCCTTACGGTGATCGCTCCTAATTTCGTTATTTTACTTCAATTTTTCACGGAACCCGCCGATCAGTGGGATCACGTTCGGCAATACCTGTTGCCCGACCTTCTGAAAAACACCGGGCTGTTGCTGTTCTTCACGGGGCTTACTACTATCTTCATAGGAACGAGCCTTGCCTGGCTGGTGACGGCCTATGATTTTCCGGGGACCCGGTTCTTCAAGTGGGGGCTGATTCTTCCCCTTGCGATTCCTCCTTACATCGGAGGCTATACGTATCACGGCATGCTCAACTACACGGGTGTCATTCAGACGACGTTACGGGATACCTTCGAGCTGGATCTCGACCAGAAGTATTTCGACATCCTGAACCTCCCGGGGGCTGTATTCATATTCACGCTGTTCCTGTACCCGTACATTTACACGATGACGCAGACATACCTGGAGACACAATCGGCTTCACTGATTGAGAATGCCCGTCTGCTAGGGAAAAACGGGACAAAGATTTACTTCAGCGTCGTCCTCCCTATCTCACGAGCCGTCATCATCGGCGGTACAAGTCTCGTGCTTCTGGAGGTCCTGAATGACTACGGCGTCGTCCAATACTTCGGTGTCCCTACATTCACGACGGCCATTTTCCAGACGTGGTTCGGGATGAATGACCTGGCATCCGCTATTAAACTTTCAGCTACGGTCATGTTCATCATCGCTGTACTGCTCATAGGGGAAAGAATCCTCCGCGGCAGGAAGCAATACAGTTATACGACTTCCCGCGTACATCCGCTTCAGAAGAAAAAACTGACCGGACGGAAGAAATGGAGCGCCTTCTTTTACTGTCTCGCTATCTTCTCGATCGGCTTCGTGATTCCCGGGCTTCAACTCGTCTCGTGGATGATGTTGACGTATGAAAAGGTAGTGACAGCCGAATTCTGGACGCTGCTCACCAATTCTCTCATCGCTGCCATTTCCGGTGCGGCGATGATCATGATCGGGGCCCTGGTCATTGCAAACTTTACAAGGCTCAATAAGTCGCTTCCGGCCAAAGCACTTTCCAAAATGACGATTTTAGGCTATTCTATACCCGGAGCCGTTATCGCCGTCGGTATCAGTACCGTGTTCATCTATATAGATAATGTACTTGCCGCTTTATATGAACAATTCGACATGGACGGGACACTATTCCTGAGCACAAGCCTGCTGATTCTCATCATAGCCTACGCGATCCGATTCCTGGCGATCGGATTCAATGCCATCGATGCCGAGTTCGATAAGGCGGGAACGAGTTTCCATGAAGCCTCGCGCCTGCTCGGAAAAGGTTCCATTTCGACATTTTTCAAAGTGGATCTTCCGATGGTCAAAGGAGCGGTGATCAGCGGGTTCATTCTTTCCTTCATCGAAATCCTGAAGGAACTTCCGCTGACGCTCATCCTGCGACCTTTCAATTTTGACACTCTGTCCACCAAGGCTTATCAGTATGCGAGCGATGAGCAGATCCAGGAAGCAGCCCTTCCTTCGCTGTTGATCATCACGCTGAGTGCTCTGGCCATTTACTTTTTTTACTATGTTCTGAAAAAGGAGAGAAGCTGATATGTTCGTTTCCGTCGAAAACCTTTGTTTCCGTTACCGTAGTCAAGAAGTCATCCATCAGTTGTGCCTGGAGATCCAAAAAGGGGAAATCCTGTCCATTCTCGGTTCGAGCGGAAGCGGCAAGAGTACGGTCCTTCGTCTATTGAGTGGGCTTGAGACACCGAATGAAGGTTCTATCACTGTAGCCGGGCAGACGGTCGCCGACGATCGACACTTCCTGCCACCGGAAAAAAGAAGCATCGGAATGGTGTTCCAGGATTATGCTCTCTTTCCTCATATGACGATCCGTAAAAATATAGAATTCGGTCTCGGGACATGGCCGAAGAAAGAACGCAAGCCCCGTGCAGAAGAGATGCTTCGCCTCGTCCGGATGGAAGCATATAAAAACAGGTACCCTCACGAATTGAGCGGCGGCCAGCAGCAACGGATCGCACTGGCGAGAGCCCTGGCTCCTAAGCCTGCCCTTCTGTTGCTGGATGAACCGTTCTCGAGTCTCGATGCGGACCTTCAGATCAACATCAGAAATGAACTTCATGACATCATCAAACAGACGGAGACGACGACCGTTTTCGTCACGCACGACCGGGAAGATGCCAAAGCGATCGCAGACCGGATCGTGACGATGCGCGATGGAGCCGCCCACGACTGGGATTCCATCTGTATGACGACGGAGCGTCCCGTGGAGCAGAAAGAAAAAGCCCTCCAGTCCTTGTGATGGATGAATAAAGCAAACAAAAGAAAACACGTCGTTTTCCGCAGGCACGGCTTAAGATCGTGCTGTTCCTGCTGGAGTCGACGTGTTTTCTTTAATAGGTCCTATTCCATTCGAACGTTCAGAATTGCATCATTACAGCTGGTTTTGTTCCAGGTTCATTTCTACCACTCTTTTTACCAAGGGAGTCCTGTTCCATACATTTCTGCGAGTTCCTTCGATTCCTTGCGCCTCTCTTTCCGCTGTTCATGGCGGATCGCCGCACCTTCATGCAGTCTCTTCTCCTGAGCCGATTCCGGGTAAACGGAAGGAATGGGAGCAGGACGATTTTCTTCATCAACTGCAACCATAGAGAGAAACGCTGTCGTACATACCTTTCGTTCTCCGCTCAGAAGATCTTCGGTGATGGCCTTCACGAACACTTCCATCGATGTATTGTGCGTCCATGTCACGAATGCTTCGAGACAAATCGCGTGGCCTTCGAAGACCGGATGAAGAAAGTCCACCGAGTCGATCGAAGCCGTCACTACCGGCTTCCGGCAGTGTCTGACCGCTGCAATCGCAGCAATATCATCAATATAAGCCATCAGTTTTCCGCCGAACAGCGTACCGTGACTATTCGTATCGGGAGGTAAGACGTGAGAATTCTTTACGGTGAAGGAATCCATGCATCGTTTTGCTTCCATGTCGCCTTCTTCCTTTCTATTTGAAACTTCTTCTCTATTATATCACTTTTTCTTCCCATTCACTCGTCGGCAGGAATTGTGATTTCAAAGACAGCGCCGCTTCCTTCCTGATTATAAGCGGATATGCTTCCTCCACTCTTTTCAACGATAGCCCGGGAAATAGCAAGACCAAGCCCTGTCTCTCCGTTTTTCCCTTTTTGGAAGCGCTCGAACAGATGAGGCATAACGTCTTCATCGATCCCATCCCCGTCATCAGCAATACGAATGAGAAATTCCCCGTTCTTCACTACGGTTATACTCAGATTCGAAGAGGCGTGCCGTAATCCATTACGACCTATGTTCATCAGCGCTTGAAGAAAACGCTCCGGATCGGCCTGGATGTAACCATCGTTTTTCACATCCACGTTCACCTCGATCCCTTCTTCTTCAGCAAGAGGTAAAAGCCTGTCAGCCGCACGACCGGTCCATTCACTCACTTTCAGACGCTCCGGATGATAGATATCTTCGTTGCTGTCCAGCTTGGCAAGCAGGATCATTTCATTGACGATTTTTTTTAGACGATCGATTTCTTCGACCATCACCGTCAGTCCACGATCTCTCTTCTCCCCTTCGAACACCCCGTCTTTGATCCCTTCTGCGTACCCCTGGATGGACATAAGAGGTGTCTTCAGTTCATGCGAGGCATTCTGGAAAAACTGCTGCTGGGAGCGGATGTACCGTTCGAGCTCCCCGGCCATCTGTCTTACGCTCTGCTCCACTTCCTTGATCTCACCCGTAGCACGGACCGGCTGCACATCACGGAATTGACGCTTCTCGATTTTTTCCACTTCTTTCTTCAGCCGCTCAAGCGGTGTCACCAGTTTTCTTGTGAAAAGATAGCTGATGGCGGCTGCAAGGAGAAGCCCCAGGATGAAAATAAGCACCATCCGCCAGACAAAGTTCATCTGCACCCCGGCGAGATCCCCGAGTGGCGTCGCCATGACAAGCACCTGATCTCCTCTCAATTCCTGATCGGTGATTACGTACTGACCATAACCGCTATCCCAAATGTCACTCCCGGCAAGTTCTTCTTCATAACGCTTCACCCAATCTACAGCTGCTCCCCGGGGCAACGTATAAAACAACAATTCTTCACTGGACTTGTCGAAAAGGAGAAGAGGATAGTTCTGGTCCTGGATGAGGTTTGAGACTTCCGGCGATTGAAGAAGCCTGTCCGGATCATTCAGTATATCCACGAGCAACTCGGCACGCATCTCAAGCTGGCGTTTTTCATCCATAACAAACAGATCCATGATCAACGAGTACAAAACGATTGCCGTCACGGTCATGACTACCAGAATCAGACCTGTAAATGCTGCGTTCAGCTGATGCAGCAGTTTCATGCGTCGCCGGCCCGAAGTCGGTAGCCGTACCCCCAGACCGTTTCAAGATCGAGATCCGGGAATTTTTTACGGAGACGCTTCATCAAATCATCCACAGCCCGGTCACTTCCGAAGTAATCATCTCCCCATACGGAGGTCAGAAGCACTTCCCGGGAGAAGGCGCGGTTCTCATGCTCCGCCAATACCCTCAGCATCTCGAATTCCTTCTGCGTCGTCTCCACTTCTTCTCCTTCATAGAAGGCAAGGCGCTCGGTCACGTTCAATTCAAGGGCGCCCGAAGTGACGATCTCATCTTCGTCCCCCGTCTCCGGTTTCATCTGCTTCCAACGTTTCACATGCCGCTTCACGCGCGCGACCAGCTCTCGAGGACTAAACGGTTTCGTCAGATAATCATCTCCTCCAAGTTCAAGGCCGAGTATTTTATCCACTTCTTCATCCTTCGCGGAAATGATGATGATCGGAACTTCCGAATGCTCCCGGATTTTTTTACAGAATTCATAGCCGTCCATCCCCGGCAGCATGATATCAAGGACCCATAAATCCGGTTTCGAGGATTCATGGAAGATGTCCCAGGCCGCTTCCGCATTATCGACAGCCTGCACCTCATATCCTTCTTTCTCCAAGTAACTTTCTACAATATCACGGATGTTCGCATCATCTTCTACCAACCCGATATAAGCATCCATCAAAGTACCTCCTGTATTTACACATTTTTGCCGTAAATGGTCCAAACGTTTCCCATACGTATTTTTTATAATAAGCATTGTAAGGTTATCAGACCGATGTACACACATTGTAACAGAAAGGAGTCACGATCGAACGATGAAACTCTTTAAACGAAACGTCAATGATACAGGAAACAGCAAACGAAACGGGTTCGCATTCAGCGTATTCGGAGCAATCGTAGCCGTCTTTATCGTTACTGCCATATTTCAATCCCAGGGAATCAAAATCAATATAGAAACGAATCCTGAAACAGCTCAGGCAAACCCTCTGACCGTCGAAAACACAGAAAAGAATACGACGGACGCTATACAGGCAGCCCAGGAAACAGTCGTCGGTGTCAGTTCCATCAAGGAAACGCCGCGTGGTAGTCAAAATGCCGGTACAGGATCCGGGGTCATCTACAAGAAAGACGGAAATCAGGCATATGTCGTGACGAACCATCACGTCATAGAAAATGCTTCCGAGCTCGAAGTCACCATGAGTGACGGAACGAAAGTAGATGCAGAATTGCAGGGAAGTGACCCTCTTACGGATCTGGCCGTTTTACAAATAGATGCAGAAAACGTCGGGAAAGTTGCCGATTTTGCGAACAGTGACAATGTAGAGGTTGGCCAGACTGCTATTGCAATCGGTAACCCACTCGGCATGGATTTTGCAGGATCTGTAACGAAGGGTATCGTCAGCGGATTGGATCGTAACGTTCCTGTCGATCTCAACGGAGACAGCAAGCCTGACTGGCAGACGACAGTCATGCAGACCGATGCAGCCATCAACCCTGGAAACAGCGGGGGAGCGCTCATCAACAAGAACGGTAAAATCATCGGTATCAACTCGATGAAAATCGCAAAAGCGGAAGTAGAAGGCATCGGATTCGCCATTCCGGCAGAAACCGTGACATCCATCACCGCAGAACTTGAGTCCAAAGGAGAAGTCGAACGTCCTTATATCGGCGTATCCCTTTATGACTTATCTCAACTACCGGCACGCGCTGTTCAGGAATTGAATATCCCTGAAAACGTAGAAGGCGGCGTCATTGTCGGAGAAACAGCCCAGAACACTCCTGCCGCTGAAGCAGGACTGAAGCAGAATGATGTGATTACAAAAATTGACGGAGAACAAATCAACTCGACCCTTGATTTGAGACAGTATCTCTATGAAGACGCAAAAGCCGGGGACGAAGCTACACTGACCGTCTTCAGAAATGGCGAGCAGCAGGAAGTTACCCTGACACTTTCAGAACAATAAAGAAATGCGGAGACACCCCGCGTGGAGGCGGAATTCCCTCCACGAACACCGGTCCTTAAAAGGCCGGTGCCGCGGCTCCTCTGCCGCTCCCTATTCCCCAATAGGAAAAGAGACGACGGAAAGATAAAAGAATTTCCTGAAAGACCCGCAGCACTCACTGCGGCAGATCCAAACCTTTAACCTCTCTTTGCAAGCGGAGCACCTTGATGGGTGTTCCGCTTGTTTTTTTATAGAGAAATCAGGGAAAACGAAGGTATGCGACATTATTGAATGGATGAAGGAAGAAACTGTACCATAAAATAAGCTATGCCTTATTCTTCTGTGGGAAATAGCACGAATTCGTCGCATACCAAATCTTATAAGACATTTTCACACGAAAGCGGTGAAAAAAATGTCCTATACCTCATGAAAGTCTTTGCACTACTACTCACTTACTGATAGAAAGGAGCTTTCCCATGCATCAAAGAAACATGATTCTTGCTTACGTTCTATGGTTCTTCCTTGGCCAATTGGGTATCCATAGATTCTACACCGGAAGGACCGGATCCGGAATTGCACAGCTGGTCCTCGGCGTATTCGGATGGGCGACATCCGGCATCCTGATCGGATGGTTCCCGCTGGCCCTCTTATGGATCTGGCTCTTCATCGACATCTTCCTCATCCCTGGCATGTGCAAAAATCCAAAATAAACGTAAAAACGTGTCCTCTCCACTTTCACAGGGAGAAGACACGTTTTTTGTGTTCAAAGAATAGGGGACAAAAGCCTCGCCACCGCCTCTTTGAATCGGATCCACAGCGAACGATCCTGATACATTTTGTACGTGAGCTCTGTAGACAGGACGCTATCCTCGAGGAACCGCTCGGTCAAGGTCTCTCCTAATCCAGGGTCATACAGGAAGGCATTCACTTCAAAATTGAGACGGAAACTTCGCACATCGATATTCGCCGTCCCGACGGAAGAGATCAGACCGTCTGCGACAATCGTTTTGGCATGAAGAAAACCGTTCTGATAGATGTACACCTTCGCACCCGCGAAAAGCAGATCCCCGACATTCGAATAAGTCGCCCAGTACACGAAAGGATGATCCGGTTTATTCGGTATCATCACGCGCACATCCACTCCGGACAGAGCAGCGATCCGTACAGCGTCGAGCAGACTGTCATCCGGGATGAAATAAGGGGTCTGGATATAAACATAGTCCTTGGCTGAAAGGATCGTTTTTATATATCCGTGCTTAATCTGTTCCCACTCGGAATCCGGACCGCTTGAAACAATCTGCACGCCGGAGTCCCCGGGTTCTTCATCACCGAAGGGTGGATAAAGGCTTTCATCATACAAAATATCCCGCTTCGATGCTTGATTCCAGTCCAGGATGAATCTCGTCTGCATGTTGTGGACGGCACTGCCGACGACGCGCAAATGAGTGTCGCGCCAATACCCGAACCTCGCGCTTTTTCCTAAATATTCATCGCCTATGTTAAACCCGCCGATATAGCCGACTTTCCCGTCGATGATGGCAAGCTTCCGGTGGTTCCGGTAATTGATTTTCATGTTGAGCTTCGGAATCAGTGGAGGGAAGAAGGACTCCACTTTCACTCCCGCCCGTTTCATCTCTTTGATATACGAACGGCTCAACACCCTCGATCCCATATCATCATACAGGAACTTCACCGTTACGCCTTCTTTCGCTTTCCTTTTCAAAACCTCAGCCAGTCGATTGCCCAACTGATCATGACGCACTATGTAATAAAGAAGATGGATATGATTTTCCGCATTTTCGATATCCTGGATCAATGCGTGGAATTTCTTCTCCCCATCCGTAAAGAGTTCCAATTGATTATCCTGGGTAAGCACCGCATCATTATTCTTCAAATGCATGTAAATCAAATCTTCATAGGGCTCGAGCTGCTTATACTTCAGTTCAAGTTCCCCGTTTTCAATGGATCTCAGTTGATCCTGCACAGCTGCAAGAAGCCCGAGGCGTGCCTTTTTGTCCCAGGTGAATATTTCTTTATTGCTTAACCGACGCCCGAAAACGAGATACAAAATAAAGCCCGCTACCGGTACGAATAGCAGGACCATCAGCCAGGCCCACGTTGCGCTGGCATCTCTTCTTTCCAGGAAAATGATCGTGAATCCAAGCAGAACGTTCAATATGATGATGATCGTTACAAAATAAGGAATGAATTCCACGTCCGCCACTTCCTCTTTTTATGAGTCTTTCTTACCTACTATAGCACACGGATTTTTAAAAAGACAAAGAAGCAGAGCCGCTCCTCTGCTTCTACTTCATGAGAATGCCTTTCTCTTCCAATTCGCGGACAGCTTCGTGCAGGGCGTCCTCGCGGTCTGCAGCGATCTCATGGGTGTGCACCCCATCTGTCAATTCCAGAAGATAAGAGGCGTTCGAAGCATTCACCTGTTCCATGAAACGTTCCACGTCACGACGATTCCCCAAATGAAGCTCAGCTTTCAGATCGCCGTAGACCGGGTGTTCAATGACGACGTTCTGGACATATACCCCGTGGTCGACGAGAATCTCAAGTTCATCCTTCGTTTCCAGGCGATTATGGCAGCACACAATCGTCTTTCTGTAAGGAAAACCTTTCTTTTCTTCTCTCATATACAGGTATCCCTGGCTGGTGGCGATAATCGGCTCTCCGCCCGCCTTCAAAAGTGAAACATCCGCTACAATCACCTGTCTCGTCACGCTCATTTCTTCTGCCAGGGATTTTCCCGTAATAGGAGCAGAGGAATCTTTCAATTTTCGTAAAATTTCTCCCCGACGCTCCGAGGACTTGAGCTTCTTTTCCTGGGTCATCTATCGGCACCTCTTTTTCTTATCATTTGTTCCTATTTTACCATATTTTACGCATAGAACGGTTGCAAATTAACAAGGAAGACGGCCCAAGCGTACATTACAACTTCGAATCTATCTCTATCGGAGCAAGCTCCCATTTCTTCACATGAAACGTTGACGTACCAAGGGATGTGAAGGCCAGGTCAGTGAGTGCCGCATCTGCAAAAATCCTTGATGTAAATACCTCTTCCCCTTCGTTCACAAACACTTCAAAGGAGGAGTAATCGAAGAACATACGCAGGGACTTAAGCGGCTTATCGAGCTGGACATGCCGGAACTGTGTCTTCTCCGCATCTTCCGGATGAGGACGCGACAACGTTAACAGGTTCCTCGATTTCTTATAGGAGAGAGAAGCTTCATGATAAAGCTCGATTGCCCACATATCACCGATTTCTTCAAAGTCGATAGCCACTTCCATCACACGACCACCTACATCCTCCACTTCCCGCTGATCGTTTTCGATTGTCTCGGTCCGCTCCACAGGAATTTCGGAGGTTCTCCACGCCTTCGTTTCCATTATAGGCGTCTGAACGATCCTCTCCCCATTCCACGTCAATTCTCTCGGAATCGTCCAGCTGTGGATCCATTGATTGGCAACGGTAGGATGTGCCTCTTCGTATTGGTCCGGTACTCCCATCCAGCCGATCATGATGCGACGCCCATCCGCCTCGAACGTCTGCGGTGCATAAAATTCGAAGCCGTGGTCGAGTTCATGGAAATCTCCTCGCTCCCATCGATCCCCTTTCGTTCTTCCGATAACGTACCCCGACTGATAGACGTTATGAAAATGGATGTCGTCCGGTTCTATCCCCTGCGGGCTGAAAAGCAGAATGTCCAGACCATCCAGCCTGAAGAAGTCCGGGCATTCCCACATATATCCTTCCTCATCCCCCGCTTCCGCCAGACGCTTCATGTACGTCCATTGCTGAAGATCTTCTGAAGTATAAAGAAGAACAGCTCCGCGCCTATCTTCCGTCTGCGCACCGACGACCATGTACCATGTATCGCCCTCTTTCCAGACTTTCGGATCACGGAAATGGGGAGTGATCCCTTCAGGTTTCTCGATCAGCACCCCCTGCTTCCGGAAAGAGTTCCCATCTTCTGAAACGGCAGCTGTCTGATATTCTTCAAGGATGTCTCCGTTTTCTTCTGTGTTACCGGTATAAAAGAGATATAGCTTTCCATCCTCTTCAACAGCACTTCCTGAGAAACAGCCGTCTTTGTCGTACCACTCTGTCGGGACAAGAGCCGGTTCTTCGAGCGTATAGTTGACGAAATCTTTCGTATGGTAGTGGCCCCATACCTTTGTTCCATGCCCAGGCTGAAACGGACTCCATTGGAAGAATAGATGATAATCCTCTCCCCATTTGATCAGACCGTTCGGATCGTTGATCAGGCCGACAGGTGCCATCAGATGATAGGCCTGACGGTGGGGGTCATTCTCCACGGTTTCCTTTTGCTTATGTACTTCATCTCTGATCGCTTTCCTAAGTTCCTGTTCCTCCATAGCTATCCACTCCTTTTCCTGACTTATCCCGTGTCTATCTTTTCAAAAAAAGCCCGGAAATCGTTCTCCCGGGCTTCCTGAACATCATTCACTTTTATTTGACAGTTACAGATGCGATTGCCGTCTCTCCGGCTGTCGCCTGATCTGTGTAATGCGCTTCAAAGGAATCCACGACGTCATCATAGTTCGTAATGATAACAGGTGTGATAACCGCTTTCGCTTTCTCGGCTACGAGATCTTTGTCAAAAGTAACCAAGGTATCTCCCGTTTTCACTTTGTCACCTTGCTTCACGTGACCTTCGAATCCTTCCCCTTCCATCGCTACTGTTTCGAGACCGATGTGGACAAGAACTTCAAGGCCATTGCTGGTCTTAATTCCAACAGCATGGTTCGTAGGGAAAATCTGTACGATTTCTCCATCGACCGGGCTTACCACTTTTCCTTCTGCAGGTTCAATCGCCACTCCGTCACCCATCATACGTTGACTGAATACAGGGTCCGGTACCTCATCGAGTTCTACAACCTTCCCCGTAAGTGGAGCTGTGATAGATACATTCTTATCTTCTTTACCAAACAATTTTTTGAACATACAGTCGCTCATCCTTTCTTTTCTGTTGTCATCTTTTTTCTATGTTCCCCTATCGAAACGGTTTAAACCTTACTATATCTGTAATCCCTTTTATACTTCCCGCGCTCATAGCGTCCATGGAGCAGCATGTAGATTCCGACAATCAGAAGTATAAATACGGAACTGTTCATATAAAGACTTCCGAATCCCATGCTCTCCGCAATGATTCCCACAACGAACGAACCAAGACCGATGCCGATATCGAAAATCGTGAAGAAGGTGGCAGTCGCCGCACCTGCCCGCTTCGGAACTTTTTGAAGAGCGATCGTCTGCATACTCGGCACGATCGTTCCATAGCCAAGACCGATGAGACCACCGGCTGCGAGAAGTACAAATGCCGTCTCGGCTGTACCGAGAAGAAACATCCCGAGACTGAACAGGACAATCGCCGGAATGACGATGACATTCTCCCCGTAACGGTCGAACCACCTTCCAGTGAAAGGCCGGGATAATAAAAGGACTACAGCATAAACGACGAAAAAGTAGCTGGCCGCTTCCTCTAATCCTACATTTTTCGCGTGTACCGAAACAAAAGATAACACACTTGAATACGCTAAAGCAATAAATGCTCCGGTGAAAGCGATAGGCAGTACCGCCTTCTCAAGTAGCCCATTCACATTCGGCATGAGACTTCCTTCCTTCTTTCCATTCAGGGTGTTTGGAATACGGATCACAATCCCTGACAAAAAAGCGAGACCGGCAAAGAACGCACATATGGCGAAGAGCACCTGGTAGGAAAAGGACTGGGTAATCGTCAGACCAAGAAACGGACCGGCGACCATAGCCAGGTTCATCGACATGGCGAAGTATCCCATGCCCTCCCCTTTCCTCTCATCCGGGACGACATCAGCTGCAAGAGCCCCCATGACAGTCGTTCCCATCCCGAATCCGATACCCTGGAGAAACCGGATAGCGAGCAGCCAGCCGAACGACTCCACAAAGAAGTAGAGACCGCTGCTTATGAAAAAAATGGCGAGAGCCGTCACCACCATCGGCAAACGCCCGATGGCATCGACCCAATGACCGGACAAAGGCCGGATGATAATAGCTGACAACAGGAAGATCGTCACCACAAGCCCTGCATCACTCTCACGGACCTGCAATTCATCAATAGCGAAAAGAGGCATCGTCACAAACAGAATATAGAACACAAGAAATATGAAAAAGTTACTTACGCATACGTTAAGGAAACTTTTCGTCCATAGCGGCTGTTTCATTATTTTCCTTCTTTCTTTACTGCTATGTAAAATCCGTCAAGCACGGAAAATATTATATCAATCCTTACTGAAACCTGTCTATTTCCCTGCATGTATCTTCCCTGATTAGCCAACCCTAAAAGCGAGATCAAAGAATGAAAAGGTGAGGATACTATGAAATCATTGTGGCAAAAAATCGACACCCCTGCTTTTCCGGAATTGAAGAAAGACGAGAAAGCGGAAGTCGTCATTGCAGGCGGTGGGATCACCGGTCTATTGACTGCTTATCATTTGAACAAGCAGGGGAAACAGGTCGTTCTTGTAGAAGCGGACCGGCTGGCTTCAGGTACTACCGGCCATACGACTGCGAAAATCACCGCCCAGCACGGAGACAGGTACCAGAGTCTTCTCCATCATTCCGGGAATGACGTGGCCAGGCTCTATTACGATGCTCAAGTGGACGGGATACGCGAAATCCAGGCCATCATCCATGAAGAACAGATTTCCTGTGAGTGGGAAGTGACGGAGGCACACTTATTTGCGGAAACGGAAAAGGGTAAGGAGAAATTGCGCCTGGAGCAGCGAGCGTACAAACAGCTCGATATTCCTTTTTCTTCGGGTGAAAACACGCTGACAATGCCGAATCAGGCCCAGTTCCACCCTTTGCTCTTCCTTAAAGAGATTGCTTCTCTTCTGACAGAGCGGGGAGTGATCATTTATGAAAATACTCCTGTGACGAAAGTAAAAGAAGATGAATTGGAAACCGGGGCGGGACATACCATCCGCTTCGATCACTTCGTATCCGCGACCCACTTCCCTATTTTCGATCCATTCCGTCTTCTCGCTGCACGCACCCGTCCGGAACGATCCTATGTGGTAGCTGTCAAACCGCAGTCCGATTTTCCCGAGGGATACTACCTCTCGCTTGATGACACGGTACGTTCCATACGAACCTCCGGCGATCATTTGATTATCGCCGGGGAAAATCATCGTCCGGGCGAAGGAAAAGACCCTTCTTTTCACTATGATGCCCTGATCGCTTACGCAAAAGAGAACTATGGAGCAGAAGAAGTGACAGCCATGTGGTCCGCTCATGACCATTTGACTTCGGATAACCTGCCGTTCATAGGACAAATGCGCAACAATTGTTATGTAGCGACCGGTTTCGGCAAATGGGGGATGACCAACAGTGTGGTCGCCGCCAAAGTGATCACGAATAAAATTCTCGGTGAGAAGGACGAGTATGCGCACATATTCAGGCCGAGTCGTTTCGCCATCAGCAAAGACTTCTTCAAAAACGCTACCAATGTGGCCACTCATTTCATAGAAGGGAAAGTCGAACTCGTCGACAAACGTGCGGAACGTCTCGAGAATGACGAAGGATCAGTCGTACAATGGCGCGGACAGCGGATTGGAGCTTATAAAGACGAAGAAGGAAGCCTCCACCTCGTCGATACGACTTGCACGCATATGGGTTGTGAAGTGGAATGGAACAGCGCGGAGAAAACATGGGACTGCCCGTGCCACGGCTCCCGCTTCACTATCGACGGTGAAATCGTCGAAGGGCCAGCCCAGGAAAATCTCCCTCTCATAGCTGAGGAAGAAATGGCTTTCTTCATCGAACACGAAATCGATAAAAATGAGCAGCCACCAAAGCAATAATCTTCCATTGACTGAACTGGTCAAGTAAAATATAGAGAAAAGCGGAAAAGCCCCGCTTAGAAACCTCAGTGATAAGTAGAACTGTTAGACAAAAGTGCTCTTTCTTTTTTCTGATCAGGGCTACTTAAGACACGGGCTTCTGGATGTCGTAGCTGGACAAGAAAAGCGGAAGCATCCGCAACAGGCAATCAGACGACTATTAATTCCGAAACGATGTGTATGGGGAGATTCACACACGTACAGATATATAAAGGAAGTGAGAAAAGTGGAAGAGGAGAAAAAAGGGATATTAGTGACCATAAGCGCTTATATGCTGTGGGGCATCCTTCCGATATACTGGAAGACTCTGGACCATATCCCCGCATTTGAAGTTCTCGCCCACCGCATTGTGTGGGCGCTTGTATTTATGGGAATCATCATCCTGTTACTAAGGAAGCAGAAAGACTTTTTATCGAGCGTCAAAGACTTAGGAAAAGACAAGAAAGCTCTAATCGGCATCACTCTCGCAGCCTTCGCCATCAGCGCCAACTGGTTCCTGTTCATCTGGGCGGTCAATAGCGGTCACGTCATCCAGGCCAGTCTCGGGTATTACATCAACCCGCTGATCAGCATTATGCTCGGAATGTTGGTAATGAAAGAGACGTTCACGAAGCCGCAGTGGTTTTCCTTTCTCCTGGCAGGCATCGGTGTCGCTTATATGACGATAAACGTAGGGGCTTTCCCCTGGGTCTCCATCGCTTTGGCATCAAGTTTCGCCATCTACGGACTTCTCAAGAAACTTGCAGCCATCCCGGCTATTTTCGGTCTTACGGTGGAAACGATGATCGTCACGCCGCTTGCTCTTATTTACCTGATCCCTGCCGCCGGACCGCTCGGAGAAGTAAGCTGGATGTCTATGAACTCTCTACTCGTCTTCAGTACAGGCGCCGTGACGGCGATTCCGCTTTTATTGTTCACAAGCGGAACGAAGCGGATCCCTTTATCGATGGTGGGATTCCTTCAATACATAGCACCGACCCTTATGCTGCTGATCGGGGTATTTCTTTATCAGGAACCGTTCACCCATGTTCACCTCATCGCCTTTTCTTTCATTTGGGCCGGACTCTTCCTATATACAAGCGATCGTTTCAAAAGAGTGAGACAGTACCGTAAGGCTTCTTGACAGGTAGAAAAAATACGTGCGGGCAGACCGGTGGCATCCAAACCCGTGTTATAATGAAAGCATCAGCGATCCCAAGGAGATTTTACTATGGACGAAAAATCTATATCTATTATGCAATCAGCGATCAAGCTATTCGCGAAGAAAGGATTCAGCGCCACGTCGGTGCAGGAAATAGCGAAGAATGCTGGTATCTCCAAAGGTGCCTTCTACCTTCACTTTTCCTCGAAAGATGAGCTGCTTTTCGCCTTGTTCGACTATTATTACAACCAGATGAAAGCGAAAATCGAGGAATGTGCGGAAGATGAAGAAGATCCGCGCCGTATGTTCGTCGACCAGCTCACTGTCATGTTTGAAGAAATCGCCTCCCACCGTGAATTCATTATCATGCAGATCCGTGAGCAGACGATCCCTTTCAACGAAGATATCGAGACATTCACGAAACGCATGCGTTATGAATCCTACTACTTTTACCAGAACCACATCCTATCTATCTACGGAGATAAAGCGGAGTCGATCTCTTTCGAAGTGAGCATCCTGATCGAAGGTATGTACAAAGCATTCCTCGAACTGATTCTCGTAGAAGGGGCTCACGTGGAGTATCGAACGCTTGCAGAAGCGCTTTTGAAACGAATCGATTACATCGTCGAGGGGTTCATGACCCACGAAGATGCTCCTGTCCTGACGAAGTCATTCATGTCCGGAATTATTCCGGAAGAATTCCTCACCGACGAGAAGCCATCTCTGCCTGAGCTCATCGAAGAATCGAAGAAAACGGCTTCCGGGGAAGAAGCAGAAACGCTCACCATTTTACAGGAAGAAATGGAGGCATCCTCACCACGAACGGCTATTATCAAAGGGATGCTCGCCATTCTCAGAGACAATCCGACCTATGAGGAGGTAGTGACCCGTGTCGAAGAAGCTTATCTCATTTCTCGTAATGATTAGCGTATGTCTGCTTGCACCTTCAGCTATACAGGCGCAGACGTACACTGACGTATCTCCTTCCTATTGGGGATATGACGAAATCGAATATATTACAGACAAAGGAGCCATCCACGGATATACAGATGGTACATACAGAGCTGGCAATACCGTAACCCGAGAACAGGCTTTCGTGATTATACAGAGAGCCTTTCAACTGGAAACAGCGAACCGACCAGCTCCTTCCTTCCAGGACATCTCCCCCAATCACTGGACGTATCCTGCTATCGCAGCTATCGTCGATGAGGGATGGTACCCGGATGGAGCTACTCTCGTACCAAAGGAAGGCTTGACCCGAAAAGAAATGGCTCATATCATTTCGAACGCTTTTGACCTAGAAGCATCCGGACAGGAACAGCTATTCATCGATGTACCAGGAAATCATCCTTATTTTGAAGGGGTGCAGGCTCTCGCTGCGAACAGAATCAGCCAGGGCTTCGGTAACGCAGAATTCAAACCTGACAAAACTCTCACGCGAGCGGAATTCGCCGCTTTCGTCGCACGTGCCATGGAGGAGTCCTTCCGTTCAGAAACAATAGCTGCCCCTCCAAAACAGAAAATCGTCGTGGAAGAGACATCCGGATACGGTGCAACGCTGAAAGTTTACGAAAAAGTGAACGGTACCTATGAACAAGTCTTTGAAACAATGAATGCCGTGCTCGGAAAAGATGGAGCGGGTCAGACGTGGGAAGGCGATCCGAAAACTCCTGTCGGCACCTACTCCCTCGGAACCGGATTCGGCTGGGGAGACAAACCCGCCGGTATGACTTATCCATACCGGGGGGTCGATGATAATGATTACTGGATCGATGATTCTTCCTCGGCGAACTATAACCAGTGGGTAGAATACGGTGGCAATCCCTATGCCCGCTGGAACTCTTTCGAACGCCTCAACATCGACTTATACAAACATGCCGTAGCCATCAACTACAATAAAAATCCTACGGTTCCGGGGGCCGGGAGTGCTATCTTCCTCCATGTATGGCGAGGGGCTGGGAGCCCGACCCTCGGATGTATCGCCGTCTCAGAACCGAATATAGAAAAGATCATGAACTGGCTCGATGAAGACAAGCATCCATTCATCGAGATTCACCCCTGAGGGAACATTTCCGTCAGCACAGGAACTTGGTTTTTGACGAGCAGCGGGTTGGAAGCCCATTTTCTGAAGGCTTCCAACTCTTCGTCTCTCCAGCCCCTTAACGTCCTGATATAATCAAGCGTCATATCATACGAAGGTTTCAACGCTTCGTCCCTTTCTTTATGGAAGCCTTCCATTTCTTCGTCGAAGGATGCTCCTTCCTCTATTCTCTGAATGACTTCAGCCAGAAGGAGAGACTGCCAGATCGCATCGTTCATACCTAGTCCGGTGCTCGGATCTTTCGAATGAGCCGCATCTCCGATAAGCGCCCAACCGTCACCGTAAGGTTCCCGGAAGAAGTTAGGAACTCCGGGTGTCCCGACAACTTTTCCGATAAGCGTCGCTCCCTTCAACCTTTCATCCATTCCGTACAGCCGTCTGAAGACTTCTTCAAATTCCTCTTGTGGGTTCTTCGCGAATTTCTTGAACTCACTCGAATGGATTTCAAGCCCGAGACAGTCCACTCCTTCCTGCATCGGAAAGACGAATCCGATCCGTCCTTCATCGAGAAATATCTCTACCGTCGGGTCAGGCAAAGCCGTCATGCCCTCATAATAGCCGTAAAAGACAGGACGTTCTGCCGGTTCATAATCATACATCCTGGCTCCCGCTTCCCTGGCTACGGTGGAATTCCTGCCATCCGCTCCTACGACGAGCCCCGCCTGGTAATCTGTAAGGTTCCCTTTCTTATCAACCGTCTCTACACCGGTCACCGTCTTCCCTTCGTACAAAAGCCTGCGAACCTGGGCCCCTTGCCTGAACGTCACGGTTTCGTAGGAAACGGCCTTTTCCATCAGTAACGAATCAAAAACCGCACGTCCTGGAATGACAGTGCTCGTTCCCCGTTCTCCATCGGTGAAATTTCGACCTATGTACGTTCGCATTCTATTGATTTCCCGGAGACCGAGCTGCTCGACGCTCTCACGTACCCCGAGTACGTCCAGGTATTGGATATGGGAAAGCTGATGGGTCGATAGGGTATCACTCGGAAAAGAAGCTTTATCAAGAACGAGTACGTGTTTCCCCATTTGCCCAAGTCTTATCGCAAGGCTCGCTCCCGCCACTCTCGCTCCTACAATGATTACATCGAATTGTGCCATAATATCTACCTCCTTTCTCAAGAATATAACTTTTTATCGTCCATAACAAAAAATCCAGCCCGATGATCGGACTGGATTATTCTTCATCGTCTTTGATAGTGATAATGAACCGATAATAAGCAGAGAAGCTGAGAAAAGCGATAATCGATCCAGTAAACACTGGTATGATGACAGGGAACATGTAGACGCTGATCATCAGGACGAATCCACTTGTAATAGCAATCGCCCCGAAGAGAATAGGGCTGCCAAGCGTAATGAAGAACGACTGCTTCAACAATTTCCTGAGAGGTAACTGTACGTGGACAAGAGTTGCAAAGAAATTCACCGTACACACGTACAGAAGAATTCCAGTGACAAGGAACACGCCCATCACTATCGTATTATTCAAAGAGAAATAGTAGACATCGAGAGCTACGATGACCCAAAAGAAGGTAAAAACAAAGCCTCCAAGCATACTTTGAAGGTAGTTTTCTTTGTAATAAGAAAGGTAGGATTTGTTGTTCACTACGTAATCTTTCCTTACCCACTCCCGTGCTTTTGCGAAGAGAGCGGTCGTTGCCGGAAAGAAGAGGAACGGGGCGAGTACGACGATAGGAACGAGAAGCACCAAAGCTTCTCCGGCGTTCGCTGCGTCAAGAAGACTCAACACGAGGAGCACGAGCGGAAGGTTCATAGCGAACCAAGCAAGGTTCGTCAGTGAAAATTTGGCTATCCATTCGCTGACGGCGTACATGCCGCCCATAAATCCTGATTGTTTCCCCATGTTCGTTCTCTCCTTTTCCAGTTATGTATCTTTCCTATATCTCTCCGTGCGCCATGAAGCAGAGTCTATGCTACAGTTTCCGCTTGGGAATCAAAGTAAAACACCGCAAATAAATTATTATTCGACGTTTTCCGATGAATGAGAAGAAAAAGTGTGGCTTATCGTTATTTATGCGGTGCTTTTTCAATCACTGAGGACAAAATCACCTCATAAGTTCCTCGCGCTGGAGTTTCTAAGCGGGCTGTCTCCGCTTTTCCTTGTCTAGCTACGAAGGCCAGAAACTCGAGCCATAAGCAACTTGGATCAAAGAAAGGAAAGGGCACCTTTCGTTGACCAAGTTGCTTATGACTGAGGTTTCTAAGCGGGCCTTCTCCGCTTTTCCTTATGCCCACCACATGTCGGCAGGTGGTTGTTCGATCAGCACGTTTCTCAAATTATTCACTGCGCGCTGGAAGCCTTCTTCGATCGACATGATCGGGTCTTCGTGTTCAATACTTACGGCGTGATCGTATCCGAATGTGCGCAGGGCACTTATGATGTTCGACCATTCCTGAACACTGTGGCCATATCCGACAGAACGGAAGCTCCAGCCGCGGGTGCGTACTTCCCCGTACGGCTGCATATCTGTCAGTCCGTACATGTTCACGTTTTCCTGATCGATATAGGTATCTTTGGCGTGGAAATGGTGAATGGCATCTTCTCTTCCAAGGATTTTGATGGCTGCTACCGGGTCGATCCCCTGCCACCACAGGTGACTCGGATCAAGGTTAGCGCCTATCCGGGGAGAAGTCGCTTCACGTAGCTTCAACATCGTATACGGCGTATGCACAAGGAATCCGGCATGAAGCTCAAGGCCGATGTCCACTCCGTGCTCTTCAGCCAGCGTCGCCTGCTCTTTCCAGTAAGGAACGAGTTTCTCTTCCCACTGCCACTTCAGAATCGCCGAATATTCCTCCGGCCATGGTGTTACAGGCCAGTTCGGTGTTTTGTCGGTTTCAGATCCTCCCGGAGTTCCGGAGAACGTGTTCACGACCGGCACCCCCATCATTCCGGCCAGCTTCACCGTTTTGACGAAAATATCATGAGACTCTTCCGCAAATGCCTCATCCGGAGAGATCGGATTTCCATGACAGCTGAAAGCACTGATCTCAAGTCCTCTCTTCTCCACCGCTTCCAGGTACGCCCGGCGCTTTTCTTCACTCTCCAGAAGTTCATCTACGTTGCAGTGAGCATTTCCCGGGTATCCACCCGTTCCGATTTCCACTGCTTTCAACCCTGATTCCTTCGCCTTATCCAACATCTCCTCGAAGGAGAGGTCGGAAAACAATACAGTAAATACACCCAGTTTCATTTCCATTCCTCCTATCCATCAAGTCTGACAGCCCGGCCGCTCTGACTACTCTCATACATCGCATCGATGATCGCCGTCACTCTGAGCGCTTCTGCCGGATCCACCACCAGTTCTTCTTCACCGAGACAACTACCGATGAAGTTGCTGAGCTGTTTGACGCCGATTTCCACTTCTTCTTCATCCTTCAGTACAGGGGAAGCGTCCCAAACAGCCCCGTGCTTCGTCTGGTACAGTTCGAACGGAAATACACTCAGACCGCCATCTACCCCGGACAAAGTTACCGTAGTATGATCCTCTTTGATATTGGCCGCCCAGGAACATTCGAACTGCAGCGATAAGCCATTCTCAAATCGTATGTAACTCGTGACGTGATCATCGACTTCGAACGTTTCATGATCGAATGTGCCCCAGTCGTTCACCTGTCCGGGAATTCTACTCAGATCATTGTACGTCTGTGCGCTCACTTCCACCGGTTTCGGATTTCCAAGGAGCCATAGAGACAAATCAAGCAGGTGACAGCCGAAATCAATCAGACTCCCGCCTCCCTGAAGCTCTTTATTCGTGAAAACTCCCCACCCCGGTACTTTTCTGCGACGCATCGCCTGGACTCTCGCAACGAGCGGCTTGCCGACTTCTCCGGCTTCCGTCACCTTCTTGGCCATCCGTCCCTCTTCCATATGGCGGTAGTGATAAGCGATTGCCAGGGTCCGTCCGTTTTTCTCAGAAGCTTCCAGCATCGATGACGCTTCCACAGCGTTCATCGCCATCGGCTTCTCACAGAGGACATGAACTCCTTTATTCAGTGCATGAACGCTCAAATTTTCATGGAATTTATTCGGTGTGCAAATGATGACAGCATCTACAAGACCAAACAACTCGTCCGGTGATTCACAGACTTCCGGGATCGCGAATCTTCCCGCTACTTCTTCTGCGCGTTCTTTGTTCACATCCTGCACAGCGACCAACTCTACTTTATCTTCCAGTGATCGGAGAGCAGGAATATGACGCTGAATAGCAATTCCTCCGGTACCGATCACTCCGATTTTCAACTTACTCATATTATCCCTTCTTCAACGACTGGATTTCACGCGTTTCTCCGGATTGAAGAGCTCCCAGAATAATCTCCAGCGATTTCTTCCCTTCATATCCGTCGATCAGCGGTGTCTGATCATTCAGGACGCTTTCTACAAAATGATCGATGACGCCTGTATTCGTCTGTCCGCCTTCTTCATTGGACTGGATTTTTCCAAGTTTGTAATTCACGACATCTCCATTCGTGAATGTTGCGACAAGAGAATAATCAGGATCATCTTCAAGACGGAGCATCCCTTTTTCACCGTAAATGACTGTAGAGTTGTCTTCCGTCGTGTTGTATGCCCAACTGGCTGTAAGGGTACCGAGAATACCTGACTCCGAGCGAAGCATGCACACAGCATTATCGTCTACGGTAATATTTTCTTTCGCGTTGTTCTCAACGAAACCGGCTACATCGGTAAATTCTTCCCCGAGGATATAGCGGATAAGGTCAGCTTTGTGGACGCCGAGGTCTCCCATTGCGCCGATGAACGCCTCGTCTTTTTTGAAGAACCAGCTATCCGCTCCGTCGGCACTCCAGCCTTCCGGGCCTCCGTGACCGAATGTCGTGCGGAAACTGTATACTTTGCCGATTTCCCCGGATTCAATAATCTCACGGGCTTTTACATGGGATTTCACGAAACGCTGATTATGCGCGATCATCAGCTTCTTCCCACTCTTCTCTGCCGCTTCGATCATACGATCCGCTTCTTCGGAACTCGTAGCCATCGGTTTTTCACATAATACGTGCGCACCTGTTTCAAGTGCTGCGATAGATACAGGAGCATGCAGGTAGTTCGGAAGGCAAACGCTTACGACATCGACCTCTTCTTTGTTCAGAAGATCTTCGTAATCCGTATACGTCTTGGCACCGTAAATCTGTCCGGCAATCGCCGCACGTTCTTCGACGATATCGCAAACGGCCGTGATTTCCGTTTCTTCATTGTTCCGATATTCGATCAGGTGACGGTTCTGGGCAATACTGCCACAACCGATGATTGCTGCTTTCAAAGTCATCGTTTCTCTTCTCCCTTCTTTATGTCACTTCTCGGAAATGTGCTCAAGTGGTTGGGCATTACCGTACTGATGCTTCGGTCCATTCGTATTCTTCGCCCATCTCACACCGTTCTGAATCACTTTCTGCACGTCTTCATGATAGTACGTAGGGTACGTTTCATGACCCGGACGGAAGTAGAAGATCTTTCCGTTTCCGCGCTTGAAGGTTGCACCGCTGCGGAAGACTTCGCCACCTTCGAACCAGCTTAAGAAAATAAGCTCATCCGGTGCAGGAATATCGAAGTGCTCGCCGTACATTTCCTCTTTTTCGATGTCGAAATACTGTCCGATTCCCTCTGCAATCGGGTGCGTCGGATCTATGTTCCACATCCGCTCCTTGTCGTCCGCCTCACGCCACTTAAGGTCACAACCTGTGCCCATCAGTTTCTTGAAGACTTTCGAAAAGTGTGCAGAATGAAGAACTACCAGCCCCATTCCATCAAGGACCTTCTGCTTCACTCGTTCAGCGATTTCCTCTTCGACTTCCTCATGAGCTTTGTGTCCCCACCATACGAGAACGTCCGTGTTGTCGAGAACTTCTTCCGTGAGACCGTGCTCTTCTTCATCAAGTGTAGCGGTAGTTACGTTGTGGCCGTCTTTTTTCAAAAAATCGGCGACCGCTCCGTGAATCCCCTCCGGATAAATATCGGAGACGACCGGGTTTTCTTTTTCATGACGGAATTCATTCCATACTAGTACATTCATACGTCTACCCCTTTCTGTGCAACGTTAAGCGAAAACGGTTGCACCTTTCCTCAAAAAATTTTACTGCGTTCCGTGCAGGATTGTCGTTCTATGATGTTGGTCGGGATGACCAGACTTCTCTTCAACATGTCCGGTTTCTTCAGTTTTTCTACGAGGGTTTCTGCAGAGTAATAACCGAGCTGATCTGCATTGGTATCGACCGTGGTCAGCGCCGGGCTCGACAACCTGGAAACGATGGTATTGTTAAAACTGATGATGCTCATCTCTTCTGGGACATCTACCCCAGCTTCTTTAAGTGAAGTAATGACAGAAAGAGCATGAAAATCATCCATGACGACGAGGGCTGTCGGAGGTTCCGGAAGTTCCAAAAGCTCCTGCACAATCGATGTACTCTCATAACTCCCGTCGCGCCTGTATTTGACATATTCTTCTCTCGATTCGCACCCGTGAGTGGCAAGTGCTTTTTCATACCCTTCGATACGGGCTTTAGTCACTTCAAAATCCGCTTCTCCACCTACGATGCCGATCCGTTCGTGTCCGAGTTGGATCAGGTAGTCCGTCGCTTCATTCGAAGCCTGGACGTTGTCATTATCTACATACATAACATTCGAAGCGTCGACGAGAGGTTTTCCGATCATGACGAATGGAAAGTTCTGTTGCATGAGATAAGGTACCACCTTGTCATCCTCTTTCGAATAAAGAACGACGATACCGTCAACCCGCTTTCCCTGGACCATTTTAACGACATCCTGGAAAATAGCTTCTTCCGATTCCCCTGTCGTTAAATTGAGACTGTAGTCATTTTCCTGACAGGCTTTGCTTATACCACTCAATAATTCTGAGAAAAACGGGTTATCGAAGGAATGGGAACTCGAGTGCTTCATCACTACGCCGATCGTCTGTGTCGTCTGACTGACAAGGACACGGGCATTGTAGTTCATGTAGTACCCCATCTCTTCCATCACTTTGCGCACTTTTTTCTTTGTCGCAGGACTGATACGGGGGCTATCCGCAATGACGCGCGACACTGTCGAAGGAGCGACATTCGCCTCCTTTGCTACATCTTTTATAGTCACAGACATTCGTCAAACTCCTTTCTATTTCACAGCACCCTCGGAAACACCGTCGATGATCTGCTTCTGAGCGAAGAAGTATCCGATAATGACCGGGATGATCGCGATGGTAAGACCGGCAAGTGCCAGGTGCCACTGCTTCGTATACTGACCGAAGAAATAGAACATCTTCAGCGGAATCGTCGCATTCGCTTCACTCAACACAAGCGACGGAAGCAGGTAGTCGTTCCAGATCCAGATCGTGTTCAGAATTGCAACCGTTACGGAAATCGGCTTCAGAAGCGGGAAAATGATGTGCCAGAACGTCTGAAAACGGTTCGCTCCATCAATGATTGCAGCTTCATCCAAAGACTGGGATATCCCTGTCATCGCTCCGTGGTAAAGGAAAATCGATAGACTACATCCGAATCCGAGGTACATGAAAATAAGTCCTGCTGCGTTAAGCATCTGTGCCTGACCAAAAAGGGCTACTAATGGAATCATAACAGATTGGAACGGAATCAGCATGGCTGCCACAAAGATGAAAAAAATGACGCCCGATAGTTTACTCTTGTTTCTGGCAAGTGCGTACCCTGCCATCGAGGAGAACAGAATGATGATCAAAATACTCAGTCCGGTAATCAGAACCGAGTTGAACAGCGACTTCAGAAACTCCAATTCGATGAATGCATTGACGAAATTCTCAAAGGTAAATGCAGAAGGAAAGCCGAGAACCCCTTCGAAAATGCCTCGCTTCGTTTTGAAGGCGTTTACGATCATCAGGTAGAACGGGGACAGCCATAAGAGCGCCAGCAGAATCCCGAAGATCTCCAGGAGTCTGGTATTACGTTTCTCGTTATCTTTAGCCATCAGACATCCACCTCACGTTTCTTGTTGTAATACACTTGCGTCAGAGCAATGACGGCAACAATCAGGAAGAAAATAACCGCTTTCGACTGGGCATACGCCATCTGGTTATCGCTGAAGGCGGTACGGACGATTTCCATAGCCACCATCTGGGTGGAGTTGAAAGGTCCCCCGTTCGTAAGGGATAAGTTCTGGTCGTAGATCTTGAACGACATCGACAGCGTCAGGAACATACTGACGGTGAAAGCCGGTGCTACCAGTGGGAAAATGACATTTTTGAATCGCTGCATGGCATTGGCACCATCGATCTTCGACGCCTCGATCAATTCTTTCGGTACGTTCTCAAGATAAGCGATATAAATGATCATGATATAACCGGCCATCTGCCAGGCGGTGAGAATAACGAGACCCCAGAACCCGGTGTTCGTCGTCGACAGCCAACCGTTCAGACCCTCGATTCCTGTGATTCCTGCCACATCGCCGAATACCGAAACGAAGATGAACTGCCAGATGAAGCCCAGGATCAGACCACCGATCAGGTTCGGCATGAAGAAGATGGTACGCATCAGGTTATTCGTCTTCATATTTCTCGTCACGAGCAGGGCAAGCCCGAGCCCGAAGACATTCAGTAGTAACACGGTAACTACAGCAAATTTGATCGTGAACCAGATCGAGTTCATGAACTCATCTTCCTGGAACAGATTTATGTAGTTTTCAAAGCCGATGAAATTGTTCGCCGTAATCCCATTCCAATCCGTGAAGGAATAGAAGAATCCATAGATGAATGGAATGACTACGACAATTCCAAGGCCGAGGATCACGGGTGTCAAAAAGAGCCAAAATGAAAGACTCCTGTTTTTCATAAGTAATCTCCTCCCAAACTTTCAAAGCTCTCCTGTCGTCTGATTAACCAACAAGAGCGCCATGATCAGCGCTCTTTGTCGGTGTCTTGATTGAATCTTCTCTCAGCGGATAACGCTGCTTTCCATTTCTTTCTGCAATTTTCAGAAGCCAAGATATTCCCTCTTGATTACTGTCTTGCTTCTTCCCAAGCCGTGGTAGCCTGCTGTTCCACTTCTTCCCAAGTAATATTACCTGCAAGGTATTCCTGCATAGCTACACCAAGAGCGTCTTCTGTCCAGGCAGTCGGTGCTCCAAGGAAGACCCAACCGAGCGTATTGCCTTCATTGGCATACTCATAGATTTCTTTGGAAATAGGATCTGCGATTTCCTGATCTTCATAACCTTCGTAAGCCGGGATGAACTTGAATTCTTCCGTTACGAACTTCTTACCTTTTTCAGATGTGTACATCCAATCGAGGAAGTCTTTAGAAGCCTGTACGACCTCGTCTTCAGATTCTTTGTTTACAACCCAGTAGTTCGGTACGCCGACCGGAATACTTCCTTCGTATCCTTCAACCGGAATCGGAAGAAGTCCTACGTTGTTCTGTGCGAAATCCTGATCCATGGAAGCGATTGTATTATATACCCAGTTCCCCTGTTGGATCATTGCCACATTCCCAAGAGAAAAGTGTTCTTCTACCTGTTGGGAGTAGTCGAGGCTGAGTACCGGCTGAACAGAGTATTCACTTTGAAGATCCGTGAATTCTTTCATCTGATCACCCATCGCGAATTCTACAGTGTCTGCCTGGTAAGCTTCCATCACGTCATGGTTGAACTCATCTGCAAGATAAGCGTTCGCCAGGTGGTTCCCCATTACCCACTTTTCCTTGGCAGGGAAAGCGAATGGCGCTTCGATTCCAAGCTCACCTTTCTGAGAATCAAGCTTTTCTACTGCCGCTTTCAAGTCTTCCATCGTTTCGATAGAGGAAGCATCGATGCCTGCTTCTTCAAAAATCTTTTTGTTATAAAGCAGTCCATACCCTTCCTGGTTGAACGGAAGGCCGAGAACTTTGTCGTCACGACTAACGCTTGTCAATGTTCCATCCAGCGCCGCATTTGCTGCATCCGTATCAGAAACATCCGCTAAGTATTGTTCGTATTCATCAACATCTGTCGGACCACCGACGTTGAATATGTCAGGCTCTTCCCCTGAAGAGAAGGATGTTTTCAAAGAAGCACCATAATCGTTACCGCCACCGACTGTCTTGACGTTAATATTGACGTCCGGATTCTCGTCTTCATACATTGTCACAAGTTCTTCGAATTGATCTTTGAATTCAACTTTGAACTGAAAAACATCTACAGTGACTGCATCGCCGCTACCTTCGTCTCCTCCGTTGCTATCGCCGCCGCTCGATTCTTCTCCGGAACCGAATGAGCAACCCGCCAGAACACTTGAAGCCAAAAGAGCCGTCGCAATACCCGAGTAAAACTTCTTCTTTTTCATTCCATACACTCCTTCTGATATAGGTAAGAGTTGAATCCGCTTACACATTCAGCTAAAAAAAATAGATGATACCGACAAAAAGTTTGTGCATTCGTTTGCAAAAACTTTTAATAAATAATTCCCTCTTCCATCAGGGAACCTCTTAATTTTCGACAACAGTGATGTGAATGCGTTTGCATAGATTCATTGTATGTATCGTAGCATGATTGCAAATAGATTACAATATGATTTCTGAAAATTGTTAGAAACGGAATAGATTCATCCATTAAAAAAAAGCTGAAGGACGGGCCTCCAGCTTTCTTCTAATAGGTGATTAAAAATTTCTTTCTTCTTCTACGTTTCTCTCCTGGTCGAGAATAAGTACTTTACTCGGAGAATTCTTCTTCGCTATCTTTTCCGCTTCTTCGACAGCAGAGTCACGATCTTCGAAAATTTCCGTTGGAGCGACGTCTTCGATTTTTACGAACCAGCCGTCTCCTTCTTTGTTCTGTACTACACTATATTCTTTTACCATAGTTGATTCACTCCTCTTCTTTGATTGGCTACTGTAATTACTTCCCTGTCCCTTTCGCCTTAAAACATAAAGATAATTGTCTGAAAATTGTTTGACATACCGGGGTTCGGTCGTTATAATTTGGATTAAGATTAAATTGAATAGTTCGTTCAACTCTTATCAAGAGCGGCTGAGGGAATAGGCCCTGTGAAGCCCGGCAACCTTCAAACATCGGTTTGAAAAGGTGCCAAGTCCTACAGATCTTAAAGAGATCTGAGAGATAAGAGGAGGTATATGATACATAATCAGCCCTCTTCTTATCCTTTAAGAAGAGGGCTTTTCTTATAGGTTCGTCTCCCTCCGCCGCCTGATGCAGAGTTCATGTTCTAGAAGGACGATCAAGAGACTAACGTATGGAGGGAAAAGCATGTCCGTCAATCGTATCCAACGATGTGAAACCAGCTACAAAGAAATTTCCATAGGAGCTTTCACGTGTGAATCAGGAGAAACACTTCCTGAAGTGACGCTTGCCTATGAACACTTCGGCAACACAGAAGCGCCTCTTCTCCTTATCTGTCATGCGCTGACCGGAAATCAGTTCACGGTCGGAACCGAAGAAGAGCCAGGCTGGTGGAGCGGGCTCTTCGGGAAAGAAGGACTGATCCCGGAAGAAGATTATCAAACGATCACGTTCAATGTTCTCGGGGGATGCCACGGGTCTACCGGTCCGGCGAGCACGAACCCGGAAACCGGAGAAGCTTACTGCCTTGATTTTCCTACCATCACTATACGAGACATGGTCCGAGCTCAAAAACGCGCATTGGAAGTTCTCGGCATCGATCATCTTCACGCTGTGATCGGTGGTTCGCTCGGCGGCATGCAAGTGTACGAATGGGGGCTCCTGTATCCGGACACGATGGATAACCTTTTCATGCTTGCTTCCACCCCTTTCCTAAGTGATTACGGGATAGCGTTCAATCATATCGGAGCGGAAGCTATCAAGCGTGATCCGAACTGGAATGGAGGAGCGTACGATTCCAATGAAGAACTGGACGGCTTTGAAATCGCAAGAATGACGGGCATGGTTACCTATCGCAGCAGCTCTCTGTTCCAGCAGCGATTCAACCGCGGCCAGAACGACGAGAATTATCACATTCAGTCCTACCTCGATTACCAGGGCAAAAAAATCAAAAAACGCTTCGATGCCAACAGCTATCTGTACTTGCTCGAAGCGATGAATCATCATGATATAACCAGAGGACGGGGCACACTCGAAGAAGTCGCTGATCAGTACAAGGCAGACATCTATACGGTCAGCTTTGAAAAAGATCTCGTCTACCCGAAAGAATTGATGGAAGAATTCAGCCTTCTCCCTCGTAAAACAACCCATTACCACGTTGAAACCGAATTCGGCCACGACGGCTTCCTCGTCGAATTCGACAAATGGGGCACCTTTATAAAGTATCACTTGAATGTATAGTCATCCCGCTTAGAAACCCTGGCTTAAGCAGGGGTTTCTCTTTTCAGGTGCACTTTCCTGAAAAAGAAATCACTGCTTAAGACATGCGTTTCTGGATAACGGTACTGGATATCACCTAAATGTATAATCACCCCGTTTAGAAACCTCAGTCATAAGTCGATTGGTCAGCTCCACTCGCATACGGAAGGTTATGAGACACTTTTTCCTTCAGCACCTATGAAATCATCACGTAAATCCAGGAAACGAAAAAAGTTCCGATCGCATCATACGATCGGAACCTGAATGTCCTTAAAATATTTCACTTCTTACTCTTCGATGCGCGGCAAAAGCTCTTCAAGTACTTTCGGTGATTTATCATTCAAATCACTGACAACAAGATACCCTCTGGCCTTAGCATCCTGACGCACCTGATCCACCACCCATTCAAACGGTTCATCTTTCCAATTGGCACGATTGATCAATGCTTGTTCAGGACTTATCTTCCCTGTATCTACAAATATTTCTTCCTGGTCCGTGATGGAAGCAAGCGTCCTGACAGAGCGCTTCTGATGGTTTTCCTGTTCCTGTACAGACATACGTTCCGGAATTCGGTGATTCCACGTATGGGATACAATCTCGTGGCCACGCTCTTTAATGGCTTTTACCTGCTCCGGGTAACGCTCTGCACGGTTCCCCGAAAGGTAGAACATCGCTTGCTGATCATGCTTCTCTAAAATCTGGAGAAGCTGTTCCGTGCGTTCCGGATGAGGACCGCCCATCACGATGACGGGAAAATCAGAAACGGTCTGTTCCGTTACAGGCTTCGTTTCAGGAAGGTCCGTCTTCAGCTGTTCTGAAGAATCAGTCGCTCCCCCCCGCATCACGAATTGTTTCCGAAACTTTTCCTTGAACCAGTCGGGGTGCTCCGATTTATCTATCCGGGTTTCCTCTTCTTCTCCAGGAAAGAGCGTCAGACTGTCTCCTTTGTAAAGGAAATCTCCGAATCTCTCATCGGAAATGGCTTCTCCCACATTCTCTGAAGTTTCCCGCGCCTTCTTCTCTTTCAGAAAGTGAGAAAGAGTTAAGCGTTTGCCATTCGATTTATTGAAGTGAAGATACGTTTCATCCGTCTCTTTTCGATTCTTTCCCCATGTTTCCGTTTCCTTGAATTTAATAACATACGTATCCGGGTCCTCATAGACGATTTCATAATCGACATGCAGTTCCTGCAAAGCAGAAATACCGTTCTTCTGGACACGTTGATAGCTTTCCTTTTTAAATACAGAACGTTTTCCGTTCAAATAATCAAGCACGGTCTGATCGACCTGATCGTTCGGTGTTTCCGGGTAGTGCATGACGATCGACAAGTCATCGAACATTTCTATTTTTGTCTCTATGTTCGCATCATAATCCTCATAATCATTGGCTTTCACCGTCTGTATGCCATCCTTCTCACCGGCATCTGCCATAAATGAACAGCCGCCCAACAATAAAAATAGTCCTATTAATAGTAGTCTCATTTTCTCCCTCTACATTTCAAAATATTACACAGTCAGCACCATTGTAACATGTTTGTAAAGGGAAAGGGAGGGTCACACGGAAAGAATTTCGATCGGATACCCGGCGAACAGACCCGTCTCTACGACGCCCGGAATTCCTTTGAGATCCTTTTCTGCATCGGCATCTATATTATCGAATGTCACATCCAAAATGACGTGCCCGCCTTCCGTGATGACAGGACCGTCTTTCTTCTCGGCCATACGCATCTTGATATCCGTCACTCCGGAGAATGCTTCCAATTTACTTTCTACGAGGTGAATCGCTCTCGCATCGACTTCCACCGGTACAGCGAATTTCTCCCCGAGACGAGTTACGATTTTGCTTTGATCTACAAGGATATAAGTCTTTTCGGCACTTGCCATCACCAATTTCTCCCGGAGCATGGCGCCGCCTCGACCTTTGATGAGACGATACTCTCCATCGACTTCATCGGCTCCATCAAAGCCCCAGTCAGGTTTGGAATCGATGAGTGTCGTAGTCGGCAACCCTAATACGGAACAATTCAATTCCGCTTCTTTGGAAGTCGGGATTCCTTTGACGTCGATCCCTTCTTCTTTTACACGTTGGACAATTGCCTGCAGGGCAAGAAAGGCGGTAGAACCTGACCCGATTCCTATAACGTCTCCGTCTCTGACCTTTCCGGCCACCTGATCGGCTACCTGCTGCTTCTCTTCTTTATTGGAAATGTCTCCGGACCAGTTCAGGTGACTGGCTAGTTGATTCGTCCATTTCATCATCGATACCTCCTGGTTGAATTATGTACTGCTCTTAGTTTATCAGAAATTCCCTCACTTGATTAAGTGATGTTTGAAAGCATAAACTACCGCCTGGGTGCGGTCGTGCACTTCAAGCTTCCCGAGGATATTACTGACATGTACTTTGACGGTCTTCAAAGCGATGAACAGCTGATCGGCGATTTCCTGATTCGTCTTCCCTTCTGCCATCAGCATGAGGATTTCTTTCTCCCTATTGGTAAGCTGCTCATGGAGCGGATCGTTTCTCATTTTATTCATAAGCTTCCCGGTCACTTCCGGCTCGAGAATCGATTGCCCCCCATGCGTCGCACGGATCGCCTCAGCGATTTCGTCTGCTTTCGACGTTTTCAAAAGGTAGCTGACGGCTCCAGCTTCGAGTGCAGGGTATACTTTTTCATCATCGATGAAGCTCGTCACGATAATGATCTTCGCTTCCGGCCATTCCATGATAATCCGCTCCGTCGCTTCGATTCCGTCCATCTCTTCCATGACGAGATCCATGAGAATGATGTCCGGCTTCTCCTCAAGCGCTTTCTGTACTGCTTCCTTCCCGTCATCCGCTTCTGCGATGACTTCGATATCCGGCTGTGCTGAGAGATAAGCGGACACCCCTATTCTCACCATCTCATGATCATCCGCGAACAGTACTCGAATCATCGACTTCTCCCCCTTTGGTATAAGGTACTTTCACTTCAATCCTCGTCCCGTTGCCTTTCACACTCACCACTTTCAGCACCCCGCCGATTTCAAATGCGCGTTCCTTCATATTGTCGAGCCCATAAGAATTGGAAGCCGTTCCTTCCGCGTCGAAACCTTTTCCGTCATCCTCGATACGAAGAAGGATGAACCCGTCTCTGTGAAGAAGTTGCACGCTGAGCTTCTCAGCCTCCGCATGCCTGAGCGTATTGGACACAGACTCTTGCAGAATCCGGAACAGCTGGTCTTCTATCCCTTTTTCCAAACCTACGTCTTCGAGCTTCTTTTCGACATGAAGCGGGACTTTCTGCGTCAACTCTTCAAGGAGTTCTTCCGTCCCTTCTCTCAATGTTTTCCCTTTAAGCGGAACCGGTCGCAGATGAAGGAGCAGGGCCCTCATCTCAAGCTGAGACTGGTGGATCATCTTCTCTACCATCTTCAATTGACGGTTCTCCTCCTGTTGCTCATTGATGGCGGACATCATCATCGAAGCGGCAAAGAGCTGCTGGCTGACGGAATCATGCAATTCCCGCGCCAGACGACTCCTTTCCTGGGCCACCACTTCCTGAAGGCTTTTCTCCCTCTCTTCCGCACGTTCGGAAGCCTGCTTGCGCGAAAGTTCTGTCTGTCTCTCCATTTTCTCTCCGATGGCCGAAAGTCTCCCGGTGAGATCCTCCCCGAGGTCCTCCTTCGTTCCGGAGCCGATAGGAACACCTTGTACAAGAGAGTCCAGATGCTGGTAGAGAGCTTTTTGCCTCTGTTTCTCCTGGAGACCCTGGGCAATACCGGTACCGATCCCAAGAATAAGCGCGACTATGACTGGCACAAGAACGAACGGAATATCAAGTACCTCTTCTGTATAAAGAAGCGACCATTTCTCCGGAGGGAATATGAAAAGGGTGAGTCCCATAAGGAAAATTGAAAACATAAGAAAGAGCAGAGTATGCAAAAGAATGGTTTTTTTCATATGCGCTTCACCTCGACATCCCCGGAGAAAACGGAAGTGACGATGCGCACACTCGGGGACTCCGCGCCATAATGTTCGGTCTGATAATGAATATTCTGATTCCACAACTCTTTCTTACCGTAATCGAATATCGTCGCCCTTCCGATCACAGAGCTGTGGTCAACCGCGATCTCGGTATCATAAGGGACATAGATCGTGATATTCCCTACCAGATGTCTGATAGAGATGAGGGCTTTATCCGGTAAAACCGTCCGACTCAAATCGATCGTCTTATCTCCTACACCCCCGTGGATATTAATGTCGTTCCACGCATAGGCCTGCGGAGTAGATTCATCACCCCATACTTTCGAGGATAAGACCGGTTCTTCCGGAGGCTGGGGAGGGGATTCCGGAAAAGAAGGCGAGTCCGTGCGTTTGCCTGACTGGAAATAGTTATAGAGGAAAAGTACGAGAAATAGAAACAGAAGAAAGCGGACAATCGCCATACTCAGAATCGTCATGATAAGAGAGACGAGACCGATCCAGAACATCACTTTTCCCGATGTGCGTTCATAGGAGCGGTGTCCAAAATAAACGAGGAGTCCACTGATCAGTAAGGAAAACAGGTTGCCGCCGTCGAAAAAGATGATTTCGGCCGCAAGAAATACGACGAGAACAAGCAATAGTTTGTTGATCGTATCGGTCCCTATTTTATCAAACATCGTGGCTCCCCCCTTATACACATCCTTCTCCCGCGCCACCTGACACGGGAGAGAGTCTGTTATTGTCGTTTCTCCAGCTTCGCCATCTCACTATCAAACGTGGATTGCTGATAGGAACGATGAATCTGCTGTTCAAGCTTTTCCATGTGACGATCGAGCTCGGAGAATCGGCTGTAAGGCTTATCTGCCGCATCTTCCGAAACCCGAGTGATCCGGTGATGAGCTTTGGCGATATTCTCGCGCCCCATCAGTTCCATGCGTTTCACATGCATATCTTTCAGTTTATGCTTCATTTCTTCATATTTGCGTTCAAGTTCCTGCAGTTGACCGTCGGATTCCTGCTTTGATTGTAGCAGACGTTCTGCGCGATTGGTATAGGCTTCTTTCTCCATCAGGGCGAATTCCATCATTTCCATTTCCCCCGCATTCTCCGCTACCGTCGCCTGGTGACTGCGCTTGTCTGCCATCGCACGAGCCTCTTCATATTCTCTTACAAACTCTTCCTTCAGCTTGTACTGACGTTCAATGAGCTTGCGCACGTTCTCCGTCTCTTTTTCACTTTCTCTCAGGTACTGATTGAGGAGAGCCATCGGATTCTTCTGTTCTTTCTTATCAAGTACTTCATGCATATCAGCAGTAATAGAATCTTTCATTCGTGTAAAAACGTTAGTCATCAGTAACTCCTCCTTATTGTAGTTCTTTCCACTGTTTCTCGAAATTGGTGAATGGGTCATCAGAAACTTCCGGTTCTTCCTTTTTCCAATGCTTATAGATCAGATACAACCCGTATAAAGCAGCTATGCCGATCAGCGCAGGGAGATTCGGGGTAATGATGCTGAGCACAATCAGCCCGACAATCGCCCAGCCGATCTTAGCTCCCGTCGAGTCCGTCTTGACGAACTGCTTGAACACGAGATACAGCAGCCACACACCGATCGCAAGCATAATCATCGGTCCTAGACTTGCAAGGACTATGGCAACGGCTGCCAGTGCCCCTACGAACAACAGAAATTGTTTCATATCATCTCCTCCTTCAACTACTATGTTACAGAGAAGCGGCGTTTTCGGTAATGAGCCGGAGACATATCTTTATCTACGACTTGAGATGTAGAAGTGAAAAGCGAAGACATCCCGTTTAGAAGCTCTAGTCTAACCCTTTTTTCAGCAAATGAACTACTCAGTCATTTGCTTCCAGCTCTGAACGGTCCATTTCTTTTCTATTGAACCGTTCGGAACAAAAACGGCACCCTTGAACGGTTTATTTCTATATAAATGAACCGCTCGGAAAGACCCCTTCATAATCGAACGGTTCACAACCATTCAAAAAGAACCGGTACAAGCTCCACAATAGCTCGTACCGGTTCCTCACTTATCATTTTTCAATTATCCGCAATTCTTTCGTCGTTTTCGTCAATGTTTCATAGCCATCTTCTGTCACCAGCACATCATCTTCAATCCGCACACCGCCGACAGCAGGGTCATAGATTCCCGGTTCAATCGTATACGTCATTCCTACCTGTAACACGTCATCATTTAAATGACTCATCGATGGAAACTCGTGAACGTTGATTCCGAGCCCGTGCCCGATCCGGTGAGGGAAATAATCCCCGTAGCCTGCTTCCGTGATGATGTCTCTTGCTACCTGGTCAAGGTTTCCGATCCGTGTCCCCGGCTTGCTCAACTTCAACGAAGCCTCTTCAGCACTTCTCACCGTTTCATAGATTTCCCGCTGCTTGGCATCCACTTCACCGAAAGCGACGGTTCTCGTAATATCAGACGTATACCCTTTCCAGACGACCCCGAGATCGAATAGTACAAGATCCCCTTTTTTCAGAATGCGGTCTCCTGGATTTCCGTGGGGATGGCCGGCTTTTTCCCCGAAAAGCACCATCGTGGAAAATGACATTTCACGGACGCCCCGTTTCTTCATCTCAAACTCGATGGTCGCCAGAACTTCCATTTCCGTGACCCCTTCCGAAAGGGCAGCGACTCCGGCTTCCACCCCTTCATCTGCAAGGGCAGCGGCCTCCCTCATCATTTCGATCTCTTTCTCATCTTTGATCACACGCTGACGATTCAATATATCCGTTACATCTTTCACCTGATGATCCTCGAGGAGTGCCAAAAGACTTTTCGCACGTCCGTAAGAAAGGTGTTCCTCTTCAATCCCGATTGTATGTACGCCTTGTAAATGTCCTTTCAGTTTCTTCCACGGATCTTCATGGTCTTCATAAGCTACAATTGTTCCATGAAATCCGGCCTCTTCCAGTTGCGCTTTTTCCATCGCCGGCAGAACCGCAACTGTCTCTTTATTCGGAAAGACCAGCAATCCAAGCAGCCGCTCATGTGGATCCGTCAAAAACCCGGTCAGGTAAAAAAAGTTTTCTTTCGTATTGATGAAGCTCGCATCCATCTTCTGATTCTTCAATTCTTCACATAGCACTTCGATTCTTCGTTCCATCTTATCCCCTCCTCCCTCTATCGTATCGGAAGGAAAAAAGAATGCCAACTTCTTGAGAACTTTTCAACAATTTGTGTTTCTATATTTTTCTACCTTCGAAATTCTGTATAATGGACAAGCAGGAAGGAGTGAAATCCATGGATCGTACACGTTTTCTAGTAAAAACTTCAGCCGTTTATGCATTCATCGGTGCATTCATCGGCTCTCACATGGCCGGAGGCGGTGGGTTACAACTCACAGCGATTCACGCCCACATTCTTGTGGTCGGGTGGCTATCGCTATTCGCTTTCGCCATGTTTTATAAAGTGTTTCCGATACCGAAAGATTCCAAGCTGGCAACCGCTCATGTATGGAGTTCTTTTATCGGGGTTTTCGGACTGACCCTCGGTATGTGGTTATACTACACCAATCCGATTCCGGGACTGGAAACATTCAGCACCATTTTCTTCATCGTAGGCGGAACCATCCTCCTTATCGCTTTTGCCCTGTTTCTCGTCATTGCTTTCAAACATAGTAAGTTCATTACAGAAGATTAAGCATTGAGAGCGGAGAAGAACGTTTAGAAACCTCAGTCATAAGTAGGCAGGTAAGATGATAGGCGCTCTTTCCTTTCTCTTATCCTGCCTACTTAAGGCTCGGGTTTCTGGGTGATGTAGCTGGATAGGATTGAGAGCGGAGAAGAACGTTCAGAAGCTCAAAGATAAGCAGACAAGCCTCGCTTCGGGCGTTTTTCCCCGAACAGGGTTGGCTGCTTATCTTTCGGGCTTCTGTTCTTCCTAGCTCGATAAGATTGAGAGCGGAGGAAAGAAGCATAGAAAAGCGGAGCCACGAGCGGCTCCGCTTCTTTTTCGTATTATTTTTCTTCTCTTACATATACTTGGTCATCTTTCGTTTTGGAGATTTTCGCAGGCCAGAAGGAGTATCTTCCTAACACCTTCGTAATCGCCGGGACAAGGAACGGACGGACAACGAATGTGTCAATGAGGACACCGACTGCTGTAACCGTACCGAACTGGACGAGTACCTGCAGCGGCAAGACGGCAAGTACAGCGAACGTTCCTGCCAAGATCAGCCCGGCAGATGTGATTACACTGCTGGTACTGCTCACCCCATCACTGATCGCTTCATCAAGTTTCATGTGCTCCCTATTTTTCCAAATGCTCGAGATCATGAAAATGTTGTAGTCATTCCCGAGAGCAACCAGGAATACGAAAGAATAAAGCGGGATCAGCCCTTGCATCGCGGAGGCTCCCATAAAGTAATGGATGATGATCCAGCCGAGACCGAGCGCCGACAGATAGGATAAACCGACTGTCAGCAGCAGGTAGCCCATCGCAACGACGGATTTCAAGTAAGAAACAAGAATCAAGGCGATGATTACGAGAACAACCGGTATGATAAGGTTCTGGTCACTGCTTGTCACCTGCTCCGTATCATAGAGACCGGCCGTCTCCCCGTTAATCCATACCTGATCTTCAGGATTCTCGACTCCTGCTTCCTCAAGCCACCCTTCTACTTCATTTTTCAACTCCGGAACAAAATTAACCGCTTCTTCGGAGTAAGGGTCGATGGATAGAGTCACGCTGTACTGCTTGTAGCTCGCATCCTCCTCCCCTGTTTCCGGTTCTCCGACACTTTCTACGTTATCAAGCGAAGCAATGTCTTCCTGCAAAGATACGTCTTCCTCCGTCTTCACGAGAACCTGGGCCGGAGCAACCTCCCCGTCCGGATAATGCTCGCCGATAATGGAGAAACCTTCACGGGACGGCATATCTTCCGGAAAAGAATCGAACACTCCGTACGTATAGTTGATCCGAGGGACGAATAATGCAAGAATCCCGAGAACGACGACGGTGACAACGATAATTGTCCAAGGCTTGCGGACGGTGATATTCCCTGTCCACTTACTGAAACGACTTCTCGTTTTCGGTCGTCTCACTTTTTTACCTTTCTTGGACTCGAGTTCTTTGATCATACTTTCCGTTCTAGGAATAAACGGGAAGAATGCAGCCCGGCCGATCAAAGCGAGAATAGCCGGAAGCAGTGTCAATACAGCGATCGCCATAATGATGATGGCTACACTGAACGGTACGGCGAACCGATCATAGGAAGCGTATTGCGCAAGCACCAATGTAAACAGACCTACAGCTGTAGTAAGTGCACTGATCACGATGGCACCGCCGGAATGAGCAATCGCTTTTGTAATCGCTTTGTATTTGTTCGGCTCCATCAACAGTTCATCCCGGTATCTGGTAATGAGGAACAGACAATAATCCGTCCCTGCCCCGAACAGGAGAACCGTCATAATCGAAGCGGCCTGGGAATCAACGACGATCCATCCCTGATCGGCGAAGAAACCGAGGAGCGGACTGATGATACCATAGGCGAACCCTACCGCTACAAGCGGCACCACAGCAAGAATCGGTGAACGGTATAGGATAACGAGTAAAAATAGCACTAGCAGAACAGTAGCTATCAGCAGCGTTACATCTGCATTACTGAAAAGCTCTGTTGAGTCCACCTGAATCCCTACGGCTCCCGTATAACGGACATGCATCCCGTCTTCAGATAGATCCGTATCAAAATAATTCTCCCCGGTGACTTCCGTAATACGTTCCTGCACAGTAGCGAGCACCGGCTGAAGGTCTTCCGCGTTCGCCTCTGTACTGAAAAATACCGGTGTGGTCAGTGCTTCTTCATCTTCAGAAGCGGATTCAAGCAATGCCTGTGGCGGCAGTTCCGCAAATGGAGGTATCATAGACTGGTACTCCAGAGGGTCCTCTTCGAGATTGCTGTAGAACTCCTGGATATCAGCGAGATCCTCCTGTTCAAGCCCTCCGTCTCTATGCCAGACAAGTAACAGTGGAACTCCTGCATCATTCGGAAATTGTTCATCCGCTATATTCGATGCTTCCACCGACATGGCATCTTCCGGCAGTAGCTGACTGCCACCGGTCGTTTCATCATTCACCTGCGGCCATATCACCGATACGACGGCGACGATGGCCACCCATATAAGAAGTGTCACCCATCTCGTTTTGGAGGCGGCAACGAAATTCCCCCAGTTCTTCCATACATTTCTCATCTCTTCACCCACTTTGTCTATTTTTGTTTCATACTAGAATTATATATACTAGTCAGTTAATTATCTAGTCATCTGATTCGTGGTACAATTAGGAAAATCGAACCGCCTCAGGAAAGGGATGAAGTTATGGAGAATGGCCACAAGAAATCTCCCGGACGACCTAAAGCGTCAGAACAGAAACAACCGACCTCAGAAGCCATTTTACAATCAGCTCAAACGCTGTTCATGGAGTACGGGTATCAGCGTGTGTCCATCGATGACGTTGCCCGCCATTGCGGAGTGACGAAAGCCACTGTCTACTATTATTATGAAACCAAGGCGGAGCTTTTCACGAAAATGATGGAAGATATGATGGAGACGATCCGCGCACAAATGGAGAAAGTCCTGCGTGCAGATGATTCCCTTTATGATAAACTTCTTCGCATAACAAACGCTCACCTAAAGGCGACGTTCCACATCGACATGGAAGGATTCCTACGGGAAACGAAGGCCTCTCTTTCCGAAGAACAGCAGAAAGCGATGCAGGAAGCCGAAGATACCATGAATACGACACTTGAAGAAGCCTTCACGCGGGCAATGGACCAGGGGGAGATTCCATCCGTCCCGCTGAAGTTCGCGGTCCAGACCTATGTTACGCTTCTTCGTCTCGGAAATTATCGGGATCAGGATCACAGGCCCTTGTTTCCTTCGACGGAAGAATCGGCTGAAGCCATCGTTGACTTCTATTGGAACGGAATGTTTCCGCAATCGAAAGAATAATATAAGATTACCCTTTTCCCCCATTATTAAAACAGGCATCCTCACAAGGAGGACGCCTGTTTTTGTCTTAATCTCGTATTTTTCAGGAAGGAACCTTCCAGGCGGGTGGCTGCTACTGCAGCTACGAATGCAAGGGCCCCGTCTTTCACAAGGAAAGGAATCATGCTGGCCCAGGCAGTTGTGTAGCTGATGCCTGCACCCTCGCCAACCCACAGAGACAAAGCTGCATACATCCACGTCACACCGATGACGTAATTGACAGCAAGACCTGCGAAGGAAGCTGTGACATACATCGGAAATTCACGGCGATTCTCAGCGATTTTACCCGCCACAAAAGCGATTCCCATAAAAGAAAGAATGAATCCGAACGTCGGGTCAATGAACGTCCCCATACCTCCTTTGAAGCCTGCGAATATAGGTACGCCGATCAACCCGATGACCATATAGACGAACATTGCGAACACTCCTCGCCTGCTCCCGAGAATCAAGCCTGCCAAAATAGCGACGAATGTCTGCAGTGTAAGCGGTACGCCCAGCACCGATAAGAACGGAGCGACCGCTGTTATGTTGGCCCCGATAGCCATAAGAGCCACAAACATCGCACCGATGGTAATATCATATGTACGTTCCATGTGTTAACCCTCCTTCATCTTATAGGTTAACTTTAATAAAAGCGGCCATATGTGTCAACCTCACTTTACCAAAAAAGGTTGACTCACCTCGGTTGCCATTCGTCCGGCAACAGCTGCTGATAGAGAGGGGTCTTGAAACGATCGTCGATAAACTGAATCACCCCGTGGTCCTCTTCGGAACGGATCAACCTTCCCCCGGCCTGGAGCACTTTGTTCATTCCCGGATAGACATAGGCATAGTAGTACCCATTTTTTCCCTGTTCTTTGAAATACTGTTCAATCAACTCTTTTTCAATACTCCGGGGAGGAAGGGCAACCCCGACGATAGCTACTCCGACAAGCCGCTCCCCTTTCAGGTCCACCCCTTCCGAGAAAACGCCACCGAGCACTGCGAACCCTATGATTTCACTCTGCTCCGTGAACTGATCGAGGAACTCTTTCTTCCTTTCTTCATCCATGTTGCGTTCCTGGACGACCACCCGCTTTCCCCATTTCTTAGCATAGGCATATACAAGATCCAGATAATGATAAGATGGGAAAAAGAAGAGATGGTTCCCCGGGTGATCCTCCGTCTGCTTCTTCAATTGATCCGCAATATGCTCCGCCGTCCGTTCCCTGTCTTTGAAACGGGTGGAAAGCGGTGTGAATACAGGCGTGATCTGTTCTTTTTTAAAAGGAGAAGGGAGACGAAGAATATAATCCTCAGGCGTCCCTCCGAGCATCTCTTTATAATAAGCGAATGGCGAAAGGGTCGCGGAGAAATAGACGGCGAACCGGTACGCTTTTGTAACGTTCCTCACGACGACGCTCGGATTCAGACAGTAAAGCTTCAACTCCTCCCCCTGTTTCCCAAGATAAACGAAATGATCGTCTTTCAATTCAAGCATATTCAGGAAATGCTGAGCGACGAAATATGCGTTCATCACGTCATCTTCCTGTTCTTCAGGGGGAAGGTCGCGCAAATATGCTTCCATTTCTTCCACGAACGCTTCAAGCCTCTCTTCTAACAGGCCGGGGATGTCGTCGGTCGAAAATTCTCTCCCGTGCTCCTGGAAAAGAGTCGAGATATCCGATTGGATCGAATCCGCCAATTTCTTGATATAGTCTGACGTGACCAGAGTAGAAACGGCTTCGAACTCGCTTGATACGAGAGAAGCGGAGTACATATCCCTCGCTCTCTCCACCAGGTTGTGCGCTTCATCAACAAGCAGCCCCATTTTTTTCGTCCGGTCCCGGGAGAGGCGTTTCAAGGCAACTCTCGGATCATAGATGTAGTTGTAATCCCCGATGGTTACATCAGCGGCATACGTAAGATCGAGGGAGAATTCGAACGGACAGACCGTATGTTTCCTGGCGTATGCCTCAATAACTTCACGGGAAAGCAGCGGTTCTTCTGTCAATATGTCAACGAGCGCTCCATTGATACGATCGTAATACCCATCAGCAAATTGGCAATACTCAGGCTGACAAATCGTCTCTTCCTGGAAACATATCTTTTCCTTTGCGGTCAGCGTCACGGAAGTAAGAGACAGGCCCTCCTTCTGCATAAGACCGATCGCTTCTTCCGCCGTTTCCCTCGTCGTCGTCTTGGCCGTCGCGTAGTACAGCTGATCAAGAGACTCTCCTCCAAGTGCTTTGATTCCCGGAAACAGGGAAGAAATCGTTTTTCCGATGCCGGTCGGTGCCTGTGCGAAAAGGGTTCTCCCTTCTGTAGCTGTTCGATACACGCTTCCTGCAAAAGTACGCTGTCCCTCCCGGTAAGAAGGGAAAGGGAAACCGAGATCAGGAACCGTCTTTTCCCTCTGTTCGCGCATACGAAGAAGGATAGACGCATAAGGTGTATAAGCATTTACCATGTAAGCGACTTCTTCTTCGAGCTGAGTGACAGACAGATAGCGGCGGTAGCGCTCTTTCTGTTTGGACGTTTTCTGGACGTATGTCAGTTGTACGTGCATCCCTGGCAGGTCCTCTTGTTTACAATATAGAAACGCATACCCGTAAGCCTGACCCCAATGCTCCGGGAAGCGGTCTTCCTCAAGCTCCTCGACCTCAAGCGCTGTCGACTTGATCTCATCGATGACAGGACCATCCTCTTCAAACAAAACACCGTCACAGCGGCCATGGATATGAAAATGAGCCTCCGACGTTTCATATACGTATTCAAGATACACTTCTCTCTCTTCTGTATCTTTGTATTCTTTCTGAACCTCCTGGTGAATCGCCGTCCCTTCCGTCAATGCTTTCCGGGAGCGGAACCTCTCATCGATATCACCGCGTCTATGAGCATACTCCGCAAGTTCCCGAACAGAAATTTTCACCGATTCCATTCAACATCACCTTTTTTCCTTCCTGACTTTCGTATGTATATTATACACCCCGTGGAAAGTGGTATAATAGTAAAGGAAGTGAAGAAGCCCGTTCAGAAGTTCTAACATAAGTAGACGGCTCTGGCTTCGGATGCTTTTCTCCGAAACAGAGGTGGCTACTTATGTTACGGACTTCTGGGCTTCGCAGCTGGACTGAGTAAAGGAAGCGGAAATTTCCCGCTTAGAAGCTCTGAGCTAAGCAGACCTATCATAAGAAAGGCGTCCTTTCCTTTCTTTGATGGGGCTGCTTAGGTCACGGGCTTCTGGAAGTTGTAGCTGGACTGAGTAAAGGAAGCAGAAACTTCCCGCCTAGAAGCCCGACGTGAGCAGGCAAGAATATGAGGTGCTTTCGCACAATCTGATTATCAAAAGCATCGCATAAAAACTAATATGAAATGCTTTCACATCCTGATGAATCAGAAAGTGTCGGATAGTGATTTTTATAAGACACTTTTCCGAATACAGATTTGAAAACTATCGCATACTAAGTGGCCTGCTCCGAGATAGATACTTGAATTTCCCGGCTTCGCAGCAAAATGAAACGGATATTTGAAACTTCACAGAAAATAAACCATCAGGTGAGCGATTATGATAAAAAAATGGACGATTATGATCATCGTTCTTCTTGCGACCCTCTCCGGTCTCTTTCTGTTATTCGGAACACCCCTTTCAGAAGAAGAACCTTCTTCACCACAGGTTTCACCCCCTGCAGAACCTGAAGAAGAAACAGCGACCTCTCCTCCTGAGAACGAGACGGACACGGAAGAAGAACCAGAAGAAGACGCAAGCTTAAGCGAAGACATAAGAGACGCATTCTCGAGTGTACTCGAAAGTGCCCGTACTCTCTTTATACGAAATGATCTGAATATAACCGCTATGGGTGACTCCCTTACCCAGGGTGTTGGAGATGGGACGGAAAAAGGCGGGTATATCGGAATTTTGGAAGAGTCGATCAATCAGAACACCGAAACAGCCGCGGAAAGGGTACAGATCGATAATTTCGGCAAAAGGGGCAACCGCACCGATCAACTGTTGAAACGGATGGAACAGGAAGAAATCAAGGAATCCATTGAACAGGCGGACCTTGTCCTTATTACGATCGGTGCCAATGACGTCATGAAAGTTGTAAAAGATAACGTGGCCTCTCTCGACTATCAGCAATTCGTAGAAGCGCAGAGCGATTATGAAGCGAATTTGCGCAAAATATTCACGAAAACCCGGGAGTTGAATCCGGATGCGGACATTTATATGCTCGGGGTCTACAATCCGTTCAATCAATATTTTAATCATATTCCGGAACTGAACCAGATCATGAGCGATTGGAACCGGATCAGCAAGCAGGTGATGACGGAGTTCACCAATATCTCCTTCATTCCGATCAGAGACATCTTCGAAAGTACGGAAGAGGATCTGCTGTGGGAAGATAATTTCCATCCGAATGAACTGGGGTATAAACGGATAGCGGAACGCGTGTTAGAATATATAAGAGATGATATTGAAGAACAATAACTAGGTGGAGTTCAATTTGAAACGTTTGAAGGATCTCATCATTGATAACAAATGGAGAAGCGCGTTCTTTGGCCTTGTACTTGTGAACTTGGGCATCATCCTTTGGCTGTTGGCCCTGGTGTTCCTCCCGACCGACTACACCCTTGTGAATGTCGACCGGGAACGTACCAATACGGACGCTGAATTTACGATTGTGTCCACAAAAGATAATTTAGAGCAGCTTACTAATGAATACCTGAATGAATTATCATCCCAGACGATCTTCAACTATTCCATATCTCTGGATGAATACGTAGAATTGACCGGTAATATCCGGGCGTTCGACCAGGTCATTCCGATCACCGTCGAACTCGAGCCCGTCGTCGAGGATAATGGCGACCTTATTCTTGAACAGCGCGGCATATCTCTTGGGAAGCTCCCTCTTCCGAGCAACAAAGTATTGGAATTCGTCAAGAAGAATTATGATCTTCCTGAGTGGGTCGTCGTGAATCCGGAAGAAGAGAACATTTATGTCGCCCTGACCCAGATGGAAACAGAGAGCAATTTTCAGCTGGGAGTCGAACGGTTTAATTTGAAATCCGACCAGCTCGCCTTTAGAATAGCTGTACCAAAAGATAGTTTCCAACTCGCCCAGCAAGTCGTAGCGAACAACGACCTTGAGTTCAATAATGACAACAATTAAAGGATGTGACCCGCAATGGATGTAGTAAATAATATTGCCGACCTGATCGGAGATACACCGCTCGTCAAATTGAATCGACTGGCACCGGAAAATGGAGCCACTATTTACATGAAGCTTGAACGCTTCAACCCGAGCGGCAGCGTAAAAGATCGGGCTGCTTTCCAGATGATGAAACAGGCTGAAGAAGATGGTCACCTCAAACCGGGTGCAACAATCATCGAGCCGACGAGCGGGAACACCGGAATCGGCCTTGCGATGAACGCGGCTGCGCGCGGCTATCATGCCATCTTAGTCATGCCCGATACGATGACGCAGGAACGCATCAACCTGTTGAAAGCGTATGGAGCGGAAATCGTTTTGACTCCCGGTAGTGAGAAGATGCCCGGAGCCATCGCAAAAGCGAAAGAACTGACGAAAGAGATCGACAACAGCTTCATGCCGATGCAGTTCGAGAACTTCGCAAACCCCGATGCCCACCGTCACACGACAGCTGTGGAAATCAAAGAAGCGATGGAAGAGCTCGGAAAACCTCTTTCTGCTTTCGTTTCCACTGCGGGAACGGGCGGGACTATCACCGGCACCGGTGAAGAATTGAAGAAATTCTATCCCGACGTAAGCATCCACGTTGCTGAACCTGCAGGGTCCCCTGTTCTCTCCGGCGGCAAACCTGGAAAGCATAAACTCGTCGGAACAAGCCCGGGTTTCATCCCTGATATTTTGAACCAGGAGATCTATGATGAGATCCTTCAGGTGACAGATGAAGATGCTTACGACATCACAAGAAGACTAGCCCGTGAAGAAGGGCTCCTTCTCGGAACATCCTGTGGAGCCAGTTGCTGGGCTGCCATTGAAGTAGCCAAGCGTATGAATCCGGAAGACGTTATTGTCGTCATTGCACCGGACACTGGCGAGCGATACCTCTCCGGGGATCTATTCAGATATTAAAAGATAAAGACCTGTACGGGAAGACGACTTCCTGTACAGGTCTTTTTTGTAAAAGTCGTATGAGACACTTTTCCCTATAGAAAATAGAAAAACGGCTTATAACTTATGAATTCAGCTATCTTTCCAAAAGCTACAGCTTAAACTATGCCATGAAATTTTTTATAAGGCGCTTTTGACTTAACCACTTCGAAAACTACCTCATATCCGATCAAGCTCGCTCTGATTCTCCTAAATCCGGTAAAAATCCCGGAAACGAAGGTGCCATCCCATATGGAAAGAAGTGATCCTCAAAGCGATGACAGCAACAAACAGACTATACATCTGCACGACACTATCGAGATTCACCCATCCCATACCGACGACAAATCCCGCTGCCATCGCCCATACAGCATAGATCTCCTGGTGCAGAACCATCGGACGTCTTTGCGCAAGCACATCACGCGTCATCCCTCCCCCTACGCCGGTAAGAAGAGCAGCGAACATCACACCTCCGAGCGGAAACCCTTGATCCATCGCGAACATGGCCCCGCCAATCGCAAACGCCGATAACCCGATCGCATCCGTGTAAACGTTCCATCGGTCCATGAACATGACCCAGCTTTTCGGAAAGAAATACGCTACCGTAATCGTTGCGATCCCCACATAGAAGAAGATTCCCTGCTCCCATACGTGTACAACCGGCACGTCCAAAGCGATGTTCCGTATAATCCCTCCGACAAAAGCTGTAGCCAACCCTAGCATATACGTGCCGAAAATATCATAACGCTCACTCATAGCTACAATCGCTCCACTGAACGCAAAAGCCATGACCGCGATCATATTCAAAATATCCCAGGCCATCGTCTTCCCCCATCCTTTCTGTCTGTTTGGAAATATATCACACTTTCCTTCCAAGGAGGAGGATCTTTGACTTTTTTCTTTTTTTCTATTATAATTATCTTGAATTCAAGATAAAAGGAGGCGATCCCGTGGAAATCAAAGGGATTCACCACGTATCAGCCATTACCAAATATGCTCAGGACAACTACGATTTCTATACAGAAGTGATGGGACTCCGTCTCGTCAAGAAAACGGTCAATCAGGACGACCCTTCCATGTACCACTTATTCTATGCAGATGCGGAAGGGAATCCAGGAACGGATTTCACATTTTTTGAAATACCGATGCTCGGAAACACGTACGAAGGGACCAATAGCATCTCTACGACCTCTCTTCGCGTACCGAGCGATGAAGCTCTCTCCTTTTGGCAAAAAAGATTGGAAGAAGACGAGCTTTCCGTAGAACCGATCATTACGCGCTTCGGACGTCAGATGTTATTTTTCCGTGACCCGGAAGACCAGCGTCTCGCACTCGTCTCTGATGAAAATAATCAGGGCGTAGCTCCCGGTGTGAGACAGGAAACGGACGATATCCCATATGAGTATGCTATTCAGGGACTTGGTCCTGTCTATTTCACCGTGCCTGCCCTGGAGCCGACAGAACAGATTCTTGTTGACATTCTCGGATTCGAAAAGATAGATGAGGAGGAGAATATCCACCGTTTCTCAGCAGGAGAAGGTGGAACCGGAGCGGAAATCCACGTAATCGAGGATAGCTCCCTTCCTCGGGAACGTCCTGGTAAAGGAAGCGTCCATCATGCCGCTTTTCGGGTGCATGACAAAGATGAGCTGGAGAAATGGGTCCAGCGTATCCAGGAGGCTGGTCTTGTGAACTCAGGACTCGTCGATCGTTACTATTTCCAGTCACTTTATTTCCGTGAGCCGAACCATATTCTTATCGAATTAGCAACGGACGGTCCCGGCTTCGACACTGATGAACCGATGGATTCCCTTGGTGAAAGCCTCGCCCTTCCGCCTTTCCTTGAAGAAAGACGAGAGGATATCGAAAATAATCTGAAGCCGCTCCACTCTAAAAAATAACCGTTTCCTTTGACTACCTTCTTTCAGTAAAGGGTACACCTTTACTAGAAAGAAGGTGTTTTTATGAAGAAGAAATTATTCATCATGTACATAGCGTTCTTCGTTATGGTAGCTATGAACGTGCTCGCGAACATTCTTCCATTGAACGGTTACACAACCGGCGAGGTTTCGAATATGTATACCGTCTACTTCACTCCCGCCGGATTCACGTTCAGTATATGGAGCATCATTTACCTTTCACTATTCTATTGGCTCCTCACTTTTACCTTGAAAAAACAGGAGCTGACGAACTCTCTGTTTCTTCTATTCCTATTAACGTGCCTATTCAACATTTCCTGGATAGTGCTATGGCACTTTCTCTTCGACGGCATCGCTCTCTTGAATATCACCCTTCACTTGTTGTCCATCTATGCTCTGTATCAGGCTCAGCGGTTGGTGAATCCAAAGCGTCGATACGTCTTCCCTATATCGATCTATCTCGGCTGGATCATCGTCGCTACGCTCACGAATGCTCAGTACTGGCTGGTCGCAAGTGTTGAGATCAGCAGTCTTCTACACTGGATCATCGCTTATGCAGCACTTGTTTTGGTGGGGCTGGCAGGGGTGTATTTCCTTAAAATCGAGAAAAATGTAGTCGTGCCGTTTGTATTCATCTGGTCCGCATTCGGCATAGCTATAAAAAATTACTCCGAGAACCTCTTATTTACGCTTGCTACCTTCCTTTTGCTTATCTTTCTAACACTGGCCATTCTCAACTATTTGATTGCATATGGAAGAAAGAAGTAGAATAGAAAGAAGACACACGTTAAGGAAGGAATCGATATTTCTATGAAAAATCAAGAAAGCGTAGAAACATTTCAGTCGCTGAGGAAAGCATCTGAAAAAATATTCGAGCTGATCACGAGTCACCTTAATGTCCAATCAGCCTACGTCGCAAAGCGCGGGGACACAGCGATGACCGTCCTAAGCTCTCATAACAATAAAGAAGAACTTGTACCGGAAGGACTAGAAGTCGAATACAGCGGGGCTGTTTGTCGCGTAGTCATCAACGGCGAAAACAACACCTTCAACTCGAGCAACACGATGGGGGATGAATTGACCAGAGAGCTGGAAGTCGCAAACGATTTGGAGATGAAAGGGTTTCTCGGCGTTACCCTTCGCGACCAGAAGGGTGAAATCTTCGGTACGCTGTGCGTTCTGGATCAGGAAGAGAAAAACTTTTCAGAGGAAGACGTAGAATTTCTCCGGTCCATTGCTAATATTCTCTCTTATTTGATTGAGCTCGACTATACACAGTTCAATATGTCCTTGTTAAATGTGCCGATACTCCCTATCACACAAGGAGTTTCCGTTCTGACACTGCAGGGAATCGTGGACGACGAAAGAGCCGACAAACTGACAGCCGATGTGCTTCGGTACGCCGCTCAACACGAAATCGATTATTTTATCATCGAATTATCCGAACTTGTCGTCCTGAACGGAAAGTTCCCCTATGTCGTCGTGGAAATCCTGCAGGCCCTTCAGGTTATGGGAATCATTCCGATTCTCACAGGGATCACCCCGTCCATCGCTATGCAGGAATCAGGGCTTGATGCTTTAAGAAACCTGCGCATCAAAACCGTCTCGAACGTCGAAGAAGCCCTTGAATACATAGGTTTCTCTCTTATCGAATCAAAATAACAACAAGGACGTAACAAGAGCCGTCAGGGATACCCTGACGGCTCTTGTTTTGCTTCATTATTTTTCCAGACGATCTTTCACCCAGTTGATCAGACCACCAGTTTCCATAATCTCAATCTGACGTTCAGACAGAGCATGTTCCACTTTGATCTTCTTATCTTTACCTTTTACTTCTACTTCAAGTTCATTTCCTTCACGTATCTTATCACGAAGGCCGGAGAATACGAGGGTATCTCCCTGACTGATTTCATCCCAGTCGCTTTCATTTACGAATGTAAGCGGAAGAACACCGAAGTTGGCAAGGTTCTGCCAGTGGATACGGGCAAAGTCCTGGACAATCGCCACTTTCATACCTAAGAAACGCGGTGCTAAGGCAGCGTGTTCACGACTGGAGCCCTGTCCGTAATTCGTACCTCCGACGACCGCATGTCCGCCGTCATCACGAGCTTCCATCGCACGATCATAATACGTTTCATCCACGATTTCAAAAGTGAACTTACTGATTTCCGGAAGGTTACTGCGGTATGGAAGGACACGGGCGCCTCCGGCAAGGATTTCATCCGTAGAAATATCATTGCCCATCTTCAGAAGTACCGGTAGTTCCATATCATTCGGCAATTCATCCATCTCCGGAATCGAAGCGATGTTCGGACCTTTCACAAGTTCATAGTTCTTCGATTCATCCTCTGACACCGGACGTTCGAGCAGTTGTGTGTCCACGGTCGGCTGATCAGGCATCTCGACTTTCGGATAATCGAATCCTGCGTTGCGGGGATCAGTGATCTTTCCGAACAACGCTGAAACCGCCGCTGTTTCCGGGCTACATAGAAAGACACTGTCTTCTTTCGTACCGGAACGTCCCGGGAAGTTACGCGGTGTGGTACGAAGACTGTTTCGTCCCGTAGCCGGAGCCTGCCCCATACCGATACATCCGTTACAACCGGCCTGGTGCAGACGCGCGCCGGCCTGAAGGAAGTTCGCAATATGTCCGTTCTTCGACATATCGATCAGCATCTGGCGGGACGTCGGGTTTAAGTCAAGGGAAATCCCTTCTGCAATGTGACGCCCTTCCACGATTTGTGAAGCAATAGCGAAATCACGATACCCAGGGTTCGCTGAAGACCCGATATAAGACTGATAGATCGGCTCGCCTTCCACTTCGCTCACCGGAACGACATTGCCGGGGCTCGATGGTTTCGCAATAAGCGGCTCCAGTTCGGAAAGATTGATCTCGTCGTGACGATCATACTCCGCTCCATCGTCCGCTTTCAATTCGATCCACTCGTCTCCGCGACCTTCCTGCGTCATGTAATTCTTCGTTTCTTCATCAGATGGGAAAACCGTACCGGTAGCACCGAGTTCTGCTCCCATGTTAGCGATGACGTGACGATCCATCGCGGAAAGTTTTTCAAGGCCTGGACCGTAGTATTCGAATACATGGTTGACCCCGCCTTTCACACCGTGACGGCGAAGCATCTCGAGAATCACATCTTTGGCGCTTACCCAGTCCGGCAATTCTCCTGTCACTTTCACGCCCCAGACTTTCGGCATTTTTACGTGGAACGGTTCTCCGGCAATCGCCATCGCCACGTCGATGCCGCCCGCTCCGATTGCAAGCATTCCCATACAACCGTTCGCGCATGTATGACTATCTGAACCGAGAAGTGTTTTTCCCGGACGCGCCAGACGCTGCATGTGTACCGGGTGGCTGACCCCATTACCCGGACGGCTGTAGTACAAACCGAATTTCTTGGCTGCGCTTTCAAGGAACAAGTGGTCATCCGGGTTCTTGCTGTCTTCCTGAATCAGGTTATGGTCGACATATTGTGCAGAGGCTTCCGTTTTTGCACGGTCGATGCCCATTGCTTCAAGCTCCAACATTACCATCGTACCTGTAGCATCCTGTGTCAGTGTCTGATCGATGTTCAGACCGATTTCGGATCCAGGTTTCATTTCACCTTCAACCAGGTGATCTTTGATCAATTTTTGTGTGACATTATAACTCACACAAAACCCCTCCTTATCAAAATAGAATTCTTCTATGTTCATGGTGCCTCCTACAACTTTACCCGAATTCTTGGAAAATTACTCATGGGATTGAAGAAAAGCGGATCACCCCGCTTAGAAACTTCAGCCATAAGCAACTTGGTCAACGAAAGGCGCTCTCCCTTTCTTTGATTCAAGTTGCTTATGGCTCGAGTTTCTGGGTGATGCAGCTAGACAAGGAAAAGCGGAGAAGAACATTTAGAAGTTCAAATATAAGCAGACGAGCCTCGCTTCGGGCGTTCTTTCCCGAAACTGGGTTGGCTGCTTATATTTCGGACTTCTGTTTTTAGCAGCTGGATCTGAAAAAGAAAAGCGGAGACACCTTGATACCAGCTTTGCCCTCCACTCGTGACTCGGCTCGTGCCCTGAGTGTCCCTGTTCTTAAGTACCGCGACGTTCAGCACCACTTTTTGATTGTGAGTGGTTAGCAACAGCATTTGCGCCCCACTCAAGACAGGAACCACACCCGCGAACGGCGCACAAGAGCAAAAGAAAAAGCACCCCCCCTCAGGAATGCTTATGATCATAGTACCTATTCAATTCGTCGATCGGATTCTTATGCTCAAGCGTCAGATAAAGCATCTCTTCGTTCATCCAGCGGTTCACTTCTACGGCATCCACCTCTTCATAGGTTCTGCCATCTGTGAACCGTTCCATCATCTTAAGCGCCTCATTCATCCGGCCGAGCGTCCGTCGATTATCCGTCTTCGTCAGCGTAATCTTCTTCGATTGCTCCAGAAGATCATCTTTGCTCTCTTCTTTCACATGAAGCATCTGAAGAAGCTGCTTCAAAGAACCACGTAGCACGTTATCGATATTTTCATATTGCTCTTTTTCAAGTCCGAACAGAATAAGGGTCACCGCTGTACGGTCATTCATGAGAATGAGCCCTTCCGTGTCTTCTAATACGAATTGATTCATCTGCCAGCGATAAATATCAGGAATGTCCGATTTATCGATTTCTTCCCTATCCATTGGTAGAGATTTTGCCAGTTTTTCCGTAACTCCGATTGTAAACATTCTCTCTCACCTCGTCTTTTTCTCAGTGTAACATGAACAGCGTGATGGCATCGCCTTCTGACCTTCCTCAGGTAGAAAACAATTTTACCGAAAAAAGAATAATCCTGCAGTTCATATACTGCAGGATTACTTCACCCGTCTCGCGAAGTCGACGAACTGGAACTTGTCCGGGCGGTGACGCGATTCCGTATACTGGAACAGCGTAGCATCCGACAAATAGACGTAACTCCGGATAACGACCACCTGGGTGTGTTCCTTCAGGTCGAGATATTTTTTGTCTTCTTCCGTCGCTTCTTCGACGACGATCTGTTTTTTGGCAAAGCTTATCTCAAGACCGAGTTCTTCTTCGATGAATTCATAGATGGAAACCTCAGCCACCTCTTTCGTCAGCCCTTTCACGTAGTCCTGACGGAGATAATCTTTATCCAAAATGATGCGTTCGCCGTTGATCTCCCGGCTTCGGACAATGTTCCAGACGCGTATGTCTTCCTCACACCCAAGAGCCTTCTGAAGTTCTTCACCGGGTTCTGAAAGAAAGAGCTGCTCGACGGTTGTGTGGATATCCCCGCCGAATTGCTCGGATAGTTCTTTAAAGCTCGTAAGACCGGAAACCGGGAATTCGAACTTGCTGTGGTCCAGTACGACCGATCCCTTCCCACGCACTTTGTGGATGTACCCGTTCTGCACCAGCAGGTTCAATGCCTTTCGGATCGTCTCCCTCGACGTTTCGTACGTTTCTTTCAGTTCGTGCTCAGACGGAAGGATTTCACCGGGGTGGTATTCGCCGCGCTGAATCTGCCGAACGAGATCATTGTAGATTGTAAGAAATTTATTCTGCATATTTTTTCACCATAGTCAGTATATCAGTCTTTGTGCAAGTAATAAACGACGGATTCATACGGACGAAGGACGACTTCAGATGTTAGATCAGGAGCGTCCTCATGGTTCGAGATCAACACCTGCGCTTCCCCTGTAAGAGACTCAGGAATCCGGGCGGTAGTTTTTTCACTATAAAAGTTACTGAGAACTACAAGACGCTCTGTATCCGTCTCTCTCTTATACGCGAACAAACTTGCATCATCTTCCAGAAGAAGTTCGTAGTTCCCTTCCGTAATGATGTCATAGTCTTTCCTCAACCCGATCAGTTTCTGGTAATGCTGAAAAACAGAATCATCCTGCCGAAGCTCTGCCTCTGCGTTGATGTCCCTGTAATTCTCCGGGACCTCGATCCACGGCGTACCAGTAGTGAATCCGGCGTTCTTTCCGCTATTCCATTGCATAGGGGTCCGACTGTTATCCCTCGACTTCTGCTGCAGAATACCCATGACCTCTTCTTCGGATTTCCCTTCCTGCTTCATGATGTCATAACTGTTCAGGGATTCCACATCACGGTATTGATCGATGGAGTCGAAGCCCGGGTTCGGCATACCGATTTCCTCTCCCTGATAAATGTAAGGGGTCCCCTTCATCATATGCATCGTCGTAGCAAGCATTTTTGCAGATGTTACCCGATATTTGAAATCATCACCGAATCTCGAGACGACACGCGGCTGATCGTGGTTGCACCAAAACAGCGCATTCCAGCCTCCGCCTTCGTGCATGCCCACTTGCCACTCGCTTAAGATCCGCTTCAATTCCTGAAGATCGAACGGCGCTTTCGTCCACTTTTCCCCGTTCGGATAGTCGACTTTCAAGTGGTGGAAACTGAACGTCATACTAAGCTCCTGACGTTCCGGGCGGGTATATTTTACACAGTGATCGATCGTCGTGGAGGACATTTCCCCTACCGTCATCAGATCATAAGGGGCAAACACTTCCCGGTTCATTTCGTGCATGTACTCATGGACACGTGGACCGTCTGTGTAGAATTTACGCCCGTCTCCCGTATCATCATTAGGGAAGCGCTGGTCTTTGGATACGAGATTGATGACATCGAGTCGGAACCCGTCGATCCCTTTTTCCGCCCAGAACTTCATCATCTCATATACATCTCTGCGTACTTCTTCGTTCTCCCAGTTCAGGTCTGCCTGCGTTACGTCAAACAGGTGCAGGTAGTACTGCCCTGTCTTTTCATCATACTGCCAGGCGTTCCCTCCGAACTTCGACTGCCAGTTGGTCGGCTCTTCTCCGTCCACTGGATCTTTCCAGATATAATAATCCCGGTATGGGTTATCCTTCGATTTCATCGATTCCTGGAACCACTGGTGCTCGGTCGACGTGTGGTTCACGACGATGTCCATGATGACCTTGATTCCACGCTGATGTGCTTCTTCAAGAAGACGATCGAAATCTTCCATCGTTCCGTATTCTTCGTGGATGTCGAAGTAATCGCTGATGTCATAACCATTATCATTTTGCGGAGACTTGTACACGGGAGTCAGCCAGATGACGTCCGCTCCGAGTTCCTTGATGTAATCGAGTTTTTCTATAATACCCTGAATATCCCCGGTTCCGTTCCCGGTCGTATCGTTGAAGCTTTTCGGATAAATCTGATACACGACTGCCTTTTGCCACCATGATGCTGAAGTCATGAAAACGCCTCCTTTTTCTTCACTTAATCAAGCAGCCGTGTAAGGTAAGCACCCACACGGCTGGAATAATTCATTTATACGTCCTTTTTACGTTTTGCATACAGATACGTTCCTGCGAGTGGCAGAACGATTACGATTGCCATCCCGATGAGGAAGTCTCCCCAGTACTGGTTCATGATGGAAAAGATTCCTGGCACACCGCCGACCCCGATAGAGGTAGCGAGCACTCCTTGAGACGAGATGTAAAGTCCGGCGATCGCAGACGAAATAAGAGAAATGACGAACGGATATTTGAACCGTAAATTGACCCCGAATAGAGCCGGTTCTGTAATACCGAGCCATGCGGAAAGACCAGAAGACCCACTCAATCCTCTCAATTTCTCATCTTTCGTTGCAAGGAAAATAGCGAATGCCGCAGACCCTTGCGCAATGTTCGACAGTGCAAGCATCGGCCATAAGAAGGTGCTTCCTGTGCTTCCGACAAGCTGGATATCGACAGCAAGGAAAGTATGGTGCATCCCTGTGATAACGAGAGCCCCGTACAGACCACCGTAGATCAGACCGCCGAGCCAGGCTGCCATATCAAAGAGAGCTATGAATCCATCACTGATTCCGTTACCGATAGCGAATGTAATAGGTCCGATCAGAATGAAGGTCAGGAACCCTGTTACGAGCAATGCGACAGGCGCTACAATCAATAACTGGATACTTTCCGGAATTCTTTTACGTAAGAATAATTCGATTTTCGTAAGAACCCATGCCGCCACGAGCACCGGTAATACCTGCCCCTGATAACCGATCTTGTCCACTTCGAATCCGAATAGATCCCAGACCGGAACGGTACCTTCTTCTACAGCATTACCGTACGCATAAGCACTCAACAGTTCCGGGTTCACGAGCACGAGACCGATCAACATACCGAGCAGCGGTGTCCCGCCGAACCGTTTCGCAGCTGACCAACCGATCAGTGCGGGTAAGAACACGAAGGCGGTGTTCGCGATGACGATAATCATGTTGGCAAGGCCGGACCATTGCGGATAAACGTCTATAACTGACTGATCATCGAAAAATATGCCTGTTCCTGTCAGAAGGTTATTCAGCCCGAGCAGAAGACCTGCCGTAATGATGGCCGGAAGAATCGGAATGAATATGTCCGCCAGCGTTTTCACCCCGCGCTGGAGCGGGTTCATCTTATCTTCTGTCTGTTCTTTCACTTCTTCTTTCGTCGCTTCCCCTATACCGGCAAGCTCAATAAATTCATTGTATACTTTATCAACTGTTCCCTGACCTATAACGACCTGGAATTGATTGTTCGCAGAAAACGATCCCTTTACAGCATCGAGATTATCCAGCCTTTCCTGGTCAACGATCCCTTCATCATTAAGTGCCAGACGAAGACGAGTGACACAGTGAGTTGCTGCGTTTACGTTCTCTTTACCGCCGAGGGCTTCTAGTATCTGTTCCGCCTCTTTACGATAATCCATATGTTTCCCTCCTCGTAGTTCTTGAATCCGGAAGCTTCAACCGCTTTCACACAAATCCGAATCTTGTATATACATCTTATACTTCATATTATAATTTGTATATACAAGAATGACAACCCTTTCATTTAGATATTTGTCAAAAAGTTTGTTAACATGTGTATATACACATGTTAAAGGAGAGGTCATTCCATGAAGAAAGCTTTATTAGTCGTAGATTACACCAATGATTTTGTCGCTGAAAACGGTGCATTGACGTGTGGAGAGCCGGGGCGGAATATCGAAAATCAAATCGCAGGACACATAAAAGAATTCGCCGAAAATAAAGAAGACATTTTCTTTATGATCGATGCACATAAAAAGAACGATCCCTTTCACCCTGAAACCAAGCTATTTCCTCCCCACAACATCGTAGGTACGAACGGAAGAGAGCTATACGGAAAAGTCAAAGAAGAATATGACCATTATAAAGCGGAAGACTTTGTCCACTATCTCGACAAAACACGTTATAGCGCCTTCGCCGGTACTCCACTCGAGCTTTTGCTTAAAGAAAGAGGCGTAACGGAAATACATTTGACTGGGGTCTGTACAGATATCTGTGTACTTCACACAGCAGTTGATGCCTATAACCTAGGTTACCCGATTACCATATATCAAAACGCTGTCGCTTCTTTCAACCAGACGGGTCATGAATGGGCGCTCGGTCATTTCGAATCCTCTCTTGGCGCTTCTATAAAATAACGATGTTCACAGATTTTCTATTTGAATTTATAGGGAAAATCGCATATGATGAATGATGGACAATTATGATTACACTTAATTTTTTACCTATATAAGAATAGAAAATAGGAGGAATCATCATGAGCTCAGATTACCGAGTTCTTCTGTATTACAAATATGTTGATTTGCCGGATTATGAGGAATATTGTGCTGACCATCTACAGTTCTGTAAAGACCTTGGCTTGAAGGGACGCATCATTATAGCGCCTGAAGGGATGAATGGTACGGTTTCCGGAACTGTGGAGCAGGTTGAGGAGTATATGGAATATGTACGCTCCGACGAACGTTTCGCTGACATTCATTTCAAAATAGATGAACACGAAGGGCATGCGTTCAAGAAAATGCACTGCCGCGTGAAGCCGGAACTCGTCAACTGGAGTATCGACGACGATGACATCGATCCGAAAACATTCGGCGGACAACATCTGAAGCCGAAAGAATTCAACGAAATGCTGAAGGATGAAGACACGATCGTCATCGATGGAAGAAACGAATACGAATACCGTATCGGCCACTTCCGCAACGCCATCCGTCCAGAGGTGAACTTCTCCCGTGAATTCCCGGAATGGGTAGCTGAGAAGGCGGATGAATGGAAGGACAAAAAAGTTCTTACGTACTGCACAGGCGGCATCCGCTGTGAGAAACTCACCGGAATCCTGAAGAAGAATGGCGTAGAAGAAGTCTATCAACTTGAAGGCGGTATTACAACGTATGGTAAAGATCCGGAAGTACAGGGTGAATTGTTCGACGGTAAAATGTACGTCTTCGATGAACGTATTTCCGTCCCGATCAACCAGAAAGAAGAAGTGGTTGTAGCAGAGTGTGAACATTGCGGCAACAAAGAAGACCGTATGATCAACTGCTCGAACCCTGTATGTAACCGTCAGTATGTATGCTGTGAAGATTGTGAGAAAGAATATCACGCAGCATGCACAGCCGAGTGCAAGGAGCACCCGGAGAACCGCTGGGATCCTGAACTTGAGACACAAATCGATAAATATACGAAAACAAAAGCATAAGTTATAAGCAGCACCCTGAACTCATCCGGGTGCTGCTTTTTTGCTCATAATTGCTTGAAACATGCTCAAAAACTACAAAAACATGCTGAATCCTCAGCGAAACATGCTTATTTCAACCTGGAAGCCGCGTGATAAGTCGATCCGATCCCTCTCTCAAAAGAAAGCGCGTGACGGATCGCTTCCGTTACGAAACGCTTCGCTTCCCCCACCGCTTCTTCTACAGAATTCCCTTTTGCTAACCCTGCCGTAATAGCGGCGGAGTACGTACACCCGGCACCACTCGTATGAACCGTATCAATCCGTTCCGAGCGATATTCCGTCACTTTTTCTCCGTCATAGAGAAGATCCACAGCCGGATAATCAGAAAGGGCCCCTCCTTTGATGAGCACATAATCAGCACCAAGGGCATGCAATTTTTTGACGGCCTCTTCCATCTCCTCTATCGTTTCAGTCACTTTCTCCCCCAGAAGCTTTCCTGCTTCCTGCAAATTCGGTGTAAGAACGGTCGCCTTCGGAATCAGCCGGCTTTTCATACTCTCAATCGCTTCATCCTTCAACAGCTGCGTCCCCATTTTGCCGATCATCACCGGATCAAGGACGTACGGCGCTCCTTTATACTGCTCCAGAAGGTCTGCCGTCTTTTCGATGATCGTTTCCGTGAACAACATCCCCGTCTTCAGGGCATCCACCCCGACGTGTTCCATCGATGCATGGATCTGTGCTTCCACAGCTTCCGTGCTTTGAGTGAAGACTCCCTGCTCTGTAATCGAATTATTGGCGACCAGTGCAGTGACAGCACTCATTCCGTACACGTCGAACTCTTCGAATGTTTTCAGATCTGCCTGAATGCCGGCACTCCCCTGACTGGCAGAACCGGCAATCGTGAGCGTTCGTGGTATCATTATCCTTCCACCTTTCTATCTTTTTCTACTATAATGAATTGAAGGAGGGTGACTATGGCCAAATATCCCGAATTATCCTGGTCCATTGCCAGGCATAAAACATTAATGACTTGCGCACGTAAATACGCCTATCACTATTATACCTCTCATAACGGGTGGCTTCATGATATAGACAGTTTATCGCAACAGACCTACAGGCTCAAAAAAATCACGAATCTTGAAATGCACTTCGGAAGCATCGTCCACGACGCCATCGAAAGGGCGGTCACCCACTACCGGAAAACGGGGAAAGTCCCGGAAGAAGAGAAAATGAAAGACTTCATCCGGCGTGGCCTGAATCTGGCCTATCGTGACTCGCATGAGCGGGAATATATGTGGTGGCGCAGGCCGAAGGATTATACGATGCTCCATGAAGTCTATTACGGAAATAACGTACCTGATGAAAAAATCACGAAAATCCGCTCCCGCCTGGAAATCGTCCTGAAGAATTTCTTCGCGAGTCCTACCTTCCGCGATATGCTCAAGAGTCAGGAAACAGATTTCATCGAATCCGAGAAATTCCGCTACCTCCGGATCGACGGTGTGAAAGTTTTCGTCGTGATGGACTTATTGTATTACCATTTCGAAACCGGAAAATGGGTCATCGTCGACTGGAAAACCGGAAAGCAGACGGATGAAGACCGGAACCAGCTCGCGCTCTATGCTCTTTACGTCAAACATACCTTACCCTTAGAGTCTCTAAACGATATAGTCGTACGTAACGAGTACCTTTTGGACGGGGAAACAACGGAATACCAGCTGAGGGAAGAGGACCTCCATCAAGTCCAGGAGATTTTCGACCGGAGCCTACAGGAAATGCAGCGTTACATGGAAGACACGGAGCAGAATGCCCCTCTTCCTCTTACGGCTTTTCCGATGCAGCAGGACGAGCGGATCTGTGCTTCCTGCAACTATCAGGAACTATGTTTTTCCAGCGGACATGTTTAAACCTTCTGAGAAGCGGATATGTAAGTAGAGCAAGCAAACTTACGGAAGGGAGCTTTGATTTACTTATGAAAGTACTAGTAGCTGGTGCAAACGGACATACAGGACGTTTGCTCGTACAATATCTAAAAGAAGACGGCCATGAACCGTATGGAATGGTCCGTAAAGAAGAACAGAAAGCGACGATTGAATCTCTCGGAGGTATCCCTGTGTTAGCGGACCTTACGAAAGATGTAGGACACGCCGTGAAAGGCATGGACGCTGTCATATTCGCAGCCGGTTCCGGCTCCAGCACAGGCCCTGAACAGACTGTAGCTGTCGACCAGGAAGGCGCGATCAATCTCGTGAAGAATACAGAGAAATTCGGTATGACGAAGTTCGTTATGTTGAGCTCGATTGCAGCTGGTGACCCAAGTCGCGTGGGTGAAGATATGCGTCATTACATGGAAGCGAAAGGCAAAGCGGATGAATATCTGCAGAGCACAGAACTCGATTACACAATCGTCCGTCCAGGAGGGCTGACGCACGGTGAATCTACTAGCAAAATCCAAGTGGGAGATACCGTCGAATTCGGTGAAATTCCTCGTGCGGATGTCGCGAAAACGATCATTGCTGCTCTTCAGGAGCCGAACGCCTACCATAAAACGTTCGAAGTGATCAGTGGCGATACACAGATCGAAGAAGCGTTGAAAACATTGAGATAAACGAAAATGCACCCGGCGCCGGGTGCATTTTTTTGTATTATATGAGGTTCTTCCGCCAGTTCCGGAACTCCAGCTCATTGAATTTCTCCGCCATCCGTTCTTCTTTCACGTCAAAGAAAGCTTCCTCCAGCGGATGACTAACTTCTGCATTACAGCGTATTTCAGCAAGATCCCGGGATAAGTGCAACATCTCGAGATCGGTCTCGATTTTACTTCGCTGGCCTTTCGTCAGGGAATCGATGTTCTCCAGGATCCCTTCGATCGATTCATACTGGTGAAGCAACTTCAGCGCTGTCTTTTCCCCTATCCCTTTGACTCCTGGATAGTTGTCACTGCTGTCTCCCATGAAAGCCTTCAGATCGATAAGTTGCCGGGGCGTTATGCCTTTTTCTTCTTTGAGACGATCCTCTGTATATTCAGCGTAGTTGCCATACCCTTTTTTCAATAAAAGCACGGAAACATTAGGCTGAAGAAGCTGGAGCATGTCCTGGTCCCCGGTAAGAATCATCACTTCCGCTTCTTCACGGTAATGACTGCTGAGCGTTCCGATACAATCGTCCGCTTCATAACCTGCCATCCCGACATTCGGGATATTGAGAGCTTCCGTCACTTCCTTCGCAAGATCGAACTGTGGAATCATCTCTTCCGGTGGAGCACTGCGATTGGCCTTGTAACTCTCAAACAAATCATTCCGGAACGTTTTACTCCCCATGTCCCAGCAGGCGACGATATGAGTAGGTTCATACACTCGGGCTGCTGTAAAAAGGTGCTTCACCATTCCATATACCGCATTGGTAGGAACACCTTTCGAATTGATCATATAATAATTGCTCATAGCAGTTGCGTAGAACGCACGGAATAATAGAGCCATTCCATCTACGAGCATCACTCTTTTCTCCATCCGTATTCTCCCCTTTCTCCTTCTATTATTATATCAGCTTAGGGAAGACCGCTGAAGCTTTTAGATCATTCCTGTGAAGTCGGGCCATAGAAGGAATCTCTCACTTTTTCAGATAATTGACAATATTTCGGCTCCGTGATAAATTCTATTTGTAACCGTTTTCAAAAAGAGCACAGGAGGAATGATTGAATGGTCTATCAGAATCCGAACACAGAAGGGTCACCCGTACAATTCAAAGAACAATACGAGAACTACATCGGAGGGAAATGGACTGCTCCAGAAAAAGGGCAGTACTTCGATAACGTGTCTCCGGTAACCGGCAAAAACTTTACCAGAGTAGCACGCTCAACGGAAGAAGATATCAATAAAGCTGTAGAAGAATCTCATAAAGCAAAGGCTGCCTGGGGCGCTACATCCGTCGCTGAACGGGCCAATATACTTAATAAAATCGCTGATCGTATGGAAGAGAATCTCGAAAATCTGGCAATCGCTGAAACTTGGGAAAACGGAAAAGCTGTCCGCGAAACCCTCAACGCAGACATTCCACTCGCCATCGACCACTTCCGCTACTTCGCAGGAGCGATCCGTGCCGAAGAAGGAACGATTGGACAAATCGACAACGACACGGTCGCCTATCACTTCAATGAACCTATCGGCGTCGTCGGACAGATTATTCCGTGGAACTTCCCTATCCTCATGGCAACCTGGAAACTGGCTCCAGCTCTGGCAGCAGGAAACTGCGTCGTATTGAAACCGGCGGAACAGACACCTGTTTCCATCCTTTATCTCCTTGAGATGATCGAGGATCTGCTCCCGGCAGGAGTGCTGAACATCGTCAACGGCTTCGGTCTTGAAACAGGGAAGCCTCTGGCTCAGCATCCGGACATCCAAAAGGTCGCATTTACCGGCGAAACGACAACAGGTCGTATGATCATGCAATACGCGTCTCAAAATATCATCCCAGTAACGCTCGAGCTCGGTGGTAAATCCCCGAACATCTTCTTCCCGGATATTATGCAGGAAGACGATGACTTTCTTGATAAATCGATCGAAGGGCTGATCATGTTCGCGTTGAACCAGGGTGAAGTATGTACATGCCCTTCCCGTGCGCTTGTGCATGAATCCATCTATGACGAATTCATGGACCGGGCGATAAAACGTATAGAAGAGATCAATATCGGCAACCCGCTCGATCCGAATGTAGCTATGGGAGCACAAGCGTCTTCCGAGCAGCTCGAGAAGATTCTCTCTTACCTTAAGATCGGTAAGGAAGAAGGAGCGGAACTGTTGACCGGTGGAGAACAGAACCACCTCGACGGAGAGCTTTCTGACGGATATTACGTGAAACCTACCGTGTTCAAAGGAACCAACGACATGCGTATCTTCCAGGAAGAAATCTTCGGACCGGTCCTTTCCGTGACGACGTTCAAAGACGAAGAAGAAGCGATGGAAATCGCCAACGATACCCTTTACGGACTAGGAGCAGGAATCTGGACGCGTAACGTAAACACCGCTTACCGCTTCGGACGCGGCATCCAGGCCGGACGTGTATGGACAAACTGTTACCACTCCTACCCAGCTCACGCTGCATTCGGCGGCTACAAGATGTCCGGAATCGGCCGCGAGAACCACAAGATGATGCTCGGCCACTACCAGCAGACGAAAAACATGCTCGTCAGCTACAGCCCTCAGAAACTTGGATTTTTCTAAGATGGAAAGCGGAGAAGAGCGTTTAGAAGCTCAAATATAAGTAGACGGCTCTGATTTCGAGCGATCTTTCTCGAAACAGAGGTGGCTACTTATATTTCGGGCTTCTGCTCTTCGTAGCTAGACATGAAAAGCGGAAAAGCCCCGCTTAGAAGCAAAACATAAGGTAGAAAGCATTGAGCTTTCTACCAGAAAGGATGAACCACTATGGTTGAACGAGTTACAGCGACAGACGATGCGTTGGAGCTGATCGAAACGCTCAAGGAGAAACACGGAGACCTCATGTTCCATCAATCAGGCGGCTGCTGTGACGGAAGCTCTCCGATGTGCTACCCGGAAGGTGACCTGATCGTAGGAGCCCAGGACGTAAAAATCGGTGAAATCGCAGGTGTTCCATTTTACATTCACAAGAAACAATTCGAATACTGGAAGCACACCCAGTTGATCATCGATGTCGTAGAAGGACGCGGGGGCATGTTCTCTCTTGAAGGCGTGGAAGGCAAACGCTTCCTCACTCGTTCCCGTGCGTTCACCAAAGAAGAAAACGATGAGTTAAACGGAAAAGCGGAAAAGAACGTTTAGAAACGAAAAGGTAGAAGGTTTCCCTGAATAATCGGAGAACCCTCTACCTTTTTCATTCTTCCATTTCTACCTTCATCCACCCGCGGAGACCATTCACCATCCACACCTCTTCAAAATCCGAAAGCTCCTCTACAAATAAGACCTCTGCCTGAATTTCACCTTGTTCAAGCAGCTCTTCACGCTTGGTCCCAGCCAGCAACCCGCTCTCGATGGGGGGAGTCACATACTTTCCGTTCTTTTTCACAACAAGATTCGCGAAAGTGAACTCCGTAAGCTCTTCTCTTTCATTCCAAAGAAGAACTGTATCTGCTCCCTTTTTCGGGTGAATGTTATAAATCTCGCGATGAGTCGTTTTGTGATAATAAAACGGATTCTCGGCATTGATCGGCGTTTCAGCAAGCACCGCTCTGTATTTCTTATCTTCATCCTTATGTTCGTACGTCTCCACCTGAACTTCCCCCTCTTCTGACAGAAGGAGGCGGACCCTGCCTATAGACCAATCGTCTTTGACATTCTTAAGCCTTTCACGAATCAGTTGCTCATCAAAAGGATAAGAAAAGTAAGCAGCGCTGCTTTTCAACCGATTCAAATGACGCTCCAGAAGCGGAAATTCTCGATTTGCTAAACGCATCGTTTCCAAAAGATCGAACTCCGGGAATTCAGCATCCAAAAGTTTCGCTTTCGTCTTCATCTCTTCGTATTCGGAAGAGGTTTGCGAGTCCCACGTAATTCCTCCGCCTGAACCGTAAATGGCTTCCCCTTCTTCAATCATCACCGTACGGATCGGAACGTTGAATATCATATCTTTTTTTGGGGTAATATAACCGATCGCTCCGCAATACACATCTCTCGGGGTCTCCTCCAGTTCGCTGATATACTCCATCGTTTTCACTTTCGGCGCCCCGGTAATAGAACCACAGGGAAATAGGGCTTCGAACAATTCCCAAACGGTACTATTCTCTCTGATTTCCCCTTCCACCGTGGACGTCATCTGATGAACGGTCGGGTACGTTTCTATGGAAAATAATCGCGGTACCCTCACCTTCCCGGCGATGCGCCCGATGTCGTTCCTAAGTAAATCAACGATCATGACGTTTTCGGCCTGCTCTTTCTCTGAAGCAGCGAGCCGCTCTTTTTTCCTGATGTCTTCAGCGAATGTCTTCCCTCTTGCCGCCGTACCTTTCATAGGTCTGGTCGTGATCGTCCCCTTTTCTTTCTTGAAAAAGAGTTCCGGAGAAGCTGAGAGAATCGTTCGTGTCCCCGTTTCCAGATACGCGCTGTAACGCCCCTGTTGACGACGGGCCAATTTTTCAAAAAATGTGTAGGAATCCCCTTTGAAAGCAGCCTTCCATCTGGCGGTGTAATTAACCTGATAGGTGTCCCCATTTTCGATGGCGTTCTTGATATCGGAAATACCCTGCTGATAGGATTCGAAGTCGGCGTCGAGCTGCCATTCTGAAATTTCATAAGTGCCGCGGGGCTCTTCTTCTTCATTCACGGGCGCCTCAAATACTCCGAACCATAATAAAGGACCTTCTGTCTCGCGTACTTGAAGAGCCGGATCGAAAGCAGGTGCCGCTTCGTAAGCGACATATCCCGCTATGTAACAGCCTTTTCCGAGCCACTTTTCTATGTGGTGAAACGCCTGCTCCACTTCTTCCACATCATATACTTCTATCACTTCTACGGGAGTCGTGAACGTAACATTCTCTTCTTCAAATCGAAACTGCAACTTCACCCTTAGCTCCTCCTTTCCACTTAAGTGCCTGGTTGTAAGCTTCTTGCAGCAGAAGTTTCCCATGTTCTGTAAGAATCGCTTCCGGATGAAACTGTACAGCTTCTATCGGAAAAAGGATATGACGGATGCCCATGACGGTCCGATCTTCACTCAAAGCGGACACTTCGAACATAGAGGGAAGATACTTCTGAGGAGTGCATAAAGAGTGATAACGGGTGACAGAAAAAGTGGGAGGCAACTGGGAAAAAATCGTGCGCTGATCCGTCCTTATGGCAGAACGCTTCCCATGCATCGGCTGCTCCGCCTTCTCCACTCTTCCTCCGAACGCTTCGACAATCACCTGTTGCCCAAGACAAACCCCGAACAAAGGAATCTTGCCGGCAAACGTTTCGACGATTTCCGTACTGATCCCTGCTGTACCAGGTGTTCCCGGACCAGGAGAAAGGACAACAAGAGAAGGAGACATATCAGCTATCTCATCAATAGTCACAGCATCATTTCGGATCACTCTCACGTCCTCCTCCACCTCACAAAATGTCTGATATAAGTTGTAAGTAAAAGAATCATAGTTATCAATAATCAATATCATATGGCAACCCCTGTTCATCGAAGTTATAATTAAGAGAGAAAAGTGGCAGCCTCCCGCTTAGAAACCTTAGTCATAAGCAGAACTGTCAGACAAAGGTTCTCTTTCCTTTTTCTGATTTGTTCTGCTCACCTTTGCGCAAGAAGCAGTTATTCGACAATAAATCCAATTCGCTATTGCGAAAATGCATCATATCCAAAGATATAGCCCATTTTTTCATAAGACAAAGGCAAAATTATCGTATTAAAAATCATATGGTCGATTTTTGCCATAAGACTATAAAAAAGTGTCGCATAACCCCTCTGCGAGCTACCCAAAACGATACAGAAAGGAGGCTAACCTCATGAAAAAAAGATTCTGGATCCCCATCCTGCTGATCATCATCGGCATCCTGCTTCCTCTATGGTTCGACCTGGAACAAGTAGGGCTCAGAACTATGATAACCAGACTTGAAAACGATCCAGATGGGAACTCTTTAATGCTCACGGCTCTTCTGCTCGTTTTTCTGAACACGTTAAGAGCATTGCCTCACTATCTCGGTGCCTTATTGCTGGGCGATGCCCTCGGGAGAAAGTATGACCGGCCCGGGCTGAAGATCGCAGTTCCATTGATCGTCATTCCGCTGGTTTATTTCCTCATCAACAGCTATTATTCCATGAATTATCATTTCGGTGGACCGGCGATTCTGCTATTATTATCTATACTATTTCTTCAGCTGTTCGGAAGGCAAAACATGCGGCCTCTGTTCATGTCATTCGTCTTCTCCCAGCTATTATTCGGCTATCAGTGGCTAGATATCGTGCCGGCCCTTACCGCCTACGGCTTCGGAGGAGGAGAAGTCTCCTCGCTCGTCAAAGATACAGCGGTGTCAATCGGTTTCGATCAGACCCTGTCCCTATACAGCCTTCTATTTTCCGCTGTCTTCATTGTACACGCCCTCGTATTCGCCGTCTATTTGACGGTCGTCGAGCAGAAGTGGAAAATACGGAAAGACCTCGAATCCGCCCGGCTTGAAATGGTGGAAGCACGCAGCGGACGGGAAGTGTTACACCTCGTCCATGACCTGAAGACGCCATTATCGCTGATGGAAGGTCTGAATTCTTTGATCCAGATGAAATCTTCGGATCCCGACATCCAGACCTATACCGGAAAAATTTCCGACTCGATCCGTGCTACGAGCGATATGGTCTCGGAAATTTTATACGATGAGAAGAAGAACTGGTGCTCGCTGCATACGCTGGTCGAATACGTGCGGCAGAACAAACTCTCTGAGTCGTCCACCATCTATCAATTCGATCTTCAGGCCCCGAGTGACATGGAAATCTATATAAATAAAATCCGCATGACCCGTGCTATCGTCAATTTGATCGATAACGCCGGCGATGCGGTAGAAGGCCAGAAAGATGCCCAGGTTCTTATACGCACCGAAGTCGATCCATCCGGCATCTGGATCGGTATAGAAGACAATGGCCCCGGCATCAGCAACAGAGATATCCAAAAAATCTGGAACGCCGGCTTCAGTACGAAGAATCACCCTGGGGTCGGTCTATCATTCGTCAAAAATGTCATTGAAGAGCACGGAGCCGTGCTGGACATCGAAAGTGAGCCGGGAATCGGCACGACATTCTGGATACATTTCCCTAAGGAGAGAACGCGCTATGAAAATACTGATCATTGATAACGACGAATCCTTGCGTTACATGCTGACGGAATTCTGTAACCATGCCGGTTGGGATTCCGATACAGCCATCAACGGACGGGAAGGAGTCGAAAAATTCCACGCTGAAGACTTCGACGTCATTCTCGTAGATTATCACATGCCCGAAATGGATGGACTACAGACGGTCAAAGAAATGAGAAAACACAATCAACAGGTTCCGATCCTTGTGCTGACCGTAGACGAACGCCAGGAAATCGCCGACCGCTTTTTGGAAGAAGGAGCTACCGATTTCGCGTTGAAGCCCGTCAAAGCTCCCGATCTTATCTCGAGAATCCAACTGCATGCCCAACTCGCCAACATGCGGTCCGCTCAGGAAGAAAGCGAAGAAGTCTATACAGCGAAAGGTATCAGTAAGAACACCCTCGATATTATCGCTGATCACTTAAAGAACCAGTCAGACCCTTCCTCGGTGGATGTCATCTCCAAGGATATCGGCCTTGCCTACCCTACCGTCTATCGTTACCTGATGCACTTGCTCGAAGAGGGACAAGTGAAACAGGTGATCAGTCACCAGAAAATCGGACGCCCGAAAAAACTTTATAAATGGTATACGAAATAACCGACCGGGGGTCCCGGCCGGTTATTTTTATTTCGATATTTTTATCCAAAGACGACTGGAAGAAGAACTGCGATACCTATGATACCCAGCAGGAACACCCAGGCAAGCGGTCTTGCGAAGTTCACAGTCCAACCGACTCCGAACCGTTTCTCTAAGAAAATGGAAGGATCGTTCGGATTGAAATAGATCTGCCCGAGTTTCCAGTAGCGATCATCGTCTCTATCTACAACTTCCGCATCCTTACCTGCGACGGTGGAAACTCTGCTTCCTCCCTGTCCCGTTGTCGCACTCAGGATGATCGCCCCAATGACAATCCCGATCGCTGCGGCCATCGGAATGATCATCATCAGCATCGGTGGCAGCTCATACACGAACGAAATAGGAGGAACGATGAAGATAAGCGTTAAAAGGATCGAGGATAGGATGGTGAACAAAGACCAGCGGCGACGGAAAATGACCTGCTGCTGAACGGATTTCTCCGGGTTCTCAGCGCTGGTCTGTTGTTTCGCGCGTCCGATGACTGTATTCACAAAGAAGAATATCCCGGTCAGATACAGTTGCACCATCGGCAGCATCAGAGCAGAACGGTACGATTTCTCAGCCACATTGGTCACTTCGCCGTTCAATCCATACTGCATCGGAAGTTCCTCCGGCATTTGCGGATACATACGGATGGTAAACAGGATAGTGAATATGGCGATAAGGAAAGGAATGATGAACCACCATGAAGAATAGGTCAGTTTCTGTTCCCTGAAAGACAGATCCGTCGTTACTCTCTGCCGCTCTTTCATCCACTGTTCTTTCTCTTTCAGAACTTTCATCCTTCGATGAATCAAGTAATAAAGAACGAAGGATACAGCAATGTAAATAAAAAGCAGCAAAGAAAAGAGTATACCCCAAGCATCGTCGGTCACTTCTACCATACTCATAAGCAGAAAGGTGACCGCAAAATGGACGGCACTTACCATCGTCATCCAGAATGCATAGGTTTTTCTCATGCTTTTCAATCGCTCATCGTTATACACACGTTCCGGAATCGACACTCCGAAGCTTTCTGTTTTCCTCGTCCAATATGGTATGAAAATCACCGAAACGTAAACCGGCAGCAAAATCAAACTAATGATCACCATTTCCATTCGTTTCCCCTCCTTTTCCGAAAGAACGATAAGTGTCCCTGATCATTTCAATCAGCTCCGCTTCCGATACGCCTCGACAAATCGCTTCAGCGACAATAGGTCTCGTTCCATGACGCAACTCTTCCCAATATCCCGCATCCGCTTTGGTAATTCCCTCCGGAGCAATAACAACGCCACGTTGACGGTGGATGTTCAGAAACCCTTCTTTTTCAAGTTGCTTGTACCCCTTATTCACCGTATGCAAGTTGATCCCCAGGTCAGAAGCCATAGCCCGTACGGAAGGGAGACGTTCCCCTGCTTTCAGCTTTCCGCCTGCAATTCCTTCAACGATTTGGTTGCGCACCTGAGTGTAGATCGGATCCTTCGACTCCAAATCTATATGGACAATCATCCTTTCACCTCCATATTCTTTTGTTATACTTATAATATAACAGTTATACTAAAAAAACAAGAAAAAAGATATATCGCTTTTAAAGCGATATACCTCTTTTACTCTCTTATTTCTTTATACTTTCCGCTCCAGGGATAAGCATCTTCCAGTTGGCGGGCCAATTGGAACAGCACATCATCTCTACCGTGCCTTGCAGAAAAATGGGAGCCTATCGGGAGGTTTTCTTTCGTCCAGTATAGCGGGACACTCATCGCCGGCTGTCCCGTCATATTAGCGATAGGAGCAACATAGGCGTACACTTCAGAAACCGCCAATATTTCATCAATCGTCTTCTCTTCACCGTTATAGCAACCAAGAGGAAGAGCCTTTGTATGATTGACCGGATTCAGGAGAACATCGTACGTTTTGAAAAAGCGGTCGATCTTCTCAGTTTCCTGAAACACCTTCTCCCGGGCACGTTCATAGTCGAGCGCACTGTAACCTGCCGCTTTCTGACGTAATGTCGAAAGCATCCTCTCTATATGAGGAGCTTCTGCAGTCCGATTATTAGCCGCTGCCGCTTTCTCTACGCTAAGCGCCCCACCAATCACCCATAAATATAAGTAAGCCTCCATCATCCCGTCGTGATCGAAGTCCGGATATACCTCTTCGACCTCATGACCGAGAGCCTCGCATTTTCTGGCGGTCTCCCGGATCACTCCCTGAACATCCTCTTCAATGGAGATAGCCCCCGGGATATACGGAGCATAAGCGATTTTTAAACGACCAGGTGATTCATTCGAAGCTTCGAGAAACGATTGTTCCTTCGGAGGCATGCTGTATCCGGTGCCCGGTACAGGTCCTTCGATTGCGTCGAGCAAAGCCGCGCTGTCGCGTACCGAAGTCGTGATGGCATGCTGAACCGACAGACTGTTCAAATACATCGTAAGTGGGGAACGCCCCCGGGTCGGCTTGAATCCGAACGTTCCAGTATTTGAAGCAGGGATTCGGATGGATCCACCACCATCACTCCCGTGGGCAAAAGGAGCCATACCGGTCGCTACAGCTACCGCTGCTCCTCCACTGGATCCCCCCGGTGACCTTTCCGGATCCCATGGGTTGATCGTTTCTCCGAGAAACTGCGATTCGGTCGCAGGCGTAAAGCCGAACTCAGGTGTGTTCGTTTTTCCCGTTATGTGGAGCCCTGCCTTTTTATAGCGGCGGACCAACTCATCATCTGCCGGCGCAATGAACCCGTCCATCACTTTCGATCCGTAAGTCAATGGAGCCCCCTTAACGGCATTCAAGTCCTTGATCAGAAAAGGCAGCCCTTTGAAGAAACCGGATGCGTCGTACTCCGCTTTTTCCACATCATGAACGATGGCGTTCAGAGAAGGATTCCTCTGTTCTGTAATCGTCCTATAATGAGCTGTCACTTCTTCTTTCGACAAAGCCCCGTTCTCTATCATTTTCAACTGACCCAATCCATCCATATCCATCAATTCTTTTATGTACATAGGCACTCTCCTTCGTCAAAAAAGAACACTACTGGGATGTAGTGTTCCTTTTCATCGCTTCTTCTAACCTTTTCATTGCTTTGGCGTATAAAACATTTGCGTCCAGTAGGTCACATATTCCCCGTCACTATCCAGATATCCGACTCCGATTTCATCATAAGCATCATTAAGGATATTCTCACGGTGACCTTCGCTATTCATCCAGGCCGCGACGACCTCTTCCGGACTAACCTGACCGGCAGCGATATTCTCGCCTGCCGCTGCATAATCGAATCCGAACTCGTTCATCATAGTGAACGGAGAGCCATACGTCGGAGACTGATGATCGAAGTATTGATTTTCATGCATGTCCCTCGATTTTTCTTTCGCCACTTTACTCAGTTCTTCATTCAACTCGAGAGGATCAAGACCATGCTGTTTCCGTTCTTCATTCGTCAGATCCACGACTTCACGCTCAAATTCAGACACCTCATAATCGGCTTTGAACGTCTGCACTACCCCTGTTTTGATCGTTTCACCGGTTTCCGACTGAAGCTCCGGTGAAATGAACAGCTCATACGTTTGCCCGTCTTCGTAAAAAACTTCCGGCTCCAGGCGAACAGAATTGCCGTTCACTGTCCTTTCCAAAGGATGAAACGTACCATCCGGTTCTCTGATTCCGATATAGTTGTTATTTTCCAGCATTTCCTCATCCATCGTCTGGTTGAATTCAATCGTCCAGGGCTTCTCAATCGAGACTTCTTTCTCCGGCCATGTTTCCGATACCGTCTGTGCGGGGTTGGTAAGACCCAGCAACAACAAAAATAATCCGCCTGTCCAATACTTCTGCATCCCGACCACCCTCCTGCTTTTACATTCAGAATCCCATAATTAGAGTTTTCAGACAAGAGGCTAATTTCCTACAAAATCCATCAGTTTTCGTTTTCCGTTACAATTATAGCATCAAAAAAGATGCAGAAACAAAGGGATCGAGGAATATTTTCGGTGAAAATGGATTTTTTCCTACCTAAAAGGCCCGGAGAAACTCCGGACCTTCTTCAGGTCAAAAATCATTGCATAATCTGGTAAATGACTTTCGCTGCTTCTTCACGATTCGCAGCATCTTTCGGACGGAAGATATTGTTCTCCTGACCTTCCATGATTCCAAGTTCATGTGCTGCATTGATATAAGGATCGAATTCTTTGCGAATATGTCCTTCATCTTCGAAAATGTGATCTTCTTCTGCTTCATAGTCTACGTCGTGATACAGATTATAAGCGCGCATCAGCATCGTCGCCATCTGTTCCCTCGTGATATTTTCATCCGGGCGGAACGTCGTTTCTGTATACCCGTTCGTGATTCCGGCTTCATGTACTGCGGTCACTTCATCACCGAATCTGTCATTCACATCCGTAAACGGAAGCTCCCCTTCTGCTTCAAGATCCAATGCGCGCGAAATGAACGCTGCGAACTGGGCACGAGTCACTTCTGTATCGGGACGGAATTCCGATTTGCTGTACCCCTTAATCACACCAAGATCTGTCAGTGGATAGATGTAGGGAGCGAAGTGATGATCCTCCGGTACGTCTTCAAACATCGAACCAGTCTGTTCTTCCTCAGGCAGGTTGAACTCATATGTCGCAAATCCGTCGTCCTTCGTTTCTTGATAGGTAATCGAATCGATGTCTTCGGAGTACTTCTGTCCGCCAGGAGCGGAAGTGAACGTTAAGGTCGGGTCTCCTTCGATCGGAGCGAAGGACCAGTTCTCATCAGCTTTCGGGTTGATGCTTTCGTTACCCTGGATATAGTTGACGAGCACCTGTCTGTTCTCATCCGGGGACTCGATGACAACATTATCCCCATCAGGATTGGCGAATTTCATGTTTGCCCGGTAGTTGTTCGTCGCGACGAGAAACTCCTGGTCCGGATCAATCGCCTCTCCCTGATACTGTACATTTTCAATGCGGTGACTATCGTTGATCTGTTCTCCGTCATTGTTGTAACGGGCAGGTTCCGTTACGTCAATCTCATAGGTGATACCATCGATCACGTCAAAATTGTAACTCGGGAATCCTGGCTCCGTACTCGTATTTTCTTTCACGAGCTGTTGCGGTCCTTCTTCCTCAGGATCGATCTGATTGAACTGACCGGCACTCCACTCCAGCCACTCGATGACCTGAGCTCCGTTGATTTTCACGGCACGTACCGTGTTCGGATATTTATACAAGGAGGTCGTATCTTTGATAGCAAGATCTCCTGCTTCGATATCCGTAAAGTCACTGACTCCGTCACGACCGGCTTTGAATGGTGCGGCCGCTGAAAGGACAGGCAGTCCGTCATATTCCGTTCCCTGAATATATTTCTCCACGTATTGTTTCTGTGCATCATTTACAATCTGTACGGTCGGATCGTCGAGCACTTGAGAGAAATAACTGTATAGCGGTACTTCCGTTTCACCGACCGGTGTAGCAACATAGTCCTGAGTCGCTTCATGGTCCTCTTCTACAGCATCCTCCACACCTTCGTGGTTATCTACCAGCGATTCGCCGTTCTCGGAGTCATAGATGGCACGGACTTCAGACTGTTGATCCGCAACCGTCCACTCCCCGTTCTGATATTCAAGAGACAAGTCTACAACCCCGAGGTGCGAGCCCCAGAATCCGGCCTGTGCGACAGCAACGCCGTTGATCGTACCTTTTTCAAGGTCGACACCTGCCATCCCATCGAGCCCTGCATAATCTTCACTCGGAAACGCCTGATGGGAGTGTCCGAATAGTAAAGCATCAAACCCGTCCACCGTCGTCAGTTGATACGTCTGGTTCTCTGCTCCCTTGATATAATCCTCTGTATTACCGAGTCCGGAGTGCGGGACACCGACAATCACGTCAGCTCCGGCTTCTTTCATTTCCGGAATGAACTTTTCTGCCGTTTCTTTCAGGTCACGTGTTTCGACCTTGCCTTGAAGCTTGTCCTTATCCCACTGCATAATCTGTGGCGGAGTGAACCCGATGACCCCTACCTGGATCGTATGAGTGTCCCCGTCTTCATCCGTCACTTCCTTATCAAGGATGACATAAGGGTCGAAATAGTTTTCATTGTTGGTCGGATCGTCATCATCATCCGCTTTATAAACGTTCGCATTGACATAAGGGAAGTCCGATCCGTCTGTCGCCTGACTTAAGTATTCGAGACCATAGTTGAATTCATGGTTTCCGTAGTTCCCGGCATCGTAATCCAATAGATTCATAGCTTTATACACCGGGTGTATGTTTCCTTCTTCGTCGAGGACCTTTTTGTTATGCACATAGTCCGCAAGAGGATTCCCCTGAATAAGGTCCCCGTTATCAATAAGAACGTTGTTCGGGGCTTCCCCTTCCGCTTCTTCAATCAGACTAGCCACTTTCACCAGTCCCACGGTATCGTCACTGGTTCCACTGAAATAATCGAAGTTCATCACGTTGCTGTGGATATCCGTCGTTTCCATCAGCCTGAGATTCACTTCGTCCCCGTTTTCCTGAGCCGAGAGTCCGGCAGTAGGGAGCACCATTCCAAGAACAAGAGCTCCTGCACTTAACCACCCAATTTTTTTCAAATGATTCCCCTCCTATATGAATGCGTTTTCAAAATACACGTCCATTATAACAAATGGAAGTGTAATAATTCACATACTAAGTGATTAACAATATTTATAAAAAAACAAAACCACCCCTGTCGCTGAGAGGTGGTCTTCTATGAAGCTATAACAATGCTTCCATAATCGCTTTTTGAACGTGCAAGCGGTTCTCTGCCTGATCGAATACGACCGATTGAGAGCCGTCGATCACTTCCGCTGTAATCTCTTCTCCGCGGTGAGCCGGCAGACAATGCAGCACACTGACGTCCGCCTTCGCGAGTCCCACCAATTCCTGATTGACCTGATAAGGGGCAAGAGCTTTCTTTCTCTCCGTTTCTTCCTCTTCCTGACCCATGCTGGTCCATACATCGGTGTAAAGGACATCCGCTCCATCCACAGCCGTCTTGATATCACTCGTCACCGTAAGGCTTCCGCCATTTTCAGCCGCGAGCCGCCCGGCATCATTGGTGACGAAATCAAGAGGCTCATACCCTTCCGGTGATGCGATGACAACTTCAAGACCGAGAATCGCACCGATGATCATCAGAGAATGGGCTACATTATTCCCATCGCCCGCGTATACAAGTTTGACGCCGGCCAGTTTGCCTTTTTGTTCATAAATCGTCATCATGTCAGCGAGCGCCTGACACGGGTGGTAGATGTCACACAACCCGTTGATGATCGGAACGGTTCCGTTTGCGGCAAGTTCCTCGAGCTTCTTATGCGAATCGGTCCGGATCATGATGCCGTCTACGTACCTCGATAGCACCTGGGCGGTATCCGCGATCGTTTCTCCACGCCCGAGTTGCATATCCCGGCTGTTCAAATTGATGGCCTTTCCGCCAAGTTGTGTCATACCGACCTCGAAGGACACGCGCGTCCGCGTCGAAGACTTCTCGAAAATCATCGCTAACGTTTTCTGCGCCAGCGCTTCGGATAGAGGCTGCTGTTTCATTTCCACCGCCCGCTCCAATAGGTGTATGATTTCGGCTTTCTGATAATCCTTCCACGTCAGTAAATGCCGTCCCTGGAAAGACACGCTTACCTGTTTGGGCTCTGTTTCTACACTCATATCATCACCTCGTTCCCTTTCGGTTGTACAAGAGCTATACGTTCTTTATTACGATATCCGATGCTTTCTTTGTATGCCTGGTACGTCGCTTCATTACTGAAGATCGTAATGCCGGCTTTCAGCGCTTCGACCCGTTTCTGTTTCGCTTCTGCTGTGTCCTCTTCATTGTGATAGACAGCCGCTTCCTTAGAAGAGAGCCACTTGGCGAAATCATCATCTTTTCCTTCATGGAAGCAGGCCGCACTGTCAGGATGTGGAAGGTGTTCGAACACTTTTGCAAGTGCCTGTTCTGTCGTTTTCCCGAGATACATCCCTTCTCCGGTGGACATCATGTTCGCACCGAGCTTGTGATCGAGTTCCGCAAGCGCATGTGAGGAGAACACAGGAAACTTCACTGCTGTGTATGGGATATCAGGCTTAACGGACGGCAATTCACTCGTTTCATCGACCATCGCCCGGACCGCCCAGTCAATCAGCGGTACAGCAGCTGTTTTGCTGACGATTGGAACAGTCCGACTTGAACGTGGGTTCACTTCGAGCACATACACATCGTCTCCGTTCACGAGGAACTGGATATTCATGATTCCTTTATAATTCACGTGCGTCGCGATCTGTTCCGCATACGTTTCCACTTTTTCCTGGACGTCCGGCTTCACCTGCGCAGGAAATACAGCCATACTGTCTCCGGAATGGACACCTGCTGCTTCAATGTGCGCCATGAGTCCCGGGATGAATACGTCTTTCCCATTACTGACAAGTTCGACTTCCACTTCGTTTCCTGTAATGAACTGATCCATCACGAGCGGATAGTGCTTCGCTTCGGTTTCTTCAAGGGCCGCTTCGAGCTCATCTTTGGAGTGAATTACGACCATTCCCTGACCTCCGATTACGTAGGAAGGGCGGCACAGTAGCGGGTACTGATAAGAATCTGCAGCCTGGCGCGCTTCATCAGCGGAGTGACACATTTCCCCCGGCACGTGAGGAACATCGATCTCCTGCAGCAAATCGTAGAATGCTTCACGGTCCTCCAGGCTCGCAATCACTTTTGCGGGGACTCCCGCCACTTTATAGCCATGATTCTCGATTTCTTCTGTGACGTTGAGTGCCGTCTGTCCGCCGAAAGCTGTGAATACGATATCCACCTGTTCAAAAGCGGCGACGTCCAGAATGTTCTCGAGTTTGAGCGGTTCGAAATACAGACGATCCGCCGTTTCGTAATCCGTACTCACCGTTTCCGGATTATTGTTTATCATAATCGTGGTGTAGCCCTGACTTTGCAGACTCTCGATTGCCTTCACCGCACTGTAATCGAACTCCACACCCTGACCGATACGGATGGGGCCGGCACCGATGATCAGTGCTTTTCTCTCCGCTTCGAGAGGTTTGATTTCTGTATTACCGGCGTAGGTGCTGTAGACATAGTTCGTCTCAGCTTCGAATTCTCCCGCACATGTATCGACGATTTTATAAGAAGGGGCTATTTCGTACTTGTTCCTGAACCCGATCCAATCTTTTTCCGGTGTACCGGTGATTTCAGCAAGTTTCGCATCTGAAACCCCATGCAGCTTCGCCTCCTTCACTGTAGCTGGCGACGTATCTTCAGAGAGCTTCTTCTCCCAGGAGAGCATGTTCTGGAATACATTCAGGAAAAACGGATCGAAGCCGGTCGCTCTGAATATTTCTTCTTGTGACGTTCCCTGACGCATCAGGTCGAGGACAGCGAAGAATCTTGCGTCCGTCGGCGCCTTGATGTGCTCCCAAGTCGTTTCTTCATCAAAAGTGGGGAGCGTCTGATCGAGAGAATCGATCGCTTTCATGAAAGCAGCTTCGAGTGTCCGCTCAATCGCCATGACCTCTCCGGTAGCTTTCATTTTCGTTCCGAGAGTACGATTCGCTCCTTTGAATTTATCAAACGGCCAGCGCGGGAATTTGACGACGACGTAATCGAGCGTCGGCTCGAAACTTGCGTACGTATAGCCGGTGAGCGGATTCATCAGTTCATCCAGGCGATACCCGAGAGCAAGCTTGGCCGCCATTTTCGCAATCGGATAGCCGGTCGCTTTCGATGCAAGCGCTGAAGAACGGCTGACCCGCGGATTCACTTCAATGATATAATACTGCTTACTCTTCGGATCGAGTGCGAACTGGACGTTACATCCCCCGATGACATTCAGGCTGTTCACGATCTCAAGGGCAGCCGTACGGAGCATCTGGTATTCGTTATCGGTCAGTGTCTGCGAAGGTGCCGTCACGATCGAATCACCGGTATGGACTCCGACAGGATCGACGTTCTCCATGTTACACACCGAGATACACGTCCCGTCTTTATCGCGCATCACTTCGTATTCGACTTCTTTGAAACCGGCGATGCTTTTCTCAAGGATGACCTGGGAAATCGGACTCGCTTTCAGTCCATCCTTCATCAGCGTCTCCAATTCCTCTTCGTCGTGTGCGATTCCGCCCCCACGTCCTCCGAGCGTATAAGCGGGTCGACTGATTACCGGAAATCCGGTATGGCTTGCGAAGGCTTTGGCATGTTCAAAGTCGGTGATGACCTCACTCTCCACCACCGGCTGGTCCGTTTCCTGCATCACTTGACGGAATTGTTCCCGGTCTTCCCCCTGCTGGATGGAATCGATGGAGGTTCCCAGCACCTTCACCCCGTACTTGTTCAACACGCCTGCTTCTTTCAATTCGACAGCAAGATTCAAAGCCGTCTGTCCGCCGAGTCCTGCAAGCAAGGCATCCGGTTTCTCCTGCTGGATGATCGTTTCGATGCTCTCTACTGTGAGAGGTTCACAATACACGCTATCTGCAATCTCCGGGTCCGTCATGATGGTCGCCGGATTATTGTTGATGAGAACCACTTCAAGACCTTCTTCTTTCAAGGCAAGGCAGCCTTGCGTGCCGGAATAGTCGAACTCTGCCGCCTGGCCGATGATGATAGGACCGGATCCGATCACTAGTACTTTTTCAGGCATATGTCGTAACTCCTTTCTTCTCCACCAATGCGAAAAATTCTTCGATCATCCACGCCGCATCTTGTGGCCCCGGGTTCGCTTCCGGATGGAATTGCGCACTGAAAATCGGCTTCGATTTATGCACAACACCTTCAACCGAGCCGTCGTTCACATGAATCATGCGCGCTTCGAGCGGCGTATCCGTAAGACTCTCCGAAGTCACTACGTAATTATGGTTCTGTGACGTGATGAATACGTAATTCGTCTTCTTATCTTTCACCGGATGGTTGGCACCGCGATGGCCGAATGGAAGCTTCTTCGTATCCGCTCCATATGCGAGTGAAATCACCTGATGGCCATAACAGATACCGAATGCCGGATACGTATCAAGAACTTCTTTTATTTGAGGCAGGTAACCGGTCACGTCTTTCGGGTCTCCTGGTCCGTTTGAAAGAACGATACCGTCCGGATGGATATCATAAATATCTGCAATATCGCGGAAAGGTAGAGTCGTAACTTTTGCCCCTCCGGCAAGCAGTTCATCCAGAATCGACTGCTTCCAGCCAAAGTCGATGAGAACAAGATGGGTATCCCCTTCTCCGTATACCTGTTTCTCTTTCTGACTGACTTCATACACTTGCCCCGCCGCTTCGACAGGAACAGGCGCGGTCTTCTCATTAGCGATACTCGCCCGGCACGTCCCTTTTGTACGGATCGCTTTGGTGAGCTCTCTCGTATCAACCTTCGTTAAGTAAGGAATATTCTGTTCTTCCATATAAGCAGCAAGCGACTGATCTGCGAGATAATGGTTGTCATCATCCGAGCACTGCCACATGATCGCACCCTTCACCTGAGGTTCTCCGCTTTCAGAACTCTCCCCCGAAACCCCGTAATTACCGATAAGCGGATATGTGAAAACAACGATCTGACCACGGTAGGAAGGGTCCGTCAGCACTTCCTGGTAACCGGTCATGCCTGTGTAAAACACGACTTCCCCTTCGATTGCTGACGTCCATTCCCCGGAAGCTTCCCCTTCGAAAAACTGTCCATCTTCGAGCTGAATAACACCTTTCATGTAACCACCTCATCTATTTGCATATTTATTATCTTTTATGAATATTTATGCTATTATCTAATCAAATTATGAAAATGTCAAGGGGATAGTGAAAACCGGTTTCTGGGTGCTGCAACTGGATCACGAAGCGAAAAGTAGTTTCACACCGCTAGAATCCCTGGCTATAAAAGCTCGTCTTCTGTTGGACGACGTTCAAAGTCTTGTTCCTGTGTTGAGTGTCCCGCAAATTCCTTCGCCACCCATCCACACGCCAGTTCCCATTCTGAACGTCCCTGTATAAAAATAGCGCGCCACTCAAGTGAGAACCTCCAACCTGAGTGGCGCGCAAACTCAACCCAAAAGAAAAACCATCCACAAAATGTGGATGGTCAGTCAAAGGACTGGAATACGTAAGAGTCCTGTACGGTATAAACTTCTTCTCCTAGCAGCTGATTGACAATCACCTTGCTACGGAACACAGCGAGCCCAAGATTCGTCGAACCGACGCCATGCGTGTGGGTGATGCCACTGTTAGCAAAAATGTTATAAGGCGTTTCTTTCTTTTCCACCAACCTGTAATCTTTGGTCACCTTATAGCGTCCCTGTTCATCGAATTCGATCTCATCGGCCAACTCATGGATGAACTCAGGGATATTAGGCTGATAGCCGGTCGCTACAACCACTTTATCCGTCTGATGGGAGTACGTATCTTCTTTCTGATAGTGATAGCAAGTCAGTTCATACCCGCCGTCTTTCTGTTCAATCCCTGTAACCTTGGTCAAAGGATTAAGGCCTACGTTCAGCGCTTCTCCCCCCACAGAATATTCATACAGCAAATTGTATATATCCGTAATCGTATGTTCACTGATCCCTTTGTAATAAAGCCCCTGGGAATCAAAGATTTCATCCTTCTTCTCCTGTGGCAGCGGATAGAAATAATCGATGTAATCCGGAGAAAAATGTTCCAGATTCAACTTCGATTCTTCCATGGAAGCAAAACCCGGGGACCTGGTGATCCAGTCGAGCCTGAAGCCGCATGTACGCTGCTCTCTCAACAGTTCACGGAAAGCTTCCGCCGCACTCTGTCCCGATCCGACTACGGTGATGGATGAGGCAGCCCGGCACGTATGGCGCTGGATTTCGAAATCCGCCGTATGGAAGACGTCTTCTTCCGGCATCCCCTGCAGAGATTTCGGCAGTGCAGGAGAACTTCCTGTACCGAGCACGACATGCTTCGTATAGTAGGATTCCTCCTTGCCGCTCCCTTCATCACGAACATTGACCAGGTGATGGCCATCCTCCAGGCGTTCGATCCCCGTCACCGTCTTCCCGAAACGACAGCTCTCGATACGCTCCGAAGCCCATTTGCAGTAATCATTGTATTCTCTTCTCGGAATATCGAGACGCTGCAATATATAAAATTGATACATCCGTCCCTGTTGGCTGATATAATTCAAAAAACTGTGAGGATTCGTCGGGTCCGCCATCGTAACCAGGTCCGCGAGAAACGGTACCTGCAATTTCGTCCCTTCGATCAGCATCCCCGGGTGCCAGGCAAACGCCGGTTTCTGTTCAAAAAAAGCCGCTTTCACGTCCTGCGTATCCAATAACGCCGCAAGGCTCAGATTGAACGGACCTATGCCGACACCGATCACATCATACATCTCATGCTGTTGTTCCACTAATCTCGACCCCTTTTTTCAGAAAAAACGCGTATTTCTGAAGTTTTCCCTATTAATCTTATCATATTGAAGGAAAAACGAAACGAAAAATTTTGAACCTTCCACTAGGAGGTAGCCTGTTTCTCGACCAAATCTGCATACTTTCCTCCTAAACGGACGAGCTCCCGATGATTTCCTTTCTCTACGACCTTGCCGTGCTCCATGACAAGAATCAAATCGGCATTCCTGATCGTATTGAGCCTATGGGCGATAACGAAACTCGTCCGTCCTTTCATGAGGGTCTGGAGCGCTTCGTTGATCTTCGTTTCCGTAACTGTATCGATGCTGCTTGTCGCTTCGTCAAGAATGAACAGAGATGGATCCTTCAATATCGCGCGGGCAATGGAGAGAAGCTGACGTTGTCCCTGACTGATCCCCTTGCCATCCGAATCGAGCATGGTCTCATAACCTCTGGGGAATTTGCGGATAAAACCGTCCGCCCGTGCTGCCTTTGCTGCCGCTTCCACCTCTTCATCCGTAGCATCCAGACGGCCATAGCGGATATTTTCCCGGATTGTCGCATGGAACATGATAGCATCCTGAAGCACGAGTCCGGTGTGTTCTCTGATTCCTTCCCGCTTCATGGAACGGATGTCTGTTCCATCGATGAGAACACGACCTTCACTCACATCATAGAAGCGGGATAGCAGAGAGACGACGGTCGTCTTCCCGGCTCCAGTCGGCCCGACAAGCGCAACGGTCTCGCCCTGTTTCACGTGAAACGTTACATTTTCGAGCGCTTTCTCTTCTTCATCATAATAGAAGTGGACGTTCTCGAACGATACGTCTCCCCGGACGTCTTTCACTAACGAAGCTTCCGTTTCATCCACCCGCTCCTCTTTTTCATCGATGATATTGAATACCCGCTCTGCACCTGCGACAGCCGAGAGGATCATATTGAATTGGTTGGCGAGATCGTTCAGAGGTCTTGTAAACTGCCGGGAGTAGGTCGTGAAGGTGACAATGATCCCGACCGTCACGTACCCGTTCAGCGCCAGCACCGCTCCGCCTCCTACGATAATGGCGAAACTGAAGTTGTTCAGCATGTTCATCAGCTTCGGAATGAATCCGGTATACACTTGCGCCCAGTATCCTGATTCATACAGGTTGTAATTCTTATCAGCAAACTCACGCTCGACATCCGCTTCCTTCGAAAACATAGCAATGATCGGCTGCCCGGAAAACATTTCTTCCGAGTAGCCGTTCACTTCTCCCAGGTTCTTCTGCTGTTCCTTGAAATATTCACCCGTACGCTTCGTAATCCATTTCATGCCGTAATACATCAGGGGAACGACGGTTATAGTAAGCAAGGTCAATAGAGGACTTAATATCACCATGATCACGAGTGTTCCTGCAATAGTGAGGATACTCGTCACTAGCTGAATGACCGCTGAGTTTAGCGTCCGGCTCACGTTTTCCATATCATTGGTGAGACGGCTCATCAATTCACCCTGCTGGTATTTCTGGAAAAAGGACATCGGCAGGTGCTGGAGATGGCTGAACAGATGCTCCCTCATCCGGTACACCGTATTTTGAGAAAGACCGATCATCGTATAACTCTGCAGCCACATGAAAATAGTCTGACCTACGTACACCGAAGTCAGAAGTGTCAGTAACGAAAAAAGCCTGTCATTCTCCCTATTTGCAATTATTGCATCAATCGCCACCCCTAACAGGTAAGGTCCGGCCAAAGATAACAGCGAGCTTATGAGCACAGCTGCCAGTACAAAGTAGAATTTCCCTTTTTCTTTGATCATATACGACCAGATCCGCTTCACCGTCGCCTTCATATCGTCGGCTTTCGGCGGTTTCGTCAATGTCATCTGATGGGGGTGTTTCTTTGCGCTCATCCGCTCTCCTCCTCTCTTTGAGAGTCATAGACACTGCGGTAATAATCATTATCCCTGAGCAGTTCCCTATGCGTCCCTTCAGCTTTGACGGTACCGTCCTGCATTACAAGTATCCTGTCCGCCTCAAGGAGAGAGCTGATTTTCTGAGCGGTCATGAACACCGTACATTCTTCCTTTTGAAGAATCGACAGGAGCTTCGCTTCCGTATTCGCATCGAGCGCACTCGTACTGTCATCGAGAATAAGAATCCGCGGATGACGGACGAGGGCACGCGCAATCGAAAGACGCTGCTTCTGTCCCCCTGAAAAATTGACCCCCTTCTGCCCGATCTTCGTATCATACCCCTCCGGCAAAGTGGTGACGAACTCATGGATCTGAGCTTTCTCCGCCGCACTCTTCACTTCTTCATCGGAAGCTCCCGGTTTGCCGAAACGGATGTTTTCCCTGATGGTTCCGGAAAAAAGATGCACCTCCTGGGGTACAAGGCTGATTTGCCTCCTCAGATGGTATACGTCGAGGCTCTCAAGATTTTGTCCGTCTACGAGAATCTCTCCTTTTTCCTTTTCCAACAGACGGGGAATCAGATGCAGAAGCGTCGACTTCCCAGCTCCCGTCTCTCCAAGAATTCCGACGGTCTCGCCTGCACCGTTATGAAAAGAGACAAGGTCCAGCACTTCTTCTCCGCGGTGCGCCGATACGTCGCGAAACTCGATCTCACCCTGAAGGGAAGGCTTGTCTTTCCCTTTCTCATCAAGAAAACCAGGTGTCTCTTCCTCAAGAACGTGAGCGATCCGGTCTGAAGAAGCTTGTCCTCTTGAGAACACCATAATCAGAAAGGTGAACATCGAGAAGTTCACCATCATCCTCGTCGCGTAGTTCACGATAGCTACGAGCTCCCCAGGTTCTGCTCCTCCTGTCGGCAATTCCCCTGCTCCGAAGACGAGAAGAACAACGATAACGATGTTCATCAGAAGCATCAGCGTAGGCATGGCGAATTCCATCAGCCACAGGGCCTGTTTGTTCGTATGACGAAGCGAGTCATTGATGCCATGGAACCTTTCCTCTTCATGAGAGGTGCGGTTGAAGCCTTTGATGACCCGGATCGCCGTCAAGTTCTCCCGAATGATCCTGTTCACTCCGTCCAGTTTACGCTGAACGAGACGGAACAACTTCACTCCTTTGACACTTACAAAAAACATGAAACCTGCCATGACAGGCGTAGCGATCAAAAGAATGAGTGCCATTCCTGTATGTACGGTGAACGCCATTACCAGAGAGAAAATGATGAAAAGTGGTGCTCTCAGTCCGATTCTCGTGAACAGAAAGAGAAAGTTCTGGATCTGCACGACATCCGTAGTCATTCGGGTGACGAGGTTCGGCGTCGAATACTGATCGAAATTACCCCCGGCGAACTTTTGCACTTTCCCGAACACATCCCGTCTGAGATCATGCCCCGTTCCCTGACTGGCCTTAGCCGCGAAGAAGGAATTGGTGATACCCGCGGCAAAGGCTGCGAGGGAAAGCAGAACCAGGACTCCTCCCCAAACGATTACGGTCTGATAGTCCTCCTGCAGAATCCCTTCATCGATGATTTTTCCCATGATGAGCGGTTGGAACAATTCCACGACCAGTTCAATGAGCATGAGCAGAATTGCAAAAATTGCAGCCTGTTTATAGTTGGATACGTACCTGAGCAACAGTTTCACGACAATCCCTCATTTCTCTCATTCATCCGCCGGAAAAGCGACTCCCATCTGTCTCCTCGCTTCTTCCATCAGCTTAGCTGTTACAAGAGAATTGTGCGGAGCATTTATGATGGACCCTCGGAGATTGTGCTTTATGACCATTTTGAACTCGTATAATTCATAGAACATCGGTGGATAAACGGTGTTCGTCTCTATCTTTTCTTCCGTCCCGTCCCGGAATTTGATGGTCATTCCATCCGGTGTGGAAATGTCCGGGATGATGATCGACCCTTCCTCCCCCTGGATTTCAGATGGAGCGTAAGCGTTATGGATTTTAGAAAAAGAAACGACTGCCTCCTTATCTCCGTAAGTGAATAAAGCCGTGCCCTGACCGTCTACACCCGTATCCAAGAGCGTCCCTGTCGCCTGGACTTTATGCGGTTCACCGAAAAGGACAACCATCGGATAAATACCATAGACCCCGAGGTCCATAAGCGCCCCGTTCGAAAGTTCCTTTTTGAACGCATTCAGCACCTCTCCCTGTCGATAAGCTTCATAGCGGGAAGAAAATTTGCAGTAGTTGCCCACATACCTGCGAACTTTCCCGATTCTATCGATATTCTCCTGGATTTTCTGAAATCCTGGCATACACGTCGACTTCATCGCTTCTATCAGAACGACGCCCTCTTCTTTCGCCGTACGGAACATTTCTTCCGCTTCCCGATGATTCGAAGCGATCGGCTTTTCGCACAAGACGTGTTTGCCGTTTTTCATGCAAAGAATCGCCTGATCATGGTGCAGAGCGTTCGGGCTCGCAATATACACGGCATCTATGTAGTCACTTTCAGCAAAAGCTTCTAAATCCGTATACGTATACGACAGTCCATGTTTACGTGCGAATTCCTGCGCTTTCTCCTCTGTACGCGAATAAACGGCTGTCGGTTTTACATCGTCCAAGTGACTTGCCGCTTCTATCAACTGACCGGTGATGAAGTTGGTTCCGATAATACCTAATTTCATAATGATCCCTCCCTGAATATATTCTTTCATTATAACAGGAACGTTTTTCAACTCCCTAATGAGAACACACGCAACATTTATTTTAATTTTCAAACTACTTTACGTTGAAAAGAAAGCGTTCTCACCGATAAAAAAAGAAAACAGGTACACAGGGGGAAAACTATGTTCACATCAATCAGAGGCAAGATCATTGCACTGACTCTACTCATTTTGATCATTCCGGTCGCCATCATCGGCTTTACAAGCTATGAAACAAGCAAAGCCCATATGGATGAGCTCGGAGAAACGAATCTGAAAAACAATGTCAAAACGACGATCAGTCTTATCGAGTCCCTGCAAAACTCTGTTCAGGAAGGAGCCATGACAGAAACGCAGGCGAAAGAAGAAGCGAAAGAAATCATGCTCGGAGAAATGCAGGGAGACGGTACAAGACCGATCGACACGAACGTGGACCTGGGGGAAAACGGCTACCCGTTCGTCATGAATGAAAATGGAGACCTTCTTGCTCATCCCAGCCTTGAAGGGGACAACCTTATGGGCGTGGAAGATGAGAACGGCAACGACGTAGGACAGATCATCGTGGATGGAGCTTTAGAAGGCGATGGTTTCAGTAAATATTCGTGGGCCTTGCCTGGAAATCCTGATCAATCCGCTCCTAAAATCATTTATGCGGAACAGGAAAGCGAATGGGGTTGGATCGTAGCCAGCGGTTCGTACATGATGGATTTCAATAGTGGCGCCAATCAGGTTCTTACGATGCAGCTCATCATCGGTGCACTCGCTATCATCATCGGTGGAGGCGCGATATGGATCTTTTCAGGAAAACTGACCAGGCCGATCCGCACATTGTCAGAACGCTCCCGCGAACTTGCGGACGGGGACTTCCGGGAAGAAGACCTTCCCGTCACCTCCAGGGACGAAATCGGGGACCTTACGATGCATTTCAATCAGATGAAACAGAGCCTCGTCGGACTCGTCCAATCCATCCAGCGTTCCTCCGAACAGGTAGCGGCTGCATCCGAAGAACTCCATGCGAATTCCGAGGAAAACGCCCAAGCCGCGGAACAAGTAGCTGTCGCCATTCAGGAAGTAGCCGCTGGAGCAGATACACAGCTGAATCATACGCAGGAATCGACAGAAGGAATGACGATGATTGCTGAAGAGATGAAACAGTTCCAAACGGACATGAATAAGTTATCCGAGTCTTCCAGGGAAACAGCGGATGTTTCCAAAAAAGGAGAAGCATCCATCGAGGAAGCGCTGAAGCAAATGGTGATGATCCAGGAACACTCCGGTACGACAACAGAAACGATGCAGCACCTCGATGAAAAATCACGGGAAATCGGAAAAATCATTTCGATCATCACCGATATCTCCGACCAGACGAACCTGCTGGCACTGAACGCTGCCATCGAAGCGGCACGGGCCGGCGAGCACGGCAAAGGGTTCGCTGTAGTTGCAGAAGAAGTAAGGAAATTGGCCGAACAATCCAATCACTCGGCCAAAGATATTCTTGGGCTCGTCGAAGATATGCAGGCCCAGACGAAAGAAGCGGTTCAGTCGACCGAGGAAGGAAACAAAGCGATCACATCGGGAGTCGAGACCGTCGAAGAAGCGAAAGAATCGTTCCAGAAAATCACCGATGACATCGAAACGATCGCCGGAAATATGCAGGAGATGACCACTTCCATCGATGTCCTGACATCCCGCACGAGCGACATCCAGGAGAGTTTCCAGACGGTCCACTCTGTCTCCGAAGCGGCAGCCGGTCAATCCCAGAACGTCGCCTCCATCTCGGAAGAACAGACCGCCTCCGTCGAAGAAATCTCCTCGACGAGCGAAACCCTGGCCGGGGAAGCGAATAAACTTCAGGAACAAGCTGCCCGGTTTAAAATATAAAATGAAAAGTGGGGACACCCCGTTCATCCCTACTCGCATACGCAAAACTCCCCCTGAAGAAGCGCATTTCTTCATATGGAGTTCTTTTATGTCGCTAAGGGTACGGTGTCGTAACTGGACATGAAAGGCGTAAGCAGCAGGCCTAATTATAAAACGCTTTTCCTTCTTGAAATTGTAAAACCATCGCATAAAAAATAGTATCAAACAGTTTCTCTTTCCAATTGATCGAAAACCGTTGCATACTAACGTTTTTGCGACGTTTCAACCTGATATTCCCTTGAAATCCATCCCATTTATGGAAGACCACTGATTAATCTCAAAAAATACCGGAGCTATGGAGAAGAATTCCCTCCAAAGCTCCGGTATTCATCATTTCACGTTCGTCGCTTTTTCCCTCAACTTGAACTTCTGCAACTTTCCACTCGCATTCCTCGGAAGCTCTTCGACAAATTCATACCGCCTCGGTCGCTTATAACGGGAGAGACGATTTCCTGACAAGAGAAATTCATCTATTTCCTCTGCCGTCACATCGCCGCGCTTCACAATGAATGCCACGACCTGCTCTCCCCACTTTACATCCGGTTCGCCTACAACGGCAGCGTCTTCCACGGCGGGATGATCATTCAGCGCGTCTTCCACTTCCCGGGAATAAATATTCTCCCCTCCTGAGATGATCATATCTTTCACCCTGTCCCGCACCCAAAGAAATCCATCTTCATCCATCATGCCGATATCACCGGAATAGTACCAGCCGTCCCGGATCACTTTTTCCGTCGCTTCCGGGCGTTTGTAGTAGCCCTTCATCATGCTTGGGCCGCGGACGATGATCTCCCCGAGTTCTCCTGCTTCACATATATCATCCGGACTTCCACTCTCTTCTCCTTCAGCACGTATGATTCGGACTTCCTGGTTCACGAGAGGTTTTCCGGCAGATCCTGCTTTAGGAATCTGATCTTCCTCCATCTGAACCGTAATCGCCGGCCCCATCTCCGTCATCCCATAAGCCTGCACAAGGCCGATACCAAGGGTGTTATGTAGTTCTTTCGTGAGCGACGGTGGCATCGGTGCTCCTCCATACAACCCTTGGCGTAGTGTGCTGATCTCTTCTTTCGTAAAATCTTCCTGAATCATCATATGCCACATCGTCGGTGCCCCGAACATCGTCGTGATCCCCTCTTCTTTGATCAGACGAATCGTCTCTTTGGGATCATAGTGATGAAGCACCGCATTTCCTGCACCTACGAGAATTCTCGGGAAAATAGCACAGTGCAGCTCGGCACAGTGGAACATCGGGCCGATCGACAATCCTTTATCCGACGGAGTCAGTTGCATCGTCAGTGCCATCGCCATTGCCTGGTCGACCATATCCCGATGCGAATGGACAACCCCTTTCGGATTCCCGGTCGTGCCGGATGTGTACATAATCGCATACGTGTCTTCCTCATCAAGCGGAACTTCTATACCGGCTCTGTTCTCCGATAGCACATCGTATAAATGACGCTCTCCATGATCGATGGAACAGAATACCGTATCAGACATATCCGGGACTACAGGCTCCACCTGCTGTGCTGTGGCCTTTTCATACAGAACGATTTTCGGTTCCGCATCCTGTAAAATAAATGAGATTTCCTTTTCCGTAAGACGAAAGTTAATAGGGTTGAACACAGCTCCGAGCTTCGTGCAGGCAAACAGTGTCGTCAGGAACTCGGACGTATTGAAGAGCACTGTCGATACGACATCCCCTTTCTCCACCCCATACGCCTGAAGAGTATGCGCGTAACGATTCACTTCCTCCTCCCATTGACGATACGTCCAGCGAACCCCTATCCGCTCGTCCACGATTCCTACCTTCTCCGGAAACTTCTGAGCCGTCTGTTCAAACACGGATTTCAACGTCGGTCCCACTATCTCCACTCCTTATCAAAAAATTCAGAAAATATTCTGTATATATGAGTTTCGACAAAGATGCCGGTACTCCTGCTTAACGTTTATACGACACTTTTTCCTGAAGACTTCGAGAAAACACCTCATACAAAAACTTATCCTCCAATTTCTAGGCTATAACCCTTGAGAAATACCTGATACCTCTATTTATCCAACACTTTTCTACCTCTTTTCACGAAAAAACATCGCAAAACCCGCCCATAAGAAAAAAGCAGGAGTAATTATACTCCTGCTTTCGCGTCCACAATCCGGTGAATGACGTGAGCTACGCCATCTTCCATATTCGATTTCGTCACGAGATTCGCTTCTTTCTTCACGTCTTCCTGGGCGTTGCCCATCGCGACACCGATCCCTGCTTCTTTGATCATGGCCATATCGTTCAAGCTGTCGCCGACGGCCATGACTTCGTTGATGGAAAAGCCGAGCCAGTCACTCACTTTATGAAGGGCGGCGGCTTTACTGACACCGGAAGGGTTGATTTCGATATTCACCGGGCTCGAGTTCGTCACTTCAAGGGCCGGGTTCGCTGTCACTTCTTTCAAAATGACCTCACGGATCGCTTCATCGGGTACTTCGAAACCGATCTTCAGCCAGTCATACTCATCGACCGGTTTTTCGAACGTATAGTCCGAGTCGAAAGCGCCTTGCACCGTCGAGGTCCAAAGGCGAATGTTATGCTCTTTCTGAAGCTCCCATAGTCGTTTCACTTCCGCCATTTCAAGTACCTGGCGCTCCACAAGGTTATAATGCCTATCATAGATCTCGCCACCATTGACCGTAATCGCATATTCCGATTCACCTAGAGATTCGATGATATCCCTGCTTCTTGCGATCGGGCGTCCGGTACTCACTACAACGTGAATCCCTGCATCTTTTGCGCGTTGCACGGCTTGTCTGTTTTCTTCGGAAATTTCATGGTCATCTCTCAGAAGCGTTCCGTCCATATCAAGAGCTATCAGTTTTATATTTTGTTCCATTCTTTATCACGTCCTCTCTACGACCTATATTTTAATACAGTGGACTCCCCCCGTCCACCATGGAAACCGCTATCATCTTCTTCCTACATAAAAAAATGCCCCCACACTGGGGGCATTTTCATGAAATCTTATGCTTCAATCAGCTTGTTCACCTGTTTCTTCCACAATCCGAAGCCGCCATCCATGTTGCGGATGTCTGTGATGCCATTCGCCTGCAGAATGCTTGTTGCAATTGCGGAACGAGCGCCGGAGCCACATTGGACGATCAATGGACGGTCGCTCGGCACCTCGTCGATTTTATCCGGAAGGAACCCGAGATAAATATGAGATGCACCATCGATGTGCCCTTCTTCGTACTCTTCCTCTGAGCGTACATCGAGCACTTTCGCTTCTCCTTTTTCGATCATGGAGACCGACTCTTCAGGAGTGACGTTGTGATAATGCTCCGTACGACTGCTCGTGGAAACGGCCTGGGCAGCATCCATATAGTGTGTGATGTTATCGATGCCGATAGAGCGAAGCGCCGCTAGTACTTCTGTACGGTCTTTTTCGTCCGTAAGAATATACAGATCGCGGTCGTAATCAACGACCCAACCGGCCCAGTTGGCGAACGATTTATTGAATGGAATGTTGTACGTTCCTTTTACGTGATTCTTCGCGAAGCGTGCGGAATCGCGTGTGTCGACAACCTGCACACCGTTATCGATCGCTTCTTCGAGTTCGTTCGGATTATCGATACGCTTAGGATCATTCAATTCGCGCACGATGTTCGGACCGACCTTGTTCACTTTTTTCATTTCCGCGAAATATACAGGGGGAGCTGGTTGTCCGTCCGTCAGTTCCTTCACGAACTCCTCCGCATTGTCATGTTTGAATACCCAGTTCTCTGCCTTCTCGTACCCAAGCGTGGACTGGGGTACGGAACCCAGGGACTTCCCGCATGCACTACCGGCGCCGTGACCTGGCCAGATCTGCAGGTAATCCGGAAGTTCGCTGAATTTCTGAAGGGATTCGAACATCTGATAGCCGCCTTTTTCAGCTGTACCTTCCGCGCCTGCCGCTTTCTCGAGAAGGTCCGGACGGCCGACGTCACCGACGAACAGGAAGTCTCCGGTGAAGACACCCATCGCGTTGTCCGTGCCGCCATCTTTAAGCGTAAAGGACAAGCTCTCCGGCGTATGTCCAGGGGTATGAATAACACCCATACGTACATTACCGACTTTGATTTCATCTCCATCTTTCAATAGCTGGTGCGGTAAATGATCGATATTTTGGTATTTCCAGTCACTGTCCCCTTCATCAGACACGTACAGCGTAGCACCGAGGCGCTCTGCCATTTCCCGACCACCGGAAACGAAGTCTGCATGAATGTGGGTCTCAAGAGCACCAGTGATCCGAAGTCCATTCTGATTAGCCGCTTCGATATACTGCTCAATCTCACGAGCTGGGTCGACCACTACGGCTTCTCCGCTCGCCTGGCACCCGACAAGATAAGAAGCTTGAGCTAAATAGTTATCATAGAAATGTTTCAGTAACATAGAACATTACCTCCCGTTCTTTTTTAACCTACCATTAGGGGTATATCCGTTTACAAAAAAACTTAAACCTCTATTCCATTTCCTCGAGTCGTTGCTTCATGAGATCCTTGTTCATCGCACCGAGAATGACCGACTGCACCTTGCCTTCTCTGTCTACGAAAACAGATGTCGGCACAGGTCCTACTTCGTACAGTCCCGAAACATCCGTGTTACGATCAAGCAAAATAGGAAAAGACAGGTTGAATTCTCCTACGAACTGACTGACTGCATTCCTCGAAGATTCCGTTTCCGTCATATTCACCGCAAGAATCTTGAGGTCATCTTCCTTTTGATACATTTCCTCCATATCAGGCATCTCTGCTCGACAAGGAGGACACCAGGTTGCCCAGAAGTTGATAATGACAGGAGTACCGCGATAGTCAGACAAGCTGACTTCTTCTCCGCCTAATGTCTGCAAGGTGAAGTCAGGGGCCTGTTCCCCTTTTTCGAAACTGGTGGCATCTTCCTGGCCATCAGGCCCCTCAGCCGTCATCACAGTATCTCCTGCTTTCTTTTCAGCTTTCTCTTCCGGCTCGTACAATAGGTCGTACAGGGCCCAGCCGAACAGGCCCACGACGACGACAATCACTGCCCATTTCTTCATTACAAAATCCCTCCAAACAGAATCGTTCCGAGGTTCGAGAACCATGTATCCTGAACCATACGGAGAAGCATATTAGAGATTTTCGTCAGCTGACCGGTATAAAGCAATACCCCCATCACTACCATCAGGCTTCCTCCGACTTTCATGAAAACCTGACTATAGCGGACCACTGTTCTTGCCGATCCGACGAAGAACGAGAACAGAAGAAACGGTACAGCAAATCCTAGCACATAAAAGACGCTGTAGATCATACCCTGCGCGGGGTTACTGGCAGCCAGCACAAGAATCGAACCGAAAATCGGACCGATACAAGGCGTCCAGCCTGCCGCAAATCCCACACCGGTGAACACCGAGCCGGTATAGCCGAGAGCTTTCTTAGGCTTTACAGAAAATCGTTTTTCTTTCATCAACCAGGTGAAATTGATCCATCCTGCCACGAAAAGTCCCATCACGATGATGAATACACCAGCAATCCTTTGAAGAAATACTCCGGAATCTCCCGTAAGTACACCCTGCATCCATTGACCGGCAAGAGATGCACCGAAGCCGAGACTCAAGAAGATCGAAGCGACTCCGATAAGAAAGAAAACGGAATGAAGAAGTACCTTCTTTCTGATCTGAGGATTTTTCTGATCCTGGATATCTTTGACACTCATACCTGTAATGTATGATAGATAAGCCGGGAAAATCGGCAACGTACACGGGGAAAGGAAAGAAAGTACCCCGGCACCGAAAGCCAGCCAAAACGTTACGTCCGCTTCCATTTATATACCCTCCTGTCTATTATAAATATGCCTGCAGCTGCGACGATGTAGAACCCGGCATCTACCGGGATTCCCATCACATCAAGTACCGGACCGTTCAAGCTGAGCAATCCGGCCACCAGCATACCGGCCTCCAAAAATATGGGCCAGTACCTTTTCCATAAAAAACTTCCTATATATATGATAAACCAGAGGACAAGTTCTTCCAGTGGACGATCATTCATGACCACAGTACTTATAATATAGTAGAAAAAGAATGCCCCCGAAAGAAGAACAACCATTCCATACAGCTCGTCCTTTCCCGCGGACAGCCGGTAAGCATGGATCAGCATTGCCCCCACCCCTATGTAAAACTCCAGCGTTCCACTCGGATAGCTGAGCACAGCGACCGGATACTCCAGAATCATCGGAAAAGTCGTGAGCAACTTTGCTCCCATAAATACGACGAAGAATGTCGTCAGGAGAGATGTTCCTTTCGAAAGTATGTATTTCATTTCCTTTCTATCTGTATGCATTGCTGCAAACAAAGCTATACTTATAATAATAGCGACAACGCGCACCATTATATAGGGAGGGATAAACATTTCCTCTACTCCTTTATATCACAGTCTGATTTTTATTTTGTGAAGAATAAATGAACGTCCCGATAGAACTCGAACTACAAATACCCCCATCCCTTTATACCATATTATATGTTTACAATTGTGAGGAATGAATGAACACTCGTGTTTATCTTTATACCTGCAAGGGTACAGGGTATGGAGAAAATATACAATAAGGAGAGATGTTTTATGTTCCACTATACCGTAGAAACCGATAAAAGTGTTGATCAGGCCGTCGAAGCAATCGAAGCAAGTCTGAAAGATGCCCAGTTCGGCGTCCTCTGGAATTTCGATGTGAAAGAGACTCTTCAGGGCAAAGGACTCGATTTCGATACGGATTTCCGTATCCTTGAAGTATGTAACCCGAAAGAAGCGAAGGGCGTGCTTGATAAAAATCTTCTGGCCGGCTACTTCCTTCCTTGTAAAATGGTCGTCTATAACGACCAGGGACAGACGAAGATCGGAATGCCGAACCCTACATCCCTTATGGAACTCGTCGATGATGAAGAAATCAAAGCAATTGCAGCAGATATCGAAGAACGTCTGAAGAAATGCATGGACGATGCAGCATAAAGCCTCCTATCCGGGGGCTTTTCCCTTTTTCAAATGAGGATGTTGACAAAATACCTAATGGGGTATATTATATTGGATGTGCCCGACAGAGAAAGACCAAAAAAATAGAAAACCCGGCTGTTGACATTATACCTATGAGGGTATATAATGGATTACAGTTGAGTTTTGAAGAAGCACAAACCCAACGAAAAATTTTTCGTTGACAAAATACCCTAAGGGGTATAAAATAATCATCAGTAACGCAAAGGGAGGGAAACGACATGGAATACAGCAACAAAGAGAAGAACAGAATCAAACGTCTTGAAGGTCAGCTTCGCGGGGTACTGCGGATGATGGAGGAAGGCAAGGACTGCAAAGACATCATCACCCAGCTGTCCGCCTCCCGGAGCGCCATCGACCGTTCCATCGGTGTCCTGGTAAGTTCCAACCTGGTTGAATGCGTGAGAGAAGAACAGAACCAGGAAAATCAGGAAGAAGCGATCAACGAAGCAGTTCAGTTGCTCGTCAAAAGCAGATAAAAAATTTTAAACGAATAAATACCCATATAGGTATAAGGAGGAACTAATCATGTCAGAAGAAAGAAAAAAGACGAACATTATTCTATTCAGTGGTGACTACGACAAAGCAATGGCTGCTTACATCATCGCAAACGGTGCAGCAGCTTATGATCACGATGTAACCATTTTCCACACATTCTGGGGACTGAACGCTCTCCGTAAAGACGACAAGATGCTCGTCGATAACAAATCCACCATCGAGAAACTATTCGGCCGCATGATGCCACGTGGCGCGAAACGCATGGGGATTTCAAAAATGAACTTCGGCGGATTCGGTCAGAAAATGATCAAAGACGTAATGAAGAAGCATAACGCTATGCCCGTTGAAGATCTTATCGAAATGGCACAGGAACAGGATATTCAATTGATTGCATGTACAATGACGATGGATCTGCTCGGTCTGAAAAAAGAAGAGCTCATTGATGACATCGTATACGGCGGTGTAGCTGCTTATATCGGTGAAGGCGAAGACGGCGCAATCAACCTATTTATCTAAGTGTCAGGAGGAATTAATATGAAAACTATTCAAGCGAAAGAAGTAGAAACGAGATACAACGATTTGAATGTAGTCGACGTACGCGAAGCGGAGGAAGTGGCCGAAGGCAAAATCCCTGGCGCCACTCACATCCCGCTGGGTGTCCTTGAATACCGCATGAACGAACTTGATAAAAACACCCCTTACGTGATGGTTTGCCGTTCCGGCGGAAGAAGCTCTCAAGCGACACGCTTCCTCCAGGATCAGGGTTACGATGTCACCAACATGGAAGGCGGAATGATGAGTTACAACGGAGATACCGAAAAATAAGGAGGAATGTCAGATGACTATCCAGACAGATGTTCAACTTGATGCAAAGGGTCTTGCTTGCCCGATGCCGATCGTAAAAACGAAAAAATCGATGAAAGATCTTGAACCCGGTCAGGTACTGGAAATCCAGGCTACAGACCAGGGTTCCACGACAGACTTGAAAGCGTGGGCGGATAAGTCCGGCCATCAGTACCTCGGAACAAACGAAAGCGACGGTGTCCTTTACCACTACGTGCGTAAAGCGGACGAAGAGAAAGCCGAGACCTCTCATCCGAACACGGTCGACAACAAAGATCTTGAATCTCTCGGCGACGATGCAGTGGTTATAGATGTGAGAGAATCTGCGGAATACGCCTTCGGTCATATTCCAGGAGCGATTTCCGTACCTCTCGGGGAACTTGAAGAACGGATGAACGAAATCGACGCTTCTAAAGATGTGTACGTCGTGTGCCGCACGGGGAACCGTAGCGACATGGCTGCACAGAAGCTTGCAGAGAACGGTTATGACAAAGTGTATAACGTGATCCCTGGCATGAGCGAATGGAATGGGGATACAGAGAAAGCCAAATAAAAAATTTTAAACGACTAAATACCTTAGGGGGTTTATAAAATGGCATTACATGCAATGAAACCATCAGAACTTGCGAAGAAAGTAGTAAACAAAGAAGACCTCTTCATTCTTGACGTCCGTACGGAGGATGCATTCGAAGACTGGAAAGTAGAAGGCGAAAACTTCGAATACAAAAACGTCCCTTACTTCGACTTGATCGACGGCGTCGAAGACATCATGGACGATCTTCCAAAAGATAAAGAAATCCTTGTCGTATGTGCCAAAGAAGGATCTTCCATCATGGTCGGTGACATGCTTTCTGATGAAGGTCTCGAGGTTTCTTACCTTGAAGGCGGCATGAAAGCATGGAGTGAACACCTCGAACCTGTAAAGATCAGTGACTTGAACAATGGCGGAGAACTATATCAGTTCGTACGTCTCGGAAAAGGGTGCCTATCTTATATGGTCCTCTCCGGCGGCGAAGCTGCTGTCATTGATGCCAATCGTATGACAAACATCTATACAGATTTCGCTAAAGAAAAAGGTGTCACGATCAATCATACAATGGATACGCACCTTCACGCCGACCACATCTCAGGCGGTCGTGCACTGGCTGAGGAAACAGGCGGCTCATACTGGCTTCCACCGAAAGATGCAACAGAAGTCACATTCGATTATCAGGCCCTTGAAGATGGAAACACGATCAAAGTCGGTGACACGAACATCGACATCCAGGCCCTTTACTCCCCTGGACACACGATCGGCTCCACATCTTTCGTAGTCGACGAACAGTATCTAATGACAGGTGACATCCTGTTCATCGATTCCATCGGCCGTCCGGACCTCGCCGGTAAAGCGGACGACTGGGTCGGAGACCTTCGTACGACGCTATACGAAAGATACCAGAACCTTTCTGAAGAGCTCATTGTACTTCCAGCTCACTACATGATTCTTGATGAGCTGAACGATGACGGCTCCGTACAGGAGAAACTATCGGTTCTTTATGCACAGAACCATGGTCTCAATATCGAAGACGAGGATGAATTCAGAAGAACCGTAACAGAGAACCTTCCACCACAACCGAACGCTTATCAGGAGATCCGCGAGACGAACATGGGTCAGATCACTCCGGATAGCGAGAAGAAACGTGAAATGGAAATCGGTCCGAACCGTTGTGCCGTACGCTAAGGCGGCATAACGGAAGACCCTAACTTTTTAAATACTATTTATTCAAATTCAAGGAGGATGTTTAACATGAACGTAGCAAAAACACTTGACGCAACAGGACTAGCTTGCCCAATGCCAATCGTAAAAACGAAGAAAGCGATCAAAGACATCGAAACAGGAGAAGTGCTTGAAGTACAAGCGACAGACCAGGGTGCAAAAAGTGACCTTGCCGCTTGGACCAAGTCTTCCGGTCACGAGCTTATCGATACAGACGAAAGCTCTGACGTGCTGAAGTTCTGGATCAAAAAGGGAGAGTAAATCTCCGGCCGGACATGTGGAGGGAACCTTGAAAAAGGTTCCCTCTTCCATTTTGTCAGCTTAAAGGCAACACAGAGACGAAGAAGTACAAAATAAAACTTTCTTTAAAAGGAGGAATTCATCATGGACATAGGATTAATGATCACCGTCTTCCTGATCGGCTTCGCCGGCTCTTACATTTCAGGAATGCTCGGAATCGGCGGCTCTATCATCAAATACCCGATGCTCTTATATATACCTTCCCTCGTAGGATTCACAGCGTTCACTGCTCATGAAGTATCCGGCATCAGTGCTGTACAGGTATTCTTCGCAACAATCGGAGGAGTTTGGGCTTACCGGAAAGGAAACTATCTTCATAAAGAATTGATCGTTTATATGGGGGTAGCGGTTCTGATCGGAAGTTTCATAGGCGGCTTCGGCTCCCGCTACATGCCGGAAGATGGTATCAACTTCGTTTACGGCATTCTCGCGTTAATCGCAGCGATTATGATGTTCATACCGAAAAAAGGACTGGATGACCAGGATTTCAGCCAAATCACCTTCAACAAGCCTTTAGCAGCAGGACTAGCGCTTGTAGTCGGTGTGGGAGCCGGAATCGTAGGAGCGGCAGGTGCTTTTCTCCTCGTACCTATTATGCTCACCGTGCTGAAAATCCCGACGAAGATGACCATCGCCTCTTCTCTCGCGATTACACTCATCTCTTCCATCGGAGCGACTATCGGTAAAGTGACCACCGGCCAGGTAGACTACCTCGCCGCAGGCATCATGATCGTAGCAAGCCTTCTGGCAGCACCCCTCGGAGCGAAAACCGGAAAAAATATGAACACGAAGCTCCTCCAGGGAATGCTCGCTTTCCTTATCCTGGGTACTGCTATCAAGATTTGGTTGGATATATTATAAAATGTGGAGACCTCCCGCTTAGAAGCTCTGGCCTAAGTAGACCGGTCAGACAAAGGCGACCTTTCCTTTTTCTGATCCGGGCTACTTAGGACACGTGCTTCTGGAAGTCATAACTGGATTATGTGTAAGGAAAGCGGAGAAGGTCCGCTTAGAAATCTCAGCCATAAGCAGAACCGTCAGACAAAGGCGCCCTTTCCTTTTTCTGATCGGTTCTGCTTATGGCTCGAATTTCTAACCTTCATAGCTAGACATAAAAAGTGGAATCACCCCGCTTAGAAACCTCAGGCATAAGTAGCCTGGTCAGACAAAGGAGCTTTTTCTTTTTTTGATCCTGGCTGCTTATGTCTCGGGTTTCTGACCTTCTTAGCTAGACAAAAATGTGGAGACCTCCCGCTTTAGAAGCTCTGACTTAAGCAGAGTATCCTCCCGAATAAGGATGTATAAGATAGTAATTGATGGAATCAGCTGAAAAGCACCTCTAACCTTTGGGTAAGAGGTGCTTTTGCTTGTTCTTTTTCCAAAACCATCGGATAACCAAATTCATCAGATACTTTTCCTCCCGACCTTCCCTAAAACCATCCCATAACAGCTAAAGACCACCATCTTATCCCCAAAAAAACCCCGCCCGGAAACCTAACGTTCCCGGACGGGGCCTATTTACTATTCTTCTGTTTCGAGCTCACTATTTTCTTCCACTAGCTGACTTTCATCAAGATAACGAAGCAGATCTCCGTAGATGACAGAGTCAGACATACTCAACTCTTCTTGAGCTCTATCGAACCCTTCTTCACAAGCTTCTTCTTTCGTGACTTCTTCTCCTGTCTCACGGTCGTAGCAGACGCCTTCAATGCCTACATACTCCCCGTTAGCGAAGTTTCCATCACGATCGACTACGAAGTCGTCACGTTTTTCGTTCAACAGATCCGTTCCGAACTGGATCGGGTTATCGTCCTGGTCTTCCATACCGAGAAGGTTCATGATTGTCGGTCTCAAATCAACTTGACCGCCTACCGTATCTTCTTTCATAGCAGGGATATCCTTCCCGTAGATCAGGAATGGAACACGCTGCAGCTGGAACTGTTCAAATGCTCCGATATCTTTTCCGAGATATTCACCCATGGCTTCCTGGTGGTTTTCAGAAATTCCGAAATGGTCTCCATAAATCAGCAGTACCGTATCATCATAGAGATCCGATTGCTTGAACTCTTCTACAAACTGTCTCAAAGCCTCATCCTGGTAACGCATCGTCTGGAAGTAACGGTTCAGCGTGGTGCTGGATGTATTTCCGGCTTCGATCGTCTGAAGCTCTTCCGGAAGCGTAAACGGATAGTGGTTCGTCAGAGTGATCATTTTCGAGTAGAACGGCTTCTCCATGTTCTCCATTTTATCGAGAGAATCCTGGAAGAAGTATTCATCGAGGTAGCCCCATCCGTGGGATTTTTCCTCGGTTACGTCGTAATCTTCTTTGGAATAATATTCGTCATATCCAAGTGAATCGTACATGCCGTTTCTGTTCCAGAACGTTTTATCGTTCGCATGCATGTTCGCAGTGAAGTAGCCATTCTCACCCAGGATTTCAGGTGTTGCTTCATACTCATTATCCGAGTGGGTGAAGAACACAGCCCCTCTGTTCAATCCATACATGGAATTATCAAGAAGGAATTCCGAATCGGACGTACGGCCCTGCTTCACCTGATGGTAGAAGTTATTGAAATAGACCCCTTCTTCTTTCAACTGGTTGAAATAAGGCATGATCTCTTCCCCGTTCACAGTATTGTCTACCGCGAAGGTCTGTGTACTCTCCAGGGATAGCAGAATCACGTTCTTCCCTTCTGCTACTCCTTCGAGCTTATCGCTATCTTCTTTCTTCTGTTCATTCACGTAGTTGATGACTGGAACCAGTTCGTTACTGTCTGCAAACGTACGCTTCATTTCTGTACGCCCCTGAAGCGTTATATCATACGCATGATAGTTGAGCAGACCGATGTACTGAACAAGCATGTTCCGATCGAATGTACGCTCGAGCAGGTCTGTACGCTCCGTCTCCGCCCAGGCCAGGTTGACCAGGAATAGCGGAATGGCTACTACAGCCAAAGCGGCACCTTCCCAACGTTTCGGCATGAAAGAAACGAAACGATCCTTACGAAGATAGAAAAGGAGAAATGCAGCAATCAACACATCGACAAACAACAGGATATCCCCGAAGGAGAGAATCTCCTGAATGCTTCCTCCCATACCTGCAAGGTTCGCTACCTGTTCAATCATCGGAAGCGTAATGAAGTCATTGTACTCCCGGTAGAAAAGGACGTTCACGTAAAGAAGAACGGACCCTAGAATGTAGGATACGAGCATTCCCTTCCTACCTGCAATCAACAGACCGATTCCGAAGATGAGCAGAATACTGCTCAACGGGTTGAAGGCAAGAATGAATGCTTCATTCGTATTCTCCACCGGCAAATTGAATACGAAGCTCTGAATGACGTACATCTTCAACCAGAACAGCGCAATGACCGTGGCATAGACGCCCATTTTCTTTTTATTATTCATAAATGATTGTTTAAATTTTGTTAGCATTGTAAAACCTCCGTTAAGATTCGCACATAACCATTTTAACTTATTTCCTTCAAGAAAGGTATTAAAAACTACTATTTTAAGGAAATCGTCACAATTGAAAACGCTATGAAATAAAAGGAAGGGTTTACATAAAGAATAGAACAGGTAGAAAGATAGAGAAACCTATTCAAGGAGGCAAACAATGAGTAATAAAAAAGAAAATTTCCTTAAAAAATTCCGTTCCCACAGGGAAGTGATGAACGACCTCGTGGCAGTGATCCAGGAAGACAAAAAAACATACAAACCGACAGAATCTTCTATGGAAGTCGGTGAACTCGCCAACCACATCGTAGAATCGACGTACACGTTTGCACGCCTGGCTGCAGACCAGTCCCCGGCAAAGTTGTTCGATGAAAACGATGATACAGATCTCAAATCAAGGGTAGCCGCCTATACCCAGGAAACGGAAAAGCTTCTGGCTTCGTTATCAGAGGAAGACTTCGAGAAAACCATCGATGCTACGAACATTCTTGGAAGAGAACTTCCGGCAGAAGCGATTCTGCAATCTGCTCTTGAACATGAAATCCACCACAAAGGGCAATTATTCGTTTACGTCCGTGAGATGGGACATACGGATCTTCCATTCTTCGTAGCCAGAGGTTAAACAAGACTATATGCAAAAGTCGGGCCCGCGCCCGGCTTTTTTGAAAGGGCCGGTTTAGAAACGAGCACTATCGTCTATAAATTGAATAAAGACGAACGTCAGAAAGGTGGAATATTCTTGGCTGAGCAAAACACCGATACTCAATCACAATCACGCAAAGAATACGTAGACAACAAAATGAATTACCATTCTCAATTCTATAAGAAAAAATACAAAGTTATGTATACCGTCAATGATTTCCTGGCCGGATTATGGTTCTTTATCGGAAGTGTTCTCTTTTATTTCCCTGAACCTTATAAAACCTGGGGGATATCCCTTTTTGTCCTCGGAAGTATCGAGTTCATGATCCGTCCTACTATACGGTTGGTGCATGAAGCACGGGCCCGTAAACATTACGGCGAACAGTATGATAAAAAACAATGAAGGAAGAGGTATTATACCTCCTCCTCCATCAATTCTACAATCATCCCCATCACAATCGTGAGCATGATTACCATCGATATTGTAAAAGCGAATGCAAAGGACACGATCCTCTCCCCTTTCCTACCATGTCTGGAACCCTTTCGATCCCGGAGGTGCGTGCTGAATCATATCCATAATAGGTACCGTGTAAGCTATCGCTATAAGAACAAAAGCCACGCCGATCCATACTTTCCAATTTTCGAGAATCTTGGGTGTCTCTTTCGACTCACTCACAGCGATCGGGAATATCTCCTGATTCACACTCTCCGCTTTAGGAGCGAACCACGTCAGTTGAATCACGATGAATACAAGGATAGTCGCAGACAGGAACAAAATCGAACCGCCGACCGCCATTGTGACATGGTTCGAGATGATCCCTTCAAACCAGGACTGGGCATCTTCATGCTGATACCCCGTGTACGCTGTACGTCGTGGTGCCCCGAATAATCCAAGAACATGCTGGGCTGTGCTCATAAGGAGCATTCCGATCGACCAGGTGATGATCTGCAAGAAAGCAAGGCGTTGCAGCGACCTGGTGAATACACGCTTGGTTAGATAAGGCACCAGCCAGAAGGTAACCCCGAAGAAAGTCATCGCCACTGGTGTTCCTACGGTAATGTGAAAGTGACCGACCACCCATAAGGTGTTGTGGATCACTTCATTCATCTGAAAACTTGCGTTGATGATTCCACCTGCTCCTCCAGGAATGAAGAACAGCATTGCGACGAAAATTGAAGTGAAACGGACATCTTTCCATGGAAGCTTTGTGAACCATCCGAACAACCCTTTTCCACCTAGTTCACGACCTCTCGTTTCAAATACGGCGAACAACGAGAAAGCCGTCATCAGTGAAGGTACGATGACCATGAATGTAAGTACGGTCTGCAGGAACTTCCAGAAACTCGCGATGCCAGGCTCTGTCAGCTGGTGGTGAAAACCTACCGGGATAGAAAATAGAATGAACAGGATGAATGCCAATCGGGCAAGGGAATCACTGAACACTTTTCCACCGATAAGTTTCGGTACGATGACATACCACGCGATGTATGCAGGTAATAGCCAGAAGTATACAAGCGGATGCCCGAAGTACCAGAACAATGACCGGCTCAATCCTACATTGATACTATCCTGCCATCCGAAAGCCCATGGAATGAACTGAAATAGAACCGTAGCTACTACACCGAGACAGGCAATGACCCACAGAATAATCGTCGCAACCGTCATAAAAGCGAAGAGTGGGCTCTTTTCTCCCTTGTTCGCTTTTCGCCATACGCGGTAATGACCGACGAGCGCAAAGCTCTGGACCCATGTTCCAATGACAAACAGCGCCAATCCTACATAAAAGAACCCGTTAGCCATCATAGGAGCATAGAATGTATAAAGAACAGAGGCCTCTCCGATAACAATCATAACGGTAGCCATTACCGTTCCGATGGTAGTGATGATCAACCCTATCCAGTTCCAGAGCACCACTTTCGGTCCGAATGCTCCGAGGGTTTTGCTCATCCCGGATTGGAAAAAGCCGAAGATGAAAAAGGTTGTGAAGATCAGCGCCAACAGGACACCGTGTGCTGTCAATATTTGATAATAGTCCAGCCATGCCGGCAACTGCAAGGCATCATTCCGTATGAATACCTGCAACAGTCCACATAGGGTTCCGATAATAAAAGCCGTATAAGCGATACCTAAATTCGTAAGTGCCAATTTTCTTTCCGGATTCGGAATCGATACTGCCGTCATTGTTCCACCACCTCGATTTCCATACTCATGAAGTGATGCCCACTTCCACAGTACTCATTGCAGACTATGAGATAGGTTCCAGGATCTTCAAATGTATGCGTCTTTTCATTTACTTTCCCGGGGACCACCATCATGTTCACGTTCGTATCTACGATCGAGAAGCTGTGCGTCACGTCTTTACTCGTGACTTTGAACGTCACTTCTTCCCCAGCAGGAACCTGGATTTCTGTAGGTGTATAACCGAAAGCCTCCGCAATGGCAATCACTTCATAGCTCCCGTCTTCCTTTTCATAGACTCCGGGACTATCGAACGGAGGAGTTGCCTCCAGATTGTCCGGATCCACTTTCTGCAGTCCACCGGATGGTGTGTGGCCTTGATGGAAAGCGCTAACCCCGACAACGGATAGAAAAATGATAAGTGCAGCGAAACCGAAGGACAGCCATATCTTTTCATATTTATGTAGATGCATCTCGTTTCCCTCCTTTTATAAGCGAGCTATGTACAGAGCGTATACCCCTACCCACATAGCTACGATAATGAATCCGACGACAAACACGCTTATCAGTGTCCCTTTCAGAGACGGATCTTTTTTCATAACCGCATGCCTCCCTTTCTTCTTTTATTATAAAAAGAAACCGTCTATAACGTTATTAGGGAATCCCCCCATCTTCTTGTAGGGATTCCCTTATGAAATGAAAAGCGGAGACATCCCGCTTAGAAACCTCAGTCATAAGCGGAACTGTCAGACAAAGGTGCTCTTTCCTTTTTCTGATCAGTTCCGCTTATGGCTCGGGTTTCTGGATGTCGTAGCTGGATCATGAAAGGGAAAAGTGTAGAAGCCCCGCTTAGAAACACTGGCATAAGTAGCCCTGATCCGGGCTACTTATGACACGAGTTTCTGGGCTTCGCAACTAGACACGAAAAGCGGAGAAGGCCCACCTAGACATGAGGTTCAGAATAAGAAACTTAGAGAGTTATCATACACAAAACGGATCACAGAATAGAATAGTATCCCATAAGTTTTTTAATCATATAGTTTCGCTTTACGACTAAACAAAATCGTCTCAATAGAATAGTTATGCGACACTTTCCAGGAATACAAAAGAGAAACTGTCGCATAACGGCACCAACACCCACACCCCATTCAAAAAATCCATAAAAAAACAGAGCTGATCGAATCAGCTCTGTACACATTCAAGGAGTCTTCGGAAATGTCGCCGTAACAGCCGTCCCTGCTCCGGGCTTTGCATAAATGGTCAATTCTCCACCTGCAGACCGCGCCCGCTCTTCCATACTGAATGTTCCGACCCCTTTTTCACTTGTCCTTTTATCAAAGCCGGTCCCCTCATCACGAACGGCTACATAAATGTAATCCAGCTCCTCCTCTACCTGAACATCCACCTTATCGACACCTGCATACTTACGGGCGTTGGTCATGGCTTCCTGGATGATACGGTAAATAGCCGTTTCCACTTCTGGCTCCAGTCGTGTTTTCAATGTCGTATGAAGGGAAGACTGAAGCCCGTAGGATTCCCGGTACCGATTCAGAAACGATCGGATCGCCGGCATCAATCCAAGCTCATCAAGAGTGGATGGTCTCAGCTCCCAGGACATATCCCTCACCTTCTGAATAACGTTGCTCACTTCTTCTTCCATATGTTCCAGAATAGGATTATCCCCTTCCTGCTGAAGTCGGTGAACCCCGATCAACAAGCTGTACAGGTCCTGGCCGATCCCGTCATGGAGTTCCCGGGATAAATGACGTTTCTCCTCTTCCTGAACACTGAGAAGACGAGTAGTCATTTCCTTCAGTTCCGTCTCGAACCTCTTTCGTTCCGTGATTTCGTTCCTTATAGCCAGATACTGATAAGGTTTCCCCCCTTCTTTCAAAAAGGGGACGATGGTCGTTTCCACCCAATAGATGCTCCCGTCTTTTGCCCGGTTACATATCTCTCCGCGCCACACATGACCGGTGCCGATCGTTTTCCATAAATGCTTGAAAAACGCGCGGGAATGATAGCCTGAGTTCAGAATGCGGTGATCTTCTCCGATCAGATCTTCCGGCTGATACTTCGATATCTCACAAAATTTTCTGTTCACGTATTGAATGCGACCACGCTGGTCCGTAACAGCTACAATCGACGATTCATCGAGGGCATACTTTATATCAAGCAGTTCCTTCAATGGTTCGTAAAAGTCGGGCGCAAATTTCGTCCTCTCCTGGATATTCGTAATAGTGACCAGGTACATATCACTTTTTTCATAAACGACTACGAGGACAGGGAAGGCGTCACCTTGGACAGGAGAAATATATTTATCGATCAGTACATCCTTCTCGCAGCTCACCAGCTCCTCCCACGTAAAATCAAGGAAGATGTCTTCCACTCCATGGAGGGAAGACAAAGAGCCTGCCATATTCTCAGCTTTTTCATTGGCGAATAGTATCGTTCCATGTTTGTCGAATAGAAGAAGTCCTTCCTGTTTGGAGGTGAAAGAAGTCGTCGATCTGTTCATCTAGTTTCCTCCCCTTTCAGCTCCTCTATGAGTGGGGCTCTCCATTTCTTCCACGTGCTTTCCGGCGGAAGGTACACCTTTGTTCTATATCCGACCAACAGCACACTTGGAAGACTCGATCCGGCAGCAAGAGGCACAAGGAAAAGCGATTCCAGGCTCTCTGCATTCACCAGCGGATCATGTTCCGCTTCGTGTTTGGAAGGATAATACATCACCTGCCCCGACTGCATAACCTTCCCGACTATTCCAAGCCCGTATAGGATGTGCATATAACGGTACCTTCTGTTCGTCATGCCGGTAGCATACGTCCATTGAATAGAGGCTTCTTTCTTTTTCCATTCCGCTATCGCAACGACATCCGCGTTCAATTCTGATTTTATTTCATTAAGTAATCCTTCCACATTCACCGCTCCTTATATGGAATACCCGAACAACCCTTTTTTCCAGGCGTACTCCACCAGCTCCGGCCTTGTCTTCAACTGGAGTTTCTCCATCACATGAGCTTTATGCGCTTCGACCGTTTTCACGCTGATCACCAGTTTCTCCCCGATTTCTTTGTTCGAGTATCCTTTGGCAACGAGAGCGAGTACTTCCTTTTCCCGGTCGGACAACAATGAAAAACGATCTCCTTCTTTCCCGTCTTTCACTTTGGTCATATATTCTTCCATCAGCCGCTTCGTAGCAGAAGGGTAAAGGTAGGCATCTCCTTTCGCCACCTGAAGGATCGCTTTGATCAACTCATCGTGAGGAGCATTCTTCAAAATACAGCCGGAAGCCCCCATTTGAATCGCACGGAACAGGTACTCTTCATCATCATGCATCGTCAGCACAAGAATATACGTATCCGGAAATTGTTTTTTGATTTCTGAAGTGGCGGAAAGTCCGTCTTTCCCATGGGGCATCGATAAATCCATCAATATCAGATCCGGTGCAAGCTCTTCCGTCATCGCATATGCTTCATTTCCTTCTGATGCTTCTCCGGCCACTTCAAACCCGTCCTGAGCCTCCAGAAGCATTCGAAGACCGGACCTCACTACTGCATGATCGTCCACAACCAATATCGATATCATGAATCGCTCTCCTTTTTCTTCAACAGCCATGCCGTCGTCAGATTTCTCTCTACAGAAACACTAACACCAGCAGTATTCGCGAAATCCTGAGGAAACTCCTGCCTCTCTTCCGTGATGTGACCCGCTTCATAAAGCAAAAGCAGGGTATCCGATTCCACGGAAACCCGGATGAGATCCGGAGCTCCTTCATTTATGATAAACTGAATCATCTGCTGGAGAAGCCGGAACAGTAAAGGGTCCCCCTTGTTCCATTCATGAAAAGCAGCTTCCTGAAATTCAAACTGGATACCGTGCCGCTTGCCAAGCTGCTTCGCATAAGATTTCCAAGCGTGAAAAGCCCCCCATTGTCTAAGCGTTATAGGAGAATAGCAGGAAGATCGTTCACGCATATCCTCAATGATATAGGAAATAAGTGAAGAATCTTCTTCATTCGCTTTCCATTGAAGTCCTGTCAGCAACTGGCTATAGCGCTCATGCAGATCAAAGGAAGCTTCTTCGAGTAATTTTTCATAAAAATCATGAATGGTTGAATGTGACATCGGCCTCTCCCTCCTCCCTCTATTCTAAACGTTTGTGTAGCATTCTGAAATCGGGGAATACCCTTATTATAGAAAAGTGGAGATGCCCGCTTAGAAGCTCTAATATAAGTAGACGACCCTGGCTTCGGGCGATTTTTCCCGAAACGGGGTTGGCTACTTATATTACGGGCTTCTGGGTATCGGAACTGGACAACAACGAAAAGTGGAGACAACCCACGTAGAAACTCTTAAAAAAGTTGGAATTTACCCTGAAAATAACGGAGGGATACGATGTCTGTAGTACTGAAACGAATCTACGAAGAAAAAGAACCTCTCGGAGGGTACCGGGTACTTGTCGACCGCGTGTGGCCAAGAGGAATCTCTAAAGAAGAGGCTCACCTCGATGAGTGGGCCAAAACCCTCGCACCTTCGTCTTCCCTGAGAAAATGGTTCAACCATGAAAAAGAGAAATTCGAAGAGTTCAGCAACTCTTTTAAAGCAGAGCTGCAAGAACAGGAATCGAAAGACGAATTGCAGAAACTCAGACAGAAAAGCGAAAAAGGACGCGTTGTACTTTTGTACGGAGCCAGAGATAAGGAGTACAATCATGCCGTCGTGCTGAAAGACCTCCTTCTGGAAGAATAGAAAGAACCATCCTCCATAACAAAGAGCTGCCGGTTACCGGCAGCTCTTCTTATGATTCATTGCTTTTCGTTTCGCACATAATCTTCGATGCTGCATTTTTTCGTAGATGAGATATCTGCCTGAAGAGAACGTTTCACAATCCTCAATGCATTCTCGTTATCTTCTTTATGCTCTGAAGCCGATGTGTTTTCCGGCACCCACAGGTCATAACCGCGCATGTAGGCATCATTCGCGGTGAATAACACGCATATATCTCCGGCAATCCCTGCAATGATCAACTGTTCTACTTCCAGCTGCTGCAAAAGGATATCGAGCTGTGTTCCATAAAACCCGGAGTGCTTAGGCTTCAATATGAAATACTCATCTTTCGAAGGTTCCAACTCTTCAATAACAGGGCGCCCCTGCCCTTTCTTTACGTCTTCGATCAAGTCATCTACGTGATCCTGCCACAGTCCGAAGTTATCATTCACATAAATGACGGGGACATTCTGACTTTTGGCTTCCTGCTTCAGCGCTTTGACATCAGGAACGATGTCCTTCGTGTTTTCAAGCAGATTCTCTCCACCTTCAAAGTCCATGCTGTTGATGAAATCGATCAACAGTAGCGCTGTATTGCTACTCATACTTATTATTCCCCTTTCTCGAATTTCGGAGGTGTAGCAGGTGTGTGACGTTTGTGTTCACTCTTCTTATGAAGTTCCTCTATGATCTGTTTATCCTTTTCATCAATCGTTTCACCCCGTAAGTAGGCATCGATCGTATCGTAGGAAACACCGAGTTCATCTTCATCTGTCTGACCTTCCCACAGTTCAGCGCTTGGTGGACGCTCAATGACGGAATTCGGTACTTCGAGGTATCTCGCCATGTCACGGACTTCTTCCTTGGTCAAATGCGCAAGAGGTTCAAGGTCGGCAGCCCCGTCTCCGAACTTCGTGAAGTATCCCGTATACGTTTCCGGAGCATTTCCTGTTCCGATCACTAAGTAGTTATAGTTTGCAGCCATTGCATAAAGCGTGCTCATTCTCAGCCTCGCTTTCAGGTTCGCTCCTCCGAGCTGCTCATTATCTTCCACCCATTCTCCGTGCTTTTCCACATTTTCTTTAATTTCTCTGAAAGTCGTGTGATAGGAGTCGGTCAATGGTACTCCTATGTAGAACAACTCTGCCTTTTCAACAGTTTCCACGGCTTCCTCCTGATTGCTCACTTCCTGATCGATCGGCATAATCACTCCGAGTGAATTATCCGGAAAAGCCCGCTTGATAAGGTTTGCTACTACTGCAGAATCAAGACCGCCACTGACACCGACCACAGCTCCTTTGGCACCTGCGTCTTTCACTTTCTTCTCAAGCCATTCCACAAGATAGTCCACATGCTCTCTCATCTCATCTTCCACCTTCCTCTGTCATATTCTGTTAGTGGCTTTCCCTGTTCCTTTCCAGCTGAAACAAAGAGGTGTCTGAAAACGCAAAAGACCCTTTCCGGCTCCTGCCGAAAAGGGTCTCTTTATACGAAGCTTCCGGTTACCCGGATTAGGAATATCGCTTCTCGAACCAATCCTCATCACTAAGGGATCCTCTCCCCTTTATCGAAAACAGAGTTAACGATGCCCTGCTTCCAAAGCTGGTTGTTGGATAGGTTCCTGAGGAAGACGATTTTTGTTCGTGCGATTCTTCGCACGGGTCATTAGCTCATTACCAGCGACCAAAACTACAAACGTCGAAAATACAGTGAATAAAATCATGAAAAGAGATGTAACCATCGTCCCTTCCTCCTTCTTCAAGTAGTATTGAATTTCATTTCCACGTATATAATACCAAATATTATCCTAAAGTAAATAGAAAAATACTATTCTTCAAAAACCATTCGATTCCTTACGCATACTATCGCATGCTCCAAATGTTTTTCTCCACTAAAGAATGGCGTCATGACCGCTTTCCCATGAAAAAAGACCGGGTTCCCCCCCCGGTCTTTTTCTGATTATTTCGACTGTTTGTGCCTGCTTGTAATTACGTTGATTTCCGCTCCGATCATCAATATCAATCCGGTCAGGAAGAACCATAACATCAAAATGATGATACCCCCGAGACTGCCGTACGTTGCAGAGTAATTTCCGAAGTTACTGATATAAAAAGAAAATAATAAGGAAATGACCTGCCACAACAAAGCCGTAGTCAAAGCCCCGGGTATGATGCTTTTGAATGGGAGCTTTTTGTTTGGAGCTATGTGATAGAGAGCCATAAGCACGCCTGTCATCACTATAATTGCTACGACCCACCTCAATACTTGAAAAAGAATGACGGTCGAATCGGGAAGTCTGAGGAGATCCTGAATGAAACTGATGATGACATCTCCGAAAACAGGAAGCATAATCGCTACAATGATCGCTACAATCATTCCGAACGTCAGACCGATAGAAATAAGTCTCACTTTAACGAAAGATCTCGTTTCTTCCACATTATAAGCGATGTTCGAAGCCTTGATGAAAGCATTCACCCCGTTGGAAGCCGACCATATGGTACCCAGAATACCGATTGTCAATAATCCTCCACTTGGCTGTTCAACGACACTCACTACATTTTCACGAAAAATTTCGGCTGTATCCCCTGGAACATTCGTTGAGATGAAATTCATAATACGCTCGCTGTCTATCGAGAAATATGGTAATAAAGACAAGATAAGAATGAGCATGGGAAAGATGGCTAATAAGTAATAGTACGCCTGCGATGATGCGAGGACGGGCACATCATCTTTCTGGAACTCTTCGACCAGTTCCTTTCCATATGTTTTTAATTTGTTCATTACTAGAACTACCTCCCTTTCTGGTACCACTGCTGTTTACCTATTCCCGACAAGGTATCAGACTAACCGATTTTTTTGGGAAAACATGCTTGTGAAAGAGTTTCAAAAGATAATTTTAGTGGTATGATGAAAAGAGAAGTCGAAGGAGGTGGAACCATTGTCACTTGTTTCCATAAGTTTATTCATTATTGCACTATCTTTTGCATTGATTGTTATTTTTCTGGTAAAAACCATGAAAGCAGCTACAGAAATACTCAACAATGTTTCCCGTACGCTCGAAACCGTTGAAAAACAGGTCGAGGGAATGACGAACCAGACGGAAGATCTCGTAAGGAAGACGAATGCCTTAGCTGATGATGTTCAGCATAAAAGCGAATCGGTGGACCCGCTTTTCGAGTCTCTACATAGTGTCAGTTCTTCCGTAGGGAACGTGAACCATTCGATCGACAACCTCACCCAGCACGTGTCCAAAGCGTCCGACCGCAGCTCGGAACAGGTCGCCCAGGCGATGAAATGGGGAGACGCAATGATTGAATTGTATGCCAAGTACCGCAAAATAAGGCCGAAACAAACAACGAAATAAGAAAGGGGTTCGATTATGGATTATCTAGGAATCGGTGTATTGATTATAGGAATCGCATTCGCTATCATAGCGATCTTCCTGGTAAGAACATTGAATAATCTGGCTGACGTATTGAAAGGAGTCGACCGTACCGTCGATGAACTGCCATCCCAGCTTGATACGGTCATGAATGAAACGACTGATATCTTGAAAAACAGCAATACTGCGCTGGCAGACGTGAACGAAAAACTGAGAGCCCTGAGTCCTCTCTTTTATATTGTGGGTGATGTGGGAGAGTCCTCCCGTAAACTGACATCCTCCCTTGTAGATGTTACTTATGCCCTGAAGAAGAATACCTCAGAAGGCGAAGAAAAAGTCGGAGAACAAGGATGGAACGGCTTGTACGGTGCGCTGGCTCTCTCCTATTACCTTGTTCAGAAACGGAAAGCACTCAAAGACAACCTTCCGGAGCAGACCAATGGCCAATAACGAGAACCTTGAAACCGGAATCTCCGGAATCGGGTTTATTCTTGGAGCGGTCGGGGGATATTTTCTGTATCGTGATACCCGCTTGAAGAAACCGGAGTCGCACCGTCGGTTGAAGAAGAAACGTAAGAAGCAGGAACGTTACGAAGAAGGATCCCGCGTATATCATTCAATCGAAGCGGACAAGCTCCAACTGAAACAGGAAGCTACCCGGGCGGCACGCTACGAACATAATCTATCATAGAAAGAGGGATTAAAGATGGAACAGAACTACAATCAGAACCAAAACCGAAGAAGAGGAAACAAACTTCCTCTCGCTATGGTCTCCGGAGCGCTTGTAGGAGCAGCCGTAATCCTCGCTACAGACTCCGAAGAGAGAGCCAGACTGAAGAACGGCTCCTCCAATGCAAAACATAAAGTATCAAGTTACGCTACACGCGTGAAAGAAGATCCTCAGGGTGTGAAAGATGACTGGCTCGGTCGTATCCAACGTGCAGCAGCTGTCACGAAAGAAGCAGTTCAGAAAATCCAGGAAATCCTTGATGAGCAGGGTGCTCAGATCAAAGAAAGTGCTCAGGACATCCAGAGCGAGTCCAAAGAAATGATCGAGACCGCTAAAGACGCAGGAGAAGAGCTCCAATCGGTCGGAGATAAAGCGCAGGAAGCGAAAGAAGAACTCGCACACAACAACGATGCCGAAGAAACGAACGTTACAGATATCAACGATAAAAAATAATAATCTATAAAGAAGAAGGGTGCCTCTTTTCAGGCATCCTTCTTCTTTTGGAGGAATATTTCGAACTCTTCAAGCGAAAGTGGCCGGGCATAGTAATAGCCCTGAACAATGACCTGATGGGAATTCAAATAGACATGCTGCTCTTCATCTTCGATTCCCTCGGTGACAATCTCCATGTCGAGCTTCCGGGCCATATCAATAAGAGCTTCAAGCAGAATCATGTCTTTTTCCTGTTGTGGCACCCCATCCATGAAGGATTTATCCAGCTTCAACGTATGAATCGGCAGCTTCTTCAAATACATGAAAGAAGATAACCCGGTCCCGAAATCATCAAGAGCAATCCGCAGTCCTCTTTGTTGCATCTCTTCCAGGAGAGCCATTGCTCTATCGATATTTTTCATTACAGCCGTTTCTGTAACTTCGACCTCGACCCAATCCGAAGCGGGATCGACGCCCATTTTCTCGAACGTTTCAAAAATCATTTCATTCGCACCCTCCGCCTGAAAATGTACGGCAGATAAATTGATGGATAACCGTGGAATATATTCCCCTTTCCTCTTCCATTCCCTTAAGTGGCGAAGCGTTTCAGAGAGAACCCAGGAGGTGATCGGCTGAATCGTCCCATTTTTCTCTGCGATGGGGATGAATTCTCCCGGGGAAACGAAACCGAGCTTTTTATGATTCCATCGTACCAGCACTTCTGCTCCTGCAAGTGACACATGCGGCAGTTGGAATTTGGGCTGGAGTACAAGACTGAATCCTTTCATCCCTTCCTCTATATCCCGCTTCAAATATTCATCAATCTCCATTTCTCTGCGATTCGAATGTAAAAAAGGGTCATAGTAGACGAACTGATTCTTCCCATTAGTTTTCCCATACCTTAGCGCTTGTTCCAGATTCCCGAATAGGTAAGGAATATCTTCTTTTCTTTCAGAAATCGCCGCTCCAATAGTGGTCGAGAAGCGGATAGAAGTATCGCCTACAAGAAAAGGACGTTTTAAAGATTCGTGAAACTGCCGCACTTCCTTTTTCGCTTCGAGATTGCTTTCGGTCGGTGTCATAAACAGAAACTGATTCCCCTCATATCGGACAACGATATCCCCACTCTCTTTATGTTCCGATAGATAATCAGCGAATTTCTGAAGCAGTTGATCTCCTTGAGAGTACCCGAACGTTTCATTGATCCACTGATACTGATCGATATCGATTAGCATATAAAGGACCTTCCCGGCTTTATGAAGCGTCTCCCCCTCTTTCTCCATGAAACGATGCACCCAGTGACGATTGTTCAAACCGGTGAGAGCATCCTGGTAAGCGATCTTTCTCAACGTTACGTGCCGGGATTGGATATAACTGAATATGAACAGGAGTCCAGTGACGACAAGAATGACCAGGGCAATTCCAAAAATGTCCAGAGAAACGACTGGGGTGCCTCGAACAGAAGAACTGTATTGCGCAGGAAGACAGAAATCGGTGGCAGCCATGCCGAGGTAATGCATGCCCGATACACTGATTCCAAGCACGACTGCCACCGGAACAAGGGCTACAGGCTTTTTGACATTTTGCATCTTTCTCAAAAAGATAATCCCTAAATAAGCCACGCCTATCGCAAAAATAATGGACGCACCAACCATCCCTGGATCATACACCAGAAAGCCGTCGTATGTAATGGCAGTCATGCCGAGGTAATGCATACCTGAAATACCCAATCCTATCAGTATACTCGCCACGAAGATTTTCCATCGTTTGTACGCCGTCATATATAAAGTGATGAATGCTAGAAAAGAAGCGACCAGGACCGGAAGTATGGATAGCCCCGTCAGTATCCAATCATAAGAAACGAAGATCTTCAGACTGAAAGCAGACATACCTATAAAGTGCATCGCCCACACGGTCATCCCCATGATTACAGAGGTGACTACTATCATCACCCTGCTATAACTTTTCATGACTACAATTCTGCGATTCATGTATAACGTCAGATATGAACCTAAAATAGCAACGAGAATGGAGGCGACAATGAGTTTCGTATTATAGAATTCTTCTAATATGATAAATTCTTCCATGAAAGCCCTCCTGTCTATCGTTCCTTGTACAGTATAAAGATAAATTCATCCGTTTGGAAGCACAAATCGTTCTAAAAAAAGACGCCTTTCAAAAGGCGCCTCATTTCTCACTGAACATATAGGTGCGATGATGGAACGTCACAGCAAAAGCGAAACCCATGGCCATAAGAGTGGCCAGCAAAGAACTACCCCCATAACTTACAAATGGAAGAGGGATCCCTGTAATCGGCAATAACTGAATCGACATTCCGATATTCTGAAAAACGTGGAAAGTAATCATAACGATGATTCCTACCAGCACGTAGGAACTGAAATGGGTGTTCGCACGCTGAGCGATGACAGTAAGACGGTAAATCAATAGAAAGAACAACAGGAGCACGACACAAGTACCGATGAACCCGTATTCTTCTCCGATAATACTGAAGATGAAGTCCGTCTGGCTTTCTGGCATGTAGACTTCACGCTCTCCCATGCCTTTCCCGAAAAGCTGACCGGAACCGATGGCACGCATCGCTTTGACCAGCTGGTAACCGGAGGAATCTTCGTATTTCAGCGGCTGCAACCACGAATAAATACGGCCGAAATGGTACTCCTTGACGCCCAGATATTTCTCGAGAACCTGTGGAGCCTGGAGAGCCAATATGATAATCGACGTTCCAAGCGTCGCTATCCCTGTGTAAATCGGTATAATGACACGCCAGCGCACCCCGGAGATCAGAATCATACCAACCATAATCGCAACAAACACGAGGGATGTTCCAAGGTCCGGTTGTTGCATAATCAAAAGTAGTGGTACGCCGGTGATACCTACGATTTTTCCAAGCAGCAGAAAATCGGACTTGAGCGCCGGACCTCTGAAATTTTCATTGTGTTTCGATATTACGTTCGCAAGCATCATAATCGTGAAAATCTTCATGAATTCGGAAGGCTGAACTGATAAACCTGGAAAAGCGAACCAACTCTTCTGCCCTTTAATAACCGGTGCTATCGAAGGCGGAGCGAGAATCAGAGCGATGAGCAGCACAATTCCGAATATATACAAATAAATGCTGGCTTTTTGATACAGGTCGGGATCGAAATACATCATAACGGCAATCACGAAAAACCCGAGTCCGTAAAAAACCAGCTGTCTGAAAACGAATGGATCATTGTATTGTTCACTTTGTTGAGCACTATACAAAGCGATACAACTGACAGCGATAAAAGCCAGAATCGCGAAAAACAACTGCCAGTCAAATCGTTCTTCCCATCTCACATGCTAACTTCCTCTCCGGCGCATATTTCTTCAGAGTCTATTATAACGCTTAAAAATAACTTAGAAAAGCGAAAGCGGAGGATTGCTTTTGAAATGACAGATGGCCGTCGATCACGCATCCAAAAGAAAGGACGCAGACTTTATCTGCGCCCTCTCTGCTTTTCTGGTTTTCAAGCGAGGTGTTTCCACTTTTTATACTGTCTAGCTGCGAAGAACAGAAGCCCGAAATATAAGCAGCCACCCCTGTTCCGAGAAAGATCACTCGAAAGCAGGGCCGTCTGCTTATATTTGAGCTTCTGAACGTTCTTCTCCGCTTTTCTTGTCTAGTTGCAACACCTAGCCCTTAGCGACATAAGTAAAAACCATCCATAAAGAAGAAGTTCACTTCTTTAAGCTGATTTTTACTTATGCGAGAAGGGCTGAACAGGTGTTTCCACTTTTCCTATCACTTAAACTCGCGAGTGGCAGCGACAGCTTTTTTCCAGCCGTCGTATAGTTCTTTGCGGTTTTCTTCGTCCATGTTCGGGTCGAATGTTTTTTCTACGTCCCACTGTTTCTTGATGTCTTCTTTGCTGTCCCAGAATCCGATGGCTAGTCCTGCCAGGTAGGCAGCGCCAAGAGCCGTCGTTTCCTGAACGACCGGACGTTCCACCGGTGTATCCAGGATGTCGCTCTGGAACTGCATGAGGAAGTCGTTCTTCACCGCTCCACCGTCCACGCGGAGTTTCTTCACGTCGATATTGGAATCCGCCACCATCGCTTCAAGGACATCCTTCGTCTGATAAGCCAGCGATTCCAGGGTAGCACGGATGATATGATCTTTCGTAGTCCCACGCGTAAGTCCGAACATAGCTCCTCGAGCATCACTATCCCAGTAAGGCGTACCGAGACCCACGAACGCAGGAACCATATAGACGCCGTCTGTCGAATCAACATTGGTTGCGAACTTTTCACTGGAAGGAGCATCTTCGATCACTTTCAGACCGTCACGGAGCCACTGGATAGCAGATCCCGCTACGAAGATACTACCTTCAAGCGCGTATTCGACTTTGCCGTCAATCCCCCAGGCAAGCGTCGTGAGGAGACCATGGTCAGATTTCACGCCTTCTTCTCCCGTGTTCATAAGCATGAAACATCCGGTTCCATACGTGTTCTTAGCCATTCCTTTTTCGAAGCATGCCTGTCCAAACAAGGCAGCCTGCTGGTCTCCGGCGATCCCTGCAATCGGCACTTCCTCCCCGAAGAAATGGTAATCGACCGTATTAGCGTAGACTTCTGAGGAATCTTTCACTTCCGGAAGCATACTTTCAGGTACACCAAGAACATCAAGAAGTTCTTTGTCCCACTCCAGGTCATAGATGTTGAACATAAGCGTGCGGGATGCATTGGAGTAATCCGTGATATGCGCTTTTCCACCGGAGAACTTATGGACAAGCCACGTATCGATAGTACCGAATAGAAGATCTCCGTTGTCCGCCTTTTCTCTGGCACCTTCCACGTTATCGAGAATCCACTTCACTTTCGTTCCTGCGAAATAAGGGTCGAGAAGAAGCCCTGTTTTGTCGCGGAAGGTATCGTTATATCCCTGTTCCCGAAGCTCTTTACAGATCCCTTCCGTCTGACGGGATTGCCATACGATCGCCTTATAGACTGGCTTACCTGTATTCTTGTCCCAGACAACTGTCGTTTCCCTCTGGTTTGTGATTCCGATTCCTGCGACCTCGTGCGCTTCGACGTCTGCTTTCCTCAACACTTCAGAAATACAGGCAAGGATAGACGTCCAGATTTCGTTAGCATCATGCTCGACCCAGCCCGGTTTCTGGAAATACTGTTCAAATTCCTTCTGGCCGGTCTCCACAATTTCCCCTTCGTGGTTGAATAGAATCGCTCTTGAACTTGTCGTCCCCTGATCCAGTGATAAGATGTACTTCTTCTCTGCCATAATTCATTCTCCTCTCAAAAAATTATATGTTTATACGATTACTATCAGCTATTCAGCTTTATGCCAGTAACCGTTCTATCAACTGATTTTCTCTTCCATTCCATCAGACGGCGTCGGTTTTTTTTTCAGTTCCGACCTTGCTGCCAGGAATAGAACAGCTGCAATAATCACACTGCCTATCCAGAAAGCTACGCTGTAATTATTAAGAAACAGACTATTATAGAATAACGCGCCATATATACCACCGATGATCGGACCAAGTACAGGAACCCAGGCATAACTCCAGTCTGAACCGCCTTTACCTGGAATCGGCAGAAGGGCGTGAGCGATTCGTGGACCGAAATCACGGGCAGGATTGATGGCATATCCTGTCGTACCACCGAGACTCATACCGATCGCCACAATCAACAGACCGACAATCGCCGGATTGAGACCATTCGTGAAGTCATTGGCTCCGATGAACAACAATCCCATCACAAGTACAAAAGTACCGAGAATTTCACTGATCAAGTTCGAGAACGGGCTTCTGATAGCCGGGTCGGTAGAGAACACTGCAAGTTTTGCTCCCTTATCTTCTGTCGCCCGCCAGTGAGGTAAATAGTTCAGGAATACGATGATTCCTCCCAGGAACGCTCCGATGACCTGAGCTGATATATACATCGGTACCTTCGCCCAAGGGAACTCACCGATTGAAGCAAAACCTAAAGTCACGGCAGGATTGATGTGAGCCCCGGAAACACTTCCTACAGCGTATACCCCCATGGTAACGCCGAGTCCCCAGGCCAGTGTAATCAATACCCAACCCGTTCCTTCCGCTTTCGAATCTTTCAATACAACGCCCGCTACAACACCGCCACCAAAAATGATAAGTATCATCGTGCCAATCAACTCTGCTAGAAATTCATGCATTGCTGTCTCTCCTTTTCCCTTTATTTGTAAGTGAAAACGAAAAAAGATCCACATGATAAGGCACACTGCTCCCAATGCGCTTACTCATGTGAATCTCCAAATCTCCACCACACGTTTTAACTTGTTACAAAACACTATAGCGGATTGTGTAAGCGGTGTCAAATGGATCCCGCATTATTTTAATGGAAATTCCTATGAAATAAGCACACCTTACCTTTTTCCTCTTATTCTGATGGGGTAAACATCCGTTTCTTCTTTTTTCCAGAAACTATTACAAAAAAAACGTAAACACCCAAATTTCCATGAGTGCTTACGCTTTTGCTCTCTAAAAAGATTCCAAGTATTTCTCAACGGTACGTATTCCACGACGAAAGTTCTCCAGATGGAAATGTTCATTCGGAGCATGCATATTCTCAGATTGCAGACCGAAACCCATCAGGACCGGCTGCGCTCCCAGCTCATTCTTGAAAACTTCTATGATCGGAATCGAGCCTCCCTCTTTCGGAAAAAGGGTACGATTCCCGTAGAAATCATCATAAGCACGGGCAGCCTTCTGAATGAATTCATTATCCGCATCCATCGTCACGGCACGGGCTTCAATCGTTTTATCCAGACGCACCGCACCTCCGCGTGGCAGATGATTTTCCACATGACGTTCGATGCGTTCAAACACCTTGCCGGGGTTCTGATCACCGACGAGACGACAGCTGATTTTGGCTGAAGCCTCTTTGGGTACGATCGTCTTCATTCCGGCGCCCTGGTACCCACCGGTAACACCATTGATCTCAAGCGTCGGCCGGATTCCCGTCTGCTCAGGCGGAGTGAATCCTTCTTCTCCATAAAGGTCACTCAGTCCGCCTTCCTGCTTCATTGTTTCTGCAGAAAAAGGGATACGCCCCATTTCTGAACGCAGTTCTTCTGTCGCTTCAGGAACCCCTTCATAAAACCCTTCGACAGCAACTTTCGCATTTTCATCATGGAAAGAATCAAGCACTCTGACCAGATGGTGAACGGCGTTCGGCACCGCTCCCCCATAGGCGCCCGAATGAAGATCGACGGATGCCGTAGTCAGCGTCATTTCGAAAGCGAGAGCTCCCCGAAGCCCTGTAACGATCGCAGGTGTCTCTTTATCCATGAGTGGTGTATCAGAAACAAGCACCGCATCACAGGAAAGCTTCTCCTTATGTTGTTTCACAAAAGGGACGAGGTTGGGGCTGGCAATCTCTTCTTCCCCTTCGAAACAGAATTTGACGTTCACGGGTAACTCCCCGTGTTTCTCCATGAGAGACGCCACCGCTTTGACGTGGATCATCAGTTGTCCTTTATCATCGGTGGCTCCACGGGCATAGACCTTATCGTCACGGATTTCCGGTTCGAAAGGCGAAGACTCCCACAAATCCAGCGGTTCCGCGGGTTGGACATCATAGTGTCCATAAACCAAAAACACGGGCTTGTCCGGTTTATGTAACCAATCTCCATAAACGACCGGATGACCTCCCGTTTCCAGAATCTCCACGTTTTCCAAGCCGCTGTTCTTCAGATCTTCCGCCAGCCACTCAGCTCCCCGCCGTACATCATTCTTATAAGAAGCATCCGTCGAAATGGATGGAATACTTAAGAACTCCACTAAATCATTGATATAGGCTTCTTCCTTTTTCACAATAGATCCCTCCTGAAGCTATAGATTCTCTAGAAACAGACGAATCACATCTGCCCCACCGATGAAGGTACCGAGCGAGCTTCCGATGTTGGTGAGAGCAATGACGAGGAGCACTCTCGTCGCTTTGTTATTCCAGAATCCTTTTACGGACGTCACGTCGTCGGAAAGGGATTCGAAATCCGCAACGTTCGGCCGTTTGATATAGGCCTGTACAAATCCTGCGAACCACCCGGCAGCGATCATCGGGTTCAAGGAAGTAATCGGTGCTGCTATGAAGGCTGTCAGGATCGCCAGAGGGTGAGCCCAGGCGGCTGTCGCTCCGATGGCGGATACAATACCGTTCCACAGTACCCAACTCAAGGTCTGCTGCGTTCCCGCTTCCGGGTTCATGGAAAAGGTGACCGCAATCAGGGCGATGATGAAAATCGGAATTGCCCAGCCGATGATCTTCGGCCACGGAGATTTCTTCGGACGTTCCTTCAGCGCTTCCAGATCATGCTCGTGATGCACTTCTTTCGTAATCCCCGGCACGTGTGCGGCCCCTAGCACAGCGACCACTTTGTCCCCGGGAGCCGTGCGGATCTTTTCTGCAAGATACTGATCCCGTTCATCGATGAGCGGTTTCTTCAGTTTCGGGAAATTCTCAGTGAAATCCTCGAGCATCGCATCGAGCATATCCTGCTGTTTCATCTTTTCGAGCTCTTCTTCCGTAATCGTCTCCTTGGAGAAAATACCCGCGAACAGCGACAGCATAAGTTTCGCCTTCCCTTTGAATCCAAGGTTACCCCAGATACGGGCAAAGGTGAGCTGGATGTTACGATCGGCCAGGACAAGCTCTGCTCCCGTCTCTTCCGCCGACTCGATACCCTGCATCATTTCCTGACCGGCTTTAATTCCGAACTGTTCCGCCATCCGCTTCTGAAAGGAAGAAATAGCCAGATTCATGAGCAGAAGCGTCGCTTTCTTCTGTTTGATGATCTGAAAAATATCCGTATTCTTCCATTGGTTGCCGTCGATGATCGACTGGTACCGCTGCTCATCAAGCTCGACACAGACACTATCCGGGTTTTCCCGTTCAATCACTTCCCTCACCTGTTCGGCACTGGCTTTCGATACGTGCGCCGTACCGATCAGGATCACTTCTTTTTCCCCTATCATAATTCGAGTTATATTCTCTTCATGTTCTTCCATACAGTAACCTTCCTTTTTTTCAGGCTACTGTTCATTTTATACTAAATCACCTTATCTGAACACATTAATCCACCCGTGATATTTATCACGGATAACTCCTGACATTTGTGTCTTATACCTGCTCCTAAGTTTGGGTACGATAGAAGAAACATTACAAAACAGGGGGAACGACCATGGAAAAAGATAAACAGAAACAGCTCAAAAAAAGCGTTGCCGCCTTCGCGAAACCTGACACCAGAGCTGGAGTCATCCAATTGATCAACACGATTCTGCCCTTCGTCGGACTATGGGCACTCGCATATATGGCACTTGAGATTTCTGCTTGGTTGGCAGTACCGATCGCTACACTCGCAGGTGCTTTCGTCGTACGGATTTTCATCATTTTCCACGACTGCACGCATTCTTCTTTTCTACCGAGCCAAAAGGCTAATCGTACAATAGGGATTATCAGCGGTATCCTCACGCTATTTCCTTTTGATAAATGGAAACGAAGCCACTCTATCCATCACGCTACGAGCGGAAACTTAGACAAGCGTGGAACCGGAGATATCTGGGTGATGACCGTAGAAGAATACTTAGAAGCGTCCATGTGGGAGCGATTCGTCTACCGTATGTACCGGAACCCTATCGTCATGTTCGGGTTCGGACCGATTTACCTGTTTCTTATCTCCAATCGCTTCAACCGTAAAGGGGCCAAGCGCAAAGAACGGATCAATACGTACATGACGAATATTTCTGCTGTGCTCATTTACGGAACGATCATCTGGACGCTCGGACTGGAAGCATTCCTTCTCGTACAGCTGCCAATCCTTTACGTATCAGGCATGCTCGGCATCTGGCTTTTCTATGTCCAGCACCAATTCGAAGACTCCTATTTCGAAGACGAATCCGAGTGGGACTTCGTCAAAGCAGCCGTGGACGGAAGCTCGTACTATCGTCTGCCGAAAGTATTGCAGTGGATCTCCGGAAACATCGGTTTCCACCACGTGCATCACTTGAGCCCGAGGGTTCCGAACTACAAACTCGAAGAAGCGCATGAATCCACTCCGCCTCTGAAGCACGCGACGACGATCACGCTGCTGACGAGTCTCGAATCGGTACGATTCCGCCTGTATGACACGACGAACAAAACGTTCGTATCCTTCAGGGAAATCAAGCCGTTACTTAAAAACAGACAGTTTCAGAATAATATGTAACCAGGGAGGCTGCTCTTACTATGGGGCAGCCTCTTCTGTTGTGGTAATATAAAAAGAAAAGTGAAGAAGCCCGCTCAGAAGCTCTAATATAAGTAGCCGAGCCTGGCTTCGGGCGATTTTTCCCGAAACGGGGTTGGCTACTTATATTACGGGCTTCTGGGCTTCGTAACTAGACATGAAAATAAAAGCGGAGCCATCCCGCTTAGAAGGTCTGGCATAAGCAGGGGTTTCTCTTTTCAGGTGTCTTTCCCTGAAAAAGAAATCACTGCTTGTGACACGGGCTTCTGGATGGCATAGCTAGACATGTAAAGAAAAGCGGAATCCCCCCGCTTAGAAAGCTCGTAAAAGGTCCGCAGAAACGTCCGTAAGGTCCGCATTTTGAAAAACCATCGCATAAACCACCGGACATGACCCATTACCCGAAGAAAGGAGCGACCCATCAATGCAACACTGGTATCACATCTTACCTAAACACACCGGCCTCGGTGCTTATATATGGATCATCTTCTGTGTGCTCCCTTTCTTTTTCATTTTCAGATCCTCCTCCGTCCTGGAAATCATTTTCGGAATCCTGATGACGTTCATCTTCTTCCTTTGTTACAGACTCTCTTTCTCTTCGGACAGCCGGATGATTTATGTATTCGTCAGTGTCGAAATCATCATCAGTCTCGTCATGACTTTTCTATTCGGGTACGTATACTTCGCTCTGTTCCTCGCTTATTTCATAGGTAGCATCCGTCATTTAGGTGGTTTCGTCGCCCTTTATACGGTGCATCTGGTGACGACTTTCGTGGCAACGGTGCTCACCTTCTTCCTGCAGATGGACTCTTTATTCCCTTATCTGCCGTTCGTGACGATTGCCCTCATCGGAGTGATTCTTCTTCCGTTCACTGTCCGCTATCGAAGGAATCAGGAGAAGCTGGAGGAAGCACTCGAAGATGCCAATGAACGTATATCCCAGCTTATGATCACTGAAGAAAGAGAAAGGATTGCCAGGGATCTGCACGATACGCTCGGGCAGAAGCTGTCGATGATCGGGTTGAAGAGTGAACTCGCCGATAAGCTTGTCGAAAAGAAACCGTCCCAGGCGAAAGAAGAGATGAAAGATATTCACGAAACCGCACGGACCGCTCTCAAAGAAGTCCGGGAAATGGTCTCGGATATGAGAGTAGCTTCTCTCGAAGACGAATGGTTCCGGTCCCGTCAGATGATCGAGACGGCAGGAATGGATTTCAAAGAAGAAGGAGATCCTTCTGAACGGAAACTTCCTCCACTCATCGAACATGCCTTGAGCATGTGTCTGAAAGAAGCGATCACGAATGTCGTTAAGCACAGCGACGCGACTTCCTGTCACATTTCTATAGAACATTGCCGGGAAGAAACATCTCTTACGGTAACTGACGATGGAAAAGGGTTCAGAAAGGAAGACTTCTCAGAAGGCAGTGGCCTGAGAGGGATGAAAGAACGTCTCGAATTCGTCAATGGCTCCATCGAAGTAACAAAACACAACCCTACACGTCTCATTTTTCACGTACCAACCATTATTAAGCAAAAGGAGCGTCTTTCATGATCAGAATGATTATTGCAGAAGACCAGCGTATGCTGCTCGGAGCTCTCGCTACTCTTCTTGACCTTGAAGAAGAAATCGAAGTCGTCGGCCAGGCAGGAGACGGAGAAGAAGCCCTGCGCCTGGCACGCGAACTCGAACCCGATATTTGTATGTTCGATATCGAAATGCCGAAAAAAGACGGCCTGGATGCGGCAATGGAATTGAAGGACCATCCTTCCAAAGTCATCATTCTCACTACGTTCCGGAGATCCGGCTACTTCCAGCGGGCCCAGGATGCCGGCGTCTATGGCTATCTTCTGAAGGACAGCCCGAGTGAAGACCTGGCCGCTTCCATCCGGAAAATCCATGGAGGAGCAAAAGTGTACGATCCTGAATTGATCGATCTCGCCTTCACTCCTCAAAGCCCCCTCACCGAACGTGAGAATCAGGTCGTTTCTCTGATGGCAGAAGGAAAAAGCACAAAAGCGATTGCTCTTGAGCTGTTCATCACCCCGGCTACGGTCCGCAACTACGTTTCTATCATTCTCGATAAACTGGAAGTCACGAACCGGATCGAAGCCATCCATCGCTGTCAGGAGAAAGGATGGATCTGACTCCGTTTCACTTTTTCGGAAAAGGGAAAGAGTAGGAAAAAGGAGAGTGACATGATGAGTAAACGACCTGTTGTCGCCTTGACCGGGGCACGTGGATATATCGGTCAGAACCTGCTCAAGAAAATCGAAGAGAAGGCGGATGTCATCGCCCTTTCGAGAAACGGGGATAACTACGAAGATTCAGAGCATGTGAAGTGGCGTTCCTGTGATTTGTATTCGATGGCGGATGCGGAGAAAGCGTTAGAAGGAGCGGACATCGCTGTCTACCTCGTTCACTCCATGATGCCTTCAGCCAAGTTGACACAAGGGTCGTTCGAAGACATGGATGTCATCCTCGCCGATAACTTCGCACAGGCCGCCAAGAAACAGAATGTGAAACGCATCGTCTATTTGACAGGAATCATCCCTAAAGATAATGAACCTCTATCCAGGCACTTACGCAGTCGCCTTGAAGTCGAAAATATTCTTAGGGCTTACGGTACCCCGGTGACAGCTATCCGTGCCGGGCTCATTGTAGGACCTAAGGGGTCTTCTTTCCCGATTCTTTCTAAATTGGTGAAACGTCTCCCGTTCATGGTTTTACCGAAATGGACGCGCATGGAAACCCAACCTATTGCTCTCCCCGACGTCCTGAACGCACTCGACAAAGGACTGCAGGACGAGAATCTTGCGAACAAATCCGTCGATGTCGGCGGACCGGAAGTCATGACGTATTGGGACATGATGCTCAAGACCGCCGACGTTATGGGTAAGAACCCGAAAGCCATCCCTTTCCCTTTTATCACGGTCAACCTCTCAAGACTCTGGGTAAGTATGGTGACAGGAGCTTCCAAAGAAATCGTCTATCCTCTGATCGAGAGTTTGAAGCATCCGATGATTGTGCAGAAAGAGAATTACGTCGAAGGAGTGAGTAACGGGCAGATCAGTTTCGAAGAGTCTGCCAAAGAAGCCCTTGAAAGTGAACGACAGGATGGCATACGCCTGAAGCTGCCGGAGCTTCCATCGATGAAACAGGATGTGCGCTCCGTTCAAAGGGTCTCTTTACCGGCAGGAGAGACAGCGGATAGTACTGCCCTCTATTACGTCGAATGGCTCGAATCCTTCTTGAACCCGTGGGTGCGCACAACCGTTGATGATGAGTACTGCTGCCGTATCGGTACCTCCTTCAGTGAGAAACCTTTGCTTGAACTTTCTTATTCCAAAGAAAGAAGCACCACAGACCGTGCGCTTTATTACATCACCGGCGGATTGCTGACGGATTCGAAAAAGAACACAAGAGGTCGTCTCGAATTCCGTAAAATCCCGCACAAACAAGAACTGATCATCGCCATTCATGAGTATATGCCTTCGGTACCATGGTTCGTATATAAGTATACCCAGGCCAATGCTCATCTGTTGATCATGATGCTGTTCCGACATCACTTGAGAGAAAAGGGGTACGGAAACACCCATCCTCCACTAAAAGAAGAGAATCCGCTATAAGAATAATGGCGCCCTTTGCACTCGGACTTGTGCAAAAGGCGCTTTTTTCGATTATAATTCCCTCTCATTCCAAAGATCCTTTCTTGAAAATGAAAAAACCAGCCGGTTACAGCTGGTTTTTCATGTCTTCTGTCATTTCGTATAGATGATGGGAGGAAGAAGCGACTTGAGTAACGGCGTCATTGATCTCCTCGATGATTGCCGTAAACTCTTTCAATTTCGTTTCCACATTCATGCTTGAGCGATAATTCTTACCCATGGCATCCACGATATCAAGTACGAAATCATTGATATGCTCTATTTTCTCCACACCGCTTCCGATCATCCCGTCGATTTCGGTCACTCTTCCGGAGACGCTGTGTATTTGACCATTCGTCGCGTCCACCAGTTGGGAGACTTCTGAAACGGAAGACTTCGTCTGTTCGGCAAGCTTTCGGACTTCATTCGCAACTACCGAGAAGCCTGCTCCATACTCCCCTGCTCTCGCGGCCTCGATGGAAGCGTTCAACGATAGGAGGTTCGTCTGTTCGGCAATACTCGAAACGATTGTCACGATATCTCCGATTTTATCGGCGAAACCTTTCAGGTCCTCTGTCTCAGAAGCGATTTGTCGGATGCTCTCTTTGATTTCGGCCATCTGCTTCTGGTGTTCGTCGAGTTCCATTTTACTCTCCATCGACTTGTTGGCGACCTCTTCACTGACTTCCGCTCCTTCTTTAGCGTCTTTCAGGATAGATTCACTCTGTCTTTTTATATCTTCCGTCGATCCATTCGCTTCTTCCGTAACCGCGGCCAACTCCTGAGCGGTCGCTTCCACCCGGTATGAACGTTCCCGTTGGCTCTCTGCAACCTGTTCACGACTTCTGGCATTGCCTTCTTCGAATAAATCCAATACGATCTGCTGCTCCAGGCTGAGCATCTTCGTGACTGCGCGAATACCACGGCGATATTCCTCAAAGGACAAGTCAGCACCTTCCAGCGCAGTGAACATGGATAACTGCATATCCTGAAAAGCAGCCATATACCATTTCGGCAGCAGACCAATATGTACATGCATCTCTGCAATTCTGCGACGCTTCTCAATGAATTGCTGATCGATCACACCGCTGAACATCTCATGTATATGACGGGTCAGCGTCTTTTTCAGACGTTCCGTCGAGCTGTACTCGTTGATGATACGAATCAGGGAAGGTTCCTTTTCCAGATTTTTATAAAACTGATCGACGACTCCATCGATATGTTCCTCAAAGATAGGCTGTAACTTTTGAAGAACCCCGAGATCTTCTTCTGTCATATGGATCATCTTCAACTGCTTCTCCAGATCCGAGCCCACTTCCACTTCCATTCTTCCCGTTACTTCTTCTTTCTCTACCATAGCCACTGCCGTTTCCTTTTTTCTGCCGAACAATTGTAGCATGTGTTTCCCCCGCCATTCCTTTTTCTTTTATTATCGGCAGGTTCTACACTTCCTTAATCGTCTTTGATCCAGTCCGCGACTTCCAAAAGCCACTTTCTGTCGAGGTTCTTTCTCTGTTCGAAATGTTCCACGATATGATAGGCAGGCGGAGCATAAGCATCGGCAACAGATTCGGCATCCAGGTCCGCCGCCCACGAACGTAACGCCTGTTCCACCAGAGATTTATCGGAATATCTCACAAAGAGAAGAGCCGGATACACAAGGCTTACATCCATTTTCTGATTCCGGAAGACTTCCACAATCATATCCGACAGCTCTTCCTCCCCCTGTTCCGTCAGCTCGTACACGGTACGATTCGGCCGCTGGTCCACCTTTTCGGTCTTGATACCACGAATGTTCCCCCGTTCCTCCGCGCGTCTGATATTGTGATAGAGGTTCCCGTCCGTGATAGAGATGAGTTTATTCCATTTCTGATCGATCATCGCCCGTTTCATCTCATAGGGGTGGCGTGGACGTTCTTTCAATAACCCCATAATAAGTATTTTCATCGACATTCCCGAATCCTCCCGTTACGTATCTTTCCCCTATCATATACAAAAAGCTGCCCTTCGAAAAGGACAGCGATTCCTCACTGAGCGGAAAACCCGCCATCAATGACAAGCTCAGCACCTGTAATGTAGGCGGCATCGTCAGAAGACAGAAACAGGACAGCCTTCGCTATATCTTCCGCCTGCCCCAGTCTTCCGAGTGGTGTCGCCGCTTCGAGTTGTTCGAGCATTCCCCCGGATTCTTTCAGATCTTTCGTCATAGGAGTCTCGATCACTCCGGGGAATACAGCGTTCACACGGACCCCCTGTTTTCCGTAGGTTGTGCTTGCCGCTTTGGATATGGCACGTACGGCTCCCTTGGAAGCAGAATAACTGTTGAAGCCGAGACCGACCTGTGCCGTGAAGCTGGAAATGTTCACGATCGACCCTTTGCCCTGTTCGGCCATATGTGGTGCAATATGTTTCATGCCCGCAAACGGACCGAAACTGTTGATTTTCATCATCAGTTCCCAATCTTCCACCGTCGTCTCCTCCGCCGGTTTTTCGCTGGTGATTCCTGCATTGTTAACGAGAATGTCGATCTGCCCATGTTGTTCATATATAGTTTTCGCAGCTTCTTTCCAGTCTGCATCTGAAGATACATCAAGTTTGATCCCCTGAACATCCGTCCACTGCCCCACGATTTTCAGTCCTTCTTCATTCACGTCTGCCGCTATGACCGTGGCCCCTTCCTGCTGGAACAGTTTCACCATTTCTTTTCCCATCCCTGAAGCACCGCCGGTTACAACAGCAATTTTGTCAGTAAGTTTTCTCATGATTTCATCCTCCTTTATTTCAACTACAAGTATACTACGAGATATACTTTGCGCAGAGTAATTTGCTTGAACTATGCATATTAGTTAACTTGAAGAGGAAGCTCTGCTATAATATTTTCCTGTTCACAAAAAAACTAATAAATAGGAAGAAAGAAGGCATAACTATGGCGGATGGACAAGGACGCCCAGACATTAACAAAGTCCCGCTGATGATCGTTCTCATCTCCGGGGCATTCGTCGCTATTTTGAACCAGACTCTTTTATCGACAGCAATTCCCCCGATCATGCAGGATCTCGGGATCAGTGCTAACACAGCCCAGTGGTTGCAATCGGTCTTCATGCTCGTCAACGGAATCATGATTCCGATCACGGCCTTTTTGATTGAACGTTTTACAACCAGAGGATTATTCTTGACGGCCATCGGTACATTCACCATCGGTACGATCGTATGTGCTTTGGCTCCGAACTTCTCTATTCTGATGGCGGGACGTATCCTCCAGGCCGGAGGGGCAGGAATCATCATGCCGCTCATGCAGACGATTCTGTTTCTCGTATTCCCACTTGAAAAACGGGGAGCCGCTATGGGAATGTTCGGACTCGTCATCGCGTTCGCACCGGCGATCGGACCGACCCTTTCCGGTTATCTCGTAGGACAATTCCCATGGAGAAGTGTCTTCTATGTGGTTCTGCCGATTGCTATTATCGATATCATCGTTGCTTATTTCATATTGAAAAACGTAACCAAACAGACCTTCCCGAAAATCGATGCACTATCCATCGCCTTGTCGACACTCGGGTTCGGCGGACTTCTTTATGGTTTCAGTACTGCCGGAAATGTCGGAGGGTGGCTCGTACCACAGGTATACTTACCGATCATCGTCGGAGCCATCACGCTTACGATGTTCATCAATAGACAGATGAAGCTCGAGCAGCCGATCCTGGAGTTCCGCATTTTCAAATACGGCGTATTCACGCTTACGACAGCACTCGGTATGGTCGTATTCATGTCCATGATTGGAGGAGCCGTCATCCTGCCGATATTGATGCAGAACATGCTCGGATTCACTGCACTCGAATCGGGCCTCATGCTACTTCCAGGAGCGGCCCTGATGGGAATGATGAACCCGATCACCGGAAAGCTTTTCGACAAATTCGGTGCCAGATGGCTGGCTATCCCTGGGCTCGGCCTTCTCACCATTACGAACTTCCTGTTCACGTCTCTGACCGTGGAAACGACGTTCGCCTACCTTGCGATCGTCAATGCTGCCCGGATGTTCGGAATCGCGATGGTCATGATGCCGGTGACTACGGCAGGTCTCAACCAGCTACCGGATAAACTGATGCCACACGGAACAGCTATGAACAATACGATGCGACAGATTTCAGGAGCCGTAGGTACCGGACTCCTCGTATCCGTCATGTCCAGCGCAGCACTTCCCGGTGAGGGAGCATCTGGTATGGTCGAAGGGGTGAATGCTTCCTTCATCGTTGCAGCGATCATATCTCTTGTCGGATTCATTCTCGCGTTCTTCATCAAAGGATCGAAGAAAAGGAAGAGTGTACAGACGACGGCAGAAGCGAAAGCTTGAATATCGTACAAACTAAAGAAGCAGGCACCTGCCATATCGGCAGTGCCTGCTTCTTTTCATATAGAATCACTCCAACCATTTCGACAACGGATACACGCCGACACTTTGAATGACGAGGGAAAGGAAAACGACAGAAAAACTGATGGACAACAGCGCTCCCGCTTCTTCCGGACTTCTTGCATGAAGGCTCAAGATAAGAAATACGGACATCGTTCCACGTATTCCTGCCCACGAAACGAGAAACGCCTGCTTCGTCGTCTCCAATCTCCTCCACCTTCGAAAGACTTTAAGAACGAGAGAAACGATCAGAAATCGTATGGCGATGGATGCAATCAGTATAAGAATAGCAAGTCCCCAGTATGCGGAAGCAAGATAAGGAGTAATCGCTATGCCGATAAGAAGAAAGATGAGCGCAAGCAGGGAAGGCTCCACAACGTTCCAAAAGCCGGACAACGCTTCCCGGAAATGATCCTCTTTGTTCGTATGATCGAATTCATAACTGAGCATGATACCAGCGGCAACCGTCCCCAACACTCCGGATACTCCGATATGTTCAGCTGCATGGAAGGATCCATAGGCGATAATGATGCTCAACATGACCTGGTAATCGCGATGATGGGTGATATGTACCGCTTTGGAACAGACCCATCCGAACAGGACACCGACCACTACGCCTCCTATGGAAACATATAAAAACTCTCCGAGGAAGCTGAAGAGATCAAAGGAACGTTCTCCGGTATAAATGCCTGCGAGCACGGTGAACAACACGATACTCGTCCCATCATTGATCATCGATTCCCCGTCGACGACCTCGGCGATCTGTTCGTCTGCCGCTTCCTCAAGCACGGACACCGCTGATACCGGATCCGTAGGTGTAAGAATAGATGCGATCAGCATCGCACCTAGCAGCGTGATACTCTCAAACCAGCCGGCTATTCCATAAATGAACAATCCTAATAGCAGCGCCATCGCCACAAGACCGACCGTACTCAGGGTTCCGAGCACCGGAGCGTGTCTCTGGATCGCTTTCGTCGAATACTTATAGGCGGAGACGAACAGAATCCCGGGAAGAAACAGATCGTAAATCATACGCTCCGTCACTTCGATGGAAGAAAAGTATGGTATAAAAGACAATCCGATTCCGATAATGAGTAATAGAACGGGAACCGGAACATTCTTCTTTTTCTTATCGATGGTGAACACAATATAGCCGATAAGTAATAACAGCACCCCTTGTGTGACGCTCATAGAACCTCTCCTATCTTGAAACACTTTCATAGTAAGAAAATACCACCATTCCTAGGCTCACAAACGTAAGCTCATTGTTTTGACAGAGGAAGAGTTTTCGGCTATTGTAGTTTAATGCATACTAAACTAATAAGGATTAGGAGGATACTAATGAAAAAACTTTGGCATTCATATATTCATACATCTCTCATCAAGAAAATTACTGTGGCACTCGTCATAGGTATCATTCTTGGACTTCTTCTCGGTGAGCAGGCGAGTGTTCTTGCTCCGTTCGGGGATCTATTGCTACGTCTGCTTCAATTCATCATTGTTCCGCTCATTCTATTCACGCTTATCGTAGGGGTGAACCAGACGACGATCGGGAACTTGGGGCGTATGGGAGGAAAGGTCTTCATCTATTACCTGGCCACTTCCGCACTCGCTATCATCGTAGGTACATCCGTCGCCAGTCTATTCAACCCTGGTACAGGACTCTCGTTGAGTGGAGATGAAACGTTCGAAGTACCTGAAAACCCTGGCGTCACTCAGGTTCTTTTGAATATCGTTCCGAATAACATCGTCATGGCTTTCTCTGAAATGAACCTTCTCGGAATCATTTTCACCGCTCTCGTCTTCGGAATCGGCATCGCTTACCTGAGGAGTACCGACCAATTCGCAGCAAAAGCGAAAGCACTTTATGACATTATCGATACGATGAACGAACTGACACTGACAGTCATGAAAGGAATTCTGCAGTACGTTCCGATCGGTATCGCTGCTATCATCGCAGGTATTGTCGGACAGGAAGGCGTGAACACGCTTCAGGAACTCGGAGGATTCATCGGCGTGCTATATGTCGCCCTTCTTGTGCAGCTCGTCATCTATGTCGGCATCCTTCTGCTTACAAAGACGAAGCTCGGCGGCTTTTTCAAAGAAGCACGCACACCGATGCTGACTGCTTTTGTCACGCAAAGTTCCTCCGGTACGCTGCCTGTTACGCTGAACGCAGCGAATCAGCTGAACTTGAATAAAAGTCTGTACGGCTTCAGCCTTCCCCTCGGGGCAACCATCAATATGGATGGGGCCGCAATCCGGATCGCCGTATCCGCCGTATTCGCAGCCAATGTCATCGGTGACCCGCTGAGCTTCGCCGGTGTTCTCCAAGTCGTCATTGTCGGCACACTGGCTTCTGTCGGAACAGCAGGTGTTCCAGGCGCCGGGATCATCATGATTGCGACTGTCTTCAGTCAGGTGGGGCTGCCGATGGAAGCTGTCGCATTGCTGACAGCCGTTGATGTATTCGTCGGCATGGGAGCGACCGCTCTGAACGTAACCGGAGACCTCGTCGGTACCAATGTCATCAGCAAAACGGAGAAACGCTCCTCGTAAAATCTGTGTTAAAATGTGAGGAAAGCGGAGTCATCCCGCTTAGAAATTACGGCCAGGTCCGCAAAAACCGGGCCAGGGTCCGCAGATGACTGCGAAATATTGTCGAACGTCCGCAAAATACAGCTTAAGGTCCGCAAAATCGCTCTTCATGTCCGCAAACGGACTTTGGAGCTTTCATAAAAGGAGGGATCCCCGTGGCTTTCGTCATTACAGCCCCATGCAAAGAAGAAAAATCCGGAGAATGCGTGGACGTATGTCCGGTCGATTGCATCGAAGAAGGCAAAGACATGTTCTACATCGATCCTGCCATCTGCATCGACTGCGGCGCATGCGAAGCGGTCTGCCCGGTCGAGGCGATCTATTACGAAGAAGACCTGATCGAAGAAGACGAGCCTTATCTACAAAAAGCAAAAGAATTTTTTGGCCAATAAAAAAAGGTGTTCCCGGCAGCCGGGAACACCTTCTTTACGTAGTACTATTATTTCGTCAATGCATCCTTCACTTCATCTCTCGAATTCTCCCAAAGCTCCTTATGTTCTTCCTCAAGAAACTTCACAAGAATCCCTTTCGATTTCTCATCCATATGCTCGGCGATGACTTTCCCTTTCAGCGACTTATCCATGTTGTTCACATGCTCCGGCATCGATTTGTAGCCTGGTTTGATCCTGCGACCTTCTTCGGTAGATACCTGCAATTCACAGGCACCCAGGCCATAGATATAGGGACCTTCGTTGCCTACCTGTGTAGCGACCCAGACGATCCAGTACAGGTTCGGTTCGACAAGCGGTTCTTTATCCGGCTTGAAGCGCACTTTCTTCTCTATTTTGCTGCGTGCGTGCAACGCTTCCATGTCGATATAAGCTCTCTCTTCCTGGGGATCGACGATAACGGGGGAAATGTTGTCCAGGTTGATCATCCCGACGCCGTAACTGCCGTCTCCACCGGTAGAATCTCCACTCAATATATTGAATCCATTATTCTTGTCTTCAGCCATGCTTTCTACCTCCCTGATCTCACTTCTTTGTTCCCATTATATCGCACAGGACCTTATCAAAACAAACAGGCCGTCCTCTCTAAAGAGAGATACGGCCCGCTTTCTCTTATAGTAAGGGAGAGTTGGGTAATAAGAGAAAGACCTCTTTTCTTTTTTTAAGTATACCTCTTCTTCTCTTATTTGCAAAAGGGTGTGAAGGGGCATTGTTCACCATTATGAACGAACGTACGGTTCTCCCTTATCCATTCACCCCAATCCCCTTGAAAATATGAACATATGCATATTATTCAATGATTCCTTTGGAGCGATACGTTTCGATCTCTTTTTCTATAAATTTCAAAAGATTCGTCTTCTGCTGTAATTCAATGACGCTTCTCGCTTTCTCCCAGTACTTCAGCCCCTCTTCTTCATTCTCTAGCAGCAGGTGGTTTCTTCCGAGCTGATAATGGAATTCAGCGAATAAGAACATGTCCTCCTCGCGTATACATAAAGCAAGGCCTTTTTCACAGTAACGGTTGGACTGTTCGTATTCTTTTAAATCCGTATGCACTTTGGAGATGTTATAATAGACTTTCCTTACTATACGTTCCTTGCGGAGAGAAGACATCCGATCAAGGATCTTCAACGCTTTCTCGAAGTAATAGACGGCCTCTTTCTGTTCTCCTTCATTTCTTTTGACGATGCCGATACTGTTGAGAACGTTCATATCAAGTTCCGTAATCAACAGGTCCAAATCGATATTCGACAGGCATTCAAGAAAAAGATCCACTGCCCCTTCAGCATCTTTATGCAAATGATAGACGGCCATTCCTTTGTGCCATTTCAGATATCTTTTCCTGTTGCCCTTCTGGAGAATAGGATTCTTCGATTCCTGATCCACGATTTCCTCGATGAGTTCATAATTCCGATCGCGACGCGCATTCTCCAGTAGCTCCTGGACTTCTCTGAAATAATCCTCTCGATCCAGAGACTGTTCATCAAGAAAATAATTGATATCTATACCGAACTTCTTGGAAATGGACCACAGCATCTGGTAGGAGGGTTCGTTCAATCCCCGCTCGATACGACTGATTTCCGACTGTGAACATACATCTTTCGCAAGAAATGCCTGAGACATCCCGACTTTCTTCCGCAACTGTCGTATTTTTTCTCCGGTATGTTCATACATGACGAACCCTCCCTTTCATTTATGCAAAAATGCATATTTTTAATAAAATAATAAAGAATCGGTTGAAAAATTCTCTCTGAAAGAAACGGAAGCCCTCTCACTTCCTTCTATGTGATTTCCTATATTCACTATACCGTACTATAATCACTTGTAAAAGAGGTGATACCATACGTGTCCAAAAAGCTCATTGCTCTTGTTGTGTCCACGCTGCTAGTATTCGGTTCAGCAAGTATGGTAAGTGCGAAAGAAACCACGTATGACATTTCAGACAAGCCTGTCATTCAGGCTGATTTCCCCGATCAGCATTGACAGGACAAACCAGTAGATTTTAACCATTACCCTCTCCCCGGAGGATAATGGTTATTTTTTTAGCACAAGGCTCCTGAAGTAGGACACATTATCGTCACAATATACCCCTGTAGGTATATTGATTTCTTCTTCCTCTCCTTATATACTAGAGACATAAGTTAATTGTGAAAAAATTCACAATAACAAATTATTGATCGATACCAAAGGAGTGGACCCAATGAGTAAAAAAATCGTAATCGTCGGCGGCGTTGCCGGAGGAGCTACGGCTGCTGCCCGTCTGCGTCGTATGAATGAAGAAGATGAAATCGTCGTACTTGAGAAAGGGGAATATATTTCTTTTGCCAACTGTGGACTTCCTTACTACATCGGTGGCGTCATCACGAACCGGGACGCCCTGCTCGTACAGACCGTAGAAGGCATGAGCAAAAAATTCAACCTCGATATCCGCAATTTGAGCGAAGCCACTTCCATTGATCGGGAGAAGAAAACGATCACTGTGACGAAAGTCGAGACCGGAGAAACGTATGAAGAAAGCTATGACTACGCTATCCTTTCTCCGGGAGCACGGCCGATAGTTCCTCCATTTGAAGGTCTGGAGGAAGCGGAAAATGTATTTACGTTAAGGAACATTCCGGATACGGATCAGATCAAAGCATGGGTGGATGAGAGAAAACCACATCATGCCGTCGTCATCGGAGGAGGCTTCATCGGTCTTGAGATGGCGGAGAACCTTGCGGAGCGTGGGATCCATGTCCAGCTGGTCGAGCTTTCCGATCAGGTCATGGCCCCTGTAGACCGGGAAATGGCCGGTTACCTTCATGAAGAGCTTCAGAATAATGGCGTAGAACTGATCTTGCAGGACGGGGTGGATGCGTTCCTGGATCGCGGCAAAAAAGTGAAACTGAACAGCGGAAAAGAACTTGTCAGTGATATGACGATCATGTCCATCGGCGTTCGTCCGGAAAGTGAACTCGCGAAAGATGCAGGATTGACCCTTGGAGAACGGGGAGGCATCGTCGTTGATGAACATTTGAAGACGAGTGACGCGTCCATTTATGCTCTTGGAGATGCGGTAGAAGTGAAAGATTATATCCAGAACACTCCGACCATGGTTCCACTGGCATGGCCGGCCAATCGACAGGGACGCCTCGTTGCTGATCATATCCATGGCAAGAATGTCTCTTATAACGGTACTCTCGGAACGGCAGTAGCGAAAATATTCGATCTTACCGTCGCCTCTACAGGCAATAATGAGAAGACCCTTCGTCGCCTCGGTGTGAATTATGAAGCCGTTCATGTTCACCCGGCATCAAACGCGACTTACTACCCGGGTGGTGCGGCTATTGCACTGAAATTATTGTTCGATCCGGAAACCGGACAAATTTTCGGAGCTCAGGCTGTCGGGCGAAAAGGAGTCGAGAAACGGATTGATGTCATCGCTACGGCAATCAAAGGAAAATTGACCGTAGAAGATCTCCCAGATCTTGAACTGTCCTACGCCCCTCCTTATTCTTCAGCCAAAGACCCGGTCAATGTCGCTGGTTATGCTGCTCTGAATATCATAGAAGGAGAAGCGGAAATCGTCCATCATCATGAAATTGATGACATCGTACGTGAAGGTGGCACCCTGATCGATGTCCGGGAGCCTGAAGAGTTCGAATCCGGGAATATCGTTGGTGCCATAAACATTCCTCTTGGAGCACTGAGAAACCGTCTGGAGGACCTCCCGAAGAACAAACCGATCCACGTGCATTGCCAGGTCGGATTGAGAGGGTACCTGGCGACAAGAATTCTGAAGAACAACGGATTCCGTGCCATCAACTTAAGCGGCGGCTATAAAACGTACTCCACTGCCACGAAATAAAAAGCAAAAAGACCATCAGACTGCGTGTTACGCAACCTGGTGGTCTTTTATCGCTTTCAATTTCGGACGACCGGAATCTTCTTTTTCTCCCATGGCCACTTGAAGTTCTTCCACGAGTTCCGTTAACGAACTCATCCGGTCTCGCATGTCGGTCACCATCGTATACTGTTCATCCGAGGCTGTCATCACTTTTCCATTCTGATGTTTTGCGTCTTTGGCAAAATGTAAAAGTTCATCGAACGCATCGCTGAGCATGAAGGTACTCGATAACAGCTGTTGGCTTGAGGCACTGATGTCATTCGTCCTGTCTTTTATATACATAGATTTTGCTGAAAGATTTTCGAAAGAGGCTTCCGCCTGCTCGAGCTTGTGCCGACTTTCTGTCATATATTGAAGCGTCGTTGCAGAACTTTGATCCGTATGAGAAATATTTCTTTCGATCTCTCTGACAATCGAAAGGATTTTCTTCGTCGCCGTCTCGGACTGATCGGATAGTTTCCTTACTTCCTGAGCGACTACACTGAATCCTTTCCCGTGTTCCCCGGCACGAGCAGCCTCGATAGAAGCGTTCAATGCCAGCAGGTTGGTACTTTCACTGATGGAGGCAATCTCTTCGGCGATCATTCCGATTTCTTTCGATTGCCCATTCAACTGCTCCACTACTTCACGCATATCGTTTACACTGTCATTCGTCTGCCCGACAGCTTCGCTTACCTCTGAGAGGGAGTCTTTGGCAGAGTATGCCGTTTGATTCATATCTTCCGTCGATTCTGCCATAGCTTCAATACTTGTATTGATCTCTTCGATAGCTGATTTGATTTCTGCAAGATTCCCCGCATTCTCTTCAGCTTTTTTCTCCTGCTCTGCCGCTCCTGCATTTCTCTCTTCCAGGAGACGGCCGATGTTGCTGTGCGCCTTTTCGCTGGACTGAGAGGTTCGATTAAGACTCGTAGCGGTCGTGGTTATCGCTTCTGTCACCGTTCTCATCTGGCTGAACATCGCTTCAATTTCTTTTTCTTTCTGCCGGTTTTCTTTTTCCAGATCCTTTACATGCCGATTTCTCAAATGAATTTGGTAAGACGTTCCTGCGCTCGTAAGGACCAGGTAACCGGCATGCAGGCCGAACATGAACCATGTATACGAATTACTTCCATACAGAAACTCCGTACCTACGAACATCGCTCCGATATGAAAAACTGCAAAAACCCCCGTCATCAGACTGATGATCTCCACTCTGTCATAGAAAGCGAGCAGAGCCACGACGAGAAAAATGGAGAAATGGTAGACGACCATCCCTTCCCCGTTCACGATCATGCCCAGACTGATGCTGGTAAAAAGAATACTCATCAGCCATGGCAGTGCTTTATGCTCCTTATCCCGTTTATAAAACCATATAGAAACAGTCAACAGAAACAGAGGAATCATCATGGATATGTACAAGTAAGGCTGATACGTTCCGTGAAGTTCCTGTCCCCAATTCATCGGACTTACCCGGTGAATATAATGAATAAGCAATGTCAAAAGAATGCCTGCCGCCGAAAACATGATCATCGTTCTGTTTTTTGACTGAATCATAGATGCCTCCCGAAATAGTTATTCTTCTCTATACATACCCCCTATCCTAAATCGAAAACTCGAAACCGAGATTTCTTTTTTCAAAAAAAAGAGCCTGCCTCCTCAGGCGGACTCTTTCACAGCTATGATTTGAATGACGTGACCAAGACCCGTATGGCGCGTGCCTTCCACTCTATCGGCTTCTCCGTAATAGAAATGGAGGATTTTATCGTTGTCGAACCAGTGGAGAATGTCCTGCGGGCGATACATTGCATCGGTTACAGGAGGTCCCCCTGTTTTATAGGCGATCTGATCTTCAGAGTACACTTCGATCAAAATCGTTCCCCCGGGTTTCACTGAATCACGGATATTCTCCATCAGAAACTGCTGGTCTTCTTTATTAACATGACCGAACACCATCACAGCGCCGTCAAATGTCTCAGTCTGCACAGGTTCTTTCGTCAAGTCTACACAGTGTCCTTCTACAAACACTCCGTTCTCTTCAGCGAGACGCTGCATTTTATCGATGCCTACCTGTGACTGATCATACGCGGTGATCGGATGCCCTTCTTTCGCGAGGAAAACGGCATTACGTCCTTCTCCTTCCGCGAAGCATGCAATATGACCACCTTCTTTGATATAGTCATAATTATTTTTGATGAATTCATTCACGTCTTTTCCATAAATATACTCATTTTCGTTGAATCTTTGATCCCATTCTGTCATTGTCTATCCCTCCCTGTCATACCGTACCACGCATAAAGGGAAAATGACGAGAATTTTATACGTCAGGCTGCATTTTGTATTTTTTCGTAAAGAGCCGGTCGTTTCTGGAACAGTCGGAAGACAAGGAACCACAGGAACGTAAGCAGAACGGATAGTCCTCCGAGAATAAGGAAGATCTCACTCGGAGCCACACTTCCGGTAAAGTCGAACATCGCTTCTCTTAACCCTTTGATGCTGTAAGTCATCGGCGAGAACTCATGTAATTTCTGGAATAACGTACCCGATAGCTCAATCGGGAAGGTACCTGCACTCGTACCGATCTGCAGTACAAGCAAAAGGACGGCCAGGAATCTTCCAATGTTCCCAAAAGCTGAAACGAATAGCGTTACAGCCATCATGAACGTCAGAGATGTAGCTACCGTCATGCCATAGAACATCCATGTATTCCCTACTTCCACATGCATCAGGAAGTCGAGTACGAAAGCGGCGATCAGTGCCTGCATGACTCCCTGGAACAGAACGACACTGAATTTACCGGTCCAGCCTTTCATACCTGCTTCGAGCATGTCATTCGTCTTGTAGAAAACGTGGAAAGCTATGGCTCCTATGAATAGACTGATACTTAAAATATAAGGCGTGAACCCTGATCCGTAGTTCTCCACTTCCGTCATCGACTCTTCATTGATCTGAATCGGTTCAAGGAAGGTCGACGTATTCGCTTCCGCCAGGTTCAAGTCACTGGTTTCCTGAAGCGCGTCTCCCTGTGCTTCTTTCAACTGGCGTATCCCTTCTTTCAATTCGGAAATCGAAGTGCTGAGTTGTCCCGCTTTTGAAGCAACGGAAGGCGCCGCTGCCTGCAAACCGGAAGTCAATTCCTCACTCGCTGCCTGGAGATCCTTCAGACGGTCTTCCATCGTAGCAAGTTTCTCTTCGTTCCGGGTCAAACCGTCGCGCATATCAGTGATGGCGGTCGACCATACATCCGTATAGGCACTCTGCAGTTCTTGTGAAACTTCATCCGTCACCTGACGACTTCCACGTCCGGCAATGATCTCTCCGGTCATACTGTAGCCGGGATTCGTATTATAGGTGAGCTGCGGTTCTTCCGGAGTCTCATCGAAAACCGTGACGGCATGACTTGAGAATGTTTTCGGAATCGTCACCGTGAGAAAATAATCCCCATTCTCAAGCCCTTCTTCCGCTTCCTTTTCAGAAACGAAATGCCAGTCGAATTTATCATTTTCCTTCAGTTCGTCCACCGTATCCTGTCCTACCTGAACCGTCTCCTCTCCGAATGTCGCCGCTTCATCGTTATTGACGACAGCGACCGGCAGTTCCTCCGTATTGCCATAAGGGTCCCACATCGAACCGACGAATACGGAGGTGTATATAATCGGAATACACTGGATGATGAATAGAATCACCAGTATTTTCGGGTTTTTGATCAATTTTTTCCACTCTTGTTTCATTTGATATCCTCTTCTTCCTCGAATCGTGTTCGTATACGTTGAAGCTTTTCGTCCAATTCCTTCATTTCTTCATTCGTAAATAGATCGTCAAACAATTCACGCCAGCGCGTCACGTTGATTCTTTCTATTTTCGTAACGACTTCATGCCCTTTCTCCGTCACTTCGACATACTTACTCTTCTGATCCGGACCCTGACGATACTCGAGATATCCGCCTTCGACCAACTTCTTCACCTTATTGGAAATACCGGTTTTATGAACACCGAGAATTTCGGCGATTTCTTTCAATGTCGTTCGCGGGTAGGTATCGATCACCTTGATCAACTGCGTCTGTTCCCTCGAAAAATATTGCAGTTCCTTATCCTCTTTCAATGACCGGGCGACGTGCTCCGATCCATGCAGATAAATATCGTAAATAGATTCATAAACTTGCTTCACCGTGCGTTCGTTCATATTTCCACCTCTTTAGTATATGGGGTAAACAAAACATAGTTTATACCTTATACTATTTTTCGTCAACTAAAAAATGAGGGGTGGGGTCCGTAAAAACGGTTGCTAAGTCCTCAGAAACGGCGAGAAGGTCCGTAAATAGCTGGCCAAACCCGGGGCAGGTCCGCAAAAATCCCAGACAAGTCCGCAAACGTAAAAAAAGAACCACGGCGTCCGTGGTTCTTTCCAGAAAAATATCATTTATGCTCTTGTTCGAACTCCTTCATAAAGGAGACGAGGGCTTCGACGCCCTCTCGTGGCATCGCATTATAGATACTCGCACGCATGCCACCGACAGAACGGTGCCCCTTCAACGTCTCGAGTCCCTTTTTCTTCGCTTCTTCGAGAAACGCAGCATCCGTTTCCGCTGAAGGACTGACAAACGGAACATTCATGATCGAGCGGCTATCCTCGCGAACCGGGGACGTGAACAAGTCGGATGCTTCAACCGTTTCATAAAGCAACGCAGCCTTCTCACGGTTCTGTTTTTCCATCTCTTTCAGTCCGCCAAGCCCCTGGATGTATTCGAACACTAGCTTCGCCATGTAAATCGCGAAACTTGGCGGGGTGTTGTAAAGGGATCCTGCATCACTGTGCGTCTTGTAATTAAGCATAGCAGGAACATCTTCGCCTGCATGCCCGATCAGGTCTTCACGGATGATGACGACCGTGAGCCCGGCTGGTCCGATGTTCTTCTGAGCTCCTGCATAGATGATACCGAATTTCGATACGTCGATTTCCTCAGACAGGATGTTCGAGGACATATCTGCGACGAGCGGTACATCTCCAGTATCCGGAATGGTCCCGAAAGCCGTCCCTTCAATCGTATTGTTCGTCGTAATGTGGACGTAAGCCGCTTCCGGATCGATCATATCCTTCGTCACTTCAGGGATGTATGTAAAATTCTCCTCCTCTGAAGATGCAATGACATTCACGTCCGCGAACCGTTCCGCTTCCTTCATCGCCTTCTTCGACCAGGATCCGGTGTTTACGTAATCCACCTTTTTCTTACTCCCGAGAAGGTTCATCGGCACCATCGCGAATTGCTGACTCGCTCCTCCCTGGAGGAAAAGAACTTTATAGTTATCCGGGATCTGCATCAGGTCACGAAGTCCTTGTTCTGCTCCTTCGATGATTTCCTTGAACCACCCAGACCGGTGACTCAACTCCATCACGGACATTCCCGAGCCCTTATAGTTCGTCATTTCTTTCTGTGCCTGTTCGAGTACAGGCAAGGGAAGCATGGAAGGTCCCGCTGAAAAATTATAAATTCTCTCCATCATCTCTACCTTCTTTCTAAATAATCTGACACTCATTTGATATCAATGAATTATACGGGATACAATTAGTCATAGCAACCTTCAGAAAGGGGATCGTCATGAATACGACTGACAAAATCAAGCAGCGGTATGACCGGATTTCCGGCGTCTTCGACATGATGGATCATATGATCAAAGACAAATGGCGCGAGGAACTCGTCAAAAACGTGGAAGGGACCGTTCTCGAAGTGGGAGTCGGAACAGGAGCGAACCTCCCCTACTATCCTTCTGAAGCAGAGGTGACCGGCATTGACTTCAGTGGAAAGATGCTCGACAAAGCCAGAAAGAAAGCAGCGACCTTAGACACTTCCATTACCCTTGAAGAAATGAACGCAGAGAATCTCGATTTCCCCGATGATACCTTCGATTACGTCATCTCGACCTGTGTATTCTGTTCTGTCCCGGACCCTGTCCAGGGACTGAAAGAAATAAGGCGCGTCTTGAAGCCGGAAGGAAAAGTGCTGATGCTTGAACACATGCGAAGTGACAACAGATTCATCGGAAAAGCGATGGATATCATGAATCCGGTCGGCCTTCATATTGTAGGAGCCAACATCAATCGCAGAACGATGACGAACATACAAAAAGCCGGACTAAGGCTGGTCGATCAGCAGTTCCTTTTCTCTTCCACCATGAGAAAACTTGTCCTCACAAAGTAGAGCATTACCCGCTTTCTCATGATAAAATGAGACCAGAAGAAATCCCGGAATATCGGTAAGGAGTAATGTTATGAACCATACAAAGGAAATACCGGACTCGCCGGAAGGACTTGCCGACTATATCGCGGACGAGCTCGGCTGTCCGGTCACCATTGAAGATGCCAATCATCGCATTCTTTCCTACAGCAAACACGAAACGAACGTGGATGACGCCAGAACAGCCACGATTATGCGCCGGAAAGTACCGGAACGCGTCGTAAACGGACTGTGGAAAGAAGGAGTCATGGGAGAACTTTTCGAAAGCACTTCACCTGTATTCGTCTCCCCTATTCCCTCCATCGGTCTCGGCAATCGGATCGCCATCTCCGTATGGAAAAACAAAGAAGTGCTCGGGTTCATCTGGGCTCAGACGGAAGAAGTGAAAGTGAGTACAGAACAGCTGGAGAAATTGAGGGAAGCATCCCGCATCGCAGCCAGACACCTGATCAAACAGCGCGACCGGAAGCGGAAAAACGAAGAGAACGTCCAGGAATTCATCTGGCAGCTCTTCAATGGAGCCATCGCGAGCCAGACGGAAATCGATAAACGCGCAAGACAGGTCGATTTATCTTTGAAAGGGCACCTGTGTGTCGTCATCTTCGAGTTCACAGAAGCTATCACCCCAACCGTGAAGCGTCACGCCTCTTATTTGACCGAAACGCTCCACCAGACGAATATCGCCGGAAGGATGTTTGATGACAACCACTTATACCTTCTTACGAGAACGAAGGAAGAAACGGATACCGCCACTCTCACTCAGACACTTATCGAGGACTTCACAAAGAAGTTGAAAGAACGGATCGGGTTCGAAGAGGTCCGTGGTGTTTACGGGAAAATATGCTCTACGCCGAAGGAGCTCGATATTAGCTATCAGCAGGCGCTGAAAGTATTGGAAATGAAAGCACAGCACCCGGAGCCTTTAAAGCACACAGATAATTTCCAGGACCTTGGGGTGTATCAATTCCTGGATGAAATCGCCCGCCTCTATGAAAAGGAAGGCTTTCAAAACGAAACCATCCAGGCTATACGTACTTATGACCATAAAAATAATGGCCATATGCTTGAGACCCTGCGCGCTTTTCTTAGTCACAACAGCAACTCTCACCAGGCTGCCAAGAGTTTGCACATTCACACAAATACGCTTCTGTACCGACTGAAAAGAATCCGCGACATCACAGGGGCTGACTTGAATGATGCGAACGAGAAAACGAAGTTGTTCATCGACCTGCTGATCGACACCTGAAACCATTTGTGTAATTACACAAATAGACAAGTTCATTTTTTATCCAATTCCTAAATGATTATGCGTTTTCACAGGGTATACTGAAGGTATACGAAATGGAAGAAAGGTGGTTACCCTCTATGATCATCGGAATACCTAAAGAGATCAAGAACAATGAAAACCGCGTGGCCATTACTCCGTCAGGAGTCGTTCACCTGCGGAACTCCGGACACACGGTTCTTGTAGAAACAGGAGCAGGGCTCGGCTCGAGTTTTACCGACGAAGAATATACGGAGGCAGGAGCCGATATCATCGGAAACGCTCCGGAAGTATGGGGAAAATCCGAAATGGTGATGAAGGTGAAAGAGCCCCTTGAATCAGAGTATGAGTACTTCAGAGAAGGGCTGGTCCTCTTCACTTACCTTCACCTGGCTGCAGAACCGGAACTGACTCAGGCACTCATCGACAATAAAGTTACCGCCATCGCTTATGAGACGGTAACTTCCCGCGGAAAGCTACCTCTTCTTACACCAATGAGTGAAGTAGCCGGACGCATGGCTACACAGATCGGTGCTCAATATCTTGAAAAAGCCTATGGCGGCAAAGGGGTATTGCTTGGAGGCATCCCGGGCGTCGAGCGCGGCAACGTCGTTGTAATCGGTGGCGGAGTCGTCGGTACGAATGCCGCCAAAATCGCTATCGGCCTCGGAGCTAACGTGACGATCATTGATTTGAATCCGGATCGCCTGCGGGAGCTCGATGATCAGTTCGGCGGAGACATCCAGACGCTCATGTCGAACCCGATGAATATCGCAAACGCCGTTGCGAAAGCCGATCTCGTTGTCGGAGCTGTTCTCATCCCAGGGGCGAAGGCTCCGAAGCTCGTTACCGAAGATATGGTGAAAGCGATGAAAGAAGGTTCCGTCATCGTAGATGTAGCGATCGACCAGGGGGGTAACTTCGAAACGGTGGACCACGTCACGACACACGACGACCCTATCTACGAAAAACACGGTGTCCTTCATTATGCCGTTGCGAACATCCCGGGAGCCGTCCCACGTACAGCCACGGTCGGACTCACGAACGTAACGATTCCTTACGCTGTAGAAATCGCCAATAAAGGCGTCGACCAGGCAGTGAAAGGGAATCATGCCATCGAAGAAGGTGTGAATACCGCAAACGGTCACCTTACTTACGAAGCAGTCGCTCGTGATCTCGGCTATGAGTATATGCCTGTTCCTCAGGCTCTTCTATCCTGAAACTACAGAAAGCACCTGACCTTCTTAACGGAAGGTCAGGTGCTTTTCGTATCTCTATCACTTCAGTCGTTTCATTATATCCTGGATCTGCTCGAAATACCCGGATGCTTCATCAAAGTGGGCAGTAACGACTTTCACAAAGAGAAGATCGATCATATGTAACTGAGCCATCCGGGACGATGTGGCACCGCTTCGGAACGGAGCGGGAATTTCACGGGAAGCGGAAATATATAACGGGATATCCGCAAAAGAAGCCACCGTATTTTGACCATAACGCGTTATACTTATGGTCGTTGCCCCTCTTTTTTTCGCTTCCTCCATGACCAAAGAGGTCTCTTTTGTCTCTCCGGAAAAAGAGATACCGATCAATACGTCCTTTTCATCGATATTAGCAATATTCATCACGGCATTGTGGACATCCGTAAAGGCAGACGTGGCAATATTCATGCGCAGAAACTTCTGCTGCGCGTCCTGAGCGATGATTCCGGAAGCACCGACTCCGAAAAAGTGAAGACGATCAGCTCCAGCCAAAGCTGTCGCCGCTTTCTGAAGACCTTCATAATCGACGAGCTCCGTCGTTTCACGGATCGCCTGTATGTTATTGTTCGTCACTTTATCCACGATTGCATCCGTCTCTTCCCCGGGCTGAATATCCCTGTAAGCGGAAGTGGCCTCTTTCTGAAGGTCTCCTGAAATCCGAAGCTTCAGTTCCTGAAGACCCTTAAGGCCGAGAGATTTGCATAAACGCATCACTGCAGCACTACTCGTATGGCTCAATTCCCCGAGCTGAGCTGCCGTGCAGTGTATCGCTTCGTGAGGATGTTCGAGAATAAATATCGCTATCTTTTTCTCGGAAGGGGGAAGGCTTTCTTTCATCTCGGAAAGCATCACCATCCCGCCTGTCAGGGATTGTCTCATATTCGTCACCTATCCTTTGATTGCCCCTTCTGTCATACCCTTCACAATCCTGCGCTGGAATATAGCGTATAGAATGATCACAGGTACAATCGCTATGACAAGGCTCGCAAACAATGTACCCCAGGAATTTGTGTACTGGGTTTCATTGCTGATGTAATCGATGGCAAGCGCTAATGTATAGTTCTCCTCTGATTGAAGGAAGATCAGGGCCATAAAATACTCATTCCAAAACTGTATCATATTCATGATAGTAACTGTAATGATTCCCGTCATGGAGAGAGGAGTAACCACTTTCCACAAAATCATGTACGGGCTCATTCCATCGATGGCAGCCGCTTCTTCGAGTGATTTCGGTATCGTCGCCATGAAACTGGTCAATACGAAAATGCTGAACGGCAGCTGACTCACGGCATAGACGATGGCCAGACCGAAGATATTATCAAGCAGATTCAGTTGCATCAAAAGGAAAAACAACGGAATCCACCCCAGTACCATTGGAATCATCATTGCGGATATATATAAAGTGAACAGCAAGCGGTTGCCCCTGAATCTGAGTCGTTCCAACGCATAAGCGGTCGGAATCGCCATCACCAGGGTTAACAAAGCCCCAAGCCCGGTGACGATAAGGCTATTGAACACACTTATATCAATATTGTAGTTGGACCATGCATCGAAAAAGTTGGCGAAACTGAATGATTCAGGCAACCCCCAGGGATTGGAATAGATCTCTGCATTCGATTTGAAAGCCCCGAGAATCATCCAGAAAATCGGGTACAGTACAGCCAGAGACCATAAGACCAGAGGAATTCTGACGCCAATCTTCGTCCAAAGTCCTTGTTCCCGTTTCATATCGTCATCCCTCCTCTTAGTATTCCACTTTTTCCCTTCTCATGAAGTATTGCATGATCAACACGGTAATCAGAGACAGAACCAAAATCATCACTCCGATGGTTGCACCATATCCGAAGTTGTATTTCACAAACGCTTCTTCATAAAGATAAGAACCCATGACATGGGTAGCATTGTTCGGTCCACCCTTGGTCATGACCTGTACGATGATAAAAGAGCCGTTCAGCGTCGTAATGATGATATAAAGGATAGAAATTTTAATCTGTGGCCACACAAGCGGTAGAGTGATCTTCCAGAATTGCTGCCATCCTGTAGCTCCATCTATCTCAGCAGCCTCGTAATAACTTTTCGATATATTGGATATCCCTCCCATAAGCATCAGCATGAACAGTCCGATTCCCGCCCATACAGACGGAAGAACAAGACTCGGCAAAGCCCAGTTCTCATTCCCGAGCCACGCTTTCGTCCATCCTTCCAGCCCCAGGAATTCAAGACCTGAGTTCACCAGACCGAGACTGGGGTTGTAAATGAACATCCACAGGATACCGATGACGACGACCGACATGATATTAGGGAAGAAGAACACGATACGGTAAAAGGGTGCTTCTTTGATCTTCATCTGCGTCAAAGCCACGGCAAAAAAAGTGGAAAGGATCATGATGCCGATGATTTTTGTGATGACGAGAAAGTAATCGTGCCAGATCGTAGCAGGTATGATTTCATCGCTGAACAATTTTCTGTAATTATCAAGCCCTATGAATTCTGCGGCGGAAGAAGCTCCCGACCATTGAAAGAAAGAATAATAGAGGCCGTTGAACAGAGGATACAAGGTGAATACTGAAAACATCAGGAACGTAGGTACCAGGCAAAAGGCCAAGAAAAGGTACCTCTGTTTTTTGGATTGGACCATACTCTCCCCCTCTTTTCATAAGCTGTTCATAATTTTCGGATAGAGAGGAAACAGGAACATCTCCAACTTATCACCTGTGCCCTCCATACCCGACCATCGTGCATATCCGGAAATGAAATACAGAGGTGTGTTAAACACCTCCGTATGACATGAGCGTTATTCCAGAGAATTTCTATACTCCTCTGCAGCGGCTTCCGCTTCTTCCACAAATTCCTCCGCCGTAATATTTCCGAGCATGAGAGAGACAAGGGAATTACTGATCGGCGTCTCAAGATCCGCGCTCATCGGATGAGGCTTCTGATAGATTTGTACTTTACCAGGATTGTTGATCATCTCATTCGCTTCGATCAGGAACGAAGGCACCTCTTCGGATCCCGTCAGATCCACCCCTTGAAGGTTCATAAGGGCTCCGGTGTGCTCAGAGAAAGACTTGGCGTATTCTTTGGTGAAAACGAATTCGACGAATGCTTTCGCTGCTTCCGGGTTATCTGCCTGTTCGGCGATCGCAAGCGGACGCAGGTCAGGAACGATGGCGTAAGGCTCTCCTTCTTCCTGCATCGGAGAAGGTATGAATCCATACTCGAATCCTTCCGGTGTGTCTTCGGACATTTCATTCGGCAACCAGAATCCTACAGGGATAAATGCATTGTCATGATTCAGGAAGTTCATTTGGGACTGGGTATGGTTCAGGGCGCCGAAGTCGGAATCGATATACCCTTCTTCCTGCATAGACTCGATGTTCTGGATCACTTCCATAACCTCGTCACTGCTCCAGGCCCCTTCCTGTCCCTGGATTGTCTGCGTCAGCAATTCATCGCCACCTTTGGCTCCGAAAGCAGGATACATCATCCCTCTCAGAAAATAGTAAGGATACTGGCCTGTGGTAACGAATGGAGCAATACCTTCTTCGTCCTGAATCGTTCCCATAGTATCCATGAAGTCCTGGAAGTTTTCAGGCGCTTCCCATCCTTTCTCTTCGAACCAGGCACTGTCATACCACGTACCCCATGTATCGAAGACGAGCGGTAGACTATAGATTTCGCCGTCATAGGTGGCAGGGTCAACAATGAAGCTGTCTTTCAGAGAGCTCCCGTCTTCCAGTTCGATTTCATCAAGGAAACTTGTCATATTCATCAGCTGACCATCCTCGACCATCTGTGTTTCACTGGATCCAGCACCATCGATATACACAACATCAGGCGGATCTTCCGACACCCAGCGCGATCTCATTTCTTCGTTGATATTAGGTCCTGCATGTTCAGTTATCGTGACGTCCGGATACTCTTCCTGGAAATCGGCGATTACTTCTTTCCACCAGGAATCTCCGTAACCTCCTACAAAGTATTGGATTTCCAGTTCTCCCGAAATTTCTCCGTCTGCGCTTTCTTCCATCCCTTCTCCGCTATCCGAATCATCCTCAGAGTCACTATCGTCTCCTCCCGCGCCTGGCGTACAACCGGCCACAACCATAAAAACGAGCAGCAGCAAAGTAGCGAATGTGTACTTCCACCAATTTTTCACCACAAATCCCCCTTGAAAATTTTTATTTGAAGCCACTATCGGCTCTCAAATCAATGAAGCATAGAATCTTCGGCCTTTCGCAGATCACCTTCATACGTCTTAAGCACTTCTTTGGCTTCTTTATAGGAAAGGTCCGCCTTCTTCATCATGATGGCAGTTTTCACCTCATAATTGGCGTTTGCCATCAGACTGGCAGCCTCTTCTTCGCTAATATCTGTAATCGCTTTCAAAATACTTTCCGCTCTTCTACGCAGTTTATAATTACTGGCATGAACGTCCACCATCAGATTCTCGTAGACTTTTCCAAGTTGAACCATGACAGACGTGGAAATCATATTCAGTATCATTTTATGAGACGTGGCAGCTTTTAACCTGGTCGATCCTGTAAGAACCTCAGGACCTACGACCACTTCTATGCTACAGTCCGCATAAGTACTGATCTCCGAGTCGGGGTTGCATGCAAGAGCTACTGTGTAGGCGCCTTTCTCGGACGCCTTTTTCAATGCTCCGATCGGATACGGAGTCCGCCCGCTCGCAGTGATTCCTATGACGACATCCTTCTCATCAGGAGTCGCCTCTTCTATATCCCTCATTCCTTCTTCCTCGCTGTCTTCCGCATTTTCCTTCGCCTGATGAAAAGCTTCTTCGCCTCCTGCCATGATCGCCTGGACCTGTGAAGGGGAAGTCATGAACGTAGGCGGACATTCAGAGGCGTCAACATAGCCGATGCGGCCACTCGTCCCCGCTCCGATATAAAAGAGGCGTCCCCCTTTCTTCATCCGCTTCACGATTTCATCGACCGTCTCCGCCACTTGAGGCAACACCTTTTCGACAGCTTCAGCGACCATCCTGTCTTCCTTATTCATTATTCTGAGCATGCCCATCGTGGACTCCGTATCGAGGGCAGCGCTTCTCGGGTTCCGGCTTTCTGTCACTAGTGTCTTGAGTTTATCCTCTTCCATCAGACCCCTCTCCTTTCTACGAGTTTTGCCGCCCCGGAAGCAGGGGACGAGTACGCTTGCATCAGCCACCCAAGATTCTCGGATTCCACTCGCTTTCTGAAAATTTCTTTGACGAACGCAGAATGTTCGAAGATTGCACCTGCCGTGAAAATAGGAACGTCCCTTCCCCTGGTTGTCATTTTGTTATGTAGACTGCGGATATGAAGGACTAATTCCGTTACGATGTCTTCAAGAATACCCTGTACTACCGAAAGATTCTCATGCTCCAGCACCGGCTTTGCCAAAGCAGCAATCTCGCGTTTCTGATCTTCCGCCCGGTAGTAATGATCGATCAAGTCCTCGGCATGTTCCAAACCCACTTCTTTGAGTACGATTTCCGTAAGCTCACTGGAAGGGCTACGTCCATCCTTCTCCTTCGCCACGCGCCTCAACACTTTCTCACCGATGTCATAACCACTTCCTTCGTCTCCGAAAAGATGCCCCCACCCTCCACTTTTGCAAAAGATTTCTTCATCTATACCGACAGCGTTGGATCCGGTACCGGAAATGATCAGCATCCCGGACCGCGTACCTGGAGGCAATGCTCCAAGAAGAGCGACTTCACTATCAGAAGAGACTTTAATGTTAGAATTTTCAGATATATTAAGGTCTAAAAAAAGAGACTTCAATCGTCCCATCAATTCCTCCTGCTCCTGCGCTCTCCCAGCTCCAGCGATACCCGCTCCGACACCGACAATGGACTCAGGGGCTATGCGTTGTTGTTTCATCCCCTTCTCCACAATAGAAGCAATTACCGATGCACTTTGATCATAACCAACAGATCGCGGATTCGAACCAGATCCATAATTCACCTGCACCGGATTATGAAGATCTTCTTCGGGAAAGAAAGCCACCTCCGTCTCGGATCCTCCTCCATCGATTCCAATGATATACTCCATCCAACCCCCACCTTTGTTGTTGCTTAAAGTATATAGTCTCTGAACTATTATGTCAAATTATTTCAAAATATTCCGATATATAATTTCAAAAACCTTGTGTGAAAATATCAGAAAGTTATGTATAATCAGGGGAAGGAGGCGGTTACATATGAATGCAGAAACCCTTGAACGCTTCAAACAACTCATATCCGAAAACCGGATGACGACCAATGAAACGATTCTCGAACACCACAGCAAAGACGAATCGCACCACACGGCTCATCTTCCGGAGGCTGTCCTTTTCCCTGAATCATCTGAAGAGGTCAGCAAAGTCCTGAGCTACGCGAATGAAACGAAAACTCCCGTGACCCCGTTCGGTCTCGGTTCAGGGCTTGAAGGACACGTCGTTCCTGCTTCTGGAGGAATCTCTCTCGACTTTTCCGAAATGAAAGATATCGTGGAAATCCGTGAACAAGACCTTCTCGTCCGCGTGCAACCCGGGGTAACGCGTTCGATGCTGGATAAAGCCTTAAAAAAACACGGTCTCTTCTTTCCGGTAGACCCGGGCGCAGATGCGACAATCGGTGGCATGACGGCGACGAACGCCAGCGGTACCACTTCCGTCAAATACGGCGTGATGAAAGACCAGATCCGTGACCTCGAAGTCGTCACCCCGGATGGCCAAATCATTCACACTGGCAACCTCGCTCAAAAATCATCTTCCGGCTACAACCTGAATGACCTCTATACCGGATCAGAAGGAACGCTCGGCTGTATTACGGAAATCACCCTGAAAGTTTACGGGATCCCTGAACACGTTACGGCGGCACGCGCCACTTTTCCAGGAATCACCGAGGCGGTGGATGCCGTTACGACCATTGTCCAGACGGGCGTTCCCGTCGCCAGGGTCGAACTCGTGGATGAAACGTCGATTCAGCAGGTCAACAAGTTGATGGACACGGACTATGAGGTGAATCCGACGCTATTTTTGGAGTTTCATGGAAATGAAGCCGGGCTGAACCAGGATGTAGCTTTCACGGAAGAGATTCTCAACGATCACGGCTGTACGGATGTGATATTCGAAAAAGATAACCAGACCCGGATGAAACTGTGGGAGGGGCGGCACAATCTCGCTTACACCTACTCCCACGACTACCCTGGCCGATCGATGATGGTGACCGATGTCTGTGTCCCTATCTCTTCGCTCGCAGAAGCGATCATTTTCGGAAGAGAACAGCTCGAGAAGCAGGGTCTTCCGGGAGGCATCGTCGGTCACGTGGGCGATGGGAACTACCACGCGCTGATGATGATCGACAAATCGAACGAAGAAGACATCCGGAAAGCGGAGAATTTCAATAAAGCGATCGTCGAGCATGCGCTTGAACGTGGAGGTACCTGCACAGGGGAACATGGCGTCGGACTCGGGAAGAAGAAATACCTCGAAGCGGAACATGGAGCTGCGCTTGGTATTATGAAAACGATCAAAAGAGCGCTCGATCCGAACAACATCATGAATCCAGGAAAGTTCATCGATATCGATTGAATGTGAGGCCTGCCCAGTCGGCAGGTCTTTTTCATTGGAAAGTGATCGGATACGGTTATCGAGCCGTTCACCAGTGTGCTTCCTTTGTGAGTGTCCCGCAAATATTGTTGCCACCCACTCACTTTACTCTTATTCGTTTGAACGGCGCGGTATATTAGTAGCACGACACTCGAGATAGAAACGCCCACCCTGAGTGTCCAGCAAATTCCCCGACCCCCGTAACAAAATTCCCTTTTAATGATTTATGCGCCGTTCACAAGGGCATGCGCCTGCCTGAGTGTACCGCAAATCCCGGAATGAACCGCTCATAATCCTGGCGCAGCTCACGAACGGCTCAATACAAAACAAAAGCGACACTTTCACCGGCGAATACGGGAAAAGTGTCGCATAACAGTCATCCGCTCCAATCGCCCGAGCGGACGAGATGACAAATCTTGTGCTACGATGGAAATCAGGAGGAATGAACGATGAATATTCAATGGCTGAAAGTGGTCATCGCCGCTTTCTTTGAAATAGGATGGGTGATCGGCCTGAAACATGCCGATAGTTTCATAGAATGGACAGGGACCGTGATTGCTATCATTATAAGTTTCTACTATATGATCATGGCAGGGCGGAAACTTCCGGCAGGGACGGTATATGCGGTGTTTGTAGGTATCGGTTCAGCAGGAACGGTGCTTGCCGGCATGTTATTCTTCGGGGAATCAGCGGGGACAGCCAAGTTGCTGTTGATCGGTGCCTTGCTGATCGGAGTTATCGGTCTCAAAATGGTGACACCGGATGAAGAGGAGGCGACCTGATGGCGTGGACGTATTTGATAGTTGCCGGACTCGGAGAAATGTTCGGAGTACTTATGATCAATAAATTTCATTCAGAACGGTCATTCCTGTCGCTATTGCTTTTGGCTGCCGGGTTTACGTCGAGTTTCGTATTTCTCGCCCTTGCGATGGAGACACTGCCGATGGGGCTTACTTATGCCGTGTGGACGGGAATAGGAGCATCTGGCGGAGCATTATTCGGGATGCTTTTATACGGAGAACCGCGAGACGGCAAGCGGATTTTCTTTCTTTCTCTGATCATCGCTGCCGTCGTCGGGTTGAAACTCGTATCTCCGTAATCCTTAATCTGAATAGACGTACGTGCCGGCCATGTAGTCATGGATGGCACGGCGCTGTTTCATAGACACCATGATAAGGCTTATAAACGTTGTGATTCCAAACGTGAGAGCACCGAGCAGTACTTTTCCGATGAAGTCACGGATGAACATATCGAATAGCGATACATCCGATCCATCGAGTTTCCTCACCCGTATCTTTACCATTCGCTTTGCTAAAGTGTAACCACTCCACACAGCCGGTACAACCATCAGGTATATGCCATTGATCAGCGTAAACCAATTGCTATCTATGAAATCCCTGGTCGGACCTTCAAAAAATGGATAGACCACCAATGTAGAAATTATGGCTATAATTACTCCGTCGAGGAGATAAGCAATGAGCCGCTTCCCGACCCCGGCATGATTAAGTTCGTTTTGAATACTATCCCTTCTTCCTTATCCTTTTACTTCAAATTGCATCTCCGTGAACTGACCAAATTCCCGGACTCGTCTTTTTACAAGCTTCGTCTGCGGAACCTCGTCAAACAGAGGAATGCCCCCGCCAAGCAAAATCGGCGCAACGGTTACAATGATATCGGTTATATCGCCTCGATTCAAATACGTACGCAAAAGATCGCCGCCTCCGACGATCCAGATCGTATTTCCACTCTGCTGCTTCAGATCCCGGAGTACTTCAGGACGGGCAAACGTCACATGAGGGGTGTTTTCATAATCTCCATTTGTGATGACGTACGTTTGCTTACCCGGATACGGCCACTCTTCCAAGTCCTGCCGCATCACCCAGTTATACGTTCTGCGTCCCATCACAATCGTATCCACCGTTCCGTAAAATTCAGAGAAGCCATTATCGCCTTCCCCTTCGACCTCCTCAAGCCAGTCGAGGGACTCGCCTTCTGCCGCTATATATCCGTCAAGACTCATGGCGATGAACAAACTCACCCGTCTACTCATCGGAAAGCTCCAGGGACATGTGGGATTCATCATAATAGGCCCCGTTCATCTTGAGAGCTTTCTTTTCTGTGCCCCACGTATAAAATCCTTCTTTTTCATACAAACGGATGGCCGACTCATTGTTCGTGACGACGGAAAGGTTGATTTTCTCTATGTACCCCTCCTCTTTCGCTTTCTCTATCGTTTTCTTAAGAAGCTGACCACCTACGCCCTTGTTGCGGACAACCGGTGACACATAAACCCCGATCAGATGAGCGACGTGTTTCAGTTTGCTCGTATCCTGCAGAACGAGTGTCATCATCCCCACAATCTCGTCATCCCAAATCGCGCCGAACGTAAAACTATCCGGGTCCGCTAGGCGTTTCGATACTTCGCGTACGGGGTCCTCTTTAGACATCGCTTCTTCATAGCTCGTCGCAAATGCTTCCGGGTTATTGCTGAGCGCCTCCAGTCTCAGGTCCCAGTACATATTTGCATCGTCCGGCTTCAACAGTCGTATTTCCATTAATAATCCCTCACATCTAAAAGTTCGAATTCTTCACAGACGACGGGCATGTCTTCCGTGAAGCCTTTTCCAATCTCCTTCATCGCTAAGCGAAAAAAACGCTCGTGTGCCTCCCACCAGTATTTATAAGAACGATCCCCTTCCCCTTCTTTCCACGCAAAAGATTCAGGTACTTCATTCATCGGCATGACCGTCACCTTGAACGTACGGATAATGGCTACCGGTTCTTCTTTTGAATCGAGGATGATGCTGTATTCCCCTTCTTCAGGCAGCGCTTCATTTCCGGCGACATATTCATCATAAGCGGAGCACGTTGCCGTTTTGATGCCTTTGATGACGAGATCCGCAAGCTCATCTTCATCCACACCGAAAGCCCACGCCGATACGTTCTCGGGCGCAGGACTCCCGTTCCAATAGTTTTTCCAATATTGTTTTGCCTGTTCATTCATCACTAATTCTCCTTCAATCACCGGGGCCACCTGGACTATGCAAATCACCCTGGGTTTTGCGGTGAGCATCGTTTCTTGCTTCCTGTGCCGCTCCTGAACCGCGGCGACTGTTCGTAATCTCTTTATTCCGGTGCATCCGCCTATGCTTCCCGGTAAGGCGGTCCATCAGTCTCGCCAGGAAAAATGGGATGGATAAAATAGCAACAATCATCAGTACACCAAGTATCGTAGACATGAGTATTTCCTCCTTCTTAAAAGTGAAACCCTTTTCTTAGTTACGAAAAAAAAGAGATAATGTTTCATCTTCGAGGGATTTTGCTTATAATTAACAGAAAAAAGGGGAGATGTCCATGATCGATATCATAAATATTGAAGCATTCGTTCTTGCTGCTATTCTCTTAAATCTCACTCCCGGAACCGATACTATGTACATTGTATCACGAAGTGCCTCCCAGGGACTCGGCGCAGGCGCTTATTCTGCGCTCGGTATCTCTGCAGGAATCATTGTACATACGCTGCTTGCGGCACTGGGCCTTTCCGTAATACTTATGCAGTCCGCCCTCCTGTTTACCATCGTCAAAATCATCGGGGCTCTTTACCTGGGATATCTCGGCCTGCAGATGATCCTGACCAAACAGAAAGCTACGGAGGAACAAGTGGCGGTCCCGAAACAATCGAACCGCAAGATTTTCCTTCAGGGAATGATCACAAACGTGACCAACCCGAAAGTCGCTATCTTCTTCCTTGCCTTTCTGCCTCAGTTTGTCCAGGCGGATACCGGTGTAACCGCCTCTCTCTCCTTTCTGACGCTCGGCTTGATTTTTACGACGACCGGAACAATCTGGTTCTTCATCACGGCACTTCTTGCTTCCGCCACGACGACGAAGCTGCGCGGTGCTTCCAGGAGCAGTCAGCTATTGAACAAAGCGACAGGCTTCATTTTCATCGCGATGGGAATCCAACTTCTCTATGCGAAAAGTTGAAGCAAGTAAAAAAACGCTCAGTGATTCTTCTTCAAGAATCTGAGCGTTTTAAAATCATAATTGCCCCTGATACCAGGAAAAGTAACCGAAATGAATACTGAGGAATAGTATCACACCTAAGAGCAGGCTCATCCCTGCCGGAAACAGCCAATCTTTTTTACGGATGGAAAGATTCCGGTAAAAGGTTCGCTCCCTGCTTCCGGTGAACCCTTTCGACTCCATCGCAACCGCCGTCCGCTCCGCTTTCCGGATGGCTCCGGCCAAAAGCGGCACAGCAAAACGGCGATACCTCTTCCATCTGCTCTCTTGACCAAGCCCCCGCACCCGATGAGCTGCCTGGATCTGTCCGAACTCGGTTTTCAACATGGGTAAGAATCGATAACCTGCCAAGATCCCGTACGCTAACTTCGGTGGAAGTCTCAACTGCTGCATCAGGCTTAATAGAAATTCCACCATGTTCGTCGTGAACATAAACAGCAGGGACAGCGTTGCGAATGCCAGAACTCTGAAAGATAACGACAGAGCAACGAGTAAGTCCTCTCTGGGTACTTCCCAACCTATAAGATTCACTGTATCGCCAGGGTTCTTCGGCACATCCGCAAAAGCGATCGTCGTCCAGAGCATGCCGAAAGCGAAAATTGTGAAGGGGAGCAGGTACAGCAAGTAATGCTTTTTCCGGAACGTTCCGAACAGGAAAGTGATAATTATAACGGAAACCGTGAAAAGCAGCGGAGTTATGGGGTCGAAGAGCAATGCCAGTACGAGCACGAGTCCAAGAATCGTCAATGCTTTCACACTCGGATTCATCTCATTGAGGTACATAAGCTTCACTCTCCAACTGCACCCGTAATGGCCGTTTCAAATGGAGGGCCTCCACGTCTTCTTCCCACAATTCTTCCGGATCACCGCTATAAGCGATCTGCCCCTCTTTCATTGCAATTACCCGCGTCGCATAGACATCGACAAGTTCCATATCATGCGTAATCATGACAATCGTTGTTCCCGAGCGATGCTTGTCCTCTAACAACTTCATCAAATGCTCCGTAGATGCAGCATCCTGACCAAATGTAGGTTCATCGAGAAACAGAACGTCCTGATCATTTACGAGCATCGTCGCTACACTGAGTCTCCGCTTCTGACCCTGGCTGAGACGAAACGGATGAAGATCCGCATGGTTCGTGAGGCCGCACCACTCAAGCATACGCTTCACCTGTGCATGGTCAGCACTACTATAAGCGACCTCCTCCCATACGCTGTCAGTCAGAAACTGATGCTCAGGATTCTGAAAGACATAACCGACATGAGAGAACCGCTCTTTTTTTCCGAAGGGATGCCAGATTTCACCGGAAGATGGAGCAGTAATCCCCGCAAGCAAGCGACATAGCGTCGTTTTTCCGCTTCCATTCGGCCCGACCACTGCTGTGAAAGACCCTTTCTCCACGGACACATCCACATCTCGCAGGACGGATTTCCAACTTACATGCTCGGCACCAAGTAATGACTCCTTGCCTTCTCCCTTATGTCTATCCCCTGAAATAATAGGAAATCGACCTTTCAACTCCTCCATCGTCAAGGGGATCGAAGAACCGACGACGCCAGCTTGAAGTGCCAACTCAGAGACCCTTGGCATAGAAATCCCTTCAGATTTCAGGTCTCCTGCGTATTGTTGCAGGCCTCCTCGAAGGGGACCATCGTAAAAAATTCGACCGTCCCTTCCCAGCATCAGCACCCGGTCCGTCATGGATACCCAGGGGTCCAAATCGTGTTCAATAACGAAAAACGATACTTCCGTCGTTCTTTTGAGTTTCTCCAATAAAGAAACGAATGCCTCTGTAGCTACCGGGTCGAGATTGGCTGTCGGTTCATCAAGAATGATCATCGTCGGGTTCATCACAAGAATGCAGGCAAGCGCCAGTTTCTGCTTTTCTCCACCGGAAAGGTAGGTAATCTTCGCTTTCTTTTTCTCCTGTAACCCGACGTCTCTAAGCACCGCATCGATGCTTTCCTCCATCACCTCAGGGTCTACCTGAAGATTTTCGAGGCCGAACGCCACTTCATCCTCGACCGTCAGCATACAGAATTGCGTTTCCGGGTCCTGAAATACGATGCCTATACTGCGGCTTACAGCACCGGGCAACGCATCGGCCACCGGTTTATCATGGAAGATGACTCTTCCTTCCATCGATCCTTCCAACTCTCTCGGGTAAAGCCCAGTAAGACAATGAGTGAGCGTACTCTTACCGGAACCACTGGCCCCGAGCAGGAGGACCGTTTCCTTTTCATTAACGGAAAACGATATATCGCGGAGCACCGGCTCTTCTCTATCTTCATAGTTCAAAGTAAGATTGCTGACATTCATCATGCCGCATGCTTCTTCCGTTTTTCTTTTCCTAAAGCAAAGCTCGACAGCACCCCTGTTTTCGCCAGAGCGTCACTGAGTGCTTTTCCGCCTACCCCTGCAATCAGAGCTCCACTAAGGACACGGCTGATGAACATGAGAAGGACATACCCTCCGGCAAGGGCAGCGAACCCGGATTGGAAGTATCCCCAGGCGAAGCTGAACACACCAGCCATCATCCCGGCGAACATCAGCGTCCATAAGTCATAGCGGCGATATCGGGTCAAAGCGAACCCGGCTTCCGCTCCGAGGCCCTGGATCATACCGCTGATGATCAACATCGGTCCTACGGCATTCCCGAGCAGCACTTCCACCGTCGCGGCTATCGTCTCCGAAAGAAAAGCGGCTCCCGGTTTCCGTATGATATAGGCAGCGATGATCGAAACGATGAACCAGATGCCGAAAATGAAATCATAACCGATCGGCCCGAAGAACCCGACCAAGACTTTTCCGACGGGGAGAAAAGCCAGATACACAACAGCGAAAACTACTGAAAGCACGGACATGACGACAATCTCTTTCAGCTTCCAGTTCTTCATGACTTCTTCCCTTTCTGGGATGGACTGTTCGCCGACATCGTCACTGTCATAACCGTATGAGACGATCCACTATTCTCCGTTTCCCGGAACACTTCTTCGAGACCATCGAACATATTGTTGACGTCCCCTGATAATTTCGTAGCGTAGTGAGCCGCTGAAACATCGACACCTTTTTCCTGCATTCGATTAATTTCCCGGGAAATAACATCCATGTAATCTCCCCCACCCATCGGATAAAGGGAAAATTTCGCACTAGTGTGCTGCTGCACTTCACGAAGACCGTTAGCAGGATCACCGATATCTCCAGTGTACTGGTCTCCTGCGGAATCACCCGGGCACCCGATCGAATACGTCGCATTGAAAGCCGTGTGTACGCCTGTTTGTGCAATTCTCAGAAACACTGCTCTCGTCACGTCGAAAACATGTTCAATTTCCCCGCGTACCGTTGTGGTCACCTCGTCTGTATCCATCCACACATTCGACGTATCCGTTTCCTTCAGGCTTCCTTTGATATGCTCGATGAATTCATCACTCATCGGATGGACCGAAAAGGAACACCCTGCAATTCTTGAATTTCCACATTGGTTACTCATCTATGATTCCTCCTTTTGATTGAAAAAACAAAAAGACTGCACCCGGCCGTGGGATGCAGTCTGTCTATCAAAAAGAGTTTGTGTTTTCTCTCAGACCGCACTTCCCCACGCTGGTATTATCCAGATCGGGTTCAAAGGGTCAGAACTGTGTTCTTCTCAGCCATCTATGGCTCCCCTAGTGCATCAATCGGTATGCAGTTTTTTGTTTCTTTGTCTGTTATCATATATCAGTCTGAATTTTTTGTAAACCTTCTACTTCTTCAACCAGTAAACCGTCCCTTCCCATGGCTGTAGATTTGACGGTTCTGGATACTTCTCATTGGAAATGATCACTTCTGCTCCTTTCAATTCTTCGTTCAATTCCCCGGTTATTTCTATATTTTCTGAAGAAAAATTACAAATCACGTACAGCGAATCGATCTCTCCCTGCCGTTCGTAGGCGAAAATTTGCGGGTCCTCTCGCAAAAGCAATTGAAACCGACCTTGGGTAATAATGTTCATTTTTTTCCTGAGACGAATCAAGTCCTGGTAATGATAAAAAATAGAGTTCTGACTATGAAGTGCCGATTCAGCATTAATAGACTTATAATTATGGTTTACGGGAAGCCACGGCGTTCCTTCCGTGAATCCCGCGTTCCTCGAAGAGTCCCACTGCATCGGCGTTCTCGCATTGTCTCGCCCCTTCGTGTATATCGCTTCCATGATCCTTTCATGAGACCAACCAAGCTCGGACTTTTCCTTGTACATATTCAACGTTTCAATATCCTGATAATCGTTCAAATCGTCAAAGTGCACATTTGTCATCCCGATTTCTTCCCCTTGATAAATGTAAGGCGTTCCCTGCATCATATGCAGACAAGTCGCAAGCATTTTCGCAGACTTCTCTCTGTATTCTCCATCATCACCAAAGCGGGAGACGATACGGGGCTGGTCGTGATTATTCCAATACAAACTATTCCAACCGGTGCCATGAAGGGAGGTCTGCCATTTTTCAAAGTTCTCCTTCAGATCTCTCAGATCCAGAGGTTTTATGTTCCACTTATCTCCCCCTTCTTCATCAAGCGACATATGTTCGAACGTGAAAATCATATCCAGCTCCTGATTATCCGGATCTGTATAAACTTTCCCATCTTCCGGTTCAGCCCCTGGCATTTCTCCTACTGTCATGACGTCACGTCCCGCAAGGACTTCTCCGTGCATCTCCTGTAAAAATTCATGGATACGAGGACCATTAACGAAATAAGGACCCGGATCTCCATATTTCTCTCCGCTCTTCACTTCCCCGTCCGGATAAGCCTGGTCTTTCGATATGAAATTGATGACATCCATACGAAACCCGTCTATCCCTTTGTCCAACCAGAAGTTCATCATGTCATAGACATCTTTTCTCATTGTTGGATTTTCCCAGTTAAGGTCAGGCTGTTTTTCTGCGAACAAATGAAGGTAATATTGACCCGTTTGTTCATCATATTTCCACGCGGAGCCGCTGAAAATCGATCCCCAGTTCGTCGGAGGCCCTCCGTCCGCTTTTCCATCTTTCCAAATGTAATAGTCACGATACTGATTGTCCTTGCTACTCTTAGACTCTACGAACCATGGGTGTTCATCAGAGGTATGGTTCACGACAAGATCCATGACGATCTTCAAATCACGACTATGTGCCTCTTCCAGCAACCTGTCCATGTCTTCCATGGAGCCGAACAGATCATCAATCATTCTATAGTTACGTATGTCGTACCCGTTGTCCTCCTGAGGAGAATCATACACCGGCGACAGCCAGATCACATCGATTCCAAGCTTCTTTAAATAATCGAGTTTTTCGATGATGCCTGGGATATCCCCCACTCCATTACCTGTCGTGTCATTGAAACTTTTCGGGTAAATCTGATATACCGTCCTTTTCTTCCACCATGCCGTCGTCATACCAACCATCCTTTTATTTTCCGATTATTTTTATATCTGATACTACTAAATTCGATTCAAAATCACCTTGTTTGTAAGTCTTTACTACCCCTTCTGATGATAGAGTAATATCTGTTAAAACATATTTACCTTCTAGATATTTATAAGAAATATGATCGTCTTCATATATTTGACCTTTCATGTCTCTATCCCCATCAGAGAAAGCGATCAGTCTGACACGCTGTCGTTCTTTCGTGTTTTTCACCTCATTCCCAAGGGGAAGAACCGTCCCTGCCTTAACAAAGACGGGAATGGTGTCTATATCTGCATACACAAGGTGAAATTTACCACCTTCGATTTCTTCTCCGCTCCACCAGTCGAACCATGTTCCATTCGGGAAGTAAACGGAGCGATGCGTCTGGCCCGGGCGAAGCATTGGTGCCACCATCACATCTCTTCCTAAGAGAAACTGATCGCTTATGTCAGTTGCCTCTTTATCGTCTGGGTACTCCATTATTAACGGCCTGACTACTGGCACTCCACTTTTCTCTGCTTCATGAAAGAGCGTATAAAGATAAGGCATAAACTCATACCTTAACTGGATGAACTTTTTGACGATCGTCATCGTTTCTTCATTGAACGCCCACGGTTCCTGATAAATAGAATCCTGAACACTATGATTTCTAAAATAGGGAAGAAAGGCACCCACTTGTGTCCAACGAATCAGCAGCTCAGGAGTGCAGTCGGATGCAAACCCTCCGACGTCAGCACCACTGAATGCCACCCCGGACATTCCGAGATTCATAATCATCGGAAGGGACATTTCTAAATGCTCCCAATGACTGCGGTTATCTCCCGTCCAAACAGCCGAATATCGCTGCACACCTGCATAGCCGGCGCGCGTCAGAGAGAAAGGTCGCGTATTGGGTATCAGTTCTTTTAATCCTTCAAATGTAGCTTTGCTCATGTATAATCCGTAGAGATTATGCCCTTCTTTATGACTGATAAGTTTCCCGTCCTGGTTATGCATGACGTCCAGGTCCATCGTTTTGGTCTCATTAAATACAGAGGGTTCATTCATATCATTCCAAATGCCACGTATACCTTTTTCTGTATAGAACCCATGAAGGTGTCCCCACCATTTTTGCACTCTCGATTGAAAAAAGTCGGGAAAAGCGCTGACACCTGGCCATACCTCCCCATAATAGATACTTCCGTCTATATACGTACTGAAGAAATTTTCACTAACACCTTCACGATATACAGGGTATTCCACATCTTTCTTGACTCCGGGATCGACGATAGGAACGACATCAATACCGCGTGCATCCAGTTCTTTGATAAGGTTGCCTGCATTAGGAAAGCGGTCTTTGTCGAAAGTGAACACTCTATAATCATTCATGTAGTGAATATCTAAAAAAATACAATCGAGAGGGATCTCGTATTTCTCAAAAGCTGCAGCTACCTCTCGCACTTCCTCTTCGGAACGATAGCTGTAACGGGACTGATGGTAACCCAAGGACCATTGAGGGGGCAGTGGTGTCGTGCCTGTTATTGTTGTATATCCACGTAATGTATCTTTGATATCCTCCCCAAGAATGATGTAAGTATTTAATGGACCTCCCTCTGCAGAAATCCTCACTCTATCTTTGAATGTTTGCATATCGAATTCTGTTCGGTGAGAATTGTCCAGAAATACACCGGTGGTCGCCTCCCCAGGCTCGTGAATAACAGCAAACGGAATGGATTGATACAATTCGACTGTGTCCTTGTTGTGAGGGGCAAATACATCCGTATTCCAGTTCGTGATTTTCTCTCCGTTTTTATTAAGGAACCCACTCTTCTCTCCTAACCCGTATACAGGAGTTTTGAAATCCTTTTCGAATGTACCAAACACCTTCTTATGTTTATTGAAAGATACATTGGATAGCTGAAACACTGTCTTCCCATTTCTTTGAGCTGTAATAGATAAATGACTCTTTTCGACAGTCACTTGCAGATCCTTGTAGCTTAAGAAAATTTCAGCATCAGATTCTGAGAACTCTGCATCTTTGACAGGTTCATCCTCTAATACTGCCAGCGTGCTGTCTCTGGAAACTTTATCAAAAGGGTGAACGCTGAATCGGAGTGATTGGTCATTAAGAAGATAAAGGAAGAACGCCCCTTCGGTTAACGTTCCTTCCACTACTTCCCCATCCCATTTCACCGATTCCACAGAACCAACCTCATGTACCTGTTCCTCCGTTTCTCCTGCGTCTGAAGGCAATATGGCATAGCTCGTATGTTCAAGCAAAGATTCACACCTCCCCTGTGGTGATGACAAGTACTTCTTTGTCATTGCCGATCACTTCAATATCCAGGTCCTCTATATCCGTATCCGCCTTTACTGTCACTTCTTCTTCAGAAACATCTACTTGAAGCTTTATCGTATGACCAAGATGATCCGTCAGCGTTTGATGAAAGGGTGCATCACAATACACGCGACACAGTGGTTGTTTATATGAAGATAAGTCATTACCCACGGCACTTCCAAGGCCTTCAGAAGGAACAACGTTCAAAAGTAGTGCTCTGTTCATACGGATAAATACTGGAATATCATCTACTTCCGCTTTACAAGTGATATAAGCAGGCCCTTCATGAATCTCTTCTGTCCATAGGTTCACCCATTTCCCTTCCGGAAGATAGACCTGCCGCTCAACATGATCTTCCTCGATGATAGGAGCCACAAGCATCGATTCACCGAATAAGTACTCATCATACATACCTGCCACCCGTTGATCTTCAGGGAAATCAAGCATCAGTGCTCTCATTAATGGCTCTCCTGTGTTGCTGGCTTTCTCCGATTCCTGATAAATATAAGGCATGAGGTTCATTCGCACATTAGCAAAAAATCGGTATACATCAATAACCCGGTCGTCCCCTGTGCGGGAAGCGATGTTCCACGGCGTACGGTCCTGGCTGAACTCTGCCTTACTCTCCGCGTGATATTGCATAATCGGGCAAAAGGCTGCCATCGATGAGGAACGCATAAATAACTCTGCGGTAGGAATGTCTCCGTTAAATCCGGCCAGGTCCCATCCCCAGAACACAATACCTGCCAAACCAGCATTCAACCCGGCTACAAGCGACCTCTTGAACGCATCGAATGTAGATCGTTCATCCCCAGCCCAGTGTGCAGGGAAATTTTGTGCCCCCGTATAACCTGCACGGCTGAAGGTGATACCATTGTTTTGCTGAGCAAAGTTGTAATATGCCTGAATGTAATCGTTAGGATACTGATTTCGCATTTCACTTCCCGTCTGACCATTCGCAAACTGCAGATTCTTACCGAAAACGAATTCTCCTCCATCTGTCTTAAACCCATCGACGCCTATATCCAAAAGGTACTGGCGTTTCTGAAACCACCACTCCCGGCCTTCGTCATGACTGAAATCCATAATGAGACTATTGGTAAACCAGTTTTCAGGAATCCTGTACGGAGTGCCATCCTGGTTCTTGACCACATACCCCTTTTCGATCATGTATGCTTCATCCTGATCTTTCAGTGGATGTGTTTGTTTATTTAAGTATTTTTGAATCGGAATCTGCCATAAGATAAGTTTCAGATTTTCATCGTGTATACGCTCGACCATCCCTTTTGGATCCGGCCATCGTCCCCAGGAAGGGAACTCCATTTCTTCATAACTGTGAACATAGCCGGGTTCATTCAATTCATAGGTAGCGTCATTGAACATATAATACGTCGCTTCATCACTCCATTGTTCCAATACGATAACTGTAGCAGGGATATCATGATTATTCGTCGCTTCGATTTCATTCTCTACAATGGATTGACGATCCCAGTTGTTGCTCGACATCCAGGGACCGAGCGCCCATGCGGGAACCATTGCAGACTTACCAGTCTTTCTCGTATATTGCTGCAATTGCTGTTTATAATCACCAAAATAAAAATGAACAGTAGTTTCCTGTACGTTTTTATTTTGTTCGAATGTCCATGTCGTTTTATCTTTCAAAGATGATGCCAAGTCAAACATTGTGTACATCGAAGTATCTACATAACATCCATACCCTTTGTTGGTCATATAGAACGGGATAGGGATATATGTCCTTGTCCCCTGGTCTCTGTATTGGTTATATACATAACAATCGATGACTTCCCCGCGTTGCTCTATCGCATTATACCTTTCGCCGAAGCCATAAAATTTCTCATTTTCTGGCGTATACCAGTGGATTTGAAATTCGCGGACCACTCCATCTATGTCCTCTTTCCATTCAAATGTGGGCAATAGTGAATGAGTACGGAGAAGCTCTTGTTCCTTGTAGGTCAGTATGATTTCGGCACTTTCAGCATGAACTCTAAGCTGATAATCCCCTCGAAAAATAGAAGCTTCTTCACCTATAGAAGTATCCATTTTATTGCCATACTGACGAATCCTCATATCCATACCCTGTTCATTCATAGTAAAAGTAAGGTTGTGCCCTTCGCCGAAATGAAGTTCCAGGGTGTCTTCTGTTCTATTCGTCACTTTAAAAGAGTTCGCATACTTCTTTTGTCTTGTATAAAGGGTATACGTATCAGAACTAAGATTTCCACCTTCTTTAAATGTCACATGAAAACTGTAGGAGTATTCTCCATGCTGCGGTAATGAGGAAATCTTCCCCTGGTAAATCAGTGTTTCTTCCTTCATTTTCGGTTGGAGCTCGAGAGAACTTTCCCAGTCCCCATTTTGGTTTTGTATAAGGACTTCTACATTCCGGATTTCCTTCTCGCTGACTACCTGACAAGCTATGTGAACATAATCTTCAGGCGTAGGGTAGTGAGGGGATCTCTCGGTAAGTTGCGGCAGGTACACATTCTCATTTCCCAAAGGGTGGTGAATGATTTTTTCTCCTTCGCCAAACTGAGAAGCATAATGGTCAAACAGAGAAAGAACAACGTCCCACAGCTCGTCTTCCTCCGAATGAGCTCGTGCTAAATGAGAGTAATGAAACGCATTTTCTTTATCGGATTTTTCAAGAAAATAGAGAGCCATCAAAGCTGTTGCAGATTTTGACGTATGGTCAGCACCCCGATAAGGAAGCATGCCACCCTCTTCCTCCAGATGCAGCACCATTTTGTTGGTAGCTTCTACGATAATCAAATCTTCCGGAGAGAATAATCCATAAGGCATTACGGCAAGCGTCTGATCGACAGAGATTCCTCTTGTTTCTTTTCCATTTAAAGCCGTTCCTCCGGAAAGTAATTCATTGAATACAAAATCTCGAATCTCTGTCATCACTTTCTGCAGGAATATCGCCTCTCGGTTATTCTTCGTTTCGGTCAATGCTGCGTACACCATAGAAACGTTGGAAAGATAAATATCTTTTTCGTTCCCCCATAGATCCGCGTTCGGCTTCTTCCACTCCTCAGCCAAATAGGCAATATGAGGTTTATAGTCGATACCTGTGATTTCTTTGTTATTCGGTTCCAGGTGGACCTGTTTCTGCAGAAGCCACACCCATGTCGCTATGGTATACAAAGGATCCTTTTCCACGTCTGGCTGGTAGTCTTTGATTGTTTCTTCAACCTTCGCATGCTCTCCCCGCAATTGGTCAACATGAGCGCGAAATAACTGTATATAAGTCTTATCCATGATTGTCACCCCTTCATGAAAAAGGATATATGTGAACGTGCTCCACATATATCCCTCTCCTTTCATACAATTAGTTCAAAATATTTTCGTATTCGGATTGCAGTGTCTTAATGACATCTTCCGTTGATTTGCTTCCGTTCAAGGCTTTTTCGAATTCCTGGTTCGTTACATCATTGATCTGACTCCAATTCTCCACTACTGGAGGAAGTACCAACGTGTCCAGTGCGTTGAATACAGCCTCGCGATTTTCCGGAGGAGTCTGCTCAAGGTAAGGCTGAAGTACTTCATCGTTGTTTACAGCCGGCAATTCCCAGGAATTTTCTACACGCAGTTCAGCTACCTGATCACTGGCACTCATGAATCGAGCAAATTTATAGGCAGCTTCTTTCTTATCAGTATCGGCGGAAACAGCCAGACCATTCGCAAAGAAGTGGTGGGCTTTCTGCGTGTTACCTGCTTCCAAAGCTACATCCCATTCGAAAGATGCGTCTTTGAATGCGTCAAACATCCAGATACCTGTGTGAACAATACCAAGCTGTCCGTTCATGAATAGATCAGCTGGAGCCTGACCGGACATTTCTGCCGGAGAAGGAGTAACGCCTGACTCCGTAACTTTCTCCACCATGTAATTCATAGCTTCCAGGTTTTCTTCTGTATCTACCGTAGGCTCTCCATTTTCATCGAATAGTTGACCACCGTTTTGTGCCGCAATCTTAAAGTATTCATTCATTGTTGCTGGAGCGTACGTACCCCATACATTATTCTCTTCGTTTGTGATTTTCTCAGCTGCAGCCAACTCGTCTTCCCACGTCCAGTCAGCAGTAGGATAATCAACACCTGCTTCATCAAACAAGTCTTTGTTATAGAACGTCAAAACGTTTGAAAAGCTCTCTACCATTCCATATTGTTTCCCATCATACTGGTAAGCTTTGAATGCTTCCTGATTCAATTGAGAAGGGTCGAAATTATCGTCTTCTTCAATGAATCCGGAAAGGTCAGCTAAGGTACCTTTGGAAGCATATTGAACGAAGTTTTCATAGTTCAACTCAAATACGTCCGGAGCGTTCCCGCCAGCCAATCGAGTTTGCAACTTCGTAAAGTAATCATCATAAGCAGCCAGTTCTGTATTCACTTTGATATTCGGGTTCTCTTCCTCAAAGGCCGTTACAATATCGGCTAGTACGTCTTCATAGTTAGGAGCAGCGGAAAAGCTATAGTATGTTATTTCCGTAGTGCCGTCCCCACCTTCTTCTCCACTTCCTTCACTTTCTCCCTCTGAGGAACAACCAACCAAACTAATAACAGCAATCAGGAAAAACAAAGATAAAAGCCACAATTTTTTCATGTCATTCTCTCCCCTTTTAATAAAATTGAATTTATTCTTTCATTCCGCTCATGGTCATGCCTTGGATGAAATATTTCTGAGCGAAAAGATAGACAATTAAAATCGGTAGTACACTAATTACGACACCAGCCATCATTAATCCCCAGTCTGTAGCCCAACGCCCCTGAAGCAGGGACAGACCCAGTGGCAGAGTCGCTAACTCCTGGTTACTGATGACGATCAAAGGCCACAGGAAGTTGTTCCAGGATTGCATGAAGGTGAAAATTCCGAGAGCGGCCAACATCGGTTTGATCAATGGCAGGCACACTCGATAGAAGACTTGGAAGTGATTAGCGCCATCCATGAATGCTGCCTCTTCCAATTCTCTCGGTATTCCCAGCATCGCCTGCCTCATAAGGAAAGTTCCAAACACCGCGAACATGGTAGGAATGATCAATCCAGGATACGAATCCAGCCAGCCAAACTGTTTAATCAAAATGAACTGGGGAATCATTGTGACCTGCGTCGGCACCATCATTGTTGCCAGGTATAAAAGAAATAATTTATCTCTACCACGGAACTGCATGCGTGCAAAAGCATAAGCCGCCATGGAACTGAAAATCATTTGTCCAATGGTCGTCAGCACCGCAACAACGATAGAATTCCATAGAAAACGCATCATAGGAAATTGTTGCGTGACCTTTTCGTAATTTTGAGAAGTAGGCTCGTTCGGTACAAATTCTGGAGGTAGAACCATCGTGGCTCCGTCCGGCTTCAAAGAAGTAGAAACCATCCAAAGAAAAGGAATCAACATGATGGAAGCGCCTCCAATTAATAATAAATAAAAAAGAATTTTGTTTATGATTGGACGCCGTTTCTTAGATCTCTTTGACTTCGTGTTCTGATAAACCAACGCTTTACTCGAATTCTCCATAGCCATATATCAATTTACCTCCTGTCTTGAACTTTCATCTGAATCCATGTGAAGAGGAAAATGACTAGAAACAACACCCAACTCATAGCGGAAGCATAGCCCATTTCAAAGTAACGGAAAGCATGGTTGTAAATATTCTGCACCATTACTTCCGTTGATCCTCCGGGTCCTCCCCCTGTCATAATCATGACCTGATCAAACACCTGAAAAGAGTTAATCAGAGAAATGATTGTCACGAAGAACGTCGTAGGTGCCAGCAATGGAATGGTGATGTTCCACAGCTTTCTCGCTTTTCCTGCACCATCAATTGAAGCAGCTTCATAGAAAGAAGGAGATATATTCTGTAGACCTCCCAAGAAAAGAACCATGACAAATCCTATGTCTTTCCAGGCACTTGCCAGGATGATACCTATCATTGCTGTGTTAGGATCACTTAACCACTGCGGACCATCAATACCTATAATTGATAAAGCATAATTTATAAGTCCATACTCCGGGTTGTATAACCATTTCCATACAAGGGAAACCGCTACCCAACTTGTAATGACTGGTAAGAAAAACGTGGCTCTGAAAAATGCCCGGAATTTCATTTGCTTATTTAATAACAACGCACAAGCTAAACCAAAAATCAGAACCAGTGGGATATAACCAAGAATAAAGAAGATAGTATTTCGAAAGGAAACCCAAAAATCAGGGTCCTGTGCTAAACGTATGTAGTTTTCAAAACCCGTGAACTGCATCTCTCCAAGTAGATCCCAATCTGTGAAACTGATAATCAACGAAGAAACAATCGGAGCTCCTATAAATGTTAGAAAACCAAGCAGATTGGGGAGAAGAAAGATACAAAGCCAAAAGAATGTTTTTTTCCTTGTCATTCCTACCATGTATCCCTACCTCCTTCGCTTAAATACTTTGTTTCATTTGTTCATAAATCGGCTCTTGAAAGAGTTGACTTATTGCTAATAGAGCTCCTCCAGTGAACCAGGAATCGTCCTTCAAATGGGAAAAAACAATATCGGTATCAATGCTTACTTTTTCAAAGAAATTATCGTTAGCAATAGCAAGAACTTCTCTTTCGAAAAGGTGTTTATATTTCACACCCTCCCCTACAATAATAATTTTTTCCGGATTCAATGTATTGATCAGGTTTCTTAATCCATACCCGAGGTGTGTGCCCATCTCTTTCATGAGAGACTGGGCGAACATATCGTCTGCCTCGGCTGCTTTTGCTACAGCCGAGAAATGATGGTCCTCTCCTTCATAAGTCGGATCTTCCTTCAATCTTTCTTTGATTTTGTTCTCGAAGTAAAACTCAGAAGCATACATCTCAAGGCAACCTTCCTGACCACAGTGACAAGGATAACCACCCATCACAAGATTCGTATGTCCGAATTCTCCAGCTCCCCCTACAGCTCCGTAATAAATTTTTCTATCAATAACAACAGACAAACCTAAACCAGCTCCGATTGATACGACCAAAAAATTATTATCTTTCTGACCTTCTCCTTTTTCAAGCTCAGCCAGTGTATATCCATTGATATTGTTATCAACGAATACCGGAACTCTTGGAAATTTCTCTTTAATCATCGAGGTAACAGGAACGTTTTCCCACTCCAACATTGAAGATCGAATAATTTCACCTTCGTGACGATTTACAAGACCAGAAGATAAAACACCGATGCCTAAAAGGTGAGATATGTCTTTGTCCTGCTCAGAGAAAATCATTTTCACTTCTTTCTCTATCAACGACACAATTCTTTCGGCGGATTCCTTCTTTTCAAATGCAACATATGTTTTGAGAAGGATCCCACCCTCCATGTCTGTAAGCGCTGTCAAAATTTGTTCTTCTTCAATTTTGATACTGACAACATATCCATGGTTTTCATTAAACTTCAGAAGCTTCGCTTTCCTTCCACCAGTAGAAGAAGCTTCCCCCACTTCATATATAAGATTCTGAGCTTTTAACTCATCCATGATATAAGAAAGTGTAGAGACTCCAAGTTCGCATTGCCTAGAGATTTCAGCCCTACTGATTGGTTGCTGATGACGGATAATATTCAATACTTTGAATCGATTGATCTCTTTGATAAGTTCTTTGCTGCCAGTTCTTAAAGCCTTCATATATTCACCTCATTAAAGAAACAACTTACTTCTTTCATTGAATGAATTAAGTTTAACTATAATATACACGACCCCATGTATTAAATCAACACCTTTTTCATTTTTCTGAAAATTTAGAGCATGTAAATATATGGGTCATTTTTCTTATTTTAATGATATTTCGCATATTCCACTTTTTCGCGGGTATCGTTCACCAAGTTGAATTCCAAGGAGGATTTAGTATGACAAGCCACTTGATCGGCGGCGTGTTCTCTCACGTCGGAGATGCTGAAAGAGCAATTCAAGGATTGACGAACCACGGGTATAAAGCAAATGACATTTCCGTTTTTGCCCAGGACAAACACAAAGTGAATGTACTCGAAGATGAAACGAAAACAAGCGTCACCTCCAACAAAGGCGGGCGCGGGGAAAATGCCGGAAAAGGTGCCGGCATCGGTGCTGCTTCAGGAGGAGTGCTCGGAGGACTAAGCGGTCTCGTTGTCGGCCTTGGACTTCTTGCCATACCGGGGGTCGGCCAAATCGCTGCCGCAGGTCCTCTCGCATCCGCTCTCACAGGAGCTGGCGTCGGAGCCGGCGGTGGCGGAATCGTCGGAGCTCTTGTAGGCATGGGCATGCCAAAAGAACAGGCCAAGCAGTATGAAGGTCATTTGAAAGATGGGAAAATCATCGTACTAGTGGAAGCTGCAGAAAATCATGCGGAGAAAGTGTATCGCACCTTCATGTCCAACCGTACCGAAAACAGTTCCATGTATCCGGAACACGTACGCAATGAACATGACCATCACAACCATCATAGTCACAACGGTCATCATGAGGACCACGAACACCACAATGATCATAATCATGACCGCCATCATGAAGATCATGAACACCACGGGAGTCATCATGATCACCAATTCGAAGAACCTTTCAACCCTGAAATACATGACAATCAGACGGAACACAGTCACAATACGGATGAAACACGCTCGGATCGTCACAAAAAATAATACGAACGAAAAAACCCTGGACGATTCTCATCGTCCAGGGTTTCGTCTATCATATCGATTTCAATGCATCTACCACAGAGGTGTCACCTTTCGTCACCTGAAATTCTTTATTGATCAGGCTGTCGTTATTAAGCGTCTCTACAATCACTTTCGCCACATCTTCGCGAGGAATCTCATCCCTCTCAACTTCGGCTGCGGCGTTCACTTTTCCGGTACCATCTTCGTTCGTGAGACGACCCGGGTGGATGATGGTATATTCAAGCCCAGAACTCCGTAACCACTCGTCCGCATAAAACTTACATGCTGCGTAAGGGCGGAAAGCTTCACTTCCCCAATGCCCTCTCCTTGTATCGAAAGAGCTGATGAGGGCGAAGCGGCTCACACCTTTCTGTTTGGCTGCTTCCATCGTCTTCACCGCTCCATCCAAGTCGATCATGATCGTTTTGTCTTTGCCTGTATTCGGTCCGGAACCTGCAGTGAATACGACCGCATCCACATCGTCCATGACTCCGGCAATAACATCGATTTCGTCCTCGAGATCGACGACGGCGGTACCAGCCCCCATTTCTTCAAAATAAGAGGCTTGAGTCTTGTCTCTGATCATCGCCTTCGCTTCAAAGTGCTCACTTTCCTGAAGCAGACGCACGACATGCTTCCCGATTTGACCGTTTGCACCTACGACTAATACTTTTTTCATCGAATCATTCCTTTCAGTTACTGATGACCGGTGACTCTTTGATATGATCATTCGACTCGGCAAGATCGGCCATAAACTTGGCAACACTGGCTCGTGATACTCTCATACCGACTTCATCCTTGCCATAGTACCCGACTTTGACCGGCTTCTTTCCTCTGTCTGTCAAATAACCGACACGTACCAGCGTCCAGTCGAGGTCCGTGCTTCGGACAGCTGCAGCGAGGCGTTGTACTTCCCGCTGATTGTTTGCAAATCCGAGTTGAAGAGCAGAAGCAATAGCATTCCGGCGGAAATCTTTCTCGTCATTCGGGTCTTTCACGCTGCTTGTGGCAAGACCGACAAAACGCTTCGTTCCAACCTCTCCCATCGTTTCGACGATATTGATCACGCCTTCACTGAGGGTCTGTTTCTTCGCACGTCCATTAGGTCCGAGCAGACTGATCACTGCGTCTACATCGCGAACGGTTTCTTTTATTTTCTCCCTCTCATCAAGGCTACCCTCAATGATGGCAAGACGTTCGTGTTCCATCGGATACAGTTTTTCCGGACTTCTCGCATAAGCATACACTTCATGACCTCTCTCCAGTAATTCATCCACGAGACGGAGCCCGGTAGATCCTGTACCTCCAAAAACTACGAATTTCAACGAAAAACACTCCTTTCTTCATACATACTCCACCCTACTAATTTCCCGTATCTCCATTTCTGAAACAAATTAACCAATTACTGGCATACCTCCTTTACAATTCGGGTATGTGCCTAGTACCATGTGGTGAACATTTATTCATCGCATCATTATACATACCTACAAGGAGGCAGCACCGTGGACAAGAAACAGAAGAAATTCAAGTTCATGAACACGACATTCTGGTCATCTTTCATCATCATTTTAGCCTTCGCTTTATGGGGAGGACTGGCGCCTGAAGCCCTAGCTTCCCAGGCTGATGCCATCTACGGATTCATCGCGAACACATTCGGATGGTTTTATCTTATTTTCGTATTCTGTCTTGTCATTTTCAACTTCTACTTAGCATTCAGTAAATATGGAGTCATACGTCTCGGAGGAGATGATGCCAGACCCAAATACCCGTTTTTCACCTGGGTTGCCATGCTTTTCAGTGCCGGTTTCGGTGTAAGTATCGTATTCTGGGGTGTCGCTGAACCGATGACGCACTTCGGTACTCCTCCCCCCTTCGATCCAGGAGTGGAGGCGGGCACGGCTGAAGCTGCCCGCACGGCCATGTGGAATGCTTTCTTCAACAACGGGATCCACCAGTGGGCCTCCTTCACATTCGTCGGTCTTGCTATTTCCTACTTCATTTATCGTCAGGAAGAACGCAGTCTGATGAGTGACACATTGAATCCGGTGATAGGAGATACCGGTAAAAAACCGTTACGCCGTTCCATAGACAGTATTGCTGTCATCGCGACTGTCATGGGGGTTGCGACTACACTAGGACTTAGTGTTCTTCAAATCAATAGTGGACTTGATGCGACATTCGGGATTCCTTCAGGGCAGACGACCCAAATTCTGATTGTGCTCGCCATGTTCGTCTTTTTCATGGTATCTACGTTCTCCGGACTGGACCGGGGGATCAAATACTTAAGTAACGTCAACCTGGCCCTTGCCTTGTTATTGATGATCGTCGTTCTGTTCATCGGTCCGACCGGCTTCATTTTCAAAACGATCACGACCGGTATCGGCGACTACCTGCAGAACTTCTTCCAGGCGAGCCTGCGCCTTGGTCATTACAGTGAAAGTACCTGGGTACAGGATTGGCCGGTCTATTACTGGGCATGGACGATTGCCTGGGCTCCATTCGTCGGGATGTTCGTAGCGCGTATTTCCCGCGGACGTACGGTACGTGAATTCGTACTCGGGGTTATGGTTACACCACCATTCCTCGGAATCATCTGGATCGGTATTTTCGGAGGTACCGCTATTCATTCGGATCTCTTCAACGGAACAGATATTGCAGCGAGAGTGGCTGAGAACGAAGCCACCGCCTTGTTCGCCCTATTTGAGCAGTTGCCGATGGGAACCATCCTATCCTTCCTGTCCATCTGTCTGTTGTTCACGTTCCTTGTCACCTCTGCCGACTCGGCAACATTCGTACTGGGCATGATGACCACGCAAGGGGATAGAAACCCATCCGTCGTCATCAAAGGGATCTGGGGTACACTGATTGCGGCTCTTGCCATCGTACTGATCATCAGTGCCGGACTGAACGGGCTGCAGACCGCCTCACTGATCGGAGCTTTACCGTTCTCGATAGTACTCTTTGTCGTCGCAGTCTCACTACTCATGACAATACGCAGAGACTACAGGGACACGCGCCAACGTAAAGACATCGAGAAACACAAAAGAATTGCGGAACATATCGAAGATGAAGAAAACGGAACTTACTGATAAGAAAAAGCTGCCGAATGGTTTCGGCAGCTTTCTTCTATATTATTGATAAACCCTGATTTTTTGTCCAACTTGAAGGTTAAGAGGATCTACATCAGGATTCAAACGGTAAATATCTCCTAGAGTTGTGTCCTTATGCAGATTAGCAATGCTGAAAAAGCTTTCTCCTGGCTGAACGGTATGATACTTCTCAGACCATTCACCTTCCGCAGGAGCAACTCTTACTTCCTGCCCGATCTGGAGATTCCTCGGTTCAATCCCCGGGTTCCATTCATAGATGTCCTCGAGCGTTACCCCGGCATGAAGATTCGCCATACTATACAGGGTCGTTCCCGGAGAGACAGTATGGAAGGTTTCTTCTCCTCCATCTTTGTAATCATCCGCAGCAACACTTCCGCCACCAATTCCAAGAGCCAGACCTGCAACCGCCAGTGAGATGACATGTTTTTTCACAGTTAGCCTCCTTAGAATATGTTCTATAAAACTTTTTTCCGGTGACCCTCTTCTTTAAACGTTTTACGTTTTTTGATAAAGCAGTACATACTCCATAAACTTAGACCCCTTTTCCCTTTGATCTCAAGGAGCCCATCTCTCTTCAAAGCCGTTCTGATCTGAATACTTGTACAACAGTTCCAACTTTTCTGGTCTGTAATTGTAAAGACTTTGATCTTCCTGTATAAGTATTTTTTCTGATTTCAAAGATTCGTTTCTTTCAAGAATTCGAGTGAGATAAGAATCATCAGGTACTTTATCCTTTTTATTTAAGTTACACTCCCTGCAAGAGAGCACGAGATTCCAAATGTTATCTGACTGTACGAGGGACCAGGGAATAAAGTGATCCACATGCACTTGTCTTCCCAGTCGACCAAGGGACTTGCTGCAATAGAAACAGTTATTCTCAAAGCGGGAAATCAATATATCGCGATATGGTTGGAGGGACTCCCGTTGAGCCACACTTTCCACTTTTTCGAGAAGAAAATCTTTTGTAACCGGATTATATTGTTCAATCATTTTAGCAAGGTGATAATTTACGAGATCCGTGATCAATCGTTGGTACTTCAACAAAAACACATGAGCATCCGGATGAAACTCAAAGTATTCCATACGTGAACGACGATCGAAACCATAAAGTATACCTGAGAAATCGCTATAAAGGGCCCCGAACACATAGCGTTTCATTGCAGGGGAAGTCTTCTCCATAATACTTAACTGATCCTGTGGTTTCAGTTGATCAAAGCTCAAATTAACCGGAAGATTCCTTGTCACCTGTGCTTCGATAATAGCTCCTGCAACACTGGAGTTCTGTTTTCCCTGCTTGAGTCCATGTCGAATCACCAGGTTCCAATATACTTTTGTGAAAGCATAAGAAATCTGATCATACGTAAGTTGAAGGTTTTGATCAGTGTTGTATAAATTCTCTATCAGGGCCTTTATCAAACCGAACTTATATGTTTGGGTCTTCTTACTTTTATAAAAGAACCACGTAAACTGATACCAGATCTCCTCTTCTCTTAACGAACGGTCACTCATATTCCCATGACTGATTTCCCAGCTCAACGTCTACCTCCCCCTGCTCCTATAATTCTTTCTCTTTCTTCATCTCTTCCAACAAAACGATCAACCGATTCACTTCTTTATCACTCAACTCTTCAAACCGGTCCAGCTGCTTCTGGATGAATACGACCGTCTCGTCTTTCTCCTCTTTGCCTTTCAGGAAAAACGTTGTAATCGAACTTGTAATCATCCCGATCAACCCTATTCCCACAAACATCAGTATAACCGCTACAATCCGACCCGTGCCTGTTTCCGGTGAAATGTCTCCATAGCCTACCGTAGTCGTCGTGACCAGGGCCCACCACACGCCGTCCAAATACGTAGTCATGTTCGGTTCTACTTCTTTCACGATGATAGCCGCTCCGAAAATGAGGACGAACGTGGCAGTCAACACCAGATCCAGTCCATTCGTCTTGATAATGGAACGGACCGTACCCAGATATTTTCTTGTAATCGCAAAGAAACGGAGCACCCGGAACAGGCGGACGATTCTGGCCGTCTGGAAAATGGCATCAAGGGGAATGGCTGCAATGATATCGAATGGGTTTCTCTTCACATACTCCATCTTCTTCCGGGCTCGGGTGAAACGGATGAGAACATCGATGAAAAAGGCGAGCCATATGAACCGATCGATTACCATCAGTACAACGTTATCCGTCCAGATGAACAGAACAGATATAAAAGCCAGGGACACTAACGTAATCTCGTAAGCGAGTGCCCACTTCTGCTTTGTTTTTTCATTCATGTTGGATTCACCTCTAATTTCTTGGAGCAAAAAGCATAACGCTCACTCCGATGAGACAGATGCCGGCGCCGACCCAATCATATAAATCAGGCGTTTTGCGATCGATTCCCCATCCCCACAGCACAGAAAGTATGATGAAGATGCCGCCATACGCTGCATATACTCTTCCGAACGACGGGAAAGATTGAAACGTGGCAATTACGCCGTACGTTGCAAGAGAAATTCCCCCGAGCAGACCGAAATAACCCGGCTTCCCTTCCCTCAACCAGAGCCATATCAGGTAGCCTCCTCCAATTTCTGCAAGTCCTGCGATGATGAATAATAGAAATGCCATGATGGACACGCGCTCCCTTTCCGGAGATTAAAAATATTCTTGTATTCACTATAGCAGATGCTCTCCGGTGGGAATAGCCATCCTGAGCTTACGCGTTCCACTCGAGCAGTTCGATACGATTGCCGAACGGGTCCCAGATGTAGCAACGGTCCGCTCCCGGCAGCTTATCATCCCGCTTCACTTCCACCCCTTTGCTTTCCAAATGATCCATCATATCTGTTAGCCCTTCCACTTCGAAGGCGGGATGAGCTTTTTTCGCCGGGGAAAAAGGGTCCTCAATCCCGACATGGACCTGCTGGTCTCCGAAGCGGAACCAGACACCTCCATTTTTCTTCAACGTCTCCGGCTTCTCGATTTCTTCCATGCCGAGAATCCCTTCGAAGAATTTTTTCGCCTGTTCTTCCCCACCAGCCGGTGCGGCGAGTTGAATATGATCGATCCGTTTCATTTTAAACATAGTAATCTCTCCTTCATTGGTCTCCGCTGACCCGTTCGAATGGACGATCAAGCTCTTGCGGAGGTTCCTGTTCTTCCTCTTTCACAGATGAATCCACGTTTCCATGCCTCTTTATACTTCCGGTAATCCCCATGACAGACAGCAGGAACAGAAGCAGAAAGATAAGAGGTACGAGAACGAGCCACGGGGCAGATGTCTGGATTGTGTAATACTTCATACCGATGAGAGATGCCCATTCATTCGTCACCGGAAATGGAGGACCTCCACCCATCCCGAACCCAATCCCTGTGCCTCCGAAATAAACGACGAAGACAGCCAAATGAGTCATGACAAGCACGGCCTGGATCGTCTGTCTGCTAAATAAATCGAGGATATGATTTTTCAGGTAAGGGAACAGCTGCTGACGGGTGATCCGCCACGCTCCTGATCCGATCAGGCGACTGGAAATGACGTAATCCTTCTTCAGAAACTCCCCGGTCAGGTTAGCAATCAGCACCGTCGCCGGCGGGGTCAAAAGGATCGCGATGACGAGAACTTCTGCCACCAGACGATAAGTCAGGCTCGTCGCAAATCCTGATAGCTGCTCTCTCATCAGAGGATTCAGAAGCTGATAGGCGATGATCGATGCAGGGACGAAGTAAAGCACGGAAATCGTGTGCTCCACCCACTTCGATGTCCCTCTTCTATTGAACCCGAGCGGTATACCTATGAGAAGAGCTAGGCTGAAACTGATTCCTGCAATCGCAAGAGCCCCCAGAATCGTATATTTGGCACCTTGAAGAATCTGATAAAACAGATGAACGCCGTTTGAATCCGTCCCAAGAATCGAATACTCGAAAGGTGGGAACGGAGGCCCTACGACATTCTCTCCCAGATTTATAAATGGAGTCTGCGGAATGTGACTATCAAAAAACCAGGCGTGGATGAAGCTGGCGGTCACCATGACGACAAGAAATAAGGAGCTGATGAGAAAGCGTGGCTGAAGCCAGAACTTTTTGTTCATAGATCCACCTCCTGCTTCGTTGTGATGAATACGAAGACTTCCAACAGTTTTAACGTCAGATAAATAGGAATAAAGAACAGCATCGCCGTCACGAAGAAGACCGGAGGCTGTGCATATTCGACAAGAAAAGCCGTCATTCCGAAGTTATTGAACAAATATTCTACGATGAATAGATTGCTGACCGTCAGACCGATGATGAATTTCCCCTGATAGACGAACTTCACCAGTACATTCCTGCTTATATGAAGAATCAGGATGTGTGCTTTCGGCATACCCTTGCTCACAGCAAGTTCATGATAGTCTTGCCCCTTTTCTTCATAGACGAAATCGAGCATCGAATGGAGAAAATAGATGGTAGGAAGAATCGCCAGCACCAAAGCCGGCAATAGAATCGCATCTTCTGTGCCGGCACCGGTGAATTCAATAGCCCGCCAATCGAATGTCGTATAGATCCACACCATCACAAGCTGCGCACTCAATACGTACATGACATCCGGAATCGTGGAAAGTAGCGACGTCACAGAACGCACGCCGGTCGTCCATTTTTCCGGAGCAAGCCACAATAGAAACGTCCCTGCACTGGCTATGGCCACAGAAACAGCCAAAGCAAGCGTAAGGACACCCATCGTATTGGCAAAGGCTTCGAAGATAATGGGGAACAGGTCCCGCTCGACCCCGGAGGTCGGGTTTATGTAGATCAGCTCTTCCGGGTTGACCGTTCGTTTTCCTACTTCTATGATCGCCGCGATTCCCGGCCACAAGAATCCCTGCGGCGCAACGAATAAGGAAGAAATGCTTATAAAAAATATGCCAAAAATCAAAAAAAGCGGTTTCATCATTTCCTGAAAAACTTTCCCTCCGATAGTACCCCCTCCTTGTATTCAAAACAAAGGAAATTCTTGGTTCATTATCGCAAGAACCATCACAAAACTCAAGGACCAGACAAGCACGACTTTCTTTGTTATGTTTTGAAATCAAGAGAAAAGGTTATGAACTAAAGGTGAGATAATACACACCAGGGAGTGACTTTCATGTTATTCAGAGAGTACGACTTTTTAAATCAAACAGTAAATAACCGCTTCGTCGTTTCGCCGATGACACGGATCAGTGCGGAACAGGATGGACGGGCGAATGATACGATGAAAGAATACTATCGCCGCTTCGCCAAAGGCGGATTCGGTACCATCATTACAGAAGGAATCTATCCTGACCAAAGCTACAGTCAGGGTTACAATAACCAGCCGGGGCTCGCGAGTGACGTACAGGCGGACTCCTGGAAGCCGGTCGTAGAAGCTGTCCATGAAGAAGGCTCTGCCATCATTGCTCAGCTCATGCACGCCGGAGCTCAAAGCCAGGGTAACGCGTATACAGACGAAACGATCGCCCCTTCAGCCATACAGCCGAAAGGGGAACAGCTCGGCTTTTACGGAGGTTCCGGACCTTTCCCTGTACCACGGGCGATGGATGATCATGACTTCGTGGAAGTGAAAGAAGGATTCGTCCGCAGTGCTCTGCGCGCTAAAGACGCAGGGTTCGATGGAATCGAACTTCATGGAGCGAACGGGTATCTGCTCGATCAGTTTCTGACGGACTACTTCAATCAGCGCGAGGACGAGTATGGTGGGTCTCCAGAGAATCGTCTGAAGTTCGTCCTTGAGGTGATTGAAGAAGTACGCGCGGCTGTCGGAGAAGAATACCCGGTAGGAATCCGCATTTCCCAGGCGAAAGTTTCTGACGGTGAGCATAAGTGGGCCGGCGGGGAAGAAGAAGCACGGACCATTTTCGAAGCGCTCGGAAACGCCCCACTCGACTACGTTCATACGACGGATGCCGATGCAGCCGCTTCGTCTTTCGGAGAGGATACGAAAACGCTCGCTGAAGCTGCGAAACTCTTCAGCCAGCTTCCGGTTATCGCCAACGGTAAGTTGCAGGACCCGGTGAAAGCGGCACAGCTGATCAAGGAAGGTCAGACAGATCTAGTGGCCATCGGCACCGGCGCACTCGCCAACCCGGACTTGCCGAATCTCGTCGATAAAGGGGAAGATTTACGGGAATTCGACTTCGAGAAAATCCTGCTTCCTGAAGCTTACGTCAAAGACCATGAATTGAATCAGACGATTTTTAATGGTTAGTAGTTCAGCAAAAGGCTCAGAACAAGCATGTTCTGAGCCCTTTTCTTATTCTTTATGATCTTTCTCTGAATCAGCGATTCTACCTTCGAGTTCCTTCACTTTTTTGCTGCTTGCCATAGCCGTCGTAAAAGCTGAAAGACCGAAAGTGAATCCTAGCATTCCAAAAATGAAGCCCATGAGTCCGAACGTCTCCACGTAACCTCTCCTCCCTGTGTCCTATCGACTATACCTAAGTTCTATACTACCACAATTATCCATTCCATGAAGCCTTTTAAAGGCTGTCAGACAAACCTTATCGTCCCACCCTCTTTTTCTGATAAGATAGAAGGAGAAAGGAAGAGATATATGCCAGGAATATTTGTTACAGGAACCCACTCGAACGTAGGAAAGACCTCCTTCGTCACGTCCCTGATCCAAGCTTTACGGGAAAAAGGCATTGATGCCGTCGCTTATAAACCCGTACAGTGCGGAGCGACCGAGGCTGAGACCTCTCCGGATGCCGATCGCTACCGGGAAGTTTATGATCCAGAGCTCGGCGATGTGCTATGTACATATCTATTCAAACCTAAGGTATCTCCGCACTTGGCCGCCAGCATGGAAGACAGGTTGATTGAGCCGGAGCGGATCCTGCGTGATTATGAATTTCTTGAAAAGATGCATGACCTCGTCATCGTTGAAGGTTCCGGAGGTCTTGCTGTACCTCTGATCGATGAACACTACGGCATCCCTGAACTGATGAACGATCTCGGCTTGCCGGGACTTCTCGTCGCGGATGCCGGTGTAGGAACGCTGAACCAGACGACGATGACCGTTGCCTATGCGAAACAGAAGAATGTCGATCTGCGCGGCATCGTTCTGAACCGCTACCCGGACTTCCCTTCTGTCGGAGTGAGGCACAACCCGGAAATGCTCGAACGTACGACTGGACTCCCGATTGTCGGGAAGGTTCCGGAGACGGAAGACCCGGATCTTTCGCTCTATCGCTCGGTTTATTCGGAGTTTCTTGAAACGTTGAAATGAAGCACTGTTTTTCGCTGGAGAAGCGGACCTGAGATGACTATGATACAAAAAACAGACGAGCAGGAGGCAAAAGCGTCGCATAACTGGTGGTTTCCTTCATTTTTTCAAAAGCGGTCCACAGGAATCGTCTGATAATAAATGATATGAGACACTTTCCTTCCCTGACTAATGAAAATCTATCGGATAACTACCCGACCATGCCTGAACCTAACACAAAAAGGAGACTACATCTATGAAACAGGAACTACTGGAACGCTTCACGAGCTACGTGAAAATCGATACCCAATCAAGCGAAGATACAGGAACGACCCCTTCCACGGAAAAGCAGTGGGATCTTGCGAATAAACTCGTAGAGGAACTCGAAGCTATCGGCATGGACGATGTATCCGTCGACAAAAACGCCTACGTCATGGCCACACTCCCTTCCAACACGGCCAAAGAAATTCCGACGATCGGCTTCCTGGCTCATATCGATACAGCCACGGATTTCACCGGCACAGGAGTCAACCCGCAAGTGTGGGAGGATTATGATGGCAAAGACCTTAAGCTTAATGAGGCTGTGACTCTGTCCCCGAACGACTTCCCATCGCTTCTTAAATACACCGGGCATACATTGGTTACGACAGATGGAACCACACTACTCGGAGCCGACAACAAAGCTGGAATCGCTGAAATCATGACAGCGATGCATCACCTGATCCAGAACCCGTCCATTCCACACGGAGACATCAGGGTCGCTTTCACGCCGGACGAAGAAATCGGGAAAGGACCGCACCACTTCGACGTGGAGAAATTCGGCGCCGATCTCGCCTATACCATTGATGGCGGGGAGCTCGGAGAACTGGAATATGAGAGCTTCAATGCTGCCGGTGCGATGATTATGTTCCAGGGAAGAAACGTACACCCCGGATCCGCCAAAAACAGCATGGTTCATGCTTCCAAAATGGCGATGGCTTTCCATGATTCCCTTCCGACCTACGAAGCACCTGAATTCACAGAAGACAAAGAAGGCTTCTATCATCTGATTCAAATGGAGGGGGACGTGGAAACAGCAAGACTTGGCTATATCATCCGCGACCATGACAAAGAGAAATTCGCCGCACGTAAGGAATATATCAACAAAATCGCAGAAGAGTTTCGCGCTACCTACGGCGAGTCCGCCATCCTGGTGAAGATGGAAGACCAGTATTACAACATGGGAGAGAAAATCGAACCTGTAATGGAGATTGTCGATGCAGCAGAGCAGGCGATGAAGAATAAAGGTATAAAACCGCTCATCCGCCCGATCCGTGGAGGTACAGACGGGTCACAGCTCTCCTATATGGGACTTCCGACACCGAATATTTTCACTGGTGGGGAGAACTATCACGGAAAGTACGAATACATTTCCCTCGACAACATGGAGAAAGCCAGTGAAACCATCGTAGAAATCTCCCGCCTTTTCGCCACCGAAGACACGTTTAACATCGCACAAAAAAAGGAAAAGTAACAGACAGACTTTTACAGGAGGCGATGTAACGATGAGCGATAAAGGCAAAGATCATAGCGTAGATAATAACGAGAAGCGTGTGAATGAGGAAGAACGCACGGAGCTTGCGGAGAAGTTCAAAGAAGAAGAACTGACGGATGACATTCCGATGGAAGAACTTGAAATCGATGAGAAGAGCAATAAAGATAAGCAGCACTTCCGGGACGAATCCCAAAGCGAGAAGAAATATCGGAAAGACCGCGACAAACAGGATTGAATTCCTTTTTCGTTCACCTTAAGACCCGGGTCCCTCCTCAGGAACCCGGGTCTTTATTATCTTCAAGAAATGCCTCGACTTCTTCCCTGAATGGCATCCCGCTTTGCGCTCCTTTCATTGTAACTGAAAGAGCGGAAGCTGCATTCGCTACTACAATAGCCTCTTTCACTTTTTCTCCTTCGGCGATACGCGCTGCCAACACTCCATTGAACGTATCACCCGCTCCCGTGGTATCAACCACGTCGACCGAATATCCACCGATCATTTCACCTTTGTGTTCCACCCCTTCTTCTCCACGGGTGATCACTATCTCTTCTTCTCCTGTAAGAGAAGAATGCATCTGGTTGTACTCCGATTCATTCGGTGTCAGTACAGAGACTCTGTTTCGTATATTCTCAGAAAGATTCCGGTAAGGTGCCGGATTCAGAATGACAGGAACACCAGCCTCCGCAGCTATTACAGTCACCTCTTCCACCACCTCGATCGGAATCTCCAACTGCATCAGCACGACATCACTTGTCTCAATCTCTTCTTTCTTTTGTGCGACCATTTCTTTCGACAGTTCATGATTCGCTCCAGGTGCGACGATAATCCTGTTGTCTCCATCTGAAAGAATGATCGTAGCCGTACCAGTGGACTGTTCAGGAACAAGGGCCACATGCTTTGTATCGATTCCTTCTTTGTGAAGATTCTCCATCATTTTTTCACCGAAAGCATCTCTTCCTACTGCTCCGATCATCGTCACTTCTGCTCCTGTTCTTGCAGCAGCAACAGCCTGGTTTGCTCCTTTACCTCCTGGATACGTAATGAATTCTTTGCCAAGAACCGTTTCCCCCTGTCCCGGCATGTGAGTCGTCGAGACGACGAGATCCATGTTAATACTTCCAATTACAGTAACTTTACCCATGCATATAACCCTCTTTCCTCGAAAAAAGTAAAACGTTTTCTTATAATGTCTATATAGGTATCATAACAGGAGGAGTGAAATGTATGTTCACGATTGCGGAAGAACTATTGCTACTGGCTCTTCACGATAAAAAAGGAACGGTCGTCGCGAGAGCCAACTCGTCTCTTGATTTCGGCCTTGCCGGAGCATTTATCGGCGAGCTTGCCTTGAGGGAACGAGTCAAAGCAGACGGGAAGAAACTCGTCGTGACAGACACTACACCTGTCGACGATCCCTATCTGAACGAGATTTTCGAAGAAATCAAGAATTTCGGTAAAGAACTTAAAATCAAAGGATGGGTCGAGAAATTCGGCTATCGCATGAAAAAGAAGAAAAAAGGAATGATGACTCGCCTCGCGGAGCGTGGTGTTTTAGAAGAGAAGGAAAAAGAAATTCTATTTGTTTTCAAACGAAAAAAATACCCATCCAAGGACGCTTCCTATGAACAGGAGATACGCACGAAGCTGAACGAGGCTTTTGAATCCACAGAACCTCCGGAACCTCGTACGCTCATCCTTCTCAGTCTTATTGACGCTTGTGATCTCGTCAAGCAAGTGTTTCCGAAAGAAGAAGCCAAACAGAAGAAGAAGCAGATCAGGAAATGGGCGAAACGGAACCCGTACGGAAAAGCGGTGAATCAGGCGATTCAAGCAACAAACGCATCTGTCTTCGCAGCTGTAGGTGCTGCGGCTGCTGCCAGTGCCACGAGCGGTTCTTCCTGATAAATAAGCCTCCCGAGGATTTGATCCCGGGAGGCTTATTCCATTTAAGGCAGGTCGTTACCGGCAGCCCTGTACAATTCGTACCATTCTTCTCTGGTAAGCGACACGTCCGAAGCTTTCGAAATATCTTCAAGACGCTGCTTGTTCATGGTTCCGACGATCGGCTGGATCCCTGCCGGATGGCGCATGATCCAGGCAATCGCGATCGCCGAATCCGTAACTCCGTAACGGGAAGCCACTTCCTGGAGTTTTTCATTGATGGCAGGAAAATCTTTATTTCCGATGAAAGCACCCTCGATCATCCCGTGCTGGAACGGGGACCAGGCCTGAAGTGAAATATCATTCACCCGGCAATACTCGATGATTTCTCCGTCCCGGTTCACTGCCGGGGCGTTTTCCATGTTTACATTGAAACCATGATCGAGCATCACTGTCTGCATCAGGCTCAGCTGCACCTGATTCACGATGAGATCCTGATCGAGATGTTTCTTCAACAATTCCATCTGCATCGGATTCTGGTTACTTACACCAAAGTGGCGGACTTTCCCGGCACTCTCGAGCTCCGAGAATGCTTCCGCAACCTCCTCAGGTTCCATAAGCGCATCCGGACGGTGCAACAGTAATATATCCAAATAATCCGTGTTCAACCGTTTCAGACTGCCTTCTACGGAAGAAATGATATGGTCTTTCGAAAAATCGAAGAATCCGTTTCTGATGCCACATTTGGACTGAAGGGTCATTTTTTCACGAAGCGAGGGTTCGATGGCATTGGCGAACACTTCCTCTGATTCCCCTTTTCCGTAAATATCGGCATGGTCGAAAAAGTCAATACCGAGATCGAGAGACTTATCGATCATCGACCGGGCTTCTTTGGCTGACAAGCCGGACATGCGCATACATCCCAGCCCTATTTGCGGTACATGCAGACCGCTTTTCCCTAATTCCATCGTATTCATTATACTCCTCCTCCAATATCAAACTGTCCCACCTTCAACTGGTGATAGACTTCTTCCTTAATTTCTTCCTGCGTACAGACCAGCATCACTTTTGCTGCGGCGGTCTTTTGATACATCTCCCCAGTCAACTCCCTTTTCACATACAGACGATCGAGCTTCGGGATACGGAATTGTTCCATAGGCAGGTAAGCGATCATCCTCCGCTCTTCTCCTGAATCTATGTACACTTTCAAGCCGATCAGCTTTGGAAAGAGGCCCTTTTCCATATCATACTGAAGATGGATGTCATCCTTGGTCGTTGTCTGCATAAGAGGTAAATGGCTCGGGAGCGTAACGAAATAGACGATCTGTTCAAAGGAGCATTCTATTTCTTCAAGGTTCATGTGGAACTGGCTCATCTTACGCTCTATGGATTTGTTTATTTCCCGAAAATAGAAAAAACGTCCTGTCCCCAATACCGTAACGATAAACAACAAACCGAGGCTGACGATACTGAACCCGCTCATAACACATGCTCCTCTGTCGTCACGACTTTGTTCTTACCTGAACTCTTCGCTTCGTACAAAGCTTCATCCGTAATTTCGATCAGTTCCTCTGCGCACATCGTTTCATCCAATTCGGTGGAGGAGACCCCTACGCTGACCGTAAGTATCTTCCCTGGTTGACTGGATTCTGAAGGGAATTCGGTCGTCTCTATAAGGTTTCTTATGGTTTCAGCGATGTCTTTTGCGTCCACGAGTGATGTGTCCGGTAGCAGAAGCACGAATTCCTCGCCACCGAAACGATAAGCATGACCGAACGACTTCACCGATGCTTCAAGGATATCTGCGAGTTGAGTCAAGACTTCATTCCCAAGCAGATGGCCATTGGTATCATTGTACACCTTGAAATGATCGATATCCATCAGCACAAGAGAGACAGGAGCCTGTTTCTTCCCAGCCAGGAAACGTTCGATATCCTGCTGGAAGACACGCTGATTGAACAAACCGGTAAGTCCGTCTTTTTGAGCCAGTTCTTCGATGCGATTATAGAGCTTGGACTGATATAGCGCGATGGAAGCCTGGTGCGTCAGCGGGAGAACCTGATCGACCCACTCGTCTGTGATTGGAAGGTTGTTCACTGGATTATCGATGAACATGACTCCCATTACGTCCTGCTGGTGAAAGAAAGGGATGATGGCGCACTCCTCCATTTGAAAGTGGAGCTCCAACCTCTTCCTTACGATATCGCTTTCATTTGACCTTTTGCAAATGAACGGTTTTCGCTGCTTCATCGCCTGTTCCACTATCGTATTTCCATCGAGTCTCAAAGAAAGACGTCTTACCTTTTCATTCAAAGGATGATCGATCGTTTTCTCTATTTCTTTGAGGCGGAACAAATCGTTCAGTTTGTATTTATTCTCGGCAATCAACTGCCAGGTTTCAAAACCTTCTTCCGGTGTCAATGGTCCGGTCGCCATCTTCCCTTCCAGTCGCTTCCCGTCTTCAGATAACAGAAAGACCATAGCCCGGTTGAAACTGAACCCGTAGCCGGCAGTGACTGCGGTCAGAATAATCTGCAGAACCTGATTTTCATCCATCGTCTGCTGGATTTTATAACTGACTTCCCGGAAGATATTCAATTGTTTCGACGTATGTAATGCCAAGTCGAGCCTGCGTTGTCGTTGACGACGCAGTTCATTGATATAATCTAAAAGATACAGAAGTGTAACAGCGAACAGGGGATACGTGACCACTTCCAACAATTCCACAGGAAATCCCCGAAGAATCAGATAGGAAACCGATAGTACAATAGAGAAAACAGCTCCATGAAGACGAGAAGTAGCGACGCTTACGCCTATGAATAATAGCACGAGCCACTCTATATCAGCTGATGGATACACGACATCGATCAGAATGACTGCAAGGGCGCTTCCACCTATAAGAACGAGCCGGTGAGATGCATTTTTTTGTTTGAAGCGCAGAAGATTCACTAGTAAACCGAGGAAGAATGTACACAAAACGGCAAGGATGTAAGGAGTCATACCTACCCTCTCTTCAGAATCGTATAGTAGCAAATGCCTATTTCGTTTATTCTACCACATAACTTCCCCTCTGGCTCTACAAAAAAATGAAGAGGTTCCCCCCTTCATTTTCTCTTATTTGATAATCAGCACGGGTTTGGTCGCTTTTTGTACGACGTTGTTACTGACACTACCCAATAGGAACTTCCTTACTCCTCCGAGCCCACGGCTTCCGAGGACAATGAGATCGACATCGTGCTCTTCGGCATAGGCACATATCTTCTCACCAGGATTACCTTCCGCCTCTCCGACTTTGATTTCTGTTTTCACGGTTATGGAATCGTCCGTCTCGAGTTCTGTCTTCAGTGCTTCCATTTCCGTTTCAAAACGTTCGGCCAGTTCTTTCCCGACAGCTTCTGCCATCGTCGCATTCGTTACAGGACCTGTTGTGTTGACCACTGATATTACATGAATTTCTTTTTCAGGGGCATCACAAGCCTGCTTTTTCGCTTCTTGTACAGCCTGTTTACTCAAATCACTTCCATCATACGCTACGAGAATTTTTTTGGTCATCCCGTATCTCCTCCTTCATGATCTGATTACTCAGCAACTTTTCTATACATTTATATATTCCCTCTTACCCATAGGGGTCTAAACGTCATGATATGATTATTTTTGAATAATTCGTGAAATTATCCATTCCTCTTCCCTATTACCCGGGAAATACTCATCCGAAAGCAGAAATATTGCAGGTGAACCTTCTATTCATTAAACTTGACCTACATCATAGACCAAAGGGGATAAATCAATAGTGAAGCAAGTATATAGTGACGTACATCAATTTCGCGGATCCCATTATGATTTCGGTTATCGGCAGGGAGAATGGCTGAAGCACTCTCCGATCCTTCCGAACCGCGACAAGCAGTGGGAAGGAAAACGAAAACGCCACTTTCTTATAGATTTTGGTGAAGTGAAAGGAATGCTCCAAACATTCTCCCCGGGAATATGGGAAGAAATCCGGGGGCTCGCTGAAGCATTGCAACTATCGATGGAAGAAGCGGTCCAGAACTTCGGCGGGTATTACCTGGAGTTCGGGAAGAGCGGCTGCTCCATTTTCACTAATGAAAACGTACTCGTCCGAAACTATGACAGTGACCCTTCCGCTTATGAAGGAAGGTATGTATTATATGCTCCTTCAGATTATGGTTATGCAACTATCGGGCCTTCTATGCAAATCACCGGTCGCACCGACGGGATGAATGAGCATGGACTGGTCATGGGATATAACTTCGTAAACCGCGTAGGTTCTGACAGCGGCTTCCTCTGCAATATGATAGGAAGAATGGTTCTCGAGAACAATCGCACCATAGAGGAAGCAATCGATTTCCTGAAGGAGATTCCTCACCGGAGGGCCTTCAGCTACGTTCTTCTTGATAGCCATGGGCGTTCCGTCGTCGTCGAAGCCTCGTCCCGTGAAGTGAAGGTAAGAGAAGGCAATGTAAGTACGAATCACTTCCACCGGCTGACGGAAGAGAACCGCTTCCGGATGGAAGACTCCCTTAACCGCTACAACACTATGGAGAATGCTTCCCCGGAAGATATCTATAAATCCTATCAGCTTCTGAACAATGCGGAGGAGAAGGTATTTTCCTACAAGTACGGAGCATGGGCCGGAACGATTCATACTGCTGCTTATGTACCCGACAAGAAGCAAGCGTGGTTTGCTCACGGGGCGGACCGTCTGCCGCTTATCTTCAATTTTGACCAGTGGTTACAAGGTGAGAACACGAAGGCGAAGAAAATAAAGGGATATCTCGATTCCCGTTACAACTTCATTAATACGGATGAATGAGAAAACTCCGGATCGCCCTTCTACGATCCGGAGTTATTATTCGTCATTTATTTCCGTTCTTCACCCAAGTACCCACTGCAATCGTACGTCTCGCCTGATGCCTGACTGCTTCTTCCACATCTTCCTGCATGTTACCTTCTCCGTCTACTGTAACGCTTGTTCCATAAGGGTTGCCTCCTGCAGCGAACGTTACCGCATCCGAATAGCCAGGTGCTGCGATAATCGCGCCCCAGTGCATCATCGTTGTGTAGAGGCTTTTCAACGTCTGTTCCTGTCCTCCGTGCGAGTTCTGGGCAGAGCTCATGGCACTCACTACTTTATTGACCAACTTTCCTTCCGCCCAGAGCCCACCGGCCATATCAAAGTATTGCTTCATTTGGGCCGGGACGTTTCCGAAACGGGTCGGTGTACTGAACAGAATGGCATCAGCCCATTCGAGATCGGCAACCTGAGCTTCCGGCACTTCGTCTTTGGTAGCCTCATAATGTGCTTTCCAGGCAGGGTTCTGTTCGATCGCTTCCATAGGAGCCAGCTCCGGAGCCCTCACAAGCTTCACTTCTGCCCCTTTTTCTTCCGCAGCTTCTTCTGCCCATTTAGCCAGCTTGTAGTTCGTTCCTGTCGAACTATAATAAACGATCGCCAGCTTCACTCTTTCTCTTATTTCATCATTTGAATCATTGTCTCCTTTGAACCTATCCAAGAATCCCATCATTCATCACCTCATCAGTAAGTATTTAATTTCTTTAATAATTTCATACTACCACTTAACAAATCTTTAAATCAAACATCTTGATTTAAAGTGATTCATTTTATTATCAGTTTTTTGATTTTTTCGGTAAGATGAAAGAAAAGGAGGGCTTCGATTTGAGTATCTATGATATTGAGGTAACGAAGGAAAATGGAGAACAGTACAAGCTCGACGAATACAAGGGCAATGTGATGCTGATTGTAAATACAGCCACGAAATGCGGGTTGAAAGGACAATTCGATGATCTCGAAGGTCTTTATAAAAAATATAAGGATGAAGGCCTTGTGGTGCTAGGCTTCCCGAGCAACCAGTTTGCGAATCAGGAACCGGGGTCCGCCCAGGATGCAGCAGAAACATGCCGACTGACGTATGGCGTAACGTTCCCGATGCATGAAAAGATAAAAGTGAATGGAGACGATGCGCATGAACTATTCAAGCATTTGAAGGATGAGTCGAGCGGAATGTTCGGTGGCAGCATCAAATGGAACTTCACGAAATTCCTTGTGGACCAGAACGGAAACGTCGTCGAACGCTATGCTCCACAGACTTCCCCCCAGAAAGCCGAAGAGAAGATCAAAGAACTGATATGAAGCACCATTGACCTGATCATCACAAAAACCCCCGGGACATCGGGGGTTTTCTTCGTTTCTGTCATTAAGCTTTCGACCAGTCGGATTTAAGATCCACGCCTGCCGCTTCCATCGTTGTGTAAACCGGACAACGCTGATCCGTAATGCGTTGTAATTCAGCGATCCGTTCTTCTGTTTCAGATGTTTTCACTTTCGCTTCGATCGTCACCGTCTGAAAGTAAGGACGTACGCCTTCCACACCTTTCAATCCACGCGGGTCGATGGTGCCACTGATGTCGAAATCGATGCCTTCGAGATCGAATGCGAGTTCCTCGGCTACCATGGAAGCTACAACATTCTCACACCCGGCAAGTGCCGACAGCATCATCGTCAGCGGGTCCGGACCTGTATCTTCTCCGCCCATATTCGGCGGCTCATCTACAACCATGGAATGCTTCCTCGTCTCCACATCCGAGCGCATCCCTTTTCCTTTTGACTCAATACGAAACGTCATTTCATCAGCCATATCTTATCCCTCCTGTTAGTAGCCTTTCCCTGTTTTCATTCAAAACAAACAAAACTACTATGAATAATAAGTTATGCGATTACTTCCGGAGAAGGCTTACCGAACATGTACCCCTGAAACAGCTGATACCCTTCCTTCTTAAGCCATTCAAAGTCTTCCTCTTCCTCGATCCCTTCAGCCAGCGGTACAGCCCGGTCTTTTCTGGCTTGCGTCAGGAACTGTTTAGCAACCTTCTGCTTGGACTCATCATCAGCTACCCCTTGCACATACTTCATATCAAGCTTCATGTAATTAGGTTTGATATCCTGAAGCATGGTCATCGTACTGAACCCTTCCCCGACATCATCAAGGGCATACTGGAACCCTTTGGATCTATAATAATTCAGAATGCTCTTCAGATGTTCCACGTCTTTCACCTGTTCCGTCTCGACCACTTCAAACACGAGCTGTCTTGGATCTACCGAAAGTTGAGTAGCGAGTGCCGTCGTCGAGCGCAGGCAGAACTCCGGATTGTATATCGAAGTAGGGATGAAATTGATGAAGGCAAGCTTGTCTTTCAAATTGACCGAATGTCTCACAGCGGTCATACGACACAGGCGGTCCAGAGCATAGAGACGCCCTCTCTCCTTAGCTGCACCGAAAATCTCTCCCGGAAAAATCGTTTCTCCTTCTTCGTTGTAGAACCTTGCAAGCATCTCGTAGGCGTATACATCGCCATTATCTGTCACGATCGGCTGATAGTGACAAGTGACTAAGCGTTTCTTGATGACGTCATCAATCCACTTATGTTCCGAAAGATCATAGATGCCTTCAATTACATCCCAGTCTTTATCAGGAACTTTATAAAAGATCTGAGTACGATCCAGATGATCTCCACTAAAGTCAGCGAAATCCACGGCATCCGCTTCCTCCATACGTAATATGTATTCCTCACTGTTCTGCTGAATGTCTTCCGCTTGGATAAATGACATAAGACTTGGCATCGCGGTCATATTCCCTTCCCCTGTCACCTTCACATCCACAATCAGGTTCCCGACAATACAGTTGTTACATCCCATGCTTTTTTCTCCCCTTCTTCATATACTATCTCTTTCTTTTCAAGCTGCCCTGAACTTTATAAATACGGTTAATAGTTTTACATAATTACCATCAGTAACAATATACCATTACTTTTTCCCTAAAAAGTTACGCCCAAACCTTATTTTTCATAAGAACGTGCCCCGGTTAAGAAAAAAGACCCGCTCAAAGCAGGTCCTGAATTGAAATATTGTTCAATTACTCTTCATTTCTCCCATTTTCCGTTTCCTTACTAAAATGTCCACGTCCTTCTATTTAATATCGGATAATAGAATCATCCCTTTAGTCACCCGAAAATGATTATGGCGATAACTCCGACAGCTGCTCCGTACCAGAGAGCCGGGGTGACCGTTTTCCGGATGATGTCCCCTTCTTTGCCGGAAAGTCCGACGACTGTACCCGCCGCCACCACATTGTGCACACAGATCATGTTACCGGCAGAAGATCCGAGGAGCTGCAAAGCAAGCACCGTTTGGATGCTAAGCCCGGTATTCTCAGCGATGTTGTACTGAACCGGGGAGAAGGTCAGGGTAGATACCGTAGCACTCCCAGTGATGAATGAACCGATTTCCCCGAGAAATGGAGCGACGAACAACCACATGAAACCGAGGTTTTCAGAAAGGATCGTTGCGATATATTGAGGCATGCTCACAAGATCTGCGGTGTTGATTCCGGAGTTAGCAAATACTTGAACAAGCGCTAAGGTGGCAAGTAAAGCAAGTCCGGCATCTTTCATGGAGATGATGGATTCTTTGGAAGCCTCCATAAAGTAACGCAGAGGTTTACGCTGGATCCAGACAGAAAGGATCGTTGCAAGAATGAGTACGGCCCCCGGAGAATAGAGGACCTGCCACTCAGAAGTGATACCCTCTACGCCGAGCACATTGTTCCATGTCCCGTCTATCCAGGTGAGCGCAGCTTCTTTCACGAAAGGCACAATTCTCGTAAGCAGTAATAGAAGAACGATGATGGCATACGGAGCCCAGGCAGATATCAGCGGCATATCGGATGTCGTCTCTTCCTCCTGGGATGTCTTCGCACCCGTCCAGGCTTTTTCCGGCAGCAGCCATCCTTTTTTCGCGGTTACCGACGCGACGAACAGCCCGGTGAGCCCAGCCAGAATAGCGACGAACTCAAAACCGAACAGGTTCGCATACAATAGAGCTGAAGCCGTATAGGTGACACCTGTCATCAGTGCCCACGGAAGCATTTCTATAATGTCTTTCGCCCGCTTCTCTTTCCCGAAAAACAGAACGAGCAGTACAACGAGAACCAATGGAATGAACGAACCGACGAACATATCGATCTGTGTTACACGTACAGCGACTTCGTTATAAAAAGCAGTTCCCGCTTCCGGCAGGTTCCCGAGACCGACCTGTATAGGCGTACCTACCGCCCCGAACGGTACAGCCGTGCTATCAGCAACGAGCGCGAGAGTCGCAGCAGCAAGAGGTGTGAAACCGAGAGCGACCAGCAAAGGACCTGTAACCGCTGCAGGAGTACCGAACCCGGCCGCCCCTTCGAGCAATGAACCGAAAAGAAACGCAACGATCACCGCCTGGACTCTCATATCCGGAGAAATATTGCGGAAGCCCTGATTGATCCTGTCCACGGCTCCGGTTCTTCTGAGCGTGTTCAGAAGTACGATCGCACCAAAAAGAATGAAAAGAATCGTCAAAGTTTTATGCGCACCTTCAAGAATCGAAGCGCCGATCACCCTTTCTTTCATCCCCCATACGATGTAAGCGAGCAGAATCACGAGAAATGCGCTGAACGTCATCCCTTTTTTAGCGGGCATGCGAAGTACCACGAGAAATAAGAATGGAAAAATGATAGCAGCAGAAGCAGTCAGCAAAAGCATGATGTTACCCCCTTTGATCTACTTTTATAGTAACCGTTCGCCAGGCATGTTACAATACATTTGTGAAGTATTTCACAAATAATTCATCAGTCACCTTTCTTTACTAACACACCATTATAGATTATAATAATTTTAATCTGAAAACTGTTTTAAAAAGATAGGAGGTTGTTTCCGATGAATAAATTCCTCAAGCAGAAGGAAACCGTATTCGCTCTGATCGGCGGTCTATTTCTGCTGCTCGCCATAAGTATCTGGCAGGTAAGCGAAAGTCTCGCAATCTTCTTTTATATTCTTTCCTATATCACGGCGGGGTACTATAAAGCGAAAGAAGGGGTCCTCGACCTCTATCAAGATCGCTCCCTGAACGTGGAGATTCTCATGATTTTAGCCGCTGTCGGTGCAGCTGTCATCGGACACTGGGGGGAAGGCGCCGTACTTATTTTCATCTTCTCGATCAGCGGGGCGATGGAAACGTACTCGCTCGAAAAAAGTGAAAAAGACTTGTCCCGTCTTATCACTCTCGCCCCGGAAGAAGCACTGTTGCAGAATGACGATGGTACCACGGAGCAGATTCCGGTGTCCGAACTACAGGAAGGGATGAAACTCCTAGTGAAAAACGGGGAACGTGTGCCGGCGGATGGTACGGTAACAAGCGGTCACTCCTCTATCGACGAATCCTCGATCACCGGCGAGCCGATCCCTGTGGAAAAAACAGAAGGGGACGACGTGTTCAATGGGACGATCAACGGCAGCGGTACCTTTCTGATGACCGTCACCAAAAAAGATGAAGATTCCCTGTTCCGCAAAATGATCAGGCTTGTCGAAGAGGCGAAACAGAACCGCCCTCCTTCGCAGCAACTGATTGAAAAGATCGAAGGTCCTTACGTCGTCGGTGTCCTCATCGTAGTAGGTCTTATGCTCCTGAGCCCACTCGTGCTCGACCTTTCTTTCGAGACCGTCTTTTACCGGGCCATGGTCCTTCTCGTCGTTGCATCCCCATGTGCCGTAGTAGCCTCCATCATGCCCGCTTTGCTTGCCGGGATGAGCACCGGAGCAAGAAAAGGCGTCCTTATGAAGGGAGGCACCTACCTGGAAGTGCTCACCCGTGCGGAGGCGGTAGCTTTCGATAAAACTGGAACCATCACCAAAGGGGAACCGGTCGTCACCGATTTCTATGTTATCGACGAAAACGAAGAAGAACGCCTACTTAGCGGCATCGTTTCCGTGGAAAGTCAATCGAGTCATCCGCTGGCGACTGCGATTGTATCGTACGGCCGGGAGCGAGGAATAAAAAACGGAGAAACAGTCATTGAAACAGAAGCGAAAGTCGGCCTCGGGGTCATTGCGCGTACAGATAAGCACCATTACCGCATTGGAAATGCAAGATTCATGAACGATATACCTGCTCAACTTGAAGAGCGACGAGCAGAATGGCAACAGGAGGGGAAAACCGTCATGCTTCTTGAAAGGGATGAACGGACCCTCGGGATCATTGCTGTCAAAGATGAAATCAGAGAAGAAGCCAAGCAGTTGATACAGGCCTTGAACCGAAGAGGGACAGAAACGATCATGATCACCGGAGACAACGAAGCGACGGCCGCATCCATAAGCCGTGAAGCCGGTCTTACCTCCTGGGTATCAGAATGTATGCCCGAGCAAAAAGTGAAAGAGGTCGAAAAGTTGAAAGAAAAACACGAGACGGTCGTCATGGTCGGAGACGGGGTCAATGATGCACCGGCGATGGCCAGAGCGGATGTGGGCATAGCCATGGGGTCCGGTACCGATGCAGCCATCGAGTCATCCGATATCGTACTGATCGACAGTGATCTTAAACAGATTGATCTCTCTTTCCGGTTGTCCACCCGCCTTCGGAAAATTATGATGCAAAATCTCGTTTTCTCGGTAGCCGTCATCCTTTTGCTCATCGTCGCCAATTTCATGCAGAACCTGAATCTTCCATTTGCTGTAATCGGCCACGAAGGAAGTACCATCCTCGTTATCCTCAATGGATTGAGGATGTTGAAAGAATAGAAAGGAAAGCCGCCTGTACCATACAGGACGGCTTTCTTTTTTCAGGATTCATCAATGATATGGTGGGGCGTAATGATGCCGAGTAACTCTTCGTCTGTACGTCCACGTTCCGTTATGAGGATGGCCTCGAGCCTGTAGTTCTTATCGGGATTTCCTTTCATCATATCCATCGCCTGGTGAACGGTGGTTTTACTACTGATGAACTTGACGTAATCCCTTCTCACTTCCACTGCCAGTACCTCTCCGATTGTCGTACCGTTCAGGTTCACATGATTCCTGTCGATATGAGTCGCGAGCCACTGTGTAATTCCACGTGGGGTAAGCAGGCCTTTGAATCCTTCCCTTCCGTACACCGGAAACTGGGAGAACTCTTTTTCTTTCACAATATCTAACAGAGAAGCGAGAGAATCATCAAGATGAAACGTCTTGACCGGCTTCTCGAATGCCGGAATCACGAGTTTCGGCCTCGTAATCTCTTCTTCTATATATAAAATGTGGTCCACTGTCTTCGCATGGGGCTCGGCAATCACGTAATTCGGCGTGACGCGATTATGGACGATAGCATTCCTTAATTCGGCAAACTCCAAAAGATCGTTCTGGAATCGCTTGATGACAGCATTCCGCTTACTGAAATAGTTGACGAGTGAAGCGAAAGGAATATAGTCATCCCCTTCTTTCCACCTGTTCAACTGCTGATCGATCCGGTTATATGCACTCAAGAATGTGTCTGCACCTCTCCCCATTCCAAACTCCCCCAATCAAAAATATCTCTCTTGTGAAAAAAGGAGGCCCCTTTCAAGGTACCTCCTTTATCTCTTATTTTTTCTGAAAATAGTCCATAAATGCTGCGAGGATCTCCACGCTCTGATAGAAAAATACACTGAGAGCCGTCGCAGAAAACATAGCGATCATCAGAATTCTCATTACCAACATTCCCGTTCACCTCCTGTTCCATAAGATTATGCACACTTATGGAAAACAGGCAGGTAGCCTCCTTCGTAAAAAACCGTGGTCAAATGGGATAACCGTCTGGTAATGACGAGGATAGCTACGAAAATGGTACGTACTATAAGAAAGAGTGCCGAAAAGAGCAGGAATAGTTCCGTGCCAGCTAGTCCGGACGGCTCTTCCTCCGCTTCTACGGGAGAAGTAATGACGTTCTCCTGCGCCTTCAAGACTGCTCCGTGCGAATCTATCGTGCTATGAAAGCCGGAAAGACTGAGCAGTACAAAAGTCAGAAGAACAAATAGGAATTCTTTTTTCATACGATCCCTTCTTTACTCCTGGTGATTATTCCATTATACATTATTTCAAGCCTTGATATACCAATTCCATGCATTCTGATACAGGATTTTCTCGCAATCTTCCTCAGGAAAATTATCTGTGATCAACTGGATATCTTCGTTACGGAACGGTCTTGGAGCTCGAGTAGAGGGGAGATCCGTCCCGAACATGAGAGCATCCGGATTCGCCTTATGAATCTCTTTCAGGACCTCCACCACGTCAAAATCCACACGACCAAAGCCGGTGGCCTTCACCTTCACTCCACCGTCTACCAGCGGAAGAAGTACCCTGAGCCCTTCTTTCGATAAGCCTAGATGATCAAGCGAGAATGCCGGAAGGTCCCGGAGTGTGCTATGGAGCTCTGTAAGATCTCTGGCATCCACATATAACTCGGCGTGCCAGCCGACCAGATCATAAATCCTTTTGGCTGTATACGAAAGATTTTGCAATATGTCTCTGCCGCCACGCTTGATGTTGAAGCGGGCGGCACGAACGCCCTGGTGATGAAGTTCGAGAATCTCTTCATCCGATATCCCTTCAGGAAGCTGAGTGACTCCTACGAATCCAGATCCAAGCTTCTCAAGCGCCGAGGTCATATACGTCTGATCCGTCCCCTGGAAAGATCCGCTCACAACAGCTCCTCCTTCTACAGGAGCGGAAAGGGAATCCGTACGTTCCCTGTAATCCTGACACGTGAAAGGCTCCGGAAGGTATCCCTCATTTTCAACTAGAGGATATCCCGGTTCGATAATGTGAAGATGAGCATCGAAAATACGCATAAGTCCCTCCCTATTCCAACATGACGTGACTATCTATCGTCACTCCTTCTAGCGCCTGACTGGCCAAACGATCCGCTTCCCGATTCTCTGCCCGGGGAATGTGCTCATATGTCGCCTCGAGCCCGTAGACCGCCAGCTTCGCATCGATCCGGTCCGCCCACGAGAGAAGCGTATCGTCGTAGCAAGGCCATTCTTCTTTCATCTGATTGATGACGAGCCTTGAATCACCGATGATTTGTACAGGCAGGTAACGCACGCCCAGCATCCCCAGTTCCTGGACAGCGAGATGAAGGGCGGCATATTCCGCTTCATTGCTCGATACGAGTTCCTCCACCAGAGCGTTTTTCCTGATGCGGAAGGCCTCCCCGTCCTTTTCGTAGTAAATGGCGCAGCCGAGACCTGATTGTCTGTTCGACGCCTCGTATCCCCCGTCGAAATACACCTTTACGTTATGGGGTTCGGTTTCGACTTTCTGTATATACGTTTTCAGTTCTTTCCTCAGCCTTTCCTGACCATTGCCATCACGGAAGGTCACTTCACGGACCCGGTTCACTTTATGAAAATCCTTCTCCAGCGCGAGAGCTTCTTCTATCTCTAGTTCCTCTGTCACACAATGGACAGACGCGCCTTTCGGAATTTTATATACATAGTTCAATGTGACTTTCATTTTACACCTCCGTCCCGGTTGCCGATATTTTGTATATACCCTTTTTACGACCGTTATAAGTAGGAGATTCCTCCATTATCTTATATAATAGATAATACGTATTCCGCATTCCATACATAGAAACCTTCCCACTACCTTTCTATCTCCCTCCAGTTGATAGAGCAAGCGAACCAGGAAAAGAAAGCTTTCTTCTTTCCATACTCATTCAGACGAAGGAGCAGATTCGTATGCAGAAACACCCGGAACGCCCGGACATTTTCATTTCCTCCAAAGAAGAGGAGCGACGTCGGCTTAAAGAACTCTATTCCCTGCACCTTGTGGATAGCGAAGAAAATGAAGCTTTCGACAGGATCTCAGCCCTCGTCGCCGATATTTTCGACGTGCCCACCTGCCTAATTTCTATTATCACCGAAGACAGGCAATGGCTTAAATCCTGTGTGGGAGCCGATTTTCGTGAATCGGACCGGAAAGATGCCTTCTGTCAGCACGTCGTCGCAAACAAAGAAACGATGGTCGTGCCGGATGCTTATCAGGATGACCGATTCCACAACAATATATTCGTAACGAAATTCGGTTACCGTTTCTATGCCGGGGCAGAGCTTGTCACCAGTCTCGGTAACGTTCTCGGCACCCTATGCGTCCTGGATTATGAACCGCGTGATTTCTCGGAAGAAGAGACGGAAAGACTCGAAAAACTAGCTCGTTGGGTCGTCTCAGAAATCGAACTCCGTTACAAAGTGAAGGAACAGGAACGCGAACAGAAGCTTCTCGAAAAAGAAATCACCAGGGGAGCGCTGCTTCAGGAAAAGATGTTGCCGCAGGATTATATGTCTGAGATAGTAGATATAGAAAGCCTTTATCTTCCATTTGCTAAAGTCAGCGGGGATCTCTATGATTACAAATGGGTAGCGGAAGACCGTCTATTTCTCTATGTGGCCGACGTGATGGGGCACGGGGTAGCGACAGCGCTGCAGACATCTGCCGTCCGCGTTCTGTTTTCCCAGGCGCTCGATATGAAAATGACGCTTAAGGAAACCGTCGAATGGGTGAATGTGAACGGAGCGCCGTTCATGCCGGAAGGGTATTATTTCACTGCCATCTGTTGCGAGCTTGACTTCCGGAAACAGGAAGCGACAACGATCGGAGCCGGCATCAACCATCTTTACCATTACCAGGAAGAGAGCGGGGCTACTCTTCACAAAATACCCGGTCCGATGCTCGGAATCACGGATGCCATCGCCTATAAAGAACAGGTCATCCCTTTTAAAGAGGGGGATGTATTTCTATTCTTTTCTGATGGGCTGACGGAAGGCTTGAAAGAACAGGGCGTGTGGAACGAAGATGAACTGACAACCACGTCCATGAGAATCTTCGACCAGGTGCGCGAAGCACGACCTTACATAACGATGAAAGATGACGTGACATCCTTACGTATAGAAATCAAAAGAAACGGGGAATGAGCGATGCGCACGTCGCAGGTAAGTATCGAATTTACCGAGGATTTGCTGAAAGTGGTACGTCCCTTTATCCGGGAATATCTATCGCACCTTTCAGAGAAAGGAATCCATGCAGAAGTGGGCATCAACGAGGCGTTGAATAATGCTTTTTCCCATGGAAATGACAAAGGCACCGTTCGTCTCACAATGTATGAACAGAACAGAAAGCTGATTGTACGTCTGAAGGACAATGGGGAAGGATTCGAGGGAAACAGAACGCCGCACGTACCTCCAGGCGAGCTCGACCATGGGAGGGGGCTGTTTTTGATGGAATCTTTTTTTGAGCGTGTCATTTATAATAGAACGGGGAATGAGTTACTGATGATGAAATACATACGTGATTAAAAGGAGGCAGGCACAGTGATTATCGAAAAACGACTGGCAGTAACCAGCGGGACGCCGGAGTTCACACTGAAAGGGTCCCTTTATGCAGAAGCAGCGAACGACTTAAGAAACCGTCTCCTACACTTCATCGACCATGAAGGAAGCAACCTGATCTTAAGCTTCAGCGACGTCGATTACATTGATTCGGCAGGGCTTGGCGTACTCATCTCCACTCATAAGAAACTCGAAGCTAATGGGGGGACCCTTACCATCGAAAATCCTACCGGAGCCGTCCGGGAAATTTTCGAACTGACGAACCTCGATCAGATTTTACACATGAAATAAGGGAAAGAGCCTCACGTGGCGCTCTTTCCCTTCGTTTTTTCCCATTCACTTCTCATGATCCCCATTTTCACAGCATCGAAGTAATCCCCGTCCACCTGACGAGCTTCACGGACGCGGGCTTCTTCTTTCATGCCTACCTTCTCCCCGACACGAATCATCCGGTCATTTCCGGACCATGTACTCATGCCGAGTCGATGAAGATCGGTCGCTTCGAACAGATAATCAATCCATAGCTGATACGCTTCCGTGCCGTATCCTCCGTTCCAATAATTCTTATCGTAGATAACGATCCCCGTCTCAAGCCAGTCCGTATTCGGATCCACCCAGTAAGCACCAACGGTACCCACAACCTGACCTTCAATTTCTATGACCAGAGAACTGGGGACATCTTCGTAAATATAGTAATGATGTTCCCAACTATCGTAAAATTCCTCTATCGTTGCCTGTGGTTCAGGGATATAAGGACCGTTCCAGTCTCTTGAAGCTTGTTCTTCTTCTTCAAACTTCCAATAATAGATGACATCCACGTCCTCTGCCGTCGCTTCTCTCAGCAACGTCTTCTCTCCCTCGATTTCAACCATCGTCTAACCCCTCCGTCTACCTTTGCCTTTCGTCTCTATCTGACACCATTATTTCAAAAATGATAAAAAACTACAATAGGAAAGCGGAGAAGGCCCGTTTAGAAACTTCAGTCATAAGGAGAACTGTCAGACAAAAAGCGCCTTTTCTTTTTTCTGATCTGTTCTCCTTATGGCTCGGAGTTTCTGGCCTTCGTAGCTAGACAATAAAAAAGCGAAGACACCTTGCTCAGCCCTTCTCGCATAAGTGAAAATCAGCCTAAAGAAGCGCCCTTCTTCTTTATGGGTGGTTTTCACTTATGTCGCTAAGGGCTAGGTGTCGCAGCTAGACATGGAAAGCGGAGAAGGCTCGCCTAGAAGCTCTGGCTTCGCTTCAGGAATCAGGCTTTGAGATGAAAATTCAGTCAAAAGATCGAAAATCGTCTCATTCCTTTCCGAATGCCGTAATTTCCTACTCATTTAGAAGAATTTTATCGGATTACAATTCTAATAAGGCAATTCTGTCGTTACAAACAGGAAAAAACACTCCATAATTCCTGCACAGCTGAAACCAAAGCATCTTCCCCAAAGATTTTTTGAAAACAAAAGCTCTTTCTGTAGAAAAATAGGGTATAATAAGAAACATCTTACAGGAAAGGATGATGTTTTTGCTCAAAAAAGATCGACACCCACCACTACTATTGAAAGTTCTCGAAGCTCTGGAAAAACGAAAGTCCCTGACCACGTATGAGGCTGACACCAAAAGGCGCCTTCTGAAAGGATGGCAGGGCGAGAAACTATTCGACAGCATGACAGAGAACATCCCGGGCCACCAATTCATCCTCAACGATGTGCGTTTGAACCATCGGGGCACTACCTTTCAAATCGACACCCTCCTCATCAGAGCTACGGAAATCCATATGTATGAAGTGAAGTATTACGATGGCGATTATTTTTACGAAAATGGCGATTTCAAGCTTTCTTCCGGCTCCCCCATTCTAAATCCTCTTCATCAATTAGAGAGGGCTAAAACGCTACTCACCCAGTTCCTGGAATACCACAATTTTTCCCTCTCCGTCCATGCTTATCTCGTATTCCCCCACCCACAATTCTTCCTGTATCAGGCACCGCCCATCCGCGAATTCATTTTTCTTTCCCAGTGGGATCAGCATGTCAGAAACCTGGGATCCAGTATCCCCCTTCCTAGATATGCCGATGCGCTGGCAGATCTACTTAGTTCCCTTCACAAAAAAGACCAACCGAATTCCGACTTCCCTTCCTATCACTATGACGATTTTCAGAAAGGGTTGTTGTGCCCCGGGTGCCACTCCCCCGTGCATTCAGAAACAAAGGTTTGCACGTGTGACAAATGTGGCTCTACCTCTTCCATTTCTTCCCTGGTGCTGCAAGCTGCAGAGGAACTGGAAGCTCTCTTCCCCGCAGATCCCCTCACTACCGGCCGGGTTTATGACTGGTGCGAGAGGACAGTTTCAAAGGAACGGATTCAGCGAGTGCTTGCAGGCAATTTCGAACAGAAAGGAAGGTATCGCGGCACTTATTACGTATAATTTAAAAATGGATTCATGTTTTTTCCATTAAATAGTTTCAATAAAATCCATTATCATCCGTAGATATCGATTTCTTCCCCGGCTCCCTCCCAGCCGGGGATTTCTTTTTGCATTCGTAGAATGATACACTATCCCGAGGCTTTTTTTAAAAAAGCACCTCATACTTCAAGCTATCCGATATTTTCCCGCTCTTCATCACGAAAAATATCGCATTCCCGATTTTATGAGGTATTTTTCCCCATGAACCTAAAAAATCTATCCCATTACAGCCCCAACCAACCATCCTCATCTACAAAAAAGATCCCTCCGAAACTTCGGAGGGACCCTGCAAATGCTAGACGAGGAGATTGAAGAGCTCCTGGTCTTTGTTCAGTTCTGTATAGGTGAATCCGTTCTCTTCCATCCGCTGAACCAGCCCGTCGTAATCGTCGTACTGCTTCAGCTCGATGCCGACAAGAACCGGACCTTTCTCACGGTTGTTCTTCTTCGTGTATTCAAAGCGGGTGATGTCATCCGTCTCACCGAGCACATTCAGCATGAACTCACGAAGAGCACCGGCACGCTGTGGGAAATTGACGATGAAATAGTGCTTCAGCCCTTCATAAATGAGGGAACGCTCTTTCATCTCCTGCATCCGCGAGATATCATTGTTTCCTCCACTGATGACGCAGACGACATTTTTCCCTTTGATATCTTCCCGATAAAAATCGAGAGCCGCTACCGGCATTGCTCCGGCAGGTTCCGCGATGATGGCGTTCTCGTTATAAAGACTTAAGATTGTCGTACACACCTTACCCTCAGGCACGCTGACGACATCTTCCATGATCTTCTGGGCGATTTTGAACGTGAGATCTCCGACTCTCGCCACCGAAGCTCCGTCCACGAATTTATTGATTGATTCGAGGGTCACGACTTCTCCCTGATGCAGAGACGTTTTCATCGAAGAAGCACCCGCAGGTTCGACACCGATGATCTTCGTATCAGGGGACTGATCTTTGATATACGTACCGACGCCTGAAGAAAGACCTCCGCCACCCACACTCATGAACACGTGGGAAATCGGTTCGTCCATATCGTCCATGATTTCTTTTCCGATAGTACCTTGCCCTGCTATGGTCCGCTTGTCATCGAATGGATGAACAAATGTCATCCCTTCTTCATCACAAGCTTTGCGGGCTTCCTTATAAGATTCGTCGAAAGAATCACCGGTGATGACGACGTCTACCCACATTCCTCCGAAAAAGGCGACCTGGGAAATTTTCTGCCTTGGCGTGGTCGTCGGCATGAATATTTTCCCTTTGATTCCGAGTTTCTGACAGGACATCGCAACTCCCTGCGCGTGGTTTCCGGCACTTGCACATACGACACCCTTCTCACGATCTTCTTCACTCAAGTTCTTGATAAGGTTATAGGCCCCGCGGATTTTGAATGAACGCACGGGTTGCAAGTCCTCACGTTTCAGATAGACATTGCATTCATAACGCCTTGATAATACTTCATCTTTCAGGAGTGGCGAATGGATTGCGGCTTCCTGCACCGTCTTCGCCGCTTCCCGAATATCATCGGCTGTAACCAGATTATCCATAACTTGAACCTCGCTTTTATTTACGCTCATAACCCCATCCTTCTCTCTAACGAATTTTAAGGACTATTTTAACATAGGACCTGGGGTTTGACAGCTTTAATTCTTTTTTTTCTAGCATCCGTCACTTATCAGGAACGAATACATTCAACTCATTATGCAACACGCTTGCTTCAAACGGCAATGGCATCCCTTCATCTCCATCGATATTCACGACGAGATCCTCTCCGGAAGAAACGCTCAATTCCGAAGCTTTGAAGTATTCCACCTGCTCGTTACTCTTCAGTTCTCCCCGGAATAAATCAGGGATGAGTGTTACGACCTTAGGGAGGGACAATTCTTTCAATATAAATACGTGGAAGGCTCCGTCATTAACGTCCGCGTGTTCAGCGAACGACTCGATACCGCCTACCGAGTTCGTCAGTGCTACAAGCATCAGGTACGCTTCCCCTTCCCATCTGTTTCCATCGTACGTGATTTCCAGATCAAAAGGAGTTTCATTCTTGAAAGCACGTGCCCCTTCTATAAGATATGCAAGAGATCCGAACTTCGACTTTTGTTCAGGGCTCACGCGATAAGTCGCTTCTGCAATGGCTCCGACAGCAAGAACATTCATGAAATAGCGTTCCCCAACGATTTTTCCGATATCCACAGGCTTCGCTTCAGGATTCTCCAGAAGACGGATCGCCTCTTTTTCCTTCATCGGGATTCCAAGGGCTCTTGCAAAGTCATTCACCGTTCCGAGCGGGACGAAGCCGAAATCCGGAATGTATTCTTTCTCGGCAAGTCCATTGATACTTTCATTGATCGTTCCATCTCCGCCCATGGACACGAGGGTATCGTAACGCTCTTCACACGCCTCCTCTGCAAAGCGATGAGCGTCGTTCTCTCCTTCTGTATATTTCACGATCACTTCCTCATGGCGCTTCTTCAGTGCATCTATAGCTTCCTGTTCAAAAGAAAGCCCTTTTTCCTGGCCGGAAGAAGGGTTGATGATCAGCATCGCTTTCGTCATGACTTCTCCCTCTCTTTTTTACCGAATTGCATATGTTCATACCGTCCACGGGTGATTTGATAGACACCGTACAGCACTAACCCAAGTGCAACGAAGCCGAGCAACCAGCGACCGAACGGTTGACTGGCTATTTCCGAAAGGGCACCGTCCAGTCCTTTCGCCTGATCCGGATCATGGGTGATAGCTGTTTGAATAAAGAAAAAGCCGATAAGTCCAAGTACAATGCCACGGGCGGTAAGTCCTATCGTTCCCGAATTCTTTGCGATTTTCTTCTCGTGATCATCCATGTCTCCGAGTATGAACTTTTTCATGAAGTTCCTCGTGATACCGGTGATTAGCTCAACCACACCATAACCGATGACAATCGCTCCGAGACCGCCGACGATCCAGGGACCGAATGGCTGTTCGAGCAACCTGGCCGAAAGTGTCTGATTGGAATTGCCACTGCTGCCGGTCGCCGCATTCAGAGCGATTCTGATAGCTTGAACAGCAAGCGTTCCATAAATCGCAGCGTTGATAAGATAAGCGAAGCGTTTGATCAATGCTCCCGGGCTTTTCCCCTCACCTTTTGGATCATTGATCGCCTTTATGAGCACCCATAAGATATACATGAATAGACCGATACCGGTAAGCCATACGAGAATATTTCCAAGCGGCATAAGCGCTAGAGACTGAAACATTCCGGATGTACCCGTCGTCTTGCCTCCGAAGCCAAGAGCTGCAAGAAGAGAAAGTATACCTACGACCATATAGACAAATCCTTTGGCCATGTATCCCGTTCTTGCAAGTCTTCGTACCCAAGGTTTTATTTCTTCTTTCACCCGATCGTCCGTGTGGATCGACATCCCCATTTTCTTCTCCTCCTCTGCTGACTGTTGACTAGTTCTTTCCTATTTACTAAGGAGGAGTTTCCCTTTTTGTATAACGAAAAAACTTATATATACATAATCAGCAGTAATGGTACAGTTATGACACTCAAAAGCGTCGTCACAAGGGTGATGCTCGATACGAGCTCCGGGCGGGAATCGAACTGCACGGCATAGATCGTCGTCGTAGCCGCTGAAGGCATCGCTGCCTGGATCACCAGCACGCTCGCCATAAGATCACTCATCGGCAGTACAGCCACGAGGCAAAGGGCAATCACCGGGGAAACGAGTAGACGTACCGTCGAAGCGTAAGAAATCTTCATCCACTCCATCGATCTCATCCGTATTTCCGCGAGTTGCATTCCGAGGACCACCATGATTGTCGGAACTGTGGCGGCCGCTACCAGTTCAATGATACCTAAGACATTCCCACCCAGAGGTATGTTGGTGAATTTCATGAAAAATGCGAATAACACAGCGTATGTAGGGGGCATTTTCAACACGGACATTACAGCTATCTTCAGCCCGGCCACTCCTTTGGCAGCGTAATACACTCCGAAAAAATTCATGATGATCGACTGCATGACCATGAGAGAAACCGCATAGATGAACCCCTGCTCTCCGAAAGCGAACAGAATGATCGGGGAGCCGTAATTCCCTGAATTCATGAAAGCCGTCGAAAGAATCAGCGCACTCTCCGTGGACGATTCATAGTTTTTCCACCATGCATATACTTTGTTGATTCCTAAAATAATAATCAAAAGAAGAAGCGAGAAGACAAGCATCATGCCATACCCCTGATTCAGGTCCGCAGTATAGAACGTTTCGAACACCAGACAGGGAAGCATGATATACATTCCTACGGTAGAAACGGATTTGATATCCAGACGTACAGATTTCTGGAGAACAAAACCGGACAGGAATACAGCCAATACAGGCAAAACGACTTCGACAAACACACCCATTCCAACACATCCCTTACGCACAGATTCCTGTTCCAGTTTAACATTTAACGTTTCAATACTCTTCCGATAGGGAAAGGACATGAAACGACTTCAAATGACAGAAAGGGCATCCCTCATGATTAATTTAAAAGAAGCCATCCAGCCTCACTATATAGACTCCATCGGCCCCCTCGACCTGCCGATTCGTCAATTCAGCCTGCACTCCGCGGTGCCGAATGACGATGGCGTATTTTTTTGCAGGTCCGGACGCCTGAACAGCCTTGATTTCATAGAAGAAGCCGTGGAAAACGGAGCGATATGCGTGATTGCAACGGAAAAGGAGCTGTTACAAAAGTACAGCGACTTTCCGCACATAACGTTCATCGTCGTCCAGGATCTTTCTGCAGTGATGACGACCCTTCTACAAAAAGTGTACCAGGAAGCTTACGAAGACATGGAATTTTACGGGGTGACCGGGACTAATGGCAAGACCACCGTCACCTACCTGGTCTCCTCTCTCCTTAACCGATTAGGATTCAAGACCGGCTCTGTCGGCACAGAAGGTGTGATGACCCATGAACTTCGCCACAGAGATTACCATAAAACGACTCCGACGACCCCGGAGGCACCAGAACTGGCGCGGATCATCCATACCTTCAAAGAAGAAGAGTACCAGTCCATGGTTTTCGAAGCGACATCGATCGCTCTCGATCAGAAACGGACAGCGTTCTTCCCCGTAAATGTCGGCATTTTCACGAACTTCAGCAAGGACCATATGGACTATCACAAGACCATCGATCATTATTTACAGAGTAAAATGAAACTTGCAGAAGCGGCCGAGACGCTCATCTACTCGCTGGACGAGCCCGCTTTCCGTGGTCTCGCTGAGAAAGGAAAGCCGACAGTGACCTTCAGCTTGCGTCATCCGGAAGCAGACCTTTACGGAGAGAACATCGTTTATGACGAAAGCGGCAGTCGCTTTCACCTATACGCCGATGGTCGTGTATATGATGTGTACACTCCTTTTGTCGGGGAGCACAACATTTATAATGTTATGAGTGCCTGTGCCGTTCTTTACTCGAAAGGAGTGGACATGGAACGGATTGTCGAAGAGGTGTTTTCCATCCCTCCTCTTAGAAACAGGTTTCAGATTGTAACCATTTGTGACCGGCGCTTCATCCTTGATTTCGCCCATACACCTGTAGCGCTGGAGCAGACGCTCGATGCCGCTCGAACTCTGACAGACGGGAAGCTGATCGCTATGGTGAATGGCATCGGTCTTCGGGGACTTGAGAAAGCGAAGCACATGACGCAGAAGATCGGACCTGATATAGACGAAATTGTACTTGGAGCAGAACAAGTCGGATACACAGAACCGGGAGACGTCCTAACAGCAATGAAAGAAGCACTATCGCCGATGATTTCTTCTAAGAAAGTGACCACAGCTCCCAGTCGAAAAGCAGCGATTTACGAATGTATCGATAAGTCATTACCGGGAGATACGATTCTCCTTACTGGAATCAATGAACCTCAGCATTATAAAGGTACCCTCATTCCGCACGATGATCTTGAAGAGATCCGCAATTATTTCAATTTATCTTGCTGTGATTTAAAGAAGACGATGTAACCTTACACCAACTCCTGGTGTAAGGTTTTTTTATGTGCTGGTCTTGAGATGATTTTTCAATTTGAGGACATGCCGGGCGTTTTCGCGGACTTGGTAGGCTTTTTTGCGGACCTTCGACGGGATTCGATAGCTATTTGCGGAGCTATCCCGACTATTTGCGGATCTGAAACAAGTTCCTGAACAGGGGGATTCCTCTTTTCATTTTAAAGGTTGATTTTTTGAACCTGCTATATTATGATTACTAACAACTAAAGCCGACTAAACTCATAAGAATTAAAGAAATTGAGGAGGAGATTCAATGAATGCGGATCATACAGAGCCACTTGTCCATATGGATGATGTCCATAAGTCTTTTCATAAAGCGAAAGACGAAGAAGTCGTACTTAAGAATATATCGATGGATGTGAAAAAAGGAGAATTCATTTCCATCCTTGGGCAGAGTGGTTGCGGCAAAAGTACCATCCTGAACCTTATTGGCGGATTTGAAAAACCTTCACAAGGAGAAATCCGCATACACGGAGACAAAGTTCTCGAACCTGGAAGACATTGTGTCATGCTTTTTCAGGACTATGGATTGTTGCCATGGAGGTCTGTCGTCAGAAATGTCGAACTCGGCCTTGAACCACTTAAGGTATCACAGAAAGAACGACGGGAGCGGAGTCTGGAATACCTGAAGCTGGTCGGACTTGAGAACAGCTACCATCAGTTCCCCGGCGAATTATCAGGTGGAATGAAACAGCGCGTGGCTATCGCGAGAGCGCTTGCGATGAAGCCTGAGCTGATTCTGATGGATGAACCATTTGCGGCTCTCGACACGTTCAACCGTTATCACCTTCAGAATGAATTATTACGTCTCCAGGAAAAAGAAGGGACTACAATCGTGCTTGTTACCCATGATATCGACGAAGCTGTCTATCTGTCGGACCGCCTATTCGTCATGAAGCCGTCGCCCGGGATGATCAGTAAAGAGATAGTCATCAACACCTCGAAACCTCGGGACCGGAGCCATAGCGATTTCCAGCATTACCGGAAGATGATCTTTGAAGAGTTCCACTTCAATCAACCTGTACACCAGCCCGAATTCCAAATTTGAAAGGAGAAGCAGACGATGAGTAAAACGAACGTAGCCATTCTTATGATTACCCTAACCATGGTGTTCACCTCTGCCTGCGGTACGAGTCAGGCCGGAGAGAAATCGACTTTGAAAATCGGCTATCTCCCGATCACGCATGCTGCTCCTTTATATTTTGAAAAAGAACTGAACGGTACCTATGCCGGTGGAGCTGAAATCGAACTCGTAAAATTCGGATCGTGGATCGAATTGATGGATGCTCTTAATACCGGGAGAATCGACGGGGCGTCCGTGCTTGTGGAGCTGGCGATGAAAGCGAAGGAGAAAGGAATCGACCTGAAAGCTGTAGCCCTCGGCCATAAAGACGGGAATGCTGCCGTTGTCTCTCCCGAAGTGGATAGCGTGGAAGATCTCAAAGGGACATCTGTAGCCATCCCGCATACGCTCTCCTCTCATAATATCCTTATGAAACGTATGCTCGACAAGGGGGATATGACCTACGATGACGTCCATATGGTCGAAATGCCACCTCCGGAAATGCCGTCGGCTCTTGCCACCGGGCAGATCTCAAGCTATATCGTAGCCGAACCGTTCGGTGCTCTCGGCGTCACGATGGATCACGGGAAAGTACTGTATCAGTCCGAGGAGTTGTGGCCCCATTCTTTATGCTGTGCGCTTGTGCTTCGTAACGACCTGATTCAAAATCACCCCGACCTTGCTCAAGAATTCGTGACAGGCTACAAAGAAGCCGGGGAAGCTGCCGGTCATAGCCATGAGGAATCCAGCGATATTCACAAAAAGTACTTGAACGTAACAGACGAAGCTCTGGAATTATCCCTTGGGTGGATTTCGTATGATGAATTGAAAATCAGAAAAGAAGACTACAATGTTTTGACGGAAAACATGCGGGAGATGGATCTGACGGAGGATCCACCGGCGTATGAAGACTTTGTGGATACTTCCTTATTGGAGGAGGCTCAGTAATGCAATCACGCTTTACGTATAAATTGATAAACGTTCTAACCGCAATCGCCATCCTCCTTCTCGTATGGCAATTGATCATATGGATCGGAAATTACCCGGAAGCTTTGCTCCCTTCTCCGCTGAAGGTGGGAGAAGGCATCGTGGAGCTGGTCCGGAGCGGTGTCATCTTTGAACATATCCAGGTCAGTCTCTTCCGCTTTTTCACCGGTTATCTGGCGGCAGTATGTTCAGCAGTCCTGCTCGGGTTGATACTCGGGCGCACGCAAAGGATTTGGGCGATTACGGACCCGATTGTCCAGGTGCTTCGTCCGGTTGCTCCTATCGCCTGGACCCCGTTCATCGTCCTATGGTTCGGCATCGGTGACATGCCGGCGATCGTCATCATTTTCATCGCAGCCTTTTTCCCAGTGCTGCTGACTACAGTGGCTGCCGTCAAAAGGGTGGATGAGACTTACTTGAAACTGGCTCAGAACCTTGAAATCAAACAGCCGCAGCTGATGTATAAAATCATCCTGCCTGCCGCCTTCCCGACGATTGTGAACGGCCTGCATATCGCTATCGGTACCGGGTGGATCTTCCTTGTCGCCGGTGAAATGGTCGGAGCCCAGTCCGGTCTCGGCTATCTGATCATCGACTCCCGGAATGCACTGGATCTGGATCTTGTCCTCGCCGGTATCATCTTCATCGGTGTGCTCGGGCTGCTTCTTGATAAGTCCGTCCACCTCTTTGAAGCATGGGTCGGCCGTCAATGGAGTTAGAAAAGTGAAATCACCCTGTTGAGGGAGTGAGGGAGAGCTGTTTATGCGACAGTTTTCACGAGACTTTCGCGAAAACTATCGCATGAAAGTAGGAATGGACGATAATTTCACGGAATACCACCCCAAATCATCCCATAACAAAAAATACAGGACAGTTTCTCCAAACATTCCGGTGAAAATCATCACATTACCATAAGCTCTCCACTATACAAAAAACCCGGCCTACGCCGGGTTTTCTTACTTACGCTCTTGAACTGACCTCCTCTTCCACCGGAAGCACGACCAGGTCTTCTTCCTCTACACTCGTATCACAGTGAGCACAATAGAAAGTCTGCTCCACTTCATGGTTGCAAGCTTCGTGGACCAGCTTCTTGTAACACTTGTCCAGGTTGTTACGTCCCCAGATCAACAGGGAATGGAAGACCGGTTCGAGTTCCTTTCCGCTCTCGGTCAACGAATAGCTATACCTCGGCGGATGCTCGGAATACAAAGACACAGATACCAGCTCACTCTGTTCGAGATACTTCAGTCGATCCGAAAGAAGATTGGAAGAAATACCTGTCAGCCCTTTCTTGATTTCATTGAATGTGGAAGCGCCGACGAGAATTTCGTGCAGAATCAAAAGGGTCCAGCGATCTCCCACGATATTCAGCGTCTGAGCGATGTTGCAGGGTAATTTATAATTTTCCTTCAATGCCTAAACATCCTTTCACTCATCAATTCATAAGAATATTTTAACATAAATCGGTCTACTAGGTTGATTTTTTGAACTTAGTGTAATAAGATAACTTTAAAGATAATCCCGATTATTTTTATAAGTTTTAGGAGGAATGAATGATTATGAGCTTATTTTTAGTAGAAACGCCCTTAGAAGGTATTGCAACAGAAGAAGATCTTAAGACTAAAACCGACAACCTGCAAGAAGTCGTCCAGAACCGTGGCGGCAACCTGATCGAAGTTCAAGTAGCCAAAGACTTCTCCCGCGCGTTTTTCATTTTTGAAAATGAAGACGAAGAATCTCTGGTAGAAACATTGAAACAGAACGGTGTACAGCCGGATCTGGTCAAAGACGTACGTCTCGTCGGAAAAGATCTGGAAGAAGTAAAAAATCAGGCAAGCAAGGTCAACTACCTCGTTCAGTGGAACCTGCCTGAAGATCTCTCGATGGATGACTACCTCGCACGGAAGAAGAAGAATTCTGTACATTATGCGGAAGTACCGGAAGTATCGTTCGAGCGGACGTATGTATGTGAAGATATGTCCAAATGCCTTTGCTTCTACGACGCTCCTGATGAAGATGCTGTCCAGCGTGCACGCGACGCTGTCAAAACACCTGTGGACTCCATTACGGAAATCTCGAACGACAAATAAACGGAGAAAGGAGAGAGCATTACTATGGGAAACGTTGCAACCCGCCCCGAAGAACAGAAGTGGCAAGACCTCATCCAGCAAGAGCTCAAACCTCTTGTTTCCAACATCGACCTTGAGCATCATTACCCGAAGCATTTTTTGAAGCAACTGGGTGAAAACGGGTGGCTCCGGTCAGCTTCGTTATCCGAAACGGATGTCTCTCTCCGTGAATTCCGCTTGATGGAAGACGTTTCGCACGCCTGCATGACTACCGGTTTCACTCTCTGGTGTCACTTGGCGGCTCTCACGTATGTAAGACACACGACAAACCGGTATCTGCAAGAAGAAGTGCTTCCTTCTCTTGAAGATGGGGCTGTACTGGCCGGAACCGGTTTATCCAATCCGATGAAATTTTACGGGGAGCTCGAAAGGCTCCTTTTGAAAGCGAAACGTACAGAAGGGGGCTATGTCCTTTCCGGCACCCTTCCTTCGGTTTCCAACCTCGGCGAGGACCACTGGTTCGGTGCTGTGGCTGAAACCGACGACGGAGGAAGAGTGATGCTGTTCGTTCCTTGCGACACAGAAGGAATCACGATGAAGGAAAAAGTCGACTACATGGGGATCAACGGCAGCGCTACGTACCGATTGAAATTTAACGACGCTTTCATTCCGGATGACTTCGTCGTTTCAGAAGATGCCGATGCCTTCGTGGAAAAGGTGCGTCCGTATTTCCTGATGTATCAGATTCCTTTGGGACTCGGGGTAACCGAAGCTTCGATCCATTCGATGAAGAAAATCAGCAACAAACAGGCTGGCTGTAACCAGTACCTGCCTGTACAACCGGAAGAGCTGGAAGAAGAATGGAACGTGAGACGCCAGGAGGTTTACCAGACGATAGAAGAAGGAATTACGTGGGAAACGCTCGTAAAACAGAGACTCGGCATTACGTACCTGACTCTGAAAGCCGCCAATGCAAGCATGATCCACAATGGAGGAGCGGGATATCTGAACATCAGTGCTCCCGCACGAAGACTGAGAGAAACCTATTTCCTCGTCAACCTGACTCCTACGGTGAAGCATCTGGAAAAATTACTGGCGAATTGAGAAGCAAAACGAAAACATGAAAAACTCCCGCATTTCTGTGTGTCAGAAGTACGGGAGTTTCCTATTTCTTATGGATAATTATTATAGCAGGGAAATAATAAAGCTGATAACTACAATCAAACCGATAATCATTAAAATCGTACGGATCATACGTGCTCACTCCCTATTCTAACGTAATTACTATACCTTTCCTTATATTTCTTTTTATGAAACCTTTCTATACATAATTCCTTCCATTTCCTCATGCTCCCTCTCTTTTCTTTTCCAAAAAGTCACAGTTCTGCTACGATAGATGCAGGAGGCGAAGTATATGGACAATCACATTCGGGTACGTCCTCTCGAAAAAGACGACATCCCTTTCATGCACAAACTGTATAACCAGAAGGAAATCATGGACTACTGGTTCCTCGAAGCCCACTTCCCCCAGGACCGGATCACCAGTGGGTATGATCAGATGAAGGAATCAGACAAGCATCGCCGGTTCGTCATCTGCAAAGACGAAAAAAGCATCGGTCTGACAGGCTTGTACGACATTGATCCTATCCACCGCAACGCAGAATTCGGGATTATGATCGATCCGGTATACCAGGGTAATGGCTACGCTACAGAAATAACGGAAATGATGGTGGACTACGGATTCCGCACCCTGAACCTACATAAAATCCACCTCGTTGTAGCTACAGAAAATAAGCCTGCCGCCCACATTTACGAAAAAGTCGGGTTCCACGTCGAAGGGGAAATGAAAGAACACTTCTTCACCAATGGCGCTTACCGCGACGCTTATATGATGGCCATCTTTCAAAACCAGAGAAAATGAACGCATTAGAAAAGGCGACGGATCCGTCGCCTTTTCTATGTCTTCTGCTCTCCATTTATAATAGTTACACAACACCTGTGGCGATGAAACACGGGCGTCTTATTAATCAAAATGATTCTGTGTTTTGTTTTCCGAAATAGAAAATACCTGCTGCCCAGCCGATCAGAGACATCAGGAAGGCGAAAATGAGAAACGGAATCGGCCCAAGCGAGTAGATAAGTGGCACGGAAAGCGCTGTGACAAGACCACCGCCCAGGAAGGGTTCGTAAATCAGCTGCTTGTAACCGAAGGCCTCCAGAGCCGGTGTCTCGACATTCGGGTCGACGATTCTCATGAGAAGAAGACCGGTAGCTGTGATCCCCATCGACTGTCCAAAGTCACCGATGGCCCTTTCGAACCAATAGGACGGAATCATCTTCTTAGCAAACAGCTTGAAGGCCAGAACGTTCCATCCGATACCGGCGATGGCCAGAAGCAGGAACGGTACAAAGTATTCTCCGATGACTGCCAAAGAAATCGTAGCGATTGCAGTCAAAATAAGCACGTCGAGCGAAAGCCCCTGTACCCTCATCACCATCTGACGATCCACCAGATTGAATCGGTCAAAACGATCGAGGAACAACTGCAACAGGATTCCTCCGATCATCGCCAATGGAAACAGAGGAATATACGTCATCACATACGTATCCGTCCACGGTCCCCAAGTGATGGCTTCCAAACCGATGAATGCCTGCTGAATTCCGTAGCCGATCAATATAGCGATACTGATCATCGCTACGTGAAACGAAAGTGGTTCAATCGATTCGGAACGAACTGTCATCTTACCGGCCGCTTCCCGATTTTCAAATTCACGGATTCCGAGCTTTTGAAGGTCGGAAAAAGAGTTCTCGTCCATTTCGATAGCTGTCTGTTTTTTTCTGGCCGCAATATTAATAAGAATAATTCCTACAATCACACCGGACAGCACACCGATGGTAGCAAGACCTACAGCGAGATCATATGCTTGCGGGAAGCCAAGCTCTTGGAACGTACTCTGCATCCCTGCCGCTGTTCCATGTCCACCTTCGAAACCTATCTCGATCAACGCACCAGCCATAGGTGGGATACCAAAGAATGGGGTCAGAATCAGCACAGCGATAAGTAGACCAATGACATATTGCCCCCATCCCACGGTCCAGCCGAACGCCAATTGGGGACCACCGTAATTCAATATTTTCTTAAGAGATGGGGTTTTCTTCCCGATGAACAATGAAGCGAAAATGACGTTGATCATCAATCCCGGTAGAGCTGCCCACACTTCTGTTATTCCTTCTGTAAACAGGCCTGTACTCCAAAAAGAATCCTCTCCGGTCAGAGGTTCCAATAGATTGCCGAGGACCTGAGGCCCAAGCAGAAGCGCTGCGAACCCTCCCAGGATGGAACTCGGCAGAAACAGAGACTGGAATAACGGAACACTTACCCTGATCATTTTTCCGACGAGCAAAAAGACCCCCATTACAAGAAGGGCGAACCCGATTACATTCGCTGTCATGTTTTTTCTCCTCTCCTATTATTGCTAGAGGGTTTTTCCCGAGGAGAATTGGTAATAAACGTCAATGCAATCGTTCACGTAAAATCAGAAGCAACTGCCTGGCCATGTAATCGGCAGAGTACCGATATCCTCCCTCTACCCATTCCATGATCATCCCATAGATTGCGTAAGCCTGATACCCGGCCATCAGTTCTTTTTCCACTTCCGTCCCCACTTCCCGACGTTCGAAATCCAACAACAGAAGATCTTTTAACTTCGCTGTTATCATTTTTTGAAAACCGGGGAGCGCTTCTGAGTCGACGACGACTTTGTAGAAATCCTTGTGCCTTTCGACATGGTGGAAGATTTTGATGTTCTCCGGCTTCAGCCGATCGATGTAGAATGGGTATACCTCATGGTAAGGTTCTTCGTAGGCCCGACTCAGATCATCCAGCACCTCTCCCGTCACTTCCTCCAACAATGCCTCTTTGTCTTTGAAATGTGTATAAAAGGCCGCCCGGCTATAGTCCGCCTTATCAACGATATCCGTTACTGATATATCTTTGAACTTTTCTTCTCTCATCAGTTCAATAATTGTATTTTTGAATACATGCTTTGTTCTCCTGATCCGTCTGTCCATTTTTTACACCTGCCCTTCTTTTGTCTGATATTCCCCTGATTCCTTACAAGGTGGTAAGTAATGTCTAATATCTTACAATACGTTCTTTATTGTGAATTGAATTATTCTCTATGCATTCATTATACTTACTATATAGATTAATAGACACCTGTCTATTAAATTCCTCTGAAGGAGTGATGTGTTATGAAACTAGAAGGAAAAGTTGCAATCATCACAGGGGCCGCTTCCGGCATGGGAAGAGCCATGGCTTTGAAATTCGCAAGCGAAGGAGCAAGTGTCGTAGCGGCAGATATGAATGAGGAAGGACTTCAGAAAGTAGTGGAAGAAATCACTGATCACGGCGGTACTGCTACAGCTGTCACCGTGAACGTCACAAATCAATCCGACATCGACAACATGATCGAAACGGCTGTTAACGAATACGGAACGCTCGATATTCTGGTGAACAACGCCGGAATCATGGATGGCATGGAACCTGCCGGAGAAATCACGGATGAAAAATGGGACAAAGTGTTCGATATCAACACCAAAGGGGTCATGCGTGCTACGAGGAAAGCTTTGCCTCTTTTTCTTGAGAAGCAAAAGGGAGTCATCATCAATACGGCATCTACCGGAGGCATGAATGGCGCTCATGCAGGCGCCATCTATACTGCTTCGAAGCATGCGGTCGTCGGTTTCACGAAAAACACAGGGTGGATGTATGCAGACAAAGGCATCCGCTGCAACGCCATCGCGCCAGGCGCCGTGGAAACGAATATAGGATCGACCATGCAGGGAGCAAGCGAAGCGGGAATGAAGCGGGCAGGAATGACCCATGGACTCTCTCCGAGAACCGGTTCTGCTGAAGAAATCGCCAATGTCGCCCTCTTCCTCGCATCAGACGAAGCAAGCTTCGTAAACGGCACTGTCATCACCGCCGACGCCGGGTGGACCTCTGCTTTTTAGAATGGAAAAGCGGAGAAGAACGTTCAGAAGCCCGAAATATAAGCGGACGAGCCTCATTTTGGAACGTTCTTTTTCCAAAATAGGGTTGGCCGCTTATATTTCGGGCTTCTGTTCTTCGCAGCTAGACAGGAAAAGCGGAATCCCCCCGCTTAGAAACCTCAGTCATAAGAAGCCTGGTCAGACAAAAGCGCCTTTTCTTTTTTCTGATCCTGGCTTCTTATGGCTCGGGTTTCTGGGTGATGCAGCTAGACATGAAAAGGAAAAGCGGAGAAGAACATTTGAACAGCTTACGATTATGAGGGGTTTTCGTGCGATTTGCTGCGAAATTCATCTTATAAAAATCAGTATAAAACGTTCTTGCCTTCCTTTGGTCAAAACCCGTCGGATATTCATAAATATGCGATGGGTTTTTCTGATATCTCCAGAAAACCATCGCATAAACCAAAAGACTCGTATCCTTTCAGAGCACCGATCGATTTGCCTCCCATTCATAGCACACAAATCAGCACGAACGTACCGCAAAATGAATAGAGGTCCACTCACAGAAAAATTTTATCAGCGAACGGTTCTATTCGCTTTTTCCCAACCGTTCGTTTCAAAATATTTCCCATAAACGTCCCGCAATCAGAAAAACCCTCCGCTTCTCTACCTGGAGAAACGGAGGGTTACCCTTTATTTCCTGAACTCGCCTTCCATCACGGACTCTTCGACCGGACGACGATCGGACGGTTGTTCTCTTTTCTGCATTTCTTCTTCAAGCTTTTCTTTCTCATCCTGATATCCGATAGCTACAAGGGCCTGTACCTCATACTCTTCAGGAATTCCGAGAACTTCGCGTGCCTTATCTTTATAAAATCCGCCCATGGCGTGGGTGATCAGTCCTTTTTTCCTCGCCTGAAGAGAAAGGAAGCCCCAGGCCGCTCCACTGTCGAACGCGTGCGTCTTCGCTTCTTTATCGGAAATGATCAACGCGAGAACCGGCGCTTTCTCACACCACTTCAGGTTCCCGTCCATCACGAAGGAATGGAAGTTCTCTCTGTCTTCTTCTGTTCTTGCGATAATGAAACGCCACGGCTGCATATTCATCGAAGAAGGGGCCCACCGAGCCGCTTCGAACACGCTCATCAGTTCCTCCTCCGGAACTTCCTTCTCCTGGAAAGAACGGGGCGACCATCGTTCGATGAACATATCGTCGATGTCATAGTCCGCTTTCCGATACTGTTTGATGTCTTTGATATCCATACTGTCCCTCCTAGTGCGTCTCTTCTTCTCTTTTATTATAGATTTCTTATTCTCTTCATTTCAAAACATCCGCTTTCCTACAGCTTCTTACCGAGCACCGCATTTCTGATTTTTTCCCAGGCGGTCGATCCTTTCTCTTTCCGCTTCACCAGCACATTCACATATAAGGCATCGATGACGCTCATCTGCGACATAGCAGCGGAAAGCATCTGCGGCCGGTAATCCGCTTCTTCTGCCACGGTCGAAAGGACGACGTCCGCTCTTTCACGGAGCGGGGATTTCGCGAAATTGGTGATGGCTACGACCGGTACGTTGTTGCTTTTCAGAATGTGCAGCATATCCAGCACATCCTTCGTCGACCCGGACTGGGAAATGAGGACGGCGACATCCGTTTCTTTCATCTGAGAGGCAGACATCATCTGCATGTGTGTATCGGGTTGACTGAAAACAGGAAGCCCCGTCCGTAGCATTTTATGATAAGCATCCTGAGCGACGATATTCGATCCGCCACACCCATAGAATTCTATTTTCTCCGCTTCGAGGAACAGTCCGACTGCTCTCGCCATTTCTTCAGCGTCCAGTACTTCCAAGGTTTCTTCCATCGTCCGGATGTTCGAGCGGAACACTTTCTCCGTCACTTTCGCCTCATCATCCGTTTCAAGAATTCCCTCCAGTTCTTCTTTCTCCGAACCGACCAGCTCAGAAGCGAGCTCTATTTTCATATCCTGATATCCTTTGAACCCCATCGTCTTGCAGAAGCGGAAGACCGTGGACACGGCGATACCGATCTCATCGGCTACTTCATTGATGGTCCCCTTCACGATCCTTTCCGGGTGCTCCAGGATATAGTCCGCCACTTTTCTCTCTGTCTGGGTGAATTGGGGATATTCGGAGCGGATTCTTATCAGACAATGTTTCCTTTCGTTCGCTGCCATAACCTTCTCCCCTTCTTCCTTCTGGTAGATTCATCATAATACGAATGGAGGGAAAAAGAAAATAATTTTGTCATCGCTTACAAAAAGAAAAATATTTTTCTGAAACCGATTGCAACGAAAAAATTTTTCATGTAGTATATGCGTTACAGTAAAAATTGAAATCACTTACATATACAGGAGGGAACAGCCATGTCACCAACTATGCTAATACTGATCGCCGTTGCAGGGATCTTCGGACTATTATATCTCGTCATTCGTACTAAACTGCACGCGTTCGTTTCATTGATGATCGTCAGTCTGCTCGTCGGTATCGCAGCAGGCATGCCGCTCGGGGAAGTCATTACAACTGTCGAAGAAGGAATGGGCGGAACACTCGGATTCGTCGCCATCGTCGTCGGACTGGGTGCCATGTTCGGGAAAATGCTTGAAGTCTCAGGCGGGGTCGAACGTCTCGCTCAGACATTGCTCGGTAAATTCGGAGAGGACAAATCCCAGTGGGCGCTTGGTATCGCCGGATTCCTCGTAGCCATTCCGGTATTCTTCGACGTAGGATTCATCATCCTCGTCCCTATCGTATACGGTCTTGCGAAAAAAGCAGGCAAGTCCCTTCTATACTACGGTATTCCGCTTCTTGCCGGACTAGCCGTTACTCATAGTTACATACCACCGACACCTGGACCAATCGCAGTTGCGGACTTGATCGGTGCCGATCTCGGCTGGGTCATCTTCTTCGGGATACTGGCCGGTATTCCATCGATGATCATCGCAGGTCCTCTGTTCGGAAGTTACATTGCGAAACGCATTGATGTGGCCGTTCCAGATTACATGGATTTTGAAGAAAAAGAATATGAAAAAGACCTTCCAGGGTTCGGAATGATCGCTTCTATCATTCTTGTACCGCTCGTGCTTATTCTTGTTAACACACTGTCGACCATCATTCTTCCGGAAGGTCATACCGTGAGAGCCATTACGACATTCGTCGGTAACCCGATTGTCGCACTGACCATCGCTACGTTGCTTACGTTCCGTTTCCTCGGAACGAAGAGAGGCTATTCCCGTCAGGAAGTCCAGGATATCGCAACGAAAGCGCTGGAACCTGCAGGTATCATCATCCTCGTAACCGGTGCCGGTGGCGTCTTCAAACAGATGCTCATCGAATCGGGCGTCGGGGATGTACTCGGGGAAATGATGGCTGGATCTCCATTGCCACCGATTCTTCTGGCCTTCCTGATCGCTGCCATCGTACGTGTCGCACAGGGATCCGCCACGGTGTCCATGGTTACAGCCGCGGGTCTCATTTCCCCGGTCATCGATGTTACTGGTCTTGAAGGTGCCGCCCTTGGACTGATTGTCATCTCGATTGCAGCGGGAGCTACTGTTCTTTCCCACGTGAACGACTCTGGCTTCTGGCTTGTGAACCGCTTCTTCGGTCTGGACGTGAAAGATACGCTGAAGACATGGACGGTCATGGAAACGCTGATCGGGTTAGTGGGACTGTCCGTCGCTTTGATACTCGGCATATTCATTACATGAGGAAGCAGTTATCCGACGCTTTTTGAAAAGTATTTGAGCAGAATCACCGCATATGTTTATTTATGGGACAGTTTCATTCTCGTCAGGAAAAAATTTATCCCATTACGGAATTTATGCCACAGTGTCACACCATCTTATGAAAATATTCATCTCATTTCACGGTCCTCTCTCGCCTGCAACCCCAGGCAGAGAGGACTTTTTTTCAAACAAAAAAGAAGCTCCTCCCGTAACCGGAACGAACTTCTCAATCCCACATCCCCTCGAGCTGCTGTTCGAGGCTTTTCTCTTTGCAATAAGGACAGCGCGCGGCATCCAGCCGGTCCTCATGAATCAGCCGCACGCTCTCGCTTTCGCAATACGTGCAGCACATGCCACTATGTTCGCGCGATCCATTCTGAAACTGGAATTCGATGAAAGGTTTATCCATCAGATTCAGACAGGTCTGACACTGGGCTAACACAAAACTGAAATGATAATCGCTCAACGCTTTCTCTTCACGCAGACTCTCCAGTTTCTGTCTTTCCCAGTAAGGAAACTCACTGATACAGCGGTCCAATGAGCCGTGACGCATACCGATTCCGGAACGGAAATGTTCCGAATAGCCGCATTCTCCGCACCACACCCTTGAAATCATCCCCACAGAATCGCCTCCGCTCTTCACTTGATTTCTTTTATTATACGCTATTTATTAGTGATATGTCGTAGATCTGCTACTTTCGGAGTCATTGTAGGTTTGGATGGTGAATCCGTCCTGTTCGCTCCATTCCAGGTAGTAGATGTCTTCTACCTCATATCCTTCCTCTTTCAATCCATCTCTGAGCCATTCTTCGTCTTTGTCTATCTTCTTAAGGGTCCCGTTATTGATACTCGCTTCTTCGATCAGTAAATAGGACATCTCACTCTCGTGGTAATCGATGCCCTGGTCCTCTCGGGTCACCGGTTGCCCGCCCGCCTTCTCAAGCACACTGAGCGAACCATTGTTTTCAAGAACCGCGTACTCCACTTCCGCTATCGAAAAAACTCCCTGCATCCGTAGCAGCGTACGTACCTGCTCCGCCTCCAGAAGATTGCGTTTCATCTCTTTGGCGTTCAGTTTGCCTTTACTGATGATGATGGAAGGTTCCCCTTTCATCAGATACCTCCAATTATCGAAACGCTGCGTCGTTCGTTCTACGATGAAAATAAGTACGCCCCATACCGCCAGAGCGAATAATATCTCCCAGAGCGACGTGGTCGTATCATATAAGGCATTATCTACGATTCCTCCCAGGATAAGAGTGTACACAAAGTCGAGCGGCGTTACCTGGGACATCTCTTTCTTCCCGAGAAGTCTCGTAACGATGATGATAGCCATAAGACTTATGGTCAATTTCAATAACGTATCTATGTATTCCATGGAATTCCTCCTTTTCCCCTGTTATCTTCCCTTTTATTCGAGAGAAAAACCGTCCCTGAGCCATTCTATGAATTTTTCTGGTTCCCTTTCTATTCATATATGCTATGATGGATAGACAAGTCTGTATATAAAGAGGTTCTTAGCCTAACCCTCTCTAAAAAACTAAGGACGAGCGATGCCTTGCCTTAGGTGTCGCTTTTTTTAGTTGGACAGACTTTCCACATTCAAATGGGAAAGGAAGTTGACACATGAAACAATCAGAAAAAGCCGTCGTCGTATTCAGCGGCGGCCAGGACAGCACGACATGCACCTTTTGGGCCCTGAAACACTACGATGAGGTTGAACTTGTAACCTTCAACTATAACCAGCGTCACAACGAAGAACTTGACGTTGCCAGAGAGATCGCGGAGGACCTTGGGCTGAAGCATCACGTCCTCGATATGTCGCTGATCAGCCAATTGGCTCCGAACGCTCTCACCGACGAATCGATCGAAGTGAAAGACGGCGAAGACGGAGAACTGCCGTCCACCTTCGTACCTGGACGTAATCTGCTATTTCTATCCTTCGCTTCGATTCTCGCAAAACAGATCGGCGCCCGCCATATCGTGACAGGCGTGTGCGAAACGGATTTCAGCGGGTACCCCGACTGCCGCGACGTTTTCATCAAATCGCTGAACGTAACGTTGAACCTGTCGATGGACGATACGTTCGTCGTTCATACGCCGCTCATGTGGCTGGATAAAAAAGAAACGTGGCAGCTCGCCGATGAATTGGATGCTTTCGAATATGTAAGAGACCGGACGCTGACGTGCTACCACGGCGTCCACGGCTATGGATGTGGCGAATGCCCATCCTGCAAGCTGCGCCAGAACGGACTGGATGCCTACCTCGCTGAACGTCAGGAGGAGCATGCGTAATGTACGGATTTACGATTGTAGAAAACCTTCAGAAAATCGATGAACATATCAAACGTCACGAACTGAACTATCACAGCAAGCGGGTCATGGTCAGCAAAGAATTCACCTTCGACGCTGCCCATCATCTGCACTGTTATGACGGCAAATGCAAGAATCTGCACGGCCACACGTATACAGCCGTCTTCGGAATCAGCGGTCACACCGATGACATCGGACTCGTCATCGACTTTGGAGATATCAAAACGATCTGGAAAGAACAGATCGAAGTCCATCTCGACCACCGCTACCTGAACGATACGCTGCCGAACATGAACACGACGGCCGAGAACATGGTCGTCTGGTGTTATGAAAAAATGGATGCGGCCCTGGCGGACTACCCGAACGGTTGCCGCGTAGAATTCGTCCGCCTTTATGAAACACCGACAAGTTATGCCGAAGCTCGAAGGGAGTGGATGAGAAATGGCTAAATTCCCGGTACTCGAAATCTTCGGCCCGACGATCCAGGGAGAAGGAATGGTCGTCGGAAGGAAGACGATGTTCGTCCGCACGGCGGGATGCGACTACAGTTGTGCCTGGTGCGACTCTGCTTTCACGTGGGACGGCAGTGCGAAAGAAGAGATCGAAAAACTCGAAGCAGACGAAATCATCGCAAGATTACAGGAAGAAGGCGGGGACCATTTCGACCACGTCACGATTTCAGGCGGAAATCCGGCGCTTCTCGCCCGTCTGGACGAACTGATCGACCCGCTTCACGAGCTCGGAATCGAAGTCGCGCTTGAGACGCAAGGCTCCCGCTGGCAGGACTGGTTCACGGAAATCGATGACCTCACCATTTCTCCGAAGCCGCCAAGTTCGAAAATGAACACGAACTGGGAGACGCTCGATTTGATTCTGGAGAAATTGGATGATGCCGGAAGGTCGAAAAACGTAAGTCTGAAAGTCGTCATTTTCGATAAAGAAGATCTCGCCTATGCGGAATATGTGCATAAGCGCTACCCGAATCTCAGTTTCTTCCTGCAAGTGGGGAATGATGACCTTGAGGAGGATTCACCGTCAGGCCTTGCATCGACGCTGCTTTCGAAATACGAGTGGCTGATTGACCAGGTGATGGCCTCGTCTGCTCTGAACCGGGTACGTGTGTTACCCCAGGTTCATACGCTTGTATGGGGAAATAAACGCGGTGTATAAATCAAAAAGCTCAGGCAGTTCAACCGCCTGAGCTTCTTGCTATTTCCATATTTTCATGTATTTCTTCGCGTATTTTTCATCATCGACACTATCAATGAGGCCTTTTGCTTGTTCCTCGATATACGGATCCTCATCTCTTTCATACAACGCGCGGAGCCCTTTCAGAATATCTTCGCGCAGAAGCGTGCCGTTCTTTTCTTCTTCCGCGGTATAGAACCGCTCGATCAGATAGCCGGTAACGAGGTTTTTTTGCTTCTCCCCACCAAGTGCGACTCGCCATATCGCCTGAAGAGAATGACGGGCCGTGACGAACTTCTCATCTTTCGTCACCTGCCACACTTTCGGAAAATCGCGAAGAATCCGGTTTTCCGGGTCACTGATGGCCAGAAAAGACAAGAATTGAGCCCCCCGGGACCTCCGGTGAGCATCTTTATCGGTCAGCCAGTCTACAAGTTTGTCCCATACTTCATAAGCCCATGGTACTTCCGTTTCCATTTCTTCAAGAAGCGTTTGATAAGCTTCGTACTGTTCCTCTTTCGAACCATTTTCTAGCTGGTGGAACAGTTCTTTCGTTCTCTCGTCCATGTGTCACCACTCCCTTTCCTTCACTTCTATCATTTTACGAAAAAAATCTCTAATCAAAGAAAAAAGAAGCACCACCAAAAAGCGTCATCACCCGGCTCCATACAATGCCTCTCATAGTGGACCAAGAATAAACATAAACAGCTAAACTCCACTTGAGATTCAAAAACTTACAATCAACTGTCATAAAGTAATTGAGCCTAAAAATAGAGAAACATACGAAAAATACCGAAAAGTCTATAAGAAAACGATAAATAGAATTCCTGCTATTAAGACGTAAGAAGCCAAAAAGGTGAACCCTAATTTTTTAAAGAATATTTTTTTACCATTATCTCTATTAATTTTATATAGTCTCCAAATACCGATACACGCTATAAACAAAAAGACTATACTTAACATTGTATAAGACATTTTAAATTCCTTCCTTACATTATGCTTACGGTTATTGTATTTAGCCTGACTTTCCATATAAAATTTTTAATGAAATTAAATAAAGAGTACCTACTAGAAAACCAACAATAGACAATAATAGGGTTGTAAGAAATTTAGTGCTAAGTAGGACTGATAGGATAAAAACAGAAACAGCTATTATCATTGCACTCATAACAAATTGTGTTAATTTAGCATCATTAAATAGGAGAGTTACTATGTGTATGATTGCATAAACTAGTACAAAGTAACTCGGTATAAACACAAAGGCATTTAATACATCTGAAAATAAAGGGAATTGATTACTTTTGTAACTTGCATATTGGAAAAGTAGTAAAAAGATAATAGAAGATATGATTATTCCCCCATAGAAGAGTATTCTATACAACATGTTAGATCTCCCCTCATATAGGCCCAACAATATAGCCAGTGGCATCATTGAATGCTTTTTCAGATGCAGAACTTTCCAAGTAACCTTGACCTCTATAATCGTCGTATTGATTGTCATAATGATTCATAATAGGGTCTATTAGTAAGTTTCCCCACTCGTGATTTATTGTTCTTGTTCTAGCATCTATTTTCCCCATAGATTCAGTTAGCATGTAATTCCATGGGAAGTGACGAAAAGCATCTCTTTTCATTGTATCATTTGGATATGCGTCTTGAGCAGCATCTTTTGTATCAGCTGCATCTAAGAAAATTGTTTCGATATCACTATTAGATAGATTACACAGGGTGAGCTGTGTAAATTGCAGGCTCCATGTTTGCCTGCGTCACAAGAACAGGCCACCAGAATGGGGCCCCTCTCCACCCGTCTTCCTCTCGCCCATTCTGCTGAAGAAGAATAAGCGCTGGATGATCTGTTGCCATACGCCTTGCTACAGCCAATTCACCATAACCGCCGGATGGCGTGTCCGGGGCATCCTCAGACCGACCTTCTGAATCCGTGCGGCGGATGTTCCTATTTTTCCTTACAATGATCCAGACTCCTTTTTCTTCTGCATCCATCGTAAGGTAATCAAGAATCGACGCGTACTCTTCCACGTCCCAGCTGTGCCCTTCATCGAAAACGAGCGTCTCACGGATGTCCAGAAGCAATTGCTTCACTTCTTCGACGGAAACGAAAGCTGTCTCTTCGCGTTTGGTCCACTGATCGATGGTTACCGATATCCCGTTCACATTTTTACGAATATACGATTTGTATCCGGTCTGAAATCCTTTCGGCAGCAATCGTTTGTGCGGATGCAAAGAAGTAAGCCGCGAGAGCAGAATCTTGTTCGGGCTGCACGGAGCGATCCCTTTCGTCCTATCCTTTCGGAGAAATATCATGCCGCGGTCGTGCCCGCCGGAGATGAAGGCATTTCTCAGTTCTGCATCGAATTCGTGAATTTTTTCCATTACGTCATAAATAGCACTCGTCGTGTAGAGTCTCGTCACTGCCATATCGTCGAGGTTGCGGGCGCCGTACATACGGGAGTGCTGCAGCACCGTATCCTGCTGGAACGAAGCCGGGTTTCTTCCATATAGAAAACCGATCATATTCCTGATCGTCACACCCCGGTCGAGAATCTGACCTCCGATGAAGATGTTCATCGGCGTACGAAGGTGCAGCTGACCTTCCGCGTCCAGCAGCTCTTCCACTTCATTATCCGAATTGACCGTAGTGACGACAGCCATCTCGTCGCGCAAGGCTTCTTTTACTGCATGGATCGTCGCTTCATGGGAAGGCACCGATTTCGGTCGCAAGTTCAAAGATCGTGATAGATTCTCGTACGATGCATTCACATATTCCTGAAATTCTGCGGTGTCTTCTTCCGCCGCTTCCTGGATATCAGCGATGATTTTGTTGAAAAGTTCTTCCTGCCATTCATGAGCAGCTTTTCCCCGTTCCGTGTGCACAACCATCGCATATTTCTCCTGCTTCATTCCTGCTGTATGCTGCTGAAGGCGACGCAAAACACTTCCGGTAATGAAATTCAAGATGGCTTCATTCACGTTTGCCAGATTCTTCTGCTTCAGCGCATTATCTCTTTTCACGCGCCGTCCGTCTTTCTTTTTCATAAGATCGAGGTCACTTTGGCGGATGTCGCGGTATAAATAATAGGCGGAAGACGAAGAATCGTGCGAGTCATCGAAATAGAATTCTCCCCCGACGTACTGATCATGGACCGGAACGAGGACCGTGAATGCCGGCCGTACCGGTGCGAATCGCATCTGATTCTCCTTTTCCTCCGGCTGAAGATACAGAGAATAAGGAGTCGCTGTCACTTGAAGATAAGAGCTCCTCTGCAGATTTTTCCTGAGAGCATCGATTTTCGAAGCAATGACCCGCTGCTCCACGACGTTTTTGTCTTTATTCTTTTCATAGGAGACGCTCGCGAAATCAGCTTCGTCATCGATGAACAGCACATTTTTATCCTTCAGATCCGGATACTTCTCAAAAAGCGTCGCCTGAAGACGGTCCATGTTATTCGTTTCTTTCTTCACAACGATGGCGAGACGCTGCTTACGCTCCCAGCGACTGACGTTCGACGGCAGGTTCATGATATCGAAAGCATGCATCTCATCGTCACGGATCAGTTGGTCGAACTCCAGGTGGAGCCGAGACATCGTCTGTTTTACGAGCGCTCTTGTTCCTTTCGTCAAAAGGACGACGATATCGTAGCCATTGTCATACGCCAGCCCCATGATTCCAAGGAATGTCCGCGTTTTCCCGGACTGGACTTTTCCAAGAAGCATCCCGGGCCGATTCGCCGACGTCTGTTCCTTCTTGAGATGATGCACCGTATCCTCCATCGCATCGAGGTAGGCTTTCCCGTAGTTGTTCTTCTTTTTCAGATAGCTGTAGAATCTTCCGTTCGTCTGTACTTGCTGTGTCATTCCGCTTCCCCCTGTTTCCCGTTCCATTACACGTCTGCCATTATACAACAAGTAATCATATAAGCCTTAGAAATTTTATTGTGAAATATTGAACAGAGTTATTGATTTTTATTGCTGGAGTGCTTATAATAAAAAATACATTAGATATTGTGAAATAATTCACAATTAACAGGAGGACTACAATCATGAAAATTGCAGTAATCGGAAGTACACACGCAGGTACAGCTGCGGTTACCAATATGGCGAACCTTTATCCAGATGCACAAATCACGGTTTACGAGAGAAATGATACCGTTTCTTTCCTTTCTTGCGGACTCGCACTTTACGTGGGCGGGGTTGTCGAAGATCCATCCGGCCTTTTCTATACGTCTCCCGAAGAGCTTGCTAACCTTGGAGTAACGATGCGAATGCAGCATGATGTAACGAATATCGATACATCTATACAAACCATCGAAGCAGTGAACCTCGTGACAGGCGAAGCGATTACGGACACGTATGACAAACTTGTCGTTACTACAGGTTCCTGGCCGATCACGCCTCCAATCGAAGGCATCGATTACGAAAATGTGTTGCTCGCTAAGAACTACGATCAGGCAAACACAATCATTGAAGAAACAGCTCCCGTGAATCATGTAACTGTCGTCGGCGCTGGCTATATCGGTGTAGAGCTTGTGGAAGCATTCGCTCAAGCCGGCAAAGACGTGACGTTGATCGACGGTGCTGATCGTATCCTGAACAAATACCTGGACGCCGAATTCACAGCTCCAGTAGAAGATGAGCTTGAGGCCCGCGGAATTACGTTGGCGATGAATCAGACCGTGAAGCGATTCGAAGGAGAAAACGGCAAAGCACGCCGTGTTCATACAGACAAAGAATCCTTCGATACCGACCTCGTCATCATGTGCGTAGGCTTCCGTCCGAATACAGGACTGCTTCGAGGGAAAGTCGATATGCTCGACAACGGAGCGATTAAAGTGGATGACTACATGCAGACGAGTGACCCGAACATCTTTGCTGCGGGCGACTGCTGTGCGGTCCGTTACAATCCGACTGGTGACCACATGTATATTCCGCTTGCTACGAATGCCGTACGCATGGGAACGCTCGTGGCACGTAACATTGAAAAACCGGTACTCCGGAACATCGGTACGCAAGGGACATCCGGGCTTCACCTATTCGGCTTGAACATGGCATCTACAGGACTTACGGAGACATCCGCTTCTCTTTTGGATATTCATGTGAAAAGTGTCACAATCGAAGACACACACCGTCCCGGCTTCATGCCGACAGCTGAGAAAGTAACGTTTAAAGTGACATTCGATCCGGAAACGCACCGGATTCTAGGCGCACAAGTGCTTTCTTTGGCAGACGTCACGCAGTCCATCAACACGATGAGTGTCTGTATTCAGAACGGAATGACTGTGGAAGAGCTCGGCTTCGTCGATTTCTTCTTCCAGCCGCATTTCAATCAGCCATGGAACTTCTTGAATCAGGCAGGACTGAAGGCTGCTGAACCGAAGCACCCGGCGATGGCTTAGAAATCAAAATGAATATTGAATAAATTTAAAGAACCCGAACCATTAAAGACAGGAATGGTTCGGGTTTAGTTTGTTGTGTTAGGAAACTATCAGGTTTCTTGCTTAAAAGAATCTTTTTCATATCTGAACGAACTTGGAGGCACTCCATAAGATTTTTTAAAGGTCTTCAAAAAGTAGCTCTTACTTTCATACCCAAGATCAACGGAGATTTCGTCCACTGATTTGTTCGTTTTACTCAATAGTTCCTGAGCACGTTCCATCTTAACTCTTATCACATGTTCAATAAAAGTTTCCCCTGTTACTTTTTTGAATACTCTACTAAAATAACTAGGATTCAAATGTAAATGAGTTGCAACCTCACTCAAGGTGATTTTTTTATGGATGTTTATTTGCACGTATTTTAGAGCTGAAGCGACATCTGTATTCTCCGGCATATGTTTCATATCTTTCGTGTGAACCATAAGTTGTCTGCAAATACCTACCATCAATTCTTCCAAATAATCCAGCGAATAGGCTTGATTGACCAATTTATCTGTCATACTTACGATTGTAGTATCTTCAAAGTGGGGAAGAGCTTGAAGCCTATGTTTGATGTCCAATACTAATTTTACTGACCAGTCCTTTACAATCGATGGCTCTAACCTCAGCTCCCTCATAGTTTCTAGCTGTTGTACTACTATACTCTCTACTTCATCATAGTCTTCCTTTATCATGAAGTGAACAAGCTCCTCCGTCAGTTCGAGGTGGTTGTGAAAAGAGTTGGATTTTTCATACGGTGTCACTTCAAGATGATTAATAGAGCCATGCTGATAATAAAAAGATTGTTCTTCATTGTAAAACAGCTCTCTCAAGGAATTTGTTAACTGATCCCTTACTTGGTAATCTCGGCCGATAACTGTTGTGAACGTTAACTTCAAATACTTACTAATTTTATAGTGAATCTCTCGTAATATCTTCTCAACTATAGAAGACCCATCGTTCAGTTCGTCAGTATCGTAAGGAAATATAATAAAAAATTTATTTCTAATATAAAAAACTTGTGCATTTTTCCAATGTTTATCCAAAATTTCGTTAATTACATTATCTATGCTAAAGTGAAGCAAGTTCTGTGTTTCGTATTGTTTAATTGCCTCTTCGCTTTTGTCTATATAACACAACACGGGGGTGTAATAGTCATAAGAGAAGTCAATCCCAAGATGTTCTTCTTCCTCTATCCACCAGGTTTCATCTTCTATAAATGAATTGTCGTAAAGTATTTTCTCAATAAATTCAGTTTTAAGCTTGTTTTTGTTCTTTTTCAGGAATTCATATATTTTGTCTGTTTCTGTATCTTTTTGTCGTTTCTTTTCTATCGCTTTCTTCAGAGATTTTAATAAATCTACTATTGTTTCTTCCTCCATGGATTCTTTTAAAATATAATCAAACGCTTCAAGTTTCAATGCTTGTTGGGCATACAAAAATTCATCATGACAAGATAGGATTACTTTATACAAATCTGGATTCTCTTCATACAACAATGAGATTAACTCTATTCCGTTCAGATTGGGCATTCCAATATCAGTGAACAATACATCATAATTATTCATCTTCAGTTCGTTGTATGCTTCTACACTATCATTGAATACTCCAGTAACTTCAAAGCCGTGCTCTTCCCAGGGAATCATCTTCTGCATATATCTTAATACCATTACATCGTCATCAACCAAGGCAACTTTATACATACCGTCATTTCTCCTTTGGAATATAAAAAGTGTAGTCTGTCCCTTTTCCAAGAGTGCTGGTCAAATTCATACGGAATGCTTCTCCATAAACGATTCTCATACGCTGGTATACATTTTTAATACCAATGCCATTAAATGAGTTTTCGCTGCTCTTGTTAGATTGAATTTCCTCTGAAAAGATTGTCTTTTTAATCGAAGCTAGTTTTTGTGAGTCAATACCCTTGCCGTCGTCACTTATTGAAATCAATAGGTGGTCTTCAACGTCACAAGTTTTTATTTTGACACTGCCTTCTTTACTATCGAATCCGTGAATAATTGCATTTTCTATTATCGGTTGCAAAAAAAAGCGTGGAACCTCTTCGTTACAGGTCATCTCATCGAGATCCATCACCAATTTTATATTTTGGTCATGCCTGAAATTCATCAAGTCTACATAGTGTTTGATAATTTCAATTTCTTCCTTAAGTGGTATAAAAGCATTGTTTCTGTTAATGGTCATTCTTAGTAACGATGAAAGGGATCGTAAGAGTTTCGAACTTTCAACATCTCCCTTCATGGAGACGTTTAATCTAATTGCATTTAATACATTAAAGAGGAAATGAGGATTTATTTGAGCTTGTAACATTTCCAATTCCGCTGTCCTCTTTGCTTCTTCTTTGTGTTTGATTTGATCAATCATTTTTTCAACTCGATTCAACATTTCGTCAAAGGATTGACCCAATTTTGAAATATCATTGCTTCCTTCTATATTTGTTCTTACAATAATATTTCCTTGTTCAACTTCTTTAGTTACTTCCCCTATTCTTTCGAGGGGTTTCGTCGTTTCACGAACTAGAATGATAAGCGCTATAAGAAACAAAAGTAAAAATGCACCCTGAATAATGATTGTCGTCCTAGTTATCATGTTGATATTGCCTATGGTCTGCTTGTAAGGAACCAAACTGACCAGACTCCAATTAGTATGTGATACTGACTGAGTTACTAACAAATGCTCTTTCTCATGATAATCCACAACCTGGTATTCATTTTCCATGGATAAATCGTAAGGAAGTTCTCGCCCAATTTCCTGCTTATTGACACTAGATAAAATAGTGCCCTTTTCATTTAATAAGTAAAACTCCTGCATGCTCTCATTAGTGTAATTGCTTAGTACTTCGCTGATATCATTTTCATGAGCGCTAAGCATTACATACACTTGGTCATTATTCGATTCTTGAATCGTTCTCCCCATCGTAATCAAATACGGACTGTAAGAGGATTCACTTTGGATATAATTGGGCTGCGCCCCCATCCAATACGTTTCATAATAGTTCAGAGATTGAAGCTTATCAAACCACTCTTCTTCAAAAATTTCGGAAGGGTTATATTCATTAGTACTATAATTCGTATAATACATATCCTTATCAAATAGAATAGTAATGTAAGCCAAATTAATAGTGTTAGTAATTCCCTCTAAATAACCGGATATCTCAAGTTTCTGCATCGCCATTTTCTGTTCTGCATCTTCCAGGGACTGATCGATTTTTTGATAAGAACCGATCAGTTTGTTGAATTCTGTATCAAACTGAATGAAATTCGAAAGGTACATCAAATCGCTGAAAGACTTATTTATACTCATTTCTACCACGCGCAACGAGTCTTCAGACTGTCTCACAGCTCTTTGCTCCAATATATCCTTGGTCATGTAATTCGATACAATATACGTCATGACCCAGGGTAAAAACACACATACAACAACCGCAATAGTAATACGGTAACGGAGAGATAGACTTGCAGCTCGTTTGAACAAATTTAACATTTAAATACACCTACTTGAAGACTCCTCTGTATATTTTTAGAAAATTCAAAATCATGGTTTGTTAATACTTATATTATAGCAATGTCGTCTATAGATGAAATTCCAATAACAGGAAAGTAATTCTTGATTTTAAAAAAATGCTTTCGTTGACATGGATAATAAACTCCTGTCAACGAAAGCTTTTCTACTGTAATTATATTAATCGAAGCATCAGCCCTTAGTGATCTTATCCTTTATGACCTTATATCCGTAATCGGGTATCGTCATCCATCGTTTACGTAGCATATGTGCTGAAGCTTTAGGTTTTCTTTCACGGGTGAATACTCCTTTTTTATTGCCATTTACACGACGAATATTTTGACTTGTAGCAAAATCTGCGAAGTTCCATACGTGTTCTCCAATAAAAACATCAGTTTCATCAAAAATCTCATGATTAATCCTTAAATATTCATTCTGATATTCCTCTGTAAATAACACGGGGGCTACCTCATGGAAGCCAGCCATGGTGTCCGCACCATACTCAGTCATCATGATTGGTTTATCAGGACAACGCTTTTGCCAAGCTTCAAGTTCAGCTTTCAATTTCACCTTTGCAACATCTAATTCACCACCATGCTCGTACCAACCGTAATAACGGTTCAACCCTAATACATCAACGAGTTCTGCGATTTTATCATGCTCAGGACTGGAACCAATATAAGTAATAATTGTTACAGGCCTTTTTTGAGGATCCTTTCCTTTCGTGAGTTCAACCAGCGGCTCGAAATATTCAAAAGCACCGTTTTCTTCTGTAGCTGCTTCGTTTGCAACAGACCACATAACAACACACGGGTGATTTTTATCACGGGCAATCATATCTTCGAGGACATCCCTGTGGTGGTCGAACGTTTGTAATCTTTCCCAGGTGCTGTCTTCCTTTTTAATTGCTCCAGTAGCATGAAAGTTGAAATGTAAACCAACTGCTGGAGTTTCATCAATAACAACGAATCCTTCTCGATCTGCTAAGCGCATAAGTTCTTCGGAATAAGGATAGTGTGCTGTGCGAAAAGAATTAGCTCCCATCCATTTCATCAAATTAAAATCCATGACGTTTACTGCATCAGAGAAACCACGACCATGGATCGGTGAATCCTCATGTTTTCCAAAACCTTTGAAATAGAATGGTTTATGATTGATGAAAAACTGCCCACCTTCCACTTTGATCGTACGAACCCCAAAAGATTCTTCATAAACATCAACCAACTGATTTTCGTTTATCAATTCAATTTTCATTGTATACAGATAGGCGTTCAAAGGTTCCCACAGGTTTACGTCCGAAATGCTAATTTCACCATTAGCTCCTTCACAAGCAGCTACTTTGTTCCCATCTTCATCAATTACTGTTACTCTCACTAACCCTTCTTTAGGATTTGTATCGACTGAATATTTCACTGTTCCATGGTCACCGTCATGGTCTGTTACGATCGTTACATCTTTTATAAATTGATGAGGAGTTGTGTATAATTTGATTGGACGTTGAAGACCAGCGTAGTTAAAGAAGTCGAAGTTCGGAAGGTTACGAACCACTTTACCTAACGATTCGTATTCTTCTTCCTCATAAATACCTACGGGCAAAGTAGAATGATCTAAAGTGTTATCCAGAGCAATAGTAATACGCAACTTCCCGTCCTCAATGTAATTGTTCACTTCTAATTCAAAAGGGAGAAATCCGCCTTTGTGTTCTATACTGAGAGCTCCATTTAGATAAACCTTTGCAAGGTGAGTAGCAGAACCAAAGCGAAGAACTATTCGCTGCTTTTCTAGATCATTAGGTACATATATCTCTTTCTCATACCATACAAAACCAATATGTTCCTTGATTTCTTTGACCACACCTATGTCATTATAGGAGGCTGGGACAGCCATAGGTGATGAATTAGTCAATTTTTTTTGAGCTGATAGTACTGGATCTGTCTCTCCATTATCTAATTTGAAATTCCATATACCACTTAACTCAATAACATTTCGAGTAGGTGTAATCGTAGGATATAACATTTTTTTCTCCTTTCTGGATTCCGATACTCTTCCTTAGCCTATAACCGCTAACCTAACTTAGAAAGGGAGAGCAAGCACTCCCCCTTGTCAGTTGCATTATTTATTAGCGTCAATTATGTCTTGCACAGATTGCTTGGCATTTTCTATTGTTATATCCAGGCTCTGGCCTTCTAACAGGTATTTTTCTACCTCTGTCTTATATGCACTATAAACTTCTGTCATATAACCGGCAGGAAGGAACTGTTCTGCCTCTTCACCAGTTTCAATTGCTGTAAGAAGAGACGGTACATGGACGGCTTCCGGATTAGACGTAGAGTTCGCAAGTTCATTGAGTACTTCTTCCGTGTCCGTCTGCTTCCATGCAGGAATAGATTTTCCTTGTACAAGCATTCCCTCAGTAGTCATCCACCTCATGAATTTGTAAGCTTCATCCTTATTTTCGGAGCTTTCCCCCATCGACAAAATGTCCGCTGATGCGTATCTGTATTTTTGGTCATTTGAATCATTTTTTGGCCAGGGAGCCCACGCAATTTCAAACTCCGGATCATAACCTCCCCACTCTGTGACCATGTAACTTGGGATTGGTATCATGCTTGCACTTTGGGAGAAAAACTGTTGTCTATAACTTAATTGTTGAGAAATAATATCTGCATAAGGAACAGAAGATTCATCAACCTTTTCCAAGTTATGTCGTAACTGTAATGATTCTTTTACAAGTGGGTCATCCATATTTGAAGAACCATCAGACTTTATAAGTAAGTTTTCTTCACCTTTACCGAACATCTTCAAAGTATCAAAGATTGTAGACCACGTATGAAGATAAGATCCGTACCTTTCGTCTGTTGTTAATGTACTTGCATACTCTCTGTAATCGTCCCATGTCCATTCTTCAGGTATTTCTAGCCCGGCTTCGTCCAAGTGATTCTTGTTCATCATAATCAGATACGTATTGTATTTTGATGGAATACCATAGTATTCCCCATCATCCGTAGCTGGAGCTGGCCCCGTGTTGTATACCTCGTCGAGAGTGATATCTTCTTCATCAATATAATTGTTGAGTGGCTCAACCATTCCCGTCGAAATACGTTTTGCAAGATCTTCACTGCTAGGAAACATGATCAAATCCAGCTCATCGCCAGACGCCGCAAGTAAATCCAATTGTTTTAAGTAATCATCTGCCGACATGTTCTCGACCAAAGTGTTAACTTCTACATTTACCCCCGGATTTTCTTCCTCATAGGTGCTGATAGTTTCCTCCCAATTTCCGTTCTCTTCATTAATCCATGTAAACAATTTTAAAGTGACTTCATCACTTTCCGATTCGCTCTGTTCTGCGTTTTCTCCATTGGAACATCCTGCTAACATCAGACTAGTTAAGATGAGTGTAGAAACCATCACTTCCAACCACTTTTTATTCATATAACCTTCTCCTTTTTTATAAAATTGTCTTACCCTTTTACCCCACCAAGGGAAATTCCTTCAATAACTCTCTTTTGACCAACTACGAATACAATTAGAAGTGGAATAACCGCTGACACTGCCGCAGCCATCATCAAAGAGTAAATAGATCCATGGGCGTCAGCAAATTGTTCAATTCCAATTTGGATAGTGTACAAATGCTCAGAGCGCAAAAAGATAAGTGGATTTTGATAGTCGTTCCAAGTCCATATAAAGCGTAATATAGCATAAGTTGCAATCGCCGGTTTCACTAATGGAAGCGCGATACTAAAGAAAGTCCGGAAATGACCAGCACCATCCATCTTTGCTGACTCGATTATTTCATCGTTAACTCCCATGAAAAATTGTCTCAGCATAAATGTTCCGAATGCGCTAAAGCTATTAAGAAGGATCAACCCTAAATGGGTATCAATCAACCCTACAGACGAATAAAGAAGGTATTGCGGTACGATTATAGCTTGTGGCGGTATCATGTATGTTAGTAGCACAATCAGAAACAGAACATCTCGTCCCTTAAAATGAATCTTTGCAAAGCTATAAGCAGCAATTGAAGAAAAGAAAACGGATACAAAAGTTGTCAAAAAAGAAACTTTGATTGAATTCCAGTAATACAAGAGAAATGAATTCGACCCGAACCATACTTCTTTATAGTTTTCAACAGCATTCCACGTTGATGGAATCCATTCAATTGGATAAGCAAGGACCTCAGCTTCTACTTTGAATGATGCTGAAATCATCCACAGAAATGGCAAAAGGAATATTATCCCTACAATCGTCATTACAATAGTCACTAGTAATTTAGACACATTTATTCTTCTGAATACTTGTTCCACTTAAGAGCCTCCTTTCTAATAGTTAACCCATTTCTTCTGTCCAAACCACTGGGTAATAGTAATTACGACTAAGATAATGAACAATACAACGGCAATAGCTGAAGAATACCCCGTCTTCAACTCTTCGAATGCTTGCTCATACAAATAAAACACCGGTATTGTCGTAGCATTTGCTGGTCCACCTTCGGTTAATACGTTTATTAGATCAAAAACTTTAAACGTATGCACAATCCCTTGAATGAGTAATAAGAAGGTAGTAGGTGTAACCAGGGGTACCGTGATTTTCCTGAATTTATAAAGTGCTGAGGCACCATCTACCTCTGCAGCTTCATACAGTTCAGGTGGTATGTTTTGTAATGCGGCAATGTAAAGGATGAGTTGAAAACCAATTTGAGTCCAAACGATGATAATCATTACAGAGGGAAGTGCCCACGCAGGGTCAGCAATCCATTGCGGTACATTTTCAACTCCTATAGACATCAAAAATTGGTTTATGGGACCTTCGCTCGGGTGAAACAAAACTTGGAATACCAGTGCTATTGCAACAGTACTTGAAATGTAGGGCATAAAGTAGATAACTTTAAATCCGTCTTTGAAATACACATTTTTATTTATAATTACTGCGAGAACCAATGATAATAGCAGCCCACCTGGTACCACTAACAGTAATATAAAGTTATTAACAAGCCCTTTTAAGAACACAGGGTTATTAAATAGTGTGATAAAATTATCTAACCCTACAAAACTAGCCCCTTCTAAACCGCTTACAAAATTCCAGTCTGTCAGACTAAGAATGAAAGAAGCGACAATTGGATAGAGTATTAAAATCGTACTTCCTATCAACATCGGTGCGATAAATAAGTATCCTGAAACGTTATCTTTCCAACTGTTCATTCGTGCCTTTTTTTCTTCGACTACTCTTTCTTGACTAGCCTCTGATCCCGATCGCATTTCATCTCACCTCCTTGTCGTGATTACATTATAGATTTTTGTCGACAACTCCAACAATGTACTATTCTTACTAGTTAGGGAATATTTTTACCTCTTACATAAAACCGATTGAAAGACAAAACAAACAATACGTATAATAACCCCAGATGAAAGCGATAACTAGCTTTCATCTGGGGTTATTAAATAAAGACAGATGCTTTTGTTTGAATAATTCACTGGATAACTGTCTTGTAGCGTATAGGTTATAGGAGGGAGCACTATGTTTCAAAAAGGATTTAGTGGTTTGATTTACAAATTATCTGATTGGTTCTTAAAAATAACTTATTTGAACATTTTGTGGATATTATTTTCTTTATCAGGCTTTATTGTGCTAGGTATTTTTCCAGCAACTATAGCTTTGTTCTCAGTGATTCATTTATTACTCACCACAGAGGATGAGATACCAATATTTAAGACGTTTTGGCAACATTTTAAAAGAGAATTCGTTAAAGGGAATGTATCTGCCTGGTCGATCACCATCATTATTGTAGTAATGGCTGGTAATATTCACTTCTTTAAAACCACCGAAAACCACCTGTTTCATTTTCTTTATTACCCATCTATTGCATTAACGGTCATTTTTGTTATGAGTCTCTTATACTTTTTTCCAGTTTACGTTCAGTATAATATGAACACGTTTCAAAACCTCAAAAATTCTCTTTTAGTAATGATAAGTAATCCCCTCAATACCTTAACTATGGTTTCAAGTGTATTCGTAATTGGTTTCGTTTCTCTAATGATTACCGCTATTCTTCCGTTCGTAAGTGTGAGCCTAACCGCCTTATTTATTATGATGGCAGCCTTGCAATCATTTAAGAGAATCGAGGAAAAACAATCTTTCTACAGAATAATAACTAAAAATGATAACCCGGATTCATGATGAGAAGCTCATCGTAATGTAATTTTACCTGCGTCCTTATCCTTGAGCTTATTACTATAACATCCATAAATCATGAAGAGGAGTTGTTTATTATGAGTACAGGAGATGCTAATTACATCAGGAATCTTAATCGGGAACTCCTCTTAGAAACTATTTTAAGAACGGAATCGATTTCTAGAAGTGAACTCTCCAGGTCTACCGGATTAAACAAGGCGACTGTATCTGTTCAGGTTCAATCTCTTATCGAGGATAAGATAATCAGAGAAACTAGAATAGAAACTTTGCAAACACCTGGACGTCGACCTACCTTGCTAGAAATGAACGGGGATTATGGTTTTAGCATTGGTATTGATCTGGATTATAAGAAAGCAAGAATTGTCTTCATTAACCTTAAAGGAAAACCGTTTTATACAAAAGTTCTCCCTTGCAAAGATGAAAATATTGATACTATCGTTTCAGAAGTGAAAAGTCATTTGTCTCCTCTGATTAAACAAACAGAATCCACTCTCCCTTTTTTCAAGCTAAGAGGTATTTGCCTTGGAATCCATGGCATAATTAATGATAGGGAAATAATCGAATTCACTCCAAAACAAAAATGGACAGATGTCGATTTGAAAGATGGACTTGAAAAGGAATTGAACGTGCCCGTTCACATCGAAAATAACGCAAATTTGAGTAGCTATGCTGAACAAGTCTATTCGGAAAATACTTCTAATCTTTTCTGTCTCACTCTTTACTCTGGAATTGGACTTGGAATTATCTATAATCATAAAATTTATCGAGGGTTTCAGGGGTTTGCCGGTGAAATCGGGCATATGGTAATCGAACCCAATGGGAAACAGTGTGATTGTGGTAACAAAGGATGTTGGGAATTATACGCTTCTGAGAATAGCTTGAAAGAAACCCTTCTCTCTCTTGGTTTAGGTGAGAATTTTAACGAAATTATAAAAAGTGTAAATGCTGAAGAAACTATCACTACTTATATTGAATACTTAAGTTACGGTTTAAATAACATCATCAATATTTTTAACCCTCAGAGAGTTATTTTCAATGGATCACTTATTAACCAAAACCCTGATTTTATTGAAAGGTTGGAATCTTCATTACGCTCGAAAATTATTGACTATGAATCGATAGGTACATCAAAAATCGGAGAATTCGCATGTGCTTTAGGAGGAGCTGCTTTTGTTTTAAAAACCGATCTCGGTGTTAACACATTAAATTTTACAGAACTGCATTACCTAAAAGAAATAAATTCTATCAAGCATTCTTAAAAAATATGGACTAATATCTAATATTGCTATGAAACAATGGTAGACAATTATTAAAAGAAACTAGAAAAGCCACTGGCAGATTTGTCAGAAATGCGTTTATCTGACAAATCCGCCAATGGAAAACCCTGAAATTAAAAGATGAGATGTGCAACAGCGACAACGACCGGTAGCGTAATCAATGTACGCAACAGGAAGATCATGACGAGCTCACGGAATTTCACCGGAAGTTTGGATCCCAGCAGAAGTCCTCCCATTTCTGACATATATACGAGCTGGGTAACAGAAACACAGGCAATGATGAACCTTGTCATCTCGCTCTCGACACCACTACCGATAACAGCCGGCAGGAACATATCCGCAAAGCCGACGACCATCGTCGGTGCGGCAGCCGCTGCTTCCGGCACCTGCATCGCCATCAGGATATATTCGAACGGCGTTCCGATAATCGTGAAAAAGGACGTAAATTCAGCGATGACCAGGGCTACCGTTCCGATCGCCATGACGATCGGAAGTACGCCGATCCACATGTCCAGGACGTTTTGGAAGCCTTCCTTCAGCGTAGCACCCGGGCCCTGACTTCCTTTGGCGCGGAACAATGCTTTCTCTTTCCCCCAGCTGAAAACAGATACACCCTTCGGCATCACTTCATCGGTCTTCTTTGCGCTGCCATCGAAGGTGTCTTCGGTTTTGCGCGACAACGGAGGAATTCTCGGCATAATGATAGCTGCAATCACACCAGCCAGCGTAATCGTCCCGTAGTAATGCAGGAAGTAGTTCTCCATGTTCAGATAGGAAATGACTACAATCGTGAAGGTAATCGATACAACGGAAAACGTCGTTGCGACAACCGCTGCTTCACGCTTGGAGTAAAATCCGCCTTCGTACTGCTTCGACGTCAGCAGAACGCCGATTGTACCGTCCCCGACCCAGGAAGCGAGACAGTCAAGAGATGAGCGACCCGGCAAGGTGAAAAGCGGGCGCATCAATTTGACGAGCATCGTGCCGACGAACTCAAGCAACCCGAAATTGAGCAGAAGTGGCAGGAGTAGACCGGCGAAGAAAAATGTCGTGAAAAGAATAGGAATAAGATCGTAAATAAGTAATCCACCGGTAATGTCTGCTACGATGAAGTCCGGTCCCAGCGTAAGAATGGTCATGAGGGCAAAAATCATGCCGGCTGTTCTCGCAATGACCCAGTTACGGCTGACATCCAAGAGGTTCGTCCAGAAAGGTGATGACGTTACCCAGGTCGGACGGAAAATCTTCGCTACAGCTGTAGCGATTACTGCTACTGTAATGATGCTCACAGCAAGAATCGGCACCCATTCCCCAAGAATTCCATTTACTCCATTCGCAAGGAAGGCAACCGGAATCGTAATCCCGTCCTCCGTCGGTATCGGTATAATGAAAAATAGAATTCCGAATAGGGAGGGAAGGAGGAATTTCATGTAATCTTTACTTGTAAACGCTTCCAATTCTGATTGATTGTTACTTGCTTCATGTCTCATCGGCTCACTCCTTATTATATGTTGATCGATCGGCTTCTTTTAAAAGTTCATAAAGGATCTCCATGCCAAAACATAAGGCAGTCGTATCGAAGGTCATTTCCGGATGATGCAGGCCCGGTTTCAACCCACAGCCAAGACCGATCATCGTCGCTTCGATTTCCGGGTGATGATACGTGTAGAAATGAAAGTCTTCGGCTCCCGGAGACTCACAGATCCCGTCCACCGCTTCTTCTCCGGAAACTTTTCCTATGGCCTTTTCCGCCTTCTGGACGGCTCTTCTATTCACACGTGCTGCAGGAGAAAACTCTTCCAGCGAAAAAGAGATGTCCGCTCCCGTCTCCGATTCAAGACGCTCCATCTCTTCCTCCGCCCGGTCCGTCAGTTCATCCAGCCCTTCGTTTGTGTGACAACGGATATCATAAGTCCAGATACATGTAGCAGGGATAGCATTCGACGCTTCTCCTCCATGGAATTCCGTCACTTTGAACGAAAATGGCTCCTCTATGGAAATACTCCGGAACCGTTCCATAAGTTCAGCAGAAATCTCGATAGGATTATTCCCATCTTCCGGCCGGGCGGCATGCGCAGGTGTGCCGGTCACTTTCCCTTTCAAGCTGACGATCGCCCCGTGCCTGATTGCCGGAGCCGCTTTTCCGGAAGGAACTTCCCGTTCCGGACGCAGGTGGATGCCACCTAGAAACACCACGTTCTTCAGAGCATTGCTATGCATCATTTCAAGAGCCCCGGCAGCGATTTCCTCCGCGGGCTGGAACAGGAAACGTACAGTATGTGTATACTTCTTCGCTTCTCTTGCTACCCGCAAGGCTGTATGTAGCACCATGGTACTATGGGCATCGTGACCGCAGGAATGATTGGCACGGACTTCTCCCTTTACTTCCTGTAGTAAAGCGTCCATGTCAGCACGTAGCGCGATGACTTCTTCCTGTTCCCCGGGCCATTCCACGTAAAAGCCGTAGTGCCCCGGAAATTCATGAATCTCGTACCCAACCTCCCTGAGTCTTTGTTTCAGGTAAAGGGAAGTTTTCTCTTCTCTGCCACTCGGTTCCGCAAGACGATGGAGTTCCTGGTATGTTCTTTCTAGCGTTTGTGTATATTCCATAGCCACTGTCCCCTATTCCAGATAAATATTCTGATGAGCATAAAGCATCTCGAGACGCTGCTGTTTCTTGCTCGAAACGTCGTTCTCCTCTTGTTCCGCAAGCCCCTGGACGAGCATTTCAGAGATGGTCATTGCCGGAGCGATCGAATGATAATCCGTTGTGCGCCCCTCTTCTGTAGTCAGCAGAATATCCGCTTCTCTGCCGAGCGGGGAAAAACGCCAGTTGGTGATGACGAGGACGGTCGCACCGATTCTTCTTGCGAGAGATAGCAGATCTTTTCCTTCTTTGCGATATCGCGGAAACGAGAAAAGAATAAACAGCGAATCCTCTGTAAGATCGCTGAGGTCTTCCACTAGTACACCGGAAGGTTCCGATAGAAATACCCCTTGTTTCCATCGGCGAAGGGAATAATACAACCAGTACCCGGCTGCATAAGAACTTCCATGACTACCGATATACACTTTATCGGCAGCTTGGAGGGCATCCACCGCTTTCTGCGCATCTACCAGATCAAGTTGCGAAGGTAGGCGCTCATAAATCTCCTGTTCTTCCCTCACCACTCGCTTGAAGACATCCGCTTCTTCTTCGTTGTCTACTTGCCCCTGGTCCAGCCAGTCTTCACGAATAGTCTGCTGCATATCGGAATACCCGCGGAAACCGAGTACATAAGAAACTCTGATTACTGTCGTCTCACTTGTGCCGGCTTCTTTTCCGAGCTCCGACGCTGTCAGGAACGCACTCTTCTCCTGGTGCTTCATCAAGTAATCCGCGACTTTCTGCTGCCCCTTTGATAACGATGGGTACCACTTCCTGATTATCTGTTCTAACGTTCGCTTCACTGAAACACCCTTCCTCTTTTTCGTGAAGTTTTTCCTTCATAATAGTTAATCTACTACATTTTATCCTTCATCGCAATAATTTTCCGAAAATTACAATAGTATCGGTTTCTCCCTTAGATTACAGGTGAATTTTGATCAAAGAGTTGTGGTATGGTTAAATCAGAAGAAAGCACTACCAGAAAAACAAGATCTCTCTTACATAGATTACGAGGAGGAACATTCTTCATGAAAAAACAAGTGAAAGTCGTCGCAGCCATCATTGAAAACGAACACGAAGAAATACTATGCGCTCTCCGCGCCACAGATATGAGCATCCCGAACATGTGGGAATTCCCCGGCGGAAAAGTCGAAAGCGAGGAATCCCTTCAGGAAGCACTCGAACGGGAAATCGAAGAAGAGCTCGGCTGCACAATCCAGGCAGGTGACGTCTTCAACAGAAACGTACATGAATATGACAAGTTCATCATAGAGCTCATTGCATTAGAAGCGACGCTCCAAAAAGGGACCCCTGAACCGAAAGAGCACGCACGGCTCGTGTGGCTGAAGCGAGAGAACCTGCTGTCTCTCGTCTGGGCACCTGCAGACATCCCGGCGGTCGAAGAGCTTATACCTTCTCCGTGAGTTCGGTGTACAGCTGTTCCGGCAGCCGGTGGTGAAGTTCCAATTGCACTTCGATCGGCTGCTGTCCCTGCCAGGAGAACGCATCCCCCTGCCCGATGTAAATGTACGGCTCGGTAATCCCGTTTTCGATCTGCTTATATTTTCGGACAAACAGATGGAGCCGAATGCCACGTTCACGGTTATAGAGAATATTTTTCCCGCGTTTCGAATCCTGCGTCGTACTGTTCGGCGTTTCCCATTGGAACTGGTCGCGGCTGACGAGCTTATCGTTGTAGTTGATGCTCTCCTTGATGTACGCTTCTTTGTGCAGATCGATGAACAGAAAGTAATCATTTCCATTCTGCAAAAGCCCGGACCCGCGGAATGCCGAATGACTCTTTCTGTAATTCGATAACAGCGCGGCATCCGCCATCTGATACTGCTCATACAGTTTGAAATGTGGCAAGCCATAATCACGACTGCCGAATTCCCGTTCATACCTGAGCAGCCCGTACTCCAGGACGTCCAGCAAATAAGACCGGTATTCCTCTTTCCCGATAAGCTTATCGAAAAGTACGGTCCGCTCTAAGGTTTCCCCATCAAAAGAGGCAAGTTTCGGCGTCCGTTCTTTTTCCCCGGAATCGAAAAACTCCTGATTTACATAACGTAATGCGTGATCTACACTATCTGAAGGTACCTCATCCACCCATTTTTTCATCTCCTGCTCCGCTTCTTCTATCGTCAGTGAACGTCTGTGAAGAAGCGCTCTTAACACAGCGAAATCGTAACTCCGCTTCAGCGGCAGCATCGACGACAGCCATTTGAGCGACTTTTCGAATGTATCATCCGCGATCAACGCCTTCAGATGCTCATCCTTCTCAGCAGTAGCTGTAAATTCAAGATATGTCCTCTTCTTTTTTATGAATGAAACCGGATCTGGTGCATTCTCATATGTATAATAATCCATCAGCCAGTACGGCACGTTCCCGGCTCGAACCCGCTTGAATTCCTGATATTGTTCGCGTAAATACTTCATAGACATGAACGATTCCTGATCGATCTGCGTAAGAATCCGTTCTTTCGATATCTCATCCATCTCGATATGTGTCGCTCCGGGGAGATGAGCAAACCCGGTGGAAATGGCGACTTTCAGACTTTCCTTGTCATAATAACGCTGACCATTCAGCGCGATAGCAATCAAGAAAGTCTTTGCGTGATTCCCGATGAAATCGAGCACCGTCAGAAATTCTTTCCCTTCATGCTTACGTAACCCGCGACCTAGCTGTTGGATGAAAATGATAGGCGAGTTCGTCGGTCTGAGCATCAGCACCGTATTCACGGAAGGAATGTCTACCCCTTCGTTGAAAATATCGACGGTGAACAGAAACTCTACCTCGTCCTCCTCTGATTCAAGCCGTTGGATTGCTTCCTGACGCTCGATGCCAGTATTATCCCCATCCAAAGCTAAGCTCGGAATCCCGCGTTTTCGGAACTCTTCCACCATATACCTCGCATGCTCCCTGCTGGCACAGAAGCCCAGTCCTTTTCTCTTCTCCCCATCGTGACCGTAGAAGTTCATTTTTTTGATAATGAAATCGACTCGCTCATTCACTTTGAGCCGTCTGGTAATTTCATCGATATCATCGATCGACACATCACTGAGATCTATATCATTGATATCCGTTACTCCGAAATAGTGAAACGGTACGATGATATCGTCTTCGAGCGCATCATGCAGCCGGACTTCAAGGGCGACGTTCTGATCGAACTGCTCAAAAATCGACTGCTGGTCCCCACGCTCAGGCGTTGCCGTCATCCCGAGCGTGAAATCCGCATCAAAATATTCGAATACCTCCTGGTACGTCGGGGCCGTCACGTGATGAGCCTCATCATAAACGATGTAATCAAAGGCTTCAGGATCAAACGAATCGTAATGGTTATGTAAAGTTCGTATGTTCGCAAAGAGATAATCCGCCTCGAAATCTTTCTGTGACCCCGTCAGCAGTCCGAACGAGACATCGAAATTGTGGAGGAGGTACTTGAACGTCTCCTTCGCTTTCTGCAGAATTTCCTCACGGTGTACGACGAACAGAAGACGTTTCGGTTGTACGCGACGCACGTCAAAGGCGGACATATACGTTTTCCCCGTTCCTGTGGCCGCAATAACGAGCGCTTTCTCCTCTCCGATCCCCCGCAGGCGATCCAGATTCTCCATCGCCCTCTTCTGCATCGTATTCGGCGTCACGTAGGAACTTTTTTCAAAGACGAGGGACTCCTGCGTCACTGTCTGCTTCAGGTTGCGTACGAGTTCTTCGTAGTCGTGCAGAAACTCATCATCGACTTTATTGCTTCTAGCCCACAAACTATCGAACTCTTCAAAAACCCTCGTCATGAATACATCATAATCCTTCGATATAAGCTCCACATTCCACTCCACATTACTCTTCAGCGCGTGCTGGGTTATGTTCGAAGAGCCGATGATCACTTTATAATAATCGTCATACTCAAATATGTATGCTTTCGTATGGAAGCCGGTCTTGTCCGTGATGAACACCTTCGATTCTATCGAAGGAAACTCTCTTAATTTCCGAAGCGCCCCGGGATCCGTGAAATTCAAATAGGTGGACGTCAGAATCTTTCCTTTGGTCCCTTCCGTTTCCGCTTCTTTCAAGGCTTCTAAAAGCAGTTGCAGGCCACTGAAATTGAGAAAAGCGACACTGAAGTAAAAGGCCCGGCACGTTTCAATGGATGATTTCAATTCCTGAAACAAATTACCGGAACCATTATTCACAATAAGTCGTGGTTCTTTCGACATATAAACACCTCTATTAATGGAAATAATTTGTACTCATCGTATAAGAATTTCCCCTTTTGATCAATGGTAGCGGTTTCCCAGGCAAAACACTGGATTCGAGATATCTGAACCTATTACAATGTGCTTTGTAACTTACAGACGAGGAGGACTCGACATGAACGTATTAGTAGTAAAAGCAAATAATAGACCGGATGGAATTTCCACAAGAATGTATGACACTTTCCTTGAACAGATAGAAGAAAATCAAGATTTGAATATAACTACGTATGACCTTTTCGAAGAGGACATGCCTTACTTTGGACAGGACTTATTCAGCGCTATCGGCAAACAGCAGGAAGGCGTTGAACTTAATGATACCGAAGCCCGTCTTCTTCAGGCTAAACAGAAAGCGAAAGATCTCGTAGCACAAGCAGATACAATCGTCCTGGCATTCCCGCTGTGGAACTTCACGGTTCCTGCGAAGATGCAGACCTTCATCGACTATCTCGCAGAAGCAGGATTCTCTTTCCGCTACACACCGGAAGGTCAGCATCAACCTCTTCTGACAGATAAACGAGTCATTATGCTGAACGCCCGCGGCGGCAATTATTCCGCTCCGGAAATGCAGCCGGTAGAGATGGCCGTGAATTATGTTCGCAACATTTTCGGAATGCATTTCGGTATGGATATCAAAAAAGAAGTCGTCATCGAAGGACACAACGCTGACCCGAATGCAGCAGAGACCATCATCAATGAAGGGCTCGAAGAAGTGAAGAAAACGGCACAGACGCTTGCTTATCAGAACGCATAGAAAAAGCTCCATGAGGTCACAGACCTCATGGATTTTTACTCGATAGTTTGTGAAATAATGAACGAGGGTATATGAATATAAAGTCCTATAATTATGATAAATTTTACAATGGGATGATAATAGATGAAAGGAGGTGCAGCAGATGATCATCAAAGAATTCATTTCAAATCTCGCAATTCTTACCACTGCCCTATTCCTCTACACTCAGTGGACCAAGGGGGCGCCTCTTTCACCTGCTGCACCTTTGAAGACGAAAGTTTTCAGCGGGATTATGGGCGGATTGTTAGGCAATATTCTCATGCTATACAGTGTTAACTTCGGGGAACGATTGTGGACTTGAGGCAGATTCCCCTCGCTATCGTCGCTTTTTATGGTGGACCGTTTCCTGCTGGTTTAGCAGGGGCGCTTATTATCGCAGGACGGTTCCTTCTGGGAGTGAACGAATCAGCGATCCTGGCGGGAGTCATGGTAGCGATTATGACGATCGCGGTGATTGCCTTAGCCAGATTACCTGTCCGTCGGACGAACAGACTACTCCTTATGGTGACGGCCACCAACTTCATTTTCTCCGGCTTCGCTTTTTATTTACTGAAGGACGACGCTGTTCTCACCATCGTTCTGTTTGCTTACTGGATAGCTTCTTACATCGGAATTTTCACTGCTTATTATCTCGTGGAATATGAACGCAAGCACCAGCGTTTGCTTAATCGATACAAGGATGAAGCTTCAACGGACAGTCTCACGGGCCTCAACAATACAAGGAAATTTGATGAACTATTCAATGAGATTAGCATCGAAGCGATGAAAAAAGATGAATCACTGACACTCTTATATGTCGATATCGATCATTTCAAACAAGTGAATGACACGTATGGCCACCCTGAGGGAGATGAAATACTGGCGGAACTCGGAAAACTTCTTCGTGAAAATGTCCGTTCTTTCGATGTCGTCAGCAGAAATGGAGGAGAAGAATTCTCTGTATTGCTTCTCGATGCTTCCCTGGAAAAAAGCCGTTATATCGGAGAACGCGTGCGAAAGAATGTTCAGCTTCACCCCTTCCTTCTAACTACAGGTAAATATATCCACATCACCGTCTCCATCGGCCTTGCCCACTATAAGGCAACGACTGCCGAGCCGGAACACCTTCTGAAAAATGCGGATAAAGCTCTTTATAAAGCGAAGCGGAGCGGCAGAAATAAGCTTTGTACGTATGAACCTGAACAATCCGGATCCAGGAGCGGTTGAAATCGCGCCTGGATTTTTGTTTTAATTTTCAAATTCTTCTCTCTTCTCCATTGACAAATGGATCATTCCCTTGCTATGATAGCCATTAATTCCATATCGGACGTATTCTTATCCAGAGAGGTGGAGGGACTGGCCCTGCGAAGCCCGGCAACCGCTACAATGTAGCAAGGTGCCAAATCCTACTGAGCGTTTGCTCGGGAAGATAAGAGAAATTTAGATTTCTTGCCTCTCTACTCATCCAGTGGAGAGGTTTTTTAATTGAATAGCATTTCTTATCCAGAGTGGCGGAGGGACTGGCCCTACGATGCCCGGCAACCTATCAGAAAGATAAGGTGCCAAATCCAGCAGGTATATTCCTGGAAGATAAGTCGAGACATCCTCTTCTTATCTCCAAGTAAGAAGAGTTTTTTTATTAATGAAATGCGGAAGATGCCGCTTAGATCTAATACATACACAGATACGAAAGGATGATCACCATGAGCATAGTCATTTTGGACGGAACGAGAACACCCTTTGGAAAATGGAAAGGAGCCCTTTCCCCTTTTTCGGCAAAAGAGTTAGCGACGCACGCGCTCACTAGCCTGATCGACCGTAACCCTGAAGCGAAACAGGCGGACGGCGTCCTTCTGGCTCAAGTGATCCAGGCGGGACAGGGACAGAATCCCGCTCGTCAGGTAGCGGCCCGTTCAGGTATCGACCTCCAAACGCCGGCAATCACCTTGAACAATGTCTGCCTCGGCGGACTCGCCACCATCGCCGACAGCTTCCGAAGAATCAAACTCGAGGAAGGCGAATTGTATGTCGTCGGCGGTTTCGATTCTATGACGAATGCACCGCATACCCTGCCTGTCCGCTCCGAGAACGGATTCGGACACGTAGAAGCAAGAGACACGCTGCTTCACGACGGTCTCTGGTGTTCCCTGACCGATGAATCGATGGGGGTTCTGACAGATAAAGTGAACGAAGATTACGACATAAACCGTGAATCGCAGGATAGATACGCAGCACAATCTCAATTAAGGGCAGCGGAAGCTCAGGCGAACGGACGCCTGAAAGCTGAAGTCAGTCCGATTCCCGACTATCTCGATGAGGATGAAGGCATTCGCCCATGGACCACGGAGGAAAAATTGGCGAAGCTCTCCCCTGCTTTTTCAAAAAACGGAACGATAACGGCAGGTAATGCTTCGCAAATGACGGACGGTGCGAGTATCGGCATTGTCACAACGTCAGAAAAAGCGCAAGTGCTCGGACGCACCCCTCTTGCTGAAGTGATCGACTGGTCGGAAATCGCCGGCCCGGATGAAAGCCTGCAGACGAAACCGTCACGCGCAATCAACGAGTTGCTTACTAAACACAACCTGACGACAGAAGACATCGACTTGTTCGAAATCAATGAAGCATTCGCCAGCGTCGTTCTTGCGAGTTGTGAAGAGCTCGACATCGATGAATCAAGAGTCAACGTCAACGGCGGAGCCATCGCTCTCGGCCACCCGCTCGGAGGTACAGGATTCCGACTCGTACTGACCCTTGCGCATGAGTTGAAGCGTCGTGGTGGCGGAAAAGGAATCGCATCACTATGCGGTGGCGGCGGCCAGGGAATGGCTGTACTGATTGATGTGCCGAAGGAGGAAGAATGATGACAGCTGTGAAAGAAAAGACCGACCATTTGTGGGAACCATCTCTTTCTCTGGTATCCAGTTCCCACCTGAAACAATTCGCCGACTTTGCAGGGCAGCCTCTCTACCCTTATGAACGACTCCATCGATGGTCCACCGCCAGACGCGATGAATTCTGGTCCGCTCTATGGGATTACGCAGGAATCATCGGGGACAAAGGTGATTCCGTTTACGAGCCTGGCGAAACGATGGCCGATGACCGGTGGTTCCCGGAAGCGACACTCAATTTCGCCGAAAACCTTTTGCGAGGCAACCCTGAACGAACGGCAGCACAGGAAGCCGATGAAGAAGGTTTGCAGCAAGCCATTTCTGTAAGTGGACTTCGTGAACAAGTGGCAAAAGTACAACACGGCCTTATGGACCTCGGCGTTCAGAAAGGAGACCGGGTAGCCGGCATCATCACCAACCAGATCGAAGGATTGGTCGCTTTGCTGGCCACTACCTCCCTCGGTGCTGTATGGACCTCCTGCTCTCCGGATTTCGGAGCTAAAGGAATCACGGACCGCATCGGGCAGGTAGAACCTAAGGTGCTGATTGCGACGGTTCACTATCAATATAAAGGAAAAGAATACGATATCCGCGACAAAGTGAAAGAAACGTTCGAAAACCTGGAGAAAACCGAATCTCTCATCACCCAAAAAGGGCAGATTGAGGGAAGCATCACTTGGGAATCATTGCTGGAACACCCTGCCGCTACACCGATTTTTGAACAAGTACCATTCGATCATCCGCTGTACATTTTGTACACGTCCGGCACGACGGGACTTCCTAAAGCAATTGTTCATTCCACAGGCGGCACGCTTCTTCAACACCTGAAGGAACATCAACTCCACTGTGATGTACAGAAAGACGATACATTGTTCTGGTATACGAACACAGCGTGGATGATGTATCCGTGGCTTGTATCAGGGCTTGCGAGCGAGGCGACGCTTCTTCTATACGACGGCTCTCCTGCTCCGGCGCATTCGTTGACTCATTTGTGGGAAATCGCTGATGAAGCCGGCATCACGCATTTCGGAACGAGTCCGAAGTACCTGGAGACACTGCAGAAAGAAGGCGTCCACCTTCAGAACAGTCATTCCCTGACTTCACTGAAGAGCTTGTTGTCCTGCGGAGCGCCGCTTGCTCCGGAACAGTATGACTGGATTTACGATACGATCAAATCGGATCTATTGCTGGCTTCGATTTCAGGAGGCACCGAAATCATCGGATGCTTCATCATGGGGTCTCCGATCCACCCTGTGAAACGAGGAGAATTGACCTGTAAAGCTCTCGGCATGGCTGTCGATGTATGGGACGAGCGCGGGGCTTCGGTCTATGAGCAAAAAGGCGATCTCGTATGTACGGAATCATTCCCGAGTATGCCTATCACATTTTACGGGGAAAACGGCGATGAGCGCTATCGCTCGAGCTACTTCTCGAAACGTCCCGGCATATGGACCCACGGAGACCTGGCTGAACAGACACTTGATGAAGCGTTCATCATTTATGGACGAGCCGACACGACCCTGAACCCTGGTGGCATCCGTATCGGAACAGCGGAAATCTACCGGGTTACGGAACATCTTCCAGGCGTAGAAGACTCTCTTGTGTTCGGGTGGCCGAAAGGAAATGACGAAGAGATCGTCCTCTGTATAACCGGTGAAATCACTACGGAGCTGGCTCAATCCATTCGTCGTGAGATCCGTAGCAAGGCTTCACCGCGACACATACCTAAACGTATCTATCAGGTTCCTTCCATCCCTTATACGAATAATGGAAAGAAAGTGGAAGGGGCTGCAAAAACGGCAGCTCTTGGAGGAACCGTGAAAAACAAAGCATCCATCCAGAACCCGGAAAGCCTCGAAGCTTTCGGGCAACTAGAAGAAAGGACGTATTACTAAGATGAGCGCAGCTATCGTGGGAATCGGTGAACTGACACCGGTCCGCTACTCAGAAGGAAAGACGACCCTAAGCCTGATCGCCGAATCCGTCATCGCCGCTTTGAACGACGCAGGCCTGGAGAAAGAAGACATCGACGGACTGCTCGTCGGTCCTCAGGTCGGCGAAACGCCGCAGCATGTTCCTGCAACGGTATCCGAGTACCTTGGAATCGAGCCGGTCATGTCCAACACGGTAGACTTGGGCGGCGCGACGGGGCCAGGCATGGTTTGGAGGGCAGCCGCCGCCATTCAGATGGGTATGTGCGACACGGTTGTTTGTGTCCTTGCCAATAAAAATGAAAAAGGGGAAGTTCTAAAGTCCCCGAACCGTAATCCTATCCGTGAATTCGACGTACCGTTCGGAGCGTCCGGAGCCAACACTTCCTATGCTCTACTCAAACGACTGCACATGGAACAGTACGGCTCTACGCAGGAAGACTTTGCGAAGATTGCCTATCGTGCGCGCGAGAATGCCCAACTGAATCCGAAAGCCATTTTCCACGGGAAACCGAATTCTGTAGAAGATATCCTGCAATCTCCAATGATTGCAGACCCACTCCATCTATTAGAAATAGTCATGCCGGTAGCAGGTGGGGCCGCAGTCATCGTCACTTCGGAGAAAAAAGCCACTGCCGCAAAACATAAGCCTGTGTTCCTGAAAGGCGCCGGAGAAAAAATCACCCACCGCGCCGTAAGTCAGGCGCCGGATTCGCTTCCGTTCGACTACTCCATCCCGAGAGCATTGAAGCAGGCGAAAGTGAACATAGAAGACATGGATCTTCTCTCCTTATATGACTGCTACACCAGCGTCGTCGCAACACAGCTCGAGAGTGCAGGGTTATGTGCTCCCGGTAAGTTCGGGGACTTTGTCCGCGACCACAGCTTCGCTCCGGACGGGGAATATCCTTTGAATACTCACGGAGGTCAGCTAGGGTTCGGGCAAGCGGATCTTGCCGGTGGAATGTCCCACGTCGTGGAGGCCGTCCTGCAATTACGCGGGGAAGCGGAAGGCAGGCAGATTCCACATGCCACCAACGCTCTCGTCACCGGAAACGGAGCAACCTTGAGCGAAACGACCGCGCTCATTTTAGGAGGGACACCATGACCGATTTCCAGAACGTTTCATTACCGGGACCGACCATTACACCAATCAGCCAGCCATTCTGGGATTCGTTGAAGCAAGGCGCTTTCACACTTCAACGCTGCAATATATGTGAAGGGTGGATATTTTATCCTCGGGCTCACTGTCCGCACTGCTTTTCCCAGTCACTTCGGTGGGAAGAAGCTTCCGGGCGGGGCCGCTTGAAGACATGGAGCATCGTTCATCGGCCTGGCAACCCGGCATGGCAGAAGTTGGCCCCTTATGCCGTGGGTGTTGTTGAACTTGAGGAAGGACCCTCGATTCTTACCCATATCTTATCGGACACGCATCAATTCGATTACCTGCAGAAAGTGAAAGTCAACATGATCACCACGGGAGATCAGCCGCTTCCGTTCTTCGAAGTCTATTCATAGGAGGAACATACATGATACTCAGTTATTTCATTTTAGTAGCAATCTTCTGGATTGTCGGACTCGTACTTTGGAAAACCATTTACGTACAGAAAGGAAACTAAACTATGCTAACAGACTCTAGCGTCCTGCTATGGACAGTCATTCTACTACTTATCGCTTATTTCGGACTCGTCACCTGGATCGGCAGAAAAGGGAAGAAGCACAGCCAGTCCATGGCCGGCTTCGCCACAGCCCGTGGGAAAGTGAATCCCTGGATTGTAGGGGCAAGCTTCGCCACCTCCTACGCAAGTGCCAACCTTTTCATCGGGGTGCCGGGGCTCGCTTATCAATATGGTACGGCGGTACTCTGGTACACACTGGGATGCTTCGGAGTATCATGGGTAGCGCTGCTTCTATTCACGAAAACATTCTGGCGCTACGGAAAGAAATTCGGACGTGTATCCACTCTTCCTGAATGGCTCGGGAAACGGTACAATTCCAAAGCGCTTCAGGCTCTTGTCTCTATTCTGATTTTATTCAATGTGTATTATATTGTGGGACAAAACGTCGGACTCGCCACGATTTTCGAAACGGTCATCGGCATTCCTTACACATGGGGAATCGTCATAGGGGTAACTATCACCATCCTTTACATCGGACTCGGAGGAGCCTACGCACAGATTGTCACGGATGGAATTCAGGGGATCTTCATGGCTATCACGTCGGTCTTTGTAGCCCTGTCGTTTCTATGGACAATCGGTGGCGGTTGGAATGTGTTCGGTGAACTGACGAGTAAGCTGTCTGCCATCGATACCAACCTGACCACAGCTGTCGCAAGTGGCGGCCCTTACAATAGTGTTCTGGCTATTATGGCCGTTCAATTCCTATTGTTCAGCTTCGTTTTGATGCCTCACCTGCTGAACAAAGTATTATCGATTGAAACGGAAGAGGAACTTGCGCCGTTCACCCTCTCTGCAGGGATCGTCCTTTGCATCATTTCGACACTCATGGTTCTTGGAGGACTGGCTGCTCGAGTGCTCTACCCGTCTCTTGCCAGTGCCGATGCCGCTATTCCGATGTACATCATCGAAGCATTCCCGGCCGTCATCGCCGCACTCATGATCGTCGGAATCGTTTCCGCCATTTTGTCGAGTACGGACAGTCTCTATCTCGGAATCACAACCAGTATCGGTAATGATCTCTATCGTGTGGTCGCTCCAATTTTATCAAAGAAACAACTATCGGAGACACAACTGGACGGTCGTGCTTTGAAAGTCGCTAAAGGCTCCCTCATCGCTGTCGGACTTCTGTCGCTTTACTTCTCTCTTGAACGACCGGAATCTCTATCGATTCTGATCCAATTCAGTTTCTCTGCCATCATCTCAGGCATCATTGCACCGATCACTCTGGGTTATTTCTGGAACCGTGGCAATAATTACGGGGCCATCGCCGCATTGATCACCGGTGCGTCTTTGTACGTGCTGTTCACCAGTCAGAATATGATTGCGAACATCTACCTGGCTATGTTCTTCAGTTCTGTCGCATCATTCTTAGTGATGTTCATTGTCAGTACGTTGACTGCCAAGCAGGAATCATCAGCGTACGCATTGAAAAAAAGCATATAATGAAAAGGAGCAGTCGCCATTCAGTGACTGCTCCTTACTTAGTGCTGATACCCATCTTTATTCATCCTTTCAAAACACTCTTGAAATATAGTCTCCATACCCTTCTTGAAAAGGAACCTGTTCCTCACGGGAGATCCATTGCATGTGAAAATCGTCCGAGTCACTCACTTCTCCACTCTCATCAGCAGTAACCAATCTATAGAAGAATCGATGATATAGATTTCCGTCTTCACTCTTCCACAAATCGTCCGTAACGAAAGTCATGTCCTCGAATTCTTCGATCCCCGTCTGATCTTTCACTTCCTGGAGGACGGAACTGTACGTATCTTCCTGGTTCTTCAGAATACGCCTCGGAACCCGCAGGTCGCTCAAGTTCTCCAAGGGTTGAAGGGTCAATATTTGAGGTTCCCCTTCTACATATCTCACTACGTACGCGTACACTTTCTTCACAGGATTCATCTATCGTCCTCCTTCTGTCATTCTCTATACCTTTATTCCCTTTCCGGCGCCAATCATACCAAAATGGATAAGAAAGTTTTGTTAAACTTTAATTAATTCACCATTAAAATATCCACATTTCAAAAAGATATGAAACTATTTTCCAGAAAATTCGTATTAGTAGTACACTTGAAGACAGGAGGTGAAATTCATGAAGAAACATTGGATCATGCCGCTGATCGTTCTTGCGATAGGAATAGCACTATTAGCCTTTCAGAATTACAAAGAAGCATCCACCCCGCCTTCCGATTCATGGAGTAGGGAAACAGACGTAGGTACAACCACCGTGCGTTCCGGTATCGATGCGATTCAGACAGAGGAAGGTACCTACAGAATCGCTTACTTCAAAGAAAACGCTCTGGTCGAACGTACATATGATGAGAACCTGAATAAGACCGGCGAACAGGAAACATCCGTTTCTGGTGCAACCGGTTCTGAAGTATTTATAAGTCAGAATCGCACGCTTTATTCAACAGGTGGTACGATTTATCAGACAGGCAGCCAGGAACCACTCGTAGACTCGGAGATTTTTCGTCCTTTAGAAAATGGAATCATTTATTTATCCGGAGGAAAGGTGGTTTACGTGGATGCGGAGACACTTCAGGAGACGACCATCACGGAGAATGTTCCGAAGGCCGCTTCTGTTCATGCTTATGAAGCAGGCGAAGTAGCATTCGTTTCCATCAGCGAAGCAGATGACAATCATATCTCTACTACCATCTATCGCCGGCAGGGAGATGAGGTTTCTATCCTTGAAGAAATGGAGTCCGAGTTGTCTCCCTCTTTGAAAATGGAAGAAGTCTATCCGCTTGTGACTAGCGGCAAGCCGCAATTGCTCGTCAGTGCCGTGCCTGCCTTTCAAAGGTCCGCTTCCGGCGAAAAAGATTTCTACCTGGCGAATAAGGAAGAGAACCTTCAGACCCTGTCACGCATCTCCTTCACAGATCCTGTATCAGGCTCTCTCCTTGAAGAAATCGAAGACCTGAAGGTTATAGCAAAAGGGGAAGAAGCCTCTGTCCTTTTCCGCGCGCAAGGATTTACGGAAACAAAGACAAGCGGATCGGAAGCGTTCAACGTTTATGAAGGTGTCGTAGAAGAAGGCGAAATGAGTTCAGTGCGGCTCAGCAACACCCCGCGGTTATCTGTAAAACCTGCAACCGCATCTGAAGAAGTCATTGCATGGCTCGACATCGGCGCTGAACGAAATACAGTTTTCATGGCTGCTTCTGTGAATCAGGCTGGCTTTCCATCGTCCGCATTAACGTGGGACACGGCGCTTCGTACGGCAGGCAAAACGCTCACGATGCTGTCGACCGGACTGATGACGATATTCCTGACCGTCATGTGGTACGCTCCTCCTCTTCTCCTGATGGGCGCATGGACGTTCCGTCGACGCAATCCGTTCGATGAAGAAAAAGAGTGGTCGTTCTACGCGTCGGTCGGCTTTTACACAGCGGTCGCGCTCCTTTTCCATCAGCACTTGTTCAAAGCTCAGGTGATCGGTGGTCTGCCAGAATTCTTAGGTTTTACCGGCAGCCCGTTCGTGATCATTCTGTTCTTTTCTCTGATAGCTCTGGTGATTGTGAAATTGTCCGACTTGGATAAATGGTGGGGCATCCCGGGCAGAGTCGCTTACTTCATAGGTATGCACATTCTGTTTATGACTGTGTTTATTGGGCCTTATATATTTTAAAGGGAAAAGCGTAGAAGGCCCGCTTAGAAACCTCAGTCACAAGGAGAACTGTCAGACAAAAAGCGCTCTTTCTTTTTTTCTGATCTGTTCTCCTTGTGGCTCGGGGTTTCTGGCTTTCGTAGCTAGACATAGAAAAGCGGATAAGAACGTTTAGAAGCTCAAATATAAGCAGACGAGCCTGGCTTCGAGCGTTCTTTCTCGAAACAGGGTTGGCTGCTTATATTTCGGGCTTCTGTTCTTCGCAGCTAGCCACGAAAAGCGGAGACACCTTGCTCAACCCTTCTCGCATAAGTGAAAATCAGCCTAAAGAAGTTCTTTCCTTCTTTATGGGTGGTTTTCACTTATGTCGCTAAGGGCTAGGTGTCGCAGCTAGATCACGAAAAGCGGAGAAGGCCCGCATTAATGAAACGTTTTTAACGAGAATTACTCATTAAACAATCGCAAAAGATTGTTAATGCGGTGTTTTTCATTTAAATTGACCGGAAATTATCGGATACACGTAGTTTTGCGATGGTTTCCCCTTATTTTCTTCTGAAAACTGTAGCATAATTACCACAAAAAAGACGCAGCCGATATGACTGCGTCTTTCCTTATTCATAAATCAAGCATTCGCCCGTTGGAAACTGAACGTCGCAAACAATACAAGCAGTGCTGCGAATCCGGCGATGAAGATGACTTCCGCAAACATCGTCACTTCCTGGCCGAACACACTCAAGTTCAGCCCCATTGCATCGAGCACGGCTACCGGCATATTTTCCACATCAATCATTATTTTCTTCATGACGTCCACCCCGTACGTGACGGGATTGATCTTAACGATGATATCCATCCACGCCGGCATATTGCTTACCGGAAACAACGCACCAGATAAGAAGATCATCGGCATGACTAGGATCTGGACGGTCAGCTGAAAGCCCTGTGTCGAACTGATCAGGCTGGCGAACAGGAGTCCGAGTCCCGACAACGCACAACCGAGCAGGAACATGAACGGAATGACCTGAATCAGAGCCATGAGGTTATACGACAACCCGAGAAACGGGATGAGAAGAAACAGAATCACACCCTGGATCGTCGCAATCGTCGCTGCCCCCAGCATTTTCCCTATCGCAATACTGACCCGGGAAATCGGGGAGACCAGAATCTCTTTCATATACCCGAAATCTTTGTCCTCAATCACAGACATGGCAGAAAAAATCGATGTCATCAACAAGGTCATCGCTACAATTCCTGGGAATACGAATTCTACGTAATTGAAACCTTCTGCTCCTTCCGGCATATTTCCGGCCATCATCGATTCCATCGAACCGCTCATCCCGCCGCCGAAAATAAGCAAGAACAGAATCGGCATCGAGAAGGACCCTATAAGACGGGCCCGGTCCCTGAAGAATTTCGTAAGATCCCTTTGCCAAATCGCAAATATCCCTTCCATTTTTCTTCCCTCCTATTCTTTTGCATCTCCGATTTTCCGTCCGGTGAATGAAAGAAAGACGTCATTCAGTGTCGGTTTTCGGATATTAAGTCGTGTAATCGGAATTTCCAATGTTTTGATGAACGATGAAATGAACGCGTCACTACTCTGCACTTTCAAGTGAATCGTGTCTCCTTTGACAGACACTTCTGCCCCATTCACTTTTTCCTCAATCTCCCGTAAAGCCTGGTCGTTGTCTTCTGTTGAAAGTTCAATCATATCTCCGCCGAGCTGGTCTTTCAGAGCCGTCGGTGAATCGATAGCGATGATATCCCCCTGGTCCATAATAGCGACCCGGTCACTGATCTCCGCTTCATCCAGGTAGTGGGTCGTCAGGAACATCGTGATGCCCTCTTTTTCTTTCAGCTTCAATATATACTCCCATAAGTGAGACCTCGTCTGCGGATCGAGTCCGACCGTCGGCTCATCAAGAAAAAGAACCTTCGGATAGTGAAGCAGACCGCGGGCAATCTCCAGACGACGTTTCATTCCGCCGGAGAACGTCTCGACACGCTGCTGGCGTTCGTCCACCAGGTCGACGATTTCAAGGACTTCATGGATTCTTTCCTGACGTTTGTCTTTCGGAACATTATAAAAACGGCAATGCAGCATCAGGTTTTCGTTAGCCGTCAGTTTTTCATCCAGCGTATTTTCCTGAAAAATGATACCGATGCTGGCACGCACTTTGTCTTTTTCCTTTTTGGCATCATAGCCGTTGATCGTGATGCTCCCGGACGTGGGCTTCAGCATCGTACAGATCATGTTGATTGTCGTACTTTTACCTGCCCCGTTAGGACCTAGGAAGCCGAAAATCTCCCCTTCTTCCACTTCAAAATTGATAGCTTTCACAGCTTCTGTCTGTTTATATTTTTTCGTTAAATCTTTTACAGATATAATCGGGCTACTCATCATTACTCCCCCTGAACGAAATAGTTATGATATAATAACTATTAATATTATCCACTTTTCTATAGGAAAAGTCAAAGAGAAAGGAGCAGAAAGGCTCATGAATTCAGACAACGAACTCGTCGACCGGATCCTAAGTGTACTGCCGGCCCTTCCGAAGAAACTATTCGGCGACATCCAGCCATTTCAGGAGAGTGATCTTCATCCGACACACGTACATATCCTTCACATCATTGAACAGGAGGGAGCTGTGCCGATGAAGACAATCGCTCAGAAACTTGCTATCAATAAATCGAATCTGACACCACTCGTCCGGAAACTGATCGATTATGGACTTCTGGAGAAGACGAAGTGGTCAGAAGATCGCCGCGTGACTCTAGTGCAACTTACCGGAGACGGCTCTTCCTTTCTCGGAGATAAGAAAAAACATATGGAAGACAAGCTGCGCGAACGATTGGATACGTTATCTGCGGAGGATCGGCAAACGCTGCACGATACATTTTCCCAGTTGTCCGTGATTTTGGATAAAATGAATCGGTGAGAATGTGTTACGGTACGTTCGCGGAGCGATAACTCGTTCGAGTGGTCCATTTCATACGAAATGAACCGTTCAGACGTGCCTCAGGGCTTGTGAACGTACCGATTTTCAAAGAATGGACCGCTCAGACCAAGGACCTATTTCTGAACGGTTCAATTCAATAACCATAAGAAAAGCGGACCCGGCAATCCGGATCCGCCAACACTTATGCTCTTGCCCGAACTCTTCGATTCACAAGACGCTTCAGCGAACGATGATTTTCCAAAACCCTGCGCATGACCCGAGCCGTTTCATAACAAGCATCTACATCAAGCGTCTCTTCCTCCGTATGCTCATGACGGTAACCGACGGACAGGTTCACGGTCTCGATACCCGCTTCCGCCCATATGCGAGCATCACTGCTGCCACCGCGGACACAAGACCACCCGCTTCCCGCTATTTCCTTCACCCAGGAACCGAAATGTTTGGAACAAAAGTCCATGCCACCTCCGCGCACGACGACATCTCCCGTTCCACGGCGGTCCAGAACGAAAGCGGCATCCACGCCCCACAGGAACACAGGATTCACATGACGACTTCCCTGCAGCCCGATTTCCTCCTCCACCGTAAAGGCGATTTTCAACGTACCGTCAAAATGACTTCCGGCATGACGTAACACCTCAAGAATAATAGCGATCCCGGCCCGGTCATCCGCACCGAGAATCCCTTCGTCCGATGTCCACGTGCTTCCGTTTTTCAAAATAGAACGACCCGCGACCATTTCATCAAACACATCCAGATGAGCGTTCAGCAGTACGACAGGCCCTCTTCCATGGCCACATACTTTCCGTGCCAGCAGATTTCCGTATTCATCAACGACCATATCATCGACATGTGGAGCAATTTCTTGTTTCACAAAACTCCGGACTCGCCCTTCGTTCTGGCTCACCCCCGGAATCATCAGCAGTTCCTCCAGCTTCTCTTCAAAACGATTCCGCTCTTTCTCTTCAAAAAATTGAAGAATTTTATCGGTATCCTCCACCGAGTCCATCTCACTCATCGCCTCGGCGCAGTCCACAAGTTCTGAAAGCTCTGCATTTATTTTGATACCGGACCTTGTGATTCTGACCCTTTTTTCAAAAACCACTTCCAAGAGCTGAGCTGCTTTTTCGACCGTCTCCTGGTCGATGAAATCCAGATGAGCCGGCCGTCGTCCGTGACCATCACAGCTATATACCGTCTTCAACCCTAACCGGTTCATCTGCATGACGAGACCGCTGATATGCGTATCCATCTCCTCAAGCGTCGGGTTTCCTGCAACTATTTCTGTACGCCCTCGCCCCGGCACCTCGAGCGTTTCTGCCCAAGCTTTTTCTGAGACAGGGGTCTGACTGATGACCATCCATTCACCCTCCAAGGAATATTTCACGTCAAGACGATGCAGAGCATCACAGGCAAACTGGATGTTTTCCTTCCGTTCCTTTTCCCAGGAAAATACATCCTTCTTCTGCTCCACCACATCAAATCCATACCGTACCATCAGCTGCTTCCACGTTTTCATCAGGTATCCTCTCCTTTTGATTTGGGATACCTTAAGTATATAGATTTCGCCGTTACACCCCTGTCACGACGGTATTCGAAGCGCCTCGAAGGCTTCATCGGCTCTGTGGATAATAACGTAGTCCTTTTCTTCCTCTATGGCATATCCTCCATTCACATGACTGATTTGAAAATCGATGCCCCTTTCTGCAAGCCTCCGGTTCAGGCGACTGACTCTTTGACGGAGGGTCGATGACTTCACTTCCTCCCACTCTCCTCGCAACTGTCCCAGAACTTTTCCATCCAGGGGCCGTTCATTGGAATGAAGAAGCAGATATAACAACACTTCCCCGTCATCTTTACTGAACTCCCGGTTCCCGTCGTCATAATAAACTTCTATGTTCCGATCTCCGAAGTATAGATAAACTACTCCCGGCTGTTCCTCCCCGACCATTTCATCGAACCCCTCTTTCGAAATGAACGTCTCCCCTTCGTTCGTACGTTTGATGAATGCATGATTCTCCAAATATTTATCTGTTGTTGTCATTCTTTCATAAAGATTAGACAACTCCGCAGACTCGAGTGGTTCATATTTCCCTTCTAACTCAAGCTTCTCCATTTGCTGCTGAGTGGCATGCACCACATGCAATTCACTGTTTATCAAATAGAGGTGCGCGTAGTACAACTGTCTTTTATTCATACGAAAACGCTTCGCCCTCTCCTGATGTTCAAGTGCTTTCGAAAAGTGATTCCCTGCTTCAGCGAACCTACGCTGTCTGTAGAAAAGAAATCCGAGGCGGTAGTAAGCGAGCGGAAGAGCTCTGTCGTAATGCAGTGCTTTTTTCAGAGCATCCATCGCTTCGTTGTCTTTTTTCTCATGCACCATTTTCATGTAAGAACCGTATTCTACGAGATAATAGATGAGTTTATCTTCAACATCGCCAGCGGCATCCCGGTCATTCTCTTTTCTCAACTGCTGTCTCAATTCTGTGTACAGTTTGATCAGATGATGATATCCGCCCTTTTCATCTTCGAGATGACTTTTCGCTTTCCTGATCTCTTCGATAATATCGTCACTGCTTCTTTTCATCCCTTTACCCCTCTTTGATTCTCGTACTTTACCTATTCCCTGAAAACCTCCACTTTCCCTCTTAAAATCGTAAAATGAACGTTGACACTCCTACGTAATTGATATACACTGACGCTAGTTGAAAATGATTATCAATATCACGGAGAGGGGTTACATAATGAGAAACATTACACCGAAATGGTGGACCATAGCACTTATCTTAGGAATTTCTATGCTACTTGCAGCTTGTGGAAGCAGCGAATCGGAGGAAACGGAGGCATCAAACGGTTCTTCTGATGATGCAGAAACGGAAGAAACGAGCGACACCCGTGAGGTCGAACACTCGATGGGGACAACAGAAATCGAAGGAACGCCTGAAAAAGTCGTCACTCTTTTCCAGGGAGCTACAGACGTTGCGACGGCGATGGACGTGGAACCTGCCGGAATCGTTGAATCCTGGGTAGAGAAACCGATCTATGAATACCTTCGCGATGATCTTGAGGGTACACCGATTGTAGGTGAAGAGACACAACCGAACCTGGAAGAGATTGCGGAACTGGAGCCCGATGTCATCATCGCCTCGAAGACACGTCACGAAGACATTTATGAAAAGCTGAACCAGATTGCGCCGACCATCGCTATCGAGAAATTGTTTGAATACAAAAATACGGTCGAGGTCATGGGTGAGACGCTTGGTAAGCAGGAGGAAGCGGACCAGATTCTTTCCGACTGGAACGAACGCACAGAAGACTTCAAGCAGAAGGCCGCAGAGAAAATGGGCGAAGAGTGGCCGATGAACGTAGCGGTTCTCAATTTCCGCAGTGATCACGCTCGTATATACTTTCAAGGATTCGCCGGGCAGGTACTGAACGATGCCGGTTTCACACGTCCAGAATCCCACCAGGAAGATGTATGGGGAATCAAGCTTTCCGACAAAGAAAGCATCACGGAAATGAATGCTGATGTTTTCTATGTTTTCATGGATGAGGATGAAGCAGTACAGGAAACATACAACGAGTGGACGAACCACCCGCTTTGGCAGGAACTGGACGCTGTGAAAAACGATCAGGTCCATGAAGTCGATCAGGTGACGTGGAACATGGCTGGAGGAATCCGCAGCGCGAATCTGATGCTCGATGACCTATATGACCGCCTCGGCTTAGAACAATAATGGTTGTTACAAAGATAGGAGCACATCTCCTATCTTTGTTTCTATGGAGAGATGATTATGGCTTCTTTTACAACAAAACCTTACATAAGATGGAGCGTTCTCGTCCTTTGCGTTCTTTTGTTTCTCTCTGCTGCTTTTACCAGTCTCCTATTGGGGAAAACGCCGATGACACCAGGTGATGTCTGGATGGCTCTGTTTTCTTTCGACCCTGAGAGTACCGAGCAGATCATCGTACGTACGTCACGCCTGACCCGCACACTTGTCGCCATTTCAATCGGAGCGAGTCTCGCGATTGCCGGTACGCTCATGCAGGCACTTACCCGGAACCCTATGGCGGCTCCCGATCTATTCGGGGTCAATGCAGGCGCTCTTTTCTTCATCGTATTTGCCGTGACGTTCTTTTCAGTGGAATCTTTGACCCACTATATGTGGATCGGGTTTCTTGGAGCTCTCGTAGCTTCTGTTCTCGTGTATTTCCTCGGCTCTATGAAAGAAGACGGCCTATCACCGGTTCGACTCGTTCTTGCCGGTGCCGCCATCAGTGCTCTGTTCGTTTCCTTTACTCAGGGAATGCTTGTGCTTGATGAGCAGCGGATGCAGAGTGTGCTATTCTGGCTATCCGGATCGGTCGCCGGCCGTGACTTGGAGATGCTCGGTCCGGTCCTTCCTTTCATTGTCATCAGCATTACAGTGGCGATGTTCATGGGGAAACCGTTGAACATTCTGATGTCCGGGGAAGATGTCGCCAAAAACCTGGGACAGAATACCTTGCTGCTTAAACTTGTTGCAGGCGCTGTCATCGTTCTTCTGGCAGGAGGGTCCGTTGCTGTCGCCGGTTCCATCGGATTCCTGGGGCTGGTCGTTCCACATATCGCCAAAGGAATCGCCGGTCCGAACTACCAGTGGGTGCTGCCTTTGAGCGGCCTGTTCGGTGCCACGCTTCTTCTTGTTTCCGATATTGTAGCGCGTGTGATCATCGCTCCTCAGGAAATGCCGATCGGGGCCATGACCGCTCTGTTCGGAACACCTTTCTTCATCTATATTGCCAGGAGAGGAGGGAAGATACGTGACTGATCACTTTACCATACGAACCAGATCAGACAGATTTTCCGTACAAATCCACAAACGGTCCTTATGGATTCTGATAGCTCTCTTCTCCGCCGTCGTTGCAGTGTTTCTCATCAGCCTCGCATCCGGCAGCAGCTACATTCCGTTATCTACCGTTCTTCAGGAAGTTTTCGGAGAAAGTGAGAGCGCCTTCGTCCTGAACGAACTTCGGATGCCGCGGGTATGGCTTGCTGTTTTTGTGGGAGCGGCTCTCGGCGTTTCCGGGCTTATTCTCCAGGGGATGATCCGCAACCCGCTCGGCTCCCCCGATATTGTCGGGGTCACAGGAGGGGCTTCTGTGGGAACCGTTCTGTTTCTCGTAACTCTCATGGGAGAAGTAAGCATCCAGTGGCTTCCCGTCGCTTCTATAAGCGGCGCCGCTCTGGTTACTGCGCTCATCTATTCTCTTTCATGGAGAGATGGTGTCACACCGATGCGACTCATCCTTGTCGGGATCGGCGTATCAGCCCTTACGAACGCAATCGTTACGATGATCATGGTCTCCAGTGAAGCATCCGTAGCCTCCCGCGTTTATCTTTGGATGACGGGCAGTCTTTACGGGGCGAACTGGCAGGAAGTGAAAATTATCGCTCCTGTCGTTCTGACCCTCCTATTCGTATCTTTCTTCTTCACGAATATCGTCAATGTCAAGCAGCTCGGCGATGACGTTGCTCGCGCAGTCGGCGTACGCATTCAATTTTACCGTTTATGCCTGCTCGCTCTCAGCGTAGGACTTGCCGGAGCAGCTGTCGCTTTTGCGGGAGGCGTGGCGTTCGTCGGATTGATCGCTCCTCACATAGCGAGACTCCTTCTGCAACGCTCCTTCGGAATCCTTGTGTTCGGGTCCGGGATGATCGGAGCGCTGATTGTACTCATCGCCGATATCATCGCCCGCACTGCATTCCTTCCGTCGGATATCCCGGTCGGCGTCTTCACAGCAGGAATCGGAGCACCGTTCTTCATTTATTTGCTATATCGAAACAGAGAGGGGATCAACGAATGAATGCTATGCCTGAATTAGTAAAAGAACCACAGGAATTTCTCGCTTTCCAGCAGGAGCGTTTATGCGCTCCGAACCGGAAAGTGGCGGCATCGATGATCATGAAGCGTTATGCGAAGGTATACCTGGATGAGGTGATGGAATCTCTTTTGTTCGGGAAGAAGAAGCGGGTCATCCCCCTCTGTGCCTGTTCATTTACAGATGAGCTCAACCTGATCGTAGATGAAACCCAAGTATCTTATAAAAACGGGGACGCATGGGGACATATTTTTGCAGAGCACTTGTCTGTATTTGTCACCAGTCTGCATCAGGCGACACGACTCCCGCACATTATTCTATGGGAAAACGTGGCGGTACGCATGAATTCATATTTAAGAAAGGCAGTCCAGAAGCATGCAGACCAGGCATTCATCGTGCAAAACTTCGCGGAGGAACTCCGCAACCTCAACGGAACCTCTTTCGGCGCAGATAAAAATCCACTGAGCAGCTATTTGGCTCCACGGGAAGCATTGAGTGAACAATGCATGCGGAAAACCTGTTGCTACTATCATAAGCTGGATAAGGAAAAAGAAATGGACTACTGCATCGTTTGTCCACTTCAGTAAAAAAGACTGGCGCAACGGACCGCCAGTCTTTCTTATATCAACCTGTTGCAGTAGCATAGGTTCTGGCTTTCACCGCCAACACCAATGATGTAATCAACAAAACGAATTGAAGACCGAAGAACAGAAGCGACCACATGTTATCGAGAAACATCGCTAAAGAAAGCGAAGCGACACTCAGCATAATGAAGGCGACGACTTCATTCGTTTTCCCCTGCCTGTATTTCTTATTCTTCACTGTTACTACGGTTATGAACATAATAGAAGCTATCTGGAAGATAAGTGCTAACGCTGTCCACATATCCTTTTTCCTCCTGGGTCCCTCGCATTAAAGGTTCATTTGTAGTATTCCAGTATTCAACGTTTAAATTTCTGTAAAGATAGCAACGTGTACAGGGAAACGGCCAAAGCAATCAGACTGATGATCAGTGACATGGTCAGCATGAAATCCCTCTTTTCCTGTGAATAAGATATAGTTTAATTTTACCATAATTGCACAAGAAAAAATTCCTCTACAGATAAATCATCTATTCTCCGCCAACCTCGCGAGCATCCCATTTTCCGGAATAATCGGCATCAGATCATACACGGAAATCGGGAACATCGGAAATCCGTAAACATATGGAGTAATTTCATATAACTGAAAGTAGAGAACAAGACATTTATCCGCTACGTAGAAATCCTGATTCGGACTCACTCCGGGGAAATCTCCGAGAAGCGGGACTTGTCTCTCGGCAATCTGCTCTTCTACGATCGCTGAGAGAACCTGTGTGTAGTCGCTTCCTTCTTTGAACAGGTCTCCTAACCTGCACTTCCTTTTTTCTACCAGATCAAACGTCAATGATGATAGATACGTCATGCCGTGGGCTGCATGATAATGGTAAGTATAATTGGAAAGAGAGACACTGAACGCATTCCGCTGATTGTTCTTCACTTCGAAGGTCCCTTTCATATCAACCACTTTCGTCGGCATCGCCCCTGTCTGTTCATCAATCAGTCGGGTCGTCTCTCTGACAATTTCAGCGTTCATGAATCGTTCCATCGGTTTGTCCCACATCCGGACTCTCGGATAATAGACACTCTGGTTCGGCCCTGGATAAAGGGTAGCTGTTTCCACCTGGATCAAGGAAATCCCCCGCTTCTTTACAGTCTCCCTTCATTCTATTCCGGACCGGTTCTTCCTATGAAATATAAACGTGCTCGGGATGCGGATGACTGAGAAAATCGTGGTGGGAGATCGTCCAGGCATAAGCCCCGGCATGAGTGAACACGACAACGTCCCCGGCCCTGAGGCTTTCCACATATTTCCCTCGCACGAGCAGATCATTCGGGGTACACAGTTCTCCAGCTATAACGACTTCCGTTCCTTTTGCTTCCGGACGTTCAAACGGATATGGCCAGGCTTCCCGCTGTTCCACGTGAAACGGGTGACTCATCTTCCAGGCGGCAGGCAGCCGCAAATGATGGCTCCCTCCCCGTACTACAGCAAAATGACGGCCATGGTTTTCCTTTACATCAAGGACTTCCGTTATGTAATAGCCGCACTCTGCAGTCATGTAACGCCCGGCTTCAAGAATCAGCTCATGTCCCTTTGTATCTATATCCGATATTCCCTGGGCAAATCCATCCCAGTCGAACGGTTCGTCCGTATTCCAGTAGTTGATTCCGAACCCACCGCCAAGGTCGATTATAGACGTATCGAGCTGGTAATCTTCCTTCCATTGTAATGACTTTTTCACGGCTGTCTCAGCAAAAGCTACGTGCACTTTTGCATCCAGATTATTCGACATCGCGTGAAAATGAAAGCCACGGATCTCAATGAACTCATGCCCCAGCGCTTCTTCGATCAGATCGGGAATCCGCTTCTCTTCCACACCGAACTGAGTCGGGACTCCCGCCATTTTCAAGTGGCTGTCTGACACGTTTTCTTCGAGATTGACCCGCAACAGTACACCTGCTGTCATCTGTTTCTCTTCTGCAAGCATAGCCAGGCGTCTCAGTTCATGAAAACTCTCGACATTCAGCATCATGTCCCGTTCCTCAAGGGCACGGTGCAACTCTTCTTCCTTCTTCGCAGGACCACCGAAAATGCGTGCCGCCTGCCCTGTCTTGTCCATTTCCCCGGCAGAGGCGACCTCGAACCCATCAACGACGCCCCTGAGTGTCTCCAGAATCCGGGCATCCGGGTTCGCTTTCACTGCGTAATACAAACGACAGTGGTCCGGCAGCCTTTCTTGCATTTCCATTGCTCGTTGCCAGAGCCTATTCAAGTCATACACATAGGCACAGGGGCTCTCGGTCTGGTCTATATATTCTCTTATAGCGTTCATTCTTCGCCTCCCTCATAAAGCGGATTCGGCACTTCACTGAAGCCATCTTCTTTTTCCCCGAGAAGTCTCATCTTCGCAAGGGACTTGTGCATCACCGTTTCCTGGGTGAGAAATGCGTAATCCTGGCGTGCTTCCCGCGGTGCCTCATTTTCCAACTTCTCATAGACACGCTGGCAAATTTCACGGACGACGGTCCAGAACACTTTCTCCTCTACATCCGTTTCCTCGGTAAGCTGACGGATGATTTCTCCGAGGTGATTCTGAAACACCGTATAATATAACTTATGATGCATGGAAGATACATCCTCGGTCACAGATACCGATCCTTCCATGAAGGCAGGCTCGTATCCCCGGAAATTCAATCTTGGCTGATAAAAACGGGCGCCGCCCCAATCACGGAAGAAAAAGCGTGTGATTTTCCCGTCACGGAACACAGGTACACTGTTTTGCAGATGACCTTCGAGAGCTATCCCGTACTTCGTCATCAAGGTCAGGTATGGGGGTAGTACCGTCTCCGCATAGTCCCGGAAAAAGGAGAGGGAGGCCTGTTTCTCCGGCAGTTGCTGATTTTCCTTATACTTCCGGACCAGCGCCTGGAGCACCGTTCCTTTTCCCTGCTCAGCATCAGCATACAGAGCCATGCCTGCCACGGCTTCTTCCTCGTCATCCAGATAAGCATCAATATCTTCTCTCAAAAGCATCGTCAGGTTCCTCTTTTTCAAAGCATCATCCGAGCGGAAAGCCCCTCCTCCTAATTCGTACAATGGCTGGAACGTCGGAAGCGACTCCTCCTCGAAAATGGTATGCATCAGATCGGTGACTACGCTTGCGTTTCCAGCTGTCTGTGGAGAAATGGAGCGCACCGTCGATGTCATCTGGCTATTCACGGCAAGTTTCAAGGCAGGACCTTTTCCGGATGCCGGAACGACCGTGCGGAACGAAGATGTCGCTTTTACCTCCATCGACACCTCTTCCAAAGGAAGGACCACCCTGCCTTCGATCTCTTCAGCGTAAATAAAGGGAACAGCATGAAAGAATTGCCATTCATGAACAGGAACGATTGTGAATTCTCTCCCCGTCTCACCAAGGTTGGCTAATTCTTTCTCGCTTTTTTCCCAAATATCCGGATAATACCGTTTGATCAGTTCCGGTTGCTCTGATTGCCAGAAGTCCTTCTGCACAGCCACAAAGCGTAGTGGGAACGTGTGGGCGAATTCCGGTGAGTAACGGAAAACGTCCCTGTAGGAGAGCCCGAGTTTCGTCTTCGCCCCCGGGTGAAGGTGATGGCCTTCCAGAACCTGCTGTTCATAAAACAGACTTCCTTTCTCCTCCCCGGCACCTTTCAGTGAACGAGCTGCGTAAGCAAGAGTCAGATTCGCTGTTCCATTATCCAGTTCTTCTTTGAACCTGGAAAGATTCGGGTACTCTTCTTCAGAAAAAAGCTGATCCACCAGTTCGGAAGCAGTACGGATAACCCTCTCTTCTCCATCTGCAATACGAATGATGTCGCCGGTCGTTTCGATCCGGTTGAAGGCATGGGTCGCTTTGATCTGGAATACGATCGAATAATCGGCGAAACGTAACACTTTCTGAACCTTCTTCTCATCCTCGGTCTTCACATCCATCGAATGGTCATAAAGACCTTCCCGTAAGACGGCAGAAGAGAGTTTGTGCATAATCCCTTGCCTTCCATAAGGCACGTAGCGCAGGAACTGTCCGGCGTAGGCAGGTTTTTCTTTTTCAAGGAAGCGGAAACATGCCAACTCTTCCTCCATCAATTGGTCAGTGTCCGTTTTTTGCAGCATCGGATGACTCATCATAGGTGCGTTCCTCCTTAAGAAATGGGTTCGGCGCGTCGACGAAGGTGTAATCCGTGAACTGGTCGGACAACCTCATCCATACCAGTGACTTCATACGACTGTTCGCCTCAACGATCCTTTCCTGGTCCCGCTTGTTATTCGTTTCTTTGAAGCACTCTTCCAGTACAGTTTTCACCGAAGCCCACATCCCTTCTTCCGGTACCTCAAGATTCCTCGCAAGGGCTGTAATGATCTCCCCGAGATGGTTATGGAAGAGAGCGTGTGAAAAGATATCCGTAAGCTCTTCCTCACGATCTGTCAGCAGATTCGTGGACGGATCGATAGGTGCCTCTTCAAAATGCCGATTCAGTCTCTCAGGCAGAATCCGCACACCACCACAGTCCCGCAGGTCGACCCGAACGGGCTTCCGATTTTTGAAAATAATGACGCTGTTCTGCAGATGAGCTTCCATGCCTATACCATATTCACTCAGCAGACGAACCATTCCAGGCAGAAGAGTTCGCGCATACGATTCAATGAAGGACGATACGGCTTCTTCCGTCGCCTCCCCGACAAACTCTTCGGCCAGCAGACGCCCGGTCACCGGAGACTCTGTAATCAAAGCCGCTGCCGGCATGGCAACCTCACCTTCACGAAGAGACGTCTCCGGGTTCTCACGGAGGATGGCGGCGATATTTTTTTCGTAAAAGGTGCGGTTCTCCTCGTGATCCGGCTTGTAATGAATGCCTGCGAGGTCCCCGGACACGGTCATTGTCTCTTCCTCCTTCAGAATATCTTTGAGAAGTCCCGCCATGATAGGGCCATTCTTCGTAGAAGCAGCAGAAACCGTACGCACCGCACTCGTCATCTGTACGTTGACCGCCGTTTTGATGTGATAGTCCCTGATTGCCATGGTCCGGAAAGACATAAGAGCCGCACTCGGGATTTTCGTTTCCAGAGGAACGAAAATCTTTTCTCTCAATTCCTGGCTATAATGCTCCGGCAATGTATGCTCCACCTGCCATGGGTGCAAAGGAATCAGTTTGTAATCACCCTCTAGCTGGTCGAATTCTCTTTTCATCCCCGGGTCTATGCGAAGAAGCGCTTCTGTCATAGCTATATCGAAAGGAGCGGTTTCTGTCGTGCTTTCTTTCTTCACAGCCAGAGGGACGAGTCCGGGAGTTGCCCCCCACTCCGGGGCATATCGTTTCACATCTTCCGGCTCCATCGAAAGCTTCGTACGGGCGGCGGGATGCGTCGTATGTCCCTGGATCACCCATTGTTCAAAAAAGACGAGCGGCGAGAAGTCCGGTTCTTCTTTATACCTGCGGGTGACATACACCCACGTATCTTCTCCCTGCTTCGGTGCAGGCAATTTCTGTTTACGCATATCAGCAGCTTCCAAAGCAGAGGCATAGTTAAGCGCACTGTTCATCAACTCTTTCAGGAATCGCTCGTTCTGAAAACCGAGCAGCATCAGCAATTGTTCCATACGGTCGATGACCTGTCGGGACCCGGAAGAATCGATATACACCGGATCATTTGAAATGTCGATATGACCCAGCTTGTATGTATGTGTTATCGGCACCTCAATAATGCCGCCTTTCGGTACTTCGATGCTTATCCCAGCCGGTGTCCGATTATAAGCCACGAGTCTTTCGCGGATGATGCTTTGCAGAAGCAACCGGTAAATATAGCGCTCTGCCTCCTGATCATATCTGATGCTCATAGATTCATCTCCTGTTTCGTTCTTCTTAAAAAAGCTATTCCCGTTCTCTGTATTGTATAACCACGAAGAGAAATATGCCCGTTTCGGGACTTGCGGTACACTCGTGCAGGAATGAAAAGCGCGAACGGTTCATTCTTCTCGTTGCGGACCACTCAGAGCGAGCGGAGGAACCTGAGTGGTCCGCAAAGGAAATAACGGACCGTTCAGCTGCAGAACTCAATCCTGAACGTACCGCAAAACCTTTTCCTACCCCCGGTACAAAACATGCCGACGGAGATGGTGCCCCTCTTCAAGAGCAGGATGATCGAACTGTTTCACAAACTGCATCCCCGCTTTCTCCATCACCCGGCGGGACCTCTCATTCACCGCGGCCGTGAAACTGTATATATTCTCTATACCGAGCTCATGTCCATAATCGATACATGCCTTCGCTCCCTCTGTCGCATATCCGTAGTCCCACGCTTCTTTTCTCAGACGGAAACCCACTTCAACGCAGGGAGTAAAATCCGCTTCGAACGTAGCCTCATGCAGCCCGATATAACCGACAAATGCCCTGTCCTGCTTGGTCTCGACCGCAAACAATCCATACCCTTCGATAGCCAGCTCATCCTGAATCCGCCGATAAAACTTCTCCGTTTCCTGCTCCGTCAGGGTAGAAGGGAAGTACTCCATCACTTTCGGATCCTTGTTCATGTCCTTGAAGGCTTCCAAATCATCTTCCGTCCAGTCTCTCAGAACCAGCCGGTCCGTTTCTATGTACCTCATCCTATTCCTCCTCATTTGAACTACCCCCACCTACGCATTCGCTAAGAGGTGGGGGATTCTTAGAACCTCCGTTCGATCGAACAGATGCCGCCTAAGCGAACCCCGGCGTCCCACCGGTTAGAGTTTGAAGGCGGGTCGCTTCCGCCTCGATGTTCCTGCTTGCGTTCAGGTCCCGGGAATGTTGGGTCGCACAGGAAGGACACGTCCATATCCGGATCCCGAGATCTTTGACTGCTTTGTTCCGATAGCCGCAACAGGAACATAA
>NZ_FNEV01000017.1 GCF_900100295.1 Salimicrobium halophilum
ACGAAGGATTATTTAAGCGGAAGGCAATCGCAGTCTCCTGGTGAGAAGCGCCTGTTTGTTTCTTAAAGTTTAATACATCCAGCTTGAATTGGACAGAGTATACTTGTCTGGAATGTCTCTTTTTTAGCCCTTCTTCTCCAAAAGCTTTATACGCTCGGACCCAATTTTTTATTGGGGTTTCACTAGGGATAGAGTATCTTTCAGCTAGTAAAATGTACCCTAGAGGACCTTGGAGATATTCCCTTACCACCTTCAATTTAAATTCCTCACTATACTTTGACATAAAAAACACCCCGGAAATTAGATTTTTTACTCTAACTTCCGGGGTGCAATACCGAAGCCCCGGGCTCTCTATCCTTCTGACGGTTTACGATAACGTATGACTCCAGTCGATCGCCGCTTCTCCTTCAAGGAAACGTTCTGCATCCATGGCTGCCATACAACCCGTTCCTGCTGCTGTAATGGCCTGGCGGTATTTCGCATCCTGTACGTCCCCGCAGGCAAATACCCCTTCGACGTTCGTATTCGTCGTTCCCGGTTCCACAAGCAGATATCCTTTGTCGTCCATATCGAGTTTCCCTTTCACAAACTCCGTGTTCGGATTGTGACCGATAGCTACGAAGATACCATCTGTTTCAATGACTTCCTCTTCTCCGCTATCATTGTCCTTCACTCTCAGTGCACTGATCTTCATCCCGTCGGATTCCATTTCGACAGGTGTCTTATTAAGGGCCCAGGTAATCTTTTCATTCGCTTTCGCCCGGTCCTGCATGATTTTAGAAGCTCGCAGTTCGTTTCGGCGATGCACGATTTGAACTTCACTGGCGAACTTCGTCAAAAAGTTCGCTTCTTCCATCGCTGAGTCCCCGCCTCCGACGACCACGAGTTTTTTATCACGGAAAAAGAAACCGTCACACGTAGCGCAGGTGCTGACCCCTTTGCCCATATTTTCTTTCTCGCCAGGGATTCCCAGCATTTTGGCTGAGGCACCTGTAGAGATGATAAGGGTATCGGTTTCCACATCATCCATTCCGTTGATTTTCAATTTGAATGGGCGTTCGGACATATCCACATCTTCCACCCATCCTCTTTTGAACTCGGCGCCGAAACGTTCCGCCTGTTTCTTCATATCGTCCATCAGCTGAGGACCCATAATCCCTTCCGGAAATCCGGGATAGTTTTCGACTTCCGTCGTCAACGTCAATTGCCCACCTGGTTCAGGTCCCTCAATCACCACCGGCTCCATATTCGCACGGGCGAGGTACACGGCCGCTGTCAGGCCTGCAGGCCCCGTCCCGAGAATTACTGCTTTATGTGTCATAAAGTGGATCCCTCCTTCTATTTCTTATTATCACCATACCCTGCTTGGTAGGAAAACATTCTTTTTCCAAGAAGAAAGAGTCGCATTATCCGAAGTGGAGGTTTACAATAATGGTTTAGGAACGAAAAGAAAGGTGTCGAATGATATGTTACATAACCCTACAGGAAAAGAACGTTTCGGCCTCGCTCTGCTGCTTGGAATGCTGGGCATCATGGGGCCTCTCAATATAGATATGTATCTTCCGAGCTTTCCGGGAATAGCCGCTGATCTTGAGACGACGGCATCCATGGTACAGCTGAGTCTCACCGCCTGCCTTATCGGTCTGGCGGTCGGTCAGATCGTTGTCGGCCCGATCAGTGACGCTCAAGGAAGGAAGAAGCCGCTTACGATTTTCTTATTTTTATTCGCCGTCGCTTCTCTTCTCTGCGCGCTGGCTCCGAACATTTTCATACTGATTGTAGCAAGGTTTCTTCAGGGATTCACCGCATCTGCGGGAGTAGTACTGTCGCGGGCAGTCGTCCGTGACGTTTTCGACGGGCGGGAACTGACAAAATTCTTTGCCCTCCTGATGGTGATCAATGCGACCGCACCGATGATTGCACCGATGGCAGGTGGCGCCATTCTATGGTTCTCTTTCTCTTCGTGGCACACGATTTTTTATTTCCTGGCTCTGCTGGGACTGATCATCGTCTTCACGGTTACATGGAAACTACCGGAGACTCTACCTCCGGAGAAAAGAATGCCCAGTTCCGTCGGTGCTTCATTGAAAACGATCGGACAGCTGCTCGTGGATCGTTCCTTTATCGGGTATGCGCTCACAATCGGATTCGTTCACGGAGGAAGCTTCGCCTATGTATCCGGGACTCCCTTCGTCTATCAGGGGATTTACGGAGTCTCTCCGCAAGTCTTCAGTGTCCTTTTCGGCATCAATGGACTTGCGATCATCACGGGTAGCTTTCTGATCGGGCGCCTCGGAGGTATCATCCATGAACGGAAGCTACTAAAGACCGCAGTCATTACAGCCGTTACGGCAACTTTTTTCCTGCTGATCATGACGATTATCGAGGGCCCACTGCCGACCCTGGTCATTTCTATCTTCATCTACATGACGTGTATGGGCATGGTGCTTACCAGTACCTTCACGCTGGCGATGGAGAAGCAGGGACAGCGCGCGGGCAGTGCCAGCGCCGTGCTTGGCATGCTTCCTCTATTGTTCGGAGCGACGGTTTCTCCACTGGCAGGGCTCGATGAATCTACAGCAGTACCTATGGGTGCGATTCTGTTCACGACTTCAACACTCGGGCTGATCATGCTGTTTTCCCTGACGAAAGCCCCCTCCGAAGCATAAACCTTTTAGTTTCATCCGAAAGAAATCGGGGAAAATAAGAGTACTTTACTTCAGGAGGAGAATCCACATGGAAGATACCATCCCTGACTACAATGTCGGATGCACGAACGAATATGGCATATTGAAGAAGGCGATCGTCACTCCTCCGTCCTACATGAAGATTACGGAAGCGATCAACGAGACCCAGAAGCACTATAAAGATGCGAACATTGACAGGGAGTTCGCCTTATCACAACATCGGGGATTCGTGCGGCTTTTGAAAGAGAATGGGGTAGAAGTGATGGAACTTCCCGCCGCCCCTCATCTGCCTGAGCAGGTCTTCACGAGAGACATCGCCTTTGTCATCGGTCCTCACCTTGTATTAGGAGCTATGGAAGAATCCATACGCCAGGGAGAATCGGCGGTTTTGAAACAGTGGCTCGAATTCCGCTCCCTTCCCTACGAGGAGCCTCCGGAAGGGTCGATAGAAGGAGGGGACGTGCTCGTCGATGGAGAGACGATCTGGATCGGACGGGCGAAACGCACGACGACAGATGCCGTCGAAGACTTGAGACGTAGGTTCCCGGAACACCGTATCGAACCGCTGCTTCTGCAGGAAGATATCCTTCATCTGGACTGTGTCTTCTCCATTCTGAACGAACACACAGCCATCGTGTATCCTCCCGCTTTCTCAGAAGAGGGGCTGCGTAAGATCGAGTCCCGATTCGAAACGATTACTGTAACGGACGACGAGCGCTTCTATATGGGACCGAATGTCTTATCACTCGGAAATGACACCATCGTAAGCCTCCCCCTTCAGAAGCGATTGAACAGTCTTCTGCGAGAAAAAGGATTCCGGGTGCTCGAGCATGATTTTTCAGAGATCATCAAATCCGGCGGTTCCTTCCGCTGCTGCACCCTCCCATTACTGAGAACGTAAAAAAGTTGGAACCAGCGTGACTGCTGTTCCAACTTTTTTGTATGGTACTTTTTCTACTCCAACGTTATGCGACACTTGCAGCGGGTTTATCCGCCTGAATGTCCCGCAAATGAGGAATCGGTACATTCAGCCTCCAACCTCTGTCATGAGTGGGTGGCAAATTCTTTTGCGGTACACTCAAGAAGTCGACTCTCTTGTGAGTGTCGCAAAAAAACACTGGTGAGTACCTCTGAGCGGGGTGATTTCACTTTTCTTCTTCTGCGAAACGTTTAATGCGCGCTTCGATTTCATCGCGCACCCGACGGAAGACTTCCCATTTCTCTTCGTCTGTCCCTTCAGCACGCGCCGGGTCGTCGAATCCCCAGTGGTAACGTGTCACCTGAGAAGGTGTCATCGGGCATTTATCATTCGCATCTCCGCACAACGTGATTGCGTACGCCGCGCTATTGAGAATATCATTATCAATGATTTCCGATTCCTGGCCACTGATATCCACGCCAGCTTCGTCCATCGCCGTCACCGCTTTCGGGTTAAGGCCGTGCGCTTCGATTCCTGCTGATTTCACTTCGTATTTATCACTCAAATATTTTTTCCCGAAACCTTCTGCCATCTGACTGCGACAGGAATTGCCTGTACATAGGAAATAAATCACCGGTTTTGTCATATATCATTCTCCTTTTAAAGTAGTATCGCAAGCCAGATATACAACCCGGCAAGCGTGATGAAAAGCGTAGGCACAGTAAGGATGATCCCTACTTTAAAGTAATACCCCCATGAGATGCGGAACCCTTTCATCGACAACACATGAAGCCATAAGAGCGTCGCCAGTGAACCGATCGGTGTAATCTTCGGCCCGAGATCGGAACCGATGACATTTGCGTAGATGAGAGCTTCCCGGACAGCTCCGGATGTGTCCGTCTCTGCTATCGCAAGGGCGTCGATCATGACGGTCGGCATATTGTTCATTACAGAAGAAAGAATCGCCGCAATGAAACCCATGGAAATTGTTGCGGAGAACATCCCCTGATCTGCAGCTGCCTGGATGACTCCTGCAAGTACGTCCGTCAACCCTGCGTTACGGAGACCATAGACGACGATATACATCCCGAGGGAAAAGAACACAATCGCCCACGGTGCGCCTTTGACGACATTCATCGTCTCGATGGCACTGCTTTTTCTCGCCATCAGAAGAAAGAAGATGGCGATGATCCCGGCGATAATCGATACCGGAATCCCGAGCGGTTCACTTATAAAGTAACCGATTAGAAGCAGTCCAAGCACGCCCCACGACGTACGGAACATCGCATGGTCCTGAATCGCTTCTTTCGGTGCTTTCAGCTGATTCAAGTCGTAATGGTCCGGCATGTCTTTACGAAAGAATACATACAACACGATGATACTCGCCAGCAGCGAGAACAAGTTCGGCACGATCATTCGTGAGGAGTACTCGATGAACCCTATTCCGAAAAAGTCTGCAGAAACGATGTTCACCAGGTTACTCACGATGAACGGAAGCGACGTCGTATCTGCGATAAACCCGCTTGCCATAATGAACGGCAAGATCATCGCCTGTTTGAAATTCAGGTTCCTCACCATCGCCAGAACGATCGGCGTAAGAATGAGCGCAGCTCCGTCGTTCGCGAACAAAGCTGCTACAACTGCTCCTAGAAGCGTCACGTAAACGAACATCAGCTTACCGTTCCCTTTAGCGATACGGGCCATATGTAGAGCAGCCCATTCGAAAAAGCCGATTTCATCCAAAATCAAAGAAATAAGTATAACTGCTACGAATGCAAGCGTCGCATTCCAGACAATTCCCGTCACATCCTGAACATCGCCGAAATCAACGACACCCAGAAGTAAAGCGACAACCGCCCCCGCACAGGCTGACCAGCCGATTCCGAGATTCTTCGGCTGCCAGATGACGAGTACCAGCGTCGCTAAAAATATCGATATTGCTATTATTGCCAAAACACTTTCATCCTTCCTCTACTCACATTGAATTCTTTTTCCCTGTTTCTCGAGTTCCTGCAGTTTCTCCGATTGATCGGAAACGTGATCGATCACACTCAGGACGAGATCATACGCTTCATAGTTCTCATTCAGGGAATAGAACACCCATTGACCCCGACGATTTTCCTTTACGAGCTTTGCATCACGCAGCTTGCGCAGATGCTGACTAACGGAAGGCTGACTCATCTCGAGCACTTCAGTAAACTCACAGACGCAGCACTCTCCATTTTTCAGCATTCCGGCAATCGTCAGACGGGTTTTATCCCCGAGTAACTTCAAAGCAGGAGCCGCTTCCTCTATCATCAATCGTGTTCGTTCCATGATCTCACCTCTCTGATTATTATATAAGCATATAATTATATATGTAAATGAAAAAATGATAATTCACAAAATACATAAACTGTATGACTAGCTCGCTTATCATTTATCAGCATCATTATATAAAGAAAAAACCGTGAGAGGGAGCACCCTTCTCACGGTTTTACATGTTATTCCACGTCATACCCTTGTTCTTCTACGGCATCTTTCATCTGTTCTTCCGTCACTTTTCCTTCTTCATACGTAACATCGACTTTTCCGCTGTCGAGAGAAACCTGAACGTCTTTCACTCCATCCAGTTCGCCTAGAGCTCCCTTTACCGCTGATTCGCAGTGTCCACACGTCATTCCTTGCACATTCAATGTTTTTTCCATGATTGTACCTCCTTGAATTTGATTAACCTTTGATCAGGAAACCTTCTTCCCTTTCAATCTCAATGAGTTGGATACGACACTGACCGAACTGAAGGCCATCGCCGCTCCTGCTACCCATGGCGCCAAGAGACCAAGGGCAGCTACCGGAATTCCGGCAGAATTATAGAACAGGGCCCAAAACAGGTTCTGTCTAATATTCTTCATCGTCTGGTCACTTAATTCGACGGCTTTCGATAACAGCTGCAAATCGCCTCCGAGGATGGTAACGTCGGCTGTTTCGATAGCGACATCCGTCCCCGTACCGATGGCGATTCCGATATCCGCCGCTGCCAAAGCAGGAGCATCATTAATTCCATCTCCTACCATTGCAACATGGCGTCCTTCTTTTTGCAATTGTTCCACGTGAAACGCTTTCTCTTCGGGAACGACACCGGCAATCACTTTGTCGATACCGACCTCACGAGCAATAGCTTGAGCAGTCTTCTCGTTATCGCCTGTAAGCATAACGAGCTGAATGTTTCGGTCGCGGAGACTCTTCAAGGCTTTTTTTGCTTCCGGCTTCACCTGATCCGCTACGGCAATGATTCCGCGCACGTCTCCGTCGAGCTCGACGAACATGACCGTTTTCGCTTCCTCTTCCCAACTACCTGCCTTTTCCAGGAGGTCGGAAGAAATACCATCCATCCATTTCGCTGTTCCGACGCGTATCGTTTTCCCTTCCACGACTGCGCGGATACCGGAACCGGGAACCGCTTCAAATTCATCGACCTGTTTTCTCTCAATGTCTTTCCTATGAGAGGTGATGGCTTCCGCCAGTGGATGCTCGGAATAAGCCTCTGCACTGATGAGATACTGAAGCGCTTCTTCATCCAAATCCACATCCGTGACTTCCGGCTCGCCTTTGGTGATAGTCCCCGTTTTGTCGAAAACGATCGTATCCAGCTTATGCGTTGCTTCCAGGTGTTCGCCGCCTTTATAAAGGATACCCATCTCGGCACCTTTCCCTGTACCTACCATGATGGAAGTAGGGGTGGCGAGACCGAGCGCACAAGGACAGGCGATGACAAGAACAGCGATCGAAGCTTCAAGTGCAAGCGCCACGTCCCCTGGAGCCACGAGCGTAAACCAGACAAGGAACGTACCGACAGCGATCGCCACGACGATCGGCACGAAATAACCGGAAATGACGTCGGCCATCCGTTGAATCGGTGCTTTAGACCCTTGCGCCTGTTCTACGACTCGTATGATTCCTGCAAGCGCCGTGTCTCCACCGACTTTAGTCGCCTTCATTTTGATCGTTCCGTTTTTATTGATGGTAGAGCCGGTCACAGCTTCGCCCTGTGTTTTACCGACAGGGAGCGCTTCTCCGGTCAGCATCGATTCATCGACGGAACTCTCCCCTTCGATGACGACACCGTCGACAGGAATCTTTTCACCGGGACGGACGAGCACGATGTCTTCCACCTGTACCTGATCGACCGGTACCTGAACGGTTTCCCCGTTCCTGAGGACAGCAGCTTCTTTCGCCTGGAGCTCCAGTAATCCGGAAATCGCCTGTGTCGTACGTCCTTTGGCAATCGTCTCGAAGTATTTCCCAAGAAGGATGAGCGTAATCAACACCGCACTCGTTTCGAAATACAGATGCGGTTCCATGCCGGGGTTCCCGAAGGACCGTATCCCTTCTGCCACACTGTAAAAGTAAGCGGCACTGGTACCTAAGGCTACGAGCACATCCATGTTCGCTGATTTATTCCGTAAGTTATTGTAGGCCCCACGGTAGAACGTCCAGCCGATCACGAACTGAACAGGTGTTGCCAGAGCTAACTGGAACCAGAAATTCATGAAGATTCCCGGCAGTTCCATACCGAACAGATGCGTGAACATCGTCAATAGAAGAGGGGCGGATAATATTGCCGAAGCGATGAGTTTGTATTTCTGTTTCTGGATTTCTTTTTCCTTATTGGACTGCTTCTCTTCCTCAGAAGCACGTGGTGCGGCATCATACCCGAGCTTTCTGATTCTGGCAATCATATCATCTACGGACAAGGCACCTGGACGGTATTCGATCGTTCCAGTCTCATTCGCCAGGTTGACAGTGGCGTTTTCCACCCCGTCCGTTTTGTTCAGTACCTTCTCGATACGGTTGGAGCAGGCAGCACATGTCATTCCGCTGATATCGAGATCCACCGTATCCTTTTCCACTCCGTATCCGAGCTTTTCGATACGTGCTTCGATATCCTCCATTGATGCAACAGACGGATCGTAGTCGATGCTGGCTCTTTCCATAGGAAGGTTCACCTGAGCGTTTACCCCTTCCATTTTGTTGAGAACTTTCTCCACTCTCGTTGAACAGGCGGCACATGTCATGCCCGTAACACCGAGATCCGTGTGCTTTTGCTCACTCATATCTGCACCTCCTTACTTCGTGAAGTGTTTCATCACTTTCATCAGTTCATCGATCGCTTCTTCGCCTTCCCCTTTTTTCACTGCATCTGCAACACAGTGATGCGTGTGGCGTTCCATCAAAGAGTGACCCACTTTATTCAGCGCGCTATCAATCGCAGAGATTTGGACCAGAATGTCTACACAATATCTGTCCTCTTCCACCATTTTCTGAATCCCGCGCACTTGACCTTCGATACGCTTCAATCTATTCAATACTTTCGCTTTTTCTTCATCCGTACGTGGAGTTACAGGTTCTTTCCCACTGACTTCCGGCAAATCTTCCATGGGACTCCCTCCTTTTCTTAAAATAATACCCCGTATAGGTATACAACTCAACTGATATGCTTTTATTTCTAAAATGAAAATTCCCCGTTTAGAAAAATACCGGATATGGGTATCTAATTCAGAAGGAGGTGGACGTTTATGTTAGCAACAATCTCATGGATTGCTCTTGGTATCGGAATTTTATCCTCAATTATTATCGCCATCGATGTATGGAGACATCCGCAGATGATGAAAATTATGAATATCGTCTGGCCGATCAACGGCTGGTTTCTCGGTCCGATCGCTTTATGGACGTACTTCAAATGGGGGCGTCTGAAAGCGAAAGACAATGAACAGGAGGATGATAGAGGGAAAGGGGCGAAGGTCTTCTTTTCCACCAGTCACTGTTCCTCTGGTTGCTCTTTCGGAGACGCAGTAGGTGTACCCATTGTAGCCATTACAGGAATAACCATTGCCGGGTCAACATTATTCGCCCATTACGCCGTAGAATTTATTCTGGCGTACGGATTCGGAATCATTTTTCAATATTTCGCTATTCATCCGATGAGCGAAAACAATTCGAAGTGGGACTCGATCAGAGACTCCATCAAAGCGGACTCTCTTTCTCTGATCGCCTTTGAAGTCGGTATGTTCGGCTGGATGGCAATTGTACATTACCTTCTTTTCACAGAACCGCCGGTACCGTCAGAGGCTACCTATTGGTTCATGATGCAGATCGCTATGATTCTCGGATTTATGACCAGCTATCCGGCGAACTGGTGGCTCGTCCAAAAAGGGATCAAAGAAGAGATGTAGTTTTTTTCTTTTTTTTATCCGGAAATTGGATGATTTGCAATTGCCTTTTATCTGAATATTTCGTAAAATCATATTTACATTCAATTACGAAAAAGGAGAGATCTCATGCCAACAAGGCAATTGCACACGCTTTATCATACATGTAACATTTGTGAAGGATCCGGGAAGTACACGGAATATAATGATACGAAGGCCAGCATGCTCGCCGCCCACTACCTCACTGTAACCAATCAGAATGACACAGAAGCATGGAAACAGGCATTCGAAGAAACCAGCTACATCACCGAATGCACCACTTGCCACGGAACAGGCACCACCCTGAACGAAGAAGGCAGGGAAATGTATCAATTCCTCATGCAACATGCTTAATTGAAAAGCGGAGAAGGCCCGCTTAGAAACCTCAGTCATAAGCGAAAATCAACCTAAAGAAGCGCTCTACTTCTTTACGGATGGTTTTCGCTTATGTCGCTAAGGGCTAGGTGTCGTAGCTAGACAAAAAGCGGCCCCATCAAAATATGATAGCAACAAAAGAAACGCATGAATCAGACGATCATCATCTGACTCATGCGTTCTTTTATTCTTTCGATCCAGATAAAAAACTACTTCGCAGGGACGTAAGAATCTCATCCAATGACCTCTCCATCCCCGCTTCCACAGCAGCTACATACCCTCCTTCAACCAGAGGGATATCGTCCGCTACATAACAATCCTTTTTGTCAGCAAGCTCCACAGCCATCTCTGCGTTCATTCCGGCACTACCGATATCATAAAGAAGTAGAACGCCACCGCCGGAATCCGCTTCCTCGATAGCCTGCTGAATCTGCGGCGCACTAGTACCGATTCCGCCTTCTTCTGTACCTCCGGCGGGTATCACTTTCACATTGCTGACAGCTTCCGAGATAATGTCTTTCACCCCTTCAGCTACCTTCGGACTATGAGAAATCAAAACGATTCCGACGTTCGCCATCTATCATTCCCCTTTCTTCCATACATCGGCGAGGGCCTGGAATAGATAGAAAGAAGACGTAGAACCGGGATCCACGTGCCCTTTGGAACGTTCCTGAAGATAAGCTGCCCGACCTTTTGTCGCAACGATATCTTTCGTTTCGTTCATGGCTCTCTCCGCCGTTTCTTCCAATTTATCAGCCTGTACATTTTGCCCGTTTTTCAAGAAGTCAGCGACAGGGTGCCAGACGTCAATCATGGTTTTCTCTCCCTGTTCGGCTTTTCCGCGTTGCTTCATTCCGTTCAGCGCAGCTTCCACCGCATCTGCCAAATTGGCTTCCGTTACAGGATCTTTATCCTTCACAGTCATGGACATTTTGAGAAAGGCGGTACCATATAAAGGCCCTGAAGCACCTCCTATTTTCGACATAAGTACGGTAGCAACATCCTTGAACACGTCTGCTACTGTGTCATAATCCGTTCCACTTACTTTCGCTTCGGCTTCCTGGAACCCACGAGACATATTCAACCCGTGATCCCCGTCTCCGATAGCCTGATCGAGCTCGGTCAAATATTCTTTGTTCGACTGGATGAGTGCATTCGCTTTCTCGATCCACGCCACTGCTTGTTCTGTTTTCATTTCCATATAGAAACCTCCTATTTGCGAAAAGCCGGAGTATCCGCTCTCGCATCGAGTAATTGTTTCAATTCCTCATCCACTTTCATCAGCGTGATGGAAAAACCCGCCATTTCTAAAGACGTCATGTACTCGCCAACATACGTATGGGTCACCTGAATATCATTATCCCGCAACCGTTTCTGGACATAGCGGTTCACAATGTAAAGCTCAGAAGCAGGAGTTGCCCCGAGACCGTTCACCATGACAGCGACTTCGGAACCCTGAAAGTCCACACTGTCCTGCAATACTTTTTGCAGCAACTCTTCTGCTATGTCGTCGGCAGAAGTTATCTTCTTGCGTTCAATCCCGGGTTCACCATGAATGCCGATCCCTACTTCCATTTCATCTTCCTCAAGGGTGAAACTCGGCTTGCCGGATCCTGGAACGATACAAGGCGTCAACGCCACGCCCATGGATCTCGTGTTGGCCACGACTTTTTCCGCTACCTTTTTCACGTCCTCAAGAGAGGCTCCCTCGGCAGCTTTTGCTCCCGCAGCTTTATGGACGAAAACCGTTCCGGCGATTCCGCGACGTCCGTTGGTAAAAGAACTATCCTCGACAGCGACGTCATCGTTGACAACTACCTGCTCTACTGAAATGCCTTCCGCTTCCGCCAATTCTCTTGCCATCTCGAAGTTCATCACGTCACCGGTATAATTTTTGATTACAAGAAATACACCTTCCCCGCCATTTGCTGCTTTGATCGCTTCGAACACCTGATCAGGTGTCGGGGATGTGAACATCTCTCCAGCTACAGCTGCATCCAGCATTCCCTCCCCGACGTATCCGGCATGCGCCGGTTCATGACCGCTTCCACCCCCGCTGATCAGAGAAACCTTACCAGTCACCGGTGCATCTTTCCTTAAAAGAACAGTAGTACCTTCCAAAGATCTCACGTAGTCTGCATGCGCCTCTTCAAATCCTTCAAGCATTTCTCTCACTACATTGTCAGCCTGGTTGATCACTTTTTTCATTAGTACCCTTCCCTTCCTTTTGTATAAAAAAACACACAACAATCCAGTTGTTCCCTGGGGATTGTCGTGTGGTCTCCTTTTCTATCACACTCGTTTAACTTGTATCTTAAACGTTACTCTTTTGTGTAAACGCTGTCAAATATTACGTACAAAAAAAGTCCTTCCTCCGAATCACGAGGAAGGAAAATACCCAACTCTCCCATTTAAATCCTGGATTACCCTGAACAAAGATAAGAACTCTCCCAAAAGTTCTACTGTTCAGTGAACCTATTATAATAGATTTTTATGGAAAGTTTAACCTTAATTCATTATAATATGATTAAGCATTACAAATTTTGTGACAATTCAACGAAGGCTCCCCTGTACTTTCACAAAGAAGGTCCACTTACTCGCGACGGGTTCTTAAACCGATTAGAAGGGTGATTCTGACATGAGACCTATTCGAATCATGATTGCCGACGACCACGCTGTTAACCGTGACGGATTGAAGACGATCCTTTCCGAAGAATCGGACTTCGAAGTTGTTGCTATCGCGAAAAACGGGGAAGAAGCTCTGAAAAAGATGGAGGACACAGCACCTGATGTCATTCTCCTGGACTGGAAAATGCCCGGGTTAAGTGGCATCCAGGTTATGGAACAGACAAGAGAAGAAATGAAGGATTCCTGTTTTCTTATCCTCTCTTCCCATCACGACGACCTTTTGGCTCTGGAGGCTTTAAAAAAAGGAGCTACCGGATTTTTGCTGAAAGATTGGGAAACGGAAGATATCATCCGGGCAGTCAGGGCCTGTGCAAGAGGAATCATGATCTTCCCTGACTATATAGCTCCGACTCTTCGACGCTCTCTCGTCCTTAAAAAGGAGAAAGCCTTCCCTTCCCTGACGGATCCGGAAGAAGAAGTCCTTGTATACATGGCAGAAGAAATGAAAAATAAAGAAATCGCGGAGACCCTCTACCTGTCAGAAGGAACCATCCGCAATTATATTAGCTCCATTTATAAAAAACTGGGAGTCCACAAACGCTCCGAAGCGATCGCCCTCTTCAAAAAAAGAAACGTGCACTCGTAATCACACGAGCAGCACGCTTTCTTTCAGTTCTTTAAGCATACGGTCATATAGTTCGGGTTCCACCATCATCTCACGTCTCCAGCATGTTTCCATCCATTCCAGAAGCTCTTCTTTCGAATTGAATACTTCTCCGCTACGGTCTACGTTCTGAATCATATACCTGCCGTTGTCATCATCTGCCACTACAAGACAGGGAAGTGCACATTCCGTCGTCATGAATTCGAATTCCATGTCGCCACCTCCTGCAGGTTCTTTCTTACAGTATACCCTCTCCGCTACTATTTGAACCTTCACAAGCGTGCGAAAGGCACGGAAGCATTACAGACTTTCACAGACCACCCCGTCCTGATCATTGCCATCCAGCTGGTGAGGATCCTGTTCCGGCCCTCCTTCTTCTTCAAAGAACCGCTGAGCTTCAACCTGCGAGTCAAAATCACTGCAATCTCTATCCTTAAACGAAGCACGGGCATCCGCCTGAAATCCTTCCTCCGTAACGTACCCTTGTCTGGACCATACTCCTCTGTCCTCTTGCCGAGCTTTTCTTTCCGCTTCTTTCAGACGTTCCGAGTATTCATATGGAGGATCATACTCATACGCATAGCGGGCTAGGCCTTTCTCCAGCAATTCCTCATTGAAAAGCGAATCATCGATCCATATGTACGCAAGCAGCCGATCGTATTTATCCCGCTTTGGCCCGTCGTATTCCAGTTTGATCTCTTCTCCTTCGAGACGTTTCTCGGCAAAAGCACTTGCTTCTTTACCGAACGGTTGAACAGGAAGCGAAGGATGATTCGTCTCCGGCGTGTCCACGAGTAACAGACGAACACTTTCTTCTTGCCCATCCTTTTCTATACGTATCGTATCTCCGTCCACCACTTCAGTCACCGTTGTCGCAGCATTTTCAGACTGACACGCTGTAACAAAGGACAGAATAAGCAGCATAAGGACATTTATTTTTACATTCATTCTCCCTCCCCCTTTCTTTTGAGAAAGTATAACAAATTGACGAGGAACAGTCCCTTCGATATAGTTAAGAATAGTGATTCCATCTACTTGATTCAGGAGGACTTCCATGATTTTTGTCATATTCATTGCAGCGGCTCTTGTGGTCATCTTTGCAGCCATTCAGCTGAATAAATACGGAGACGTCATTTCCCAGAAATCGACATGGAGCGGAGCGATGGTAGGTACGCTTCTGATCGGAGGAGCCACCTCCCTTCCGGAACTGACTACCAGCCTGACCGCGGTTTATATCGATAACGCTGATATAGCCGTAGGTAACATGTTGGGAAGTAACGTCTTCAACGTGCTGATTCTAATGGTATTCGATTTTATCTACCGAAAGCAAAAAGTATTCGACACGGTGGATCGGAGTACTCATGTTCCCATCGCTTATACAGGACTCGTCATGACAGCCCTTTTGGCCGTAGCTCTTCTATGGCAAAGTGCTCCGGGTCTATTCAACGTCGGTATTGAGATGTATCTTCTCGTCATCATCTACATTATCGTCATGAGGCAGACTGGCGGCGCCGAGGACGAAGCGGAGGAACCTACATCCTCCCTTTCGCTGAATCAGGCGATTGCCCGTTTCATCATTGCCGCACTATTTGTCTTCATTGCAGGAAGTGCTCTGGCTATTTACGGGGATCTGATTGCAAAAGAAACCGGGATGAGCTCAAGTTTCGTAGGAAGCTTCCTTATCGCTGCTTCCACCTCTCTTCCTGAGCTGGTGACGGTTCTTGCAGCCTTCCGGATCATGAATTATTCGCTGGCACTCGGTTCCATTTTCGGAAGCAACCTGTTCAACCTGCAATTGCTCGTGATTACGGATGCCTTCTACAGAGAAGGGGCTATCCTGAATGCTGCCAGCGCCTCCAACGTGACAGTGGCGTTTCTCGGCATCGCTATGATCGCTCTTTCGATTTTCGCCATGCAGCGTAAATCGGCGAAGCATGTAGGGGTTTATGCTATTCCGTCCGCCCTCACGATTGTTCTTTACTTTGCATCCACGTATCTCATGTTTTGACCATAGGAAAAGAGAGAGGTCTCCCTCTCTCTTTTTTTCGTTGGAACATTCGGTTTCTAAGCGGGATGTCTCCACTCTTCTCGTCTGGCTACGACATCTTCTTAAGTTGATTTTCGGACATTTCTCCCACCATCGGAAGGTGGTAGCGTTCTTTGTTATACGCTTTATACATAAGGAAAATCCATAGAATCAAAGAAATCGGTGACAGCAAAATACCGATGATCCAGCCGATGATCGGGATCATACCGGTAACGAGCCCCAATACAAAAATTCCGCCGAAGACGATGGTTGACTGCATGGCATGGAAACGGATGAACGAATTTTCTTTCTCCACAAGTAAGAAAATGATTCCCGTAATGAATCCGAGCAGATACGCCAAAAGACCGCCAACATTCTCTTGCAAACCGGTAGAAGAAGGTGCAGGGGAGCGCGCATCATTAGCCATTCGTCTTTCTCCTCTCAAGATGGATTTTAAATGACTGAATTTTCAAAATATATGTTAATTATACTATATGTTATCTCGACTCACAAGGAAGTTTTTTGCATTTGCTTCGTAAGATTTCTATAGGTTTGCGACTCTTCTTCATAACCGAGATCCTTATAGACTTTTGCCATCCACTGTACAGGTTGGATCGATTCCGGCATCATCTCCGAAGCATATTGAAAACACTCAAGCGCTTTTTCCGGCTGCCCGAATTCATAATACAAGACACCCAGTTCTTCCATGTGATCGAGATCTTCCTGCCATTCCTCCATTCTTTGAACCTTGTCATAGATGTCTATGTCCTCTCCGCCCCTGAAACCGGTCAGAGTCGTACGGATTTCAGAAAGATCAGCGTACGGAAGCGTGTCACGTACAAAAGCGTGAAGCAGTTGCCCTTTTTCCGCGGTGTCCTCCGCAAGAATTTCATCCAGATATCTTTCCCACATAGGAACATCAGTCACAAAGAAAGGGGTTGTGAGAAGAACATTTTTCACGCTTTGCCTTTCTTCTTCAGTAAGTATCATATCGTTATCCTTAAGTAGTTCAGACGCTTCGTGAAGCCTCTTCTGTGCAACGTATACAGAGAGTAGTTCCTGCTTCACCTTCTGCTCCGATGGAACCGCTCTGTTCACGTGCTCCAGAAGAAGTGTTCGTTCTTCTTCCCGGAATAACGTCTTCCATGTTTCTTTATAATCTTCATACGTAGTGGTTCCTTCGATAAGTAGCAGGAGGGAAAATCCTGTGTATTCAAGAGGCTGCGTCGAACCAAGAAGCGGAAGCAGCTCAGGGTCCCTCTCGTGGAACAACCGTTTCTCTGCTTGAAGCGGGTCTTTGTCCCATAGGTCCACACCCGGCAGTTCATACACTTCTTCGAACGACTGGAAGTTGAGATCGTGGGAAAGTTCTTTGACGAATCGATGATTAGGGGCGAAGTCCATGAGAACACGGATAATCTTGTACGCCTGGAACATTTTTCCCTGACGTCTTATTTCGTAAAAAAGGGTCTTCATTTGTTGAAGCAATTTCTTTTTGGGAATGAAAGATTCCAGGAATGTGAGGATATAAGCTTGTTCCTGGTGGGTATAATTATCAGCCAGTTGCTGTAGAAAAGAAGAATAAGTGGAAGTAGGAAAAGGTTTATTCTTATTCAGCCGCTCGAGGAGAGGATGAGGCGTGCTGCAGACCAGCCCTTCGCGGAAAGCCCGGGCGAGGAAAGAGTGAATCTTGATTTTCGTAGCCTGAATGGCTGTTACATATGTTTCTTTATAGAAGAAGATATAATACATGCGTTTCTTTAGACGTGCTTCGACAATCTGCACCCGTTCATAGTAGGCTACTCTTTCCGGTTGTACGGTCCGTTTTTCTTTGCCCTGGGAAAGAACCCATGTCTGTTCGCTCATTGTATCGCCTCCCTGTTCTTTGCTTAACTATAACACACTGATTTCTTTCTCCACAAAAAGACCGGCCGTTACGCCCTCTCAAGGTCACGCCGGCCGGCATTCTCTAATCGGCAGTGATCCAGGTCACTGCATATTGTTCAAACACGTCCTTCATCCGGGAAGAAGGTTCTTTGTCCGTAACGACAACATCCACTTCTTCCAGCGAAGAAAACGTGTAAAACCCATATCTCTCCATCTTCGAATGATCCGCGACGACAATCACTTCATCCGCCCGCTGAATCATCTTCTTTTTGACGTATCCGTCTTCCTCATGGTAACTCGACAACCCTTCTTCGGATATTCCGAGTGTGCCTACGAATGCTTTATCCGTCCGGAAATCCTCAAGTTTTTCGAGAACAGAAGGTCCATAAAGAAAACGCTGCTCCTTGTTCAACTGACCACCCAATAAGTGGATGTCCGCAGACGTATCTGATAATAGTTCAGCGGCATAAACGGAATTCGTCACGGCTGTAACCGATTCAACCTCCATATACCTGATAAGCGATTGGACGGTCGTGGATGTATCGAAAATGACGGAATCCTGATTCTTGATGAAAGAAGCGGCAAGCTTTCCGATCCGCTGCTTCTCTTCATTCGCTTGAGCCAGACGCTCTTTATAGTGCAGTCTTTCCGGACGTTTCGGTAGCATAGCCCCTCCGTGGACACGAACGATTTCGCCGCGTTCCGATAGCTTCACGAGATCCCTGCGCGCCGTGTCACGGGACACATCAAACGCTTCACAAACATCCTCCACCCGTATACGCTGCTGTTGTTCAAGCATATTCAAAATTTCTTCAATGCGTTCTTCCTGATACATGACATCACCTTTAAGTGTTTGTAAGTAATTATAATTTATTTTAAGTGATTTTGCAAAACGAAAAGTGGAAGCGCCCGCTTAGAAATACTGATATAAGTCGAGTGGTCAGACAAAAGCGGTCTATCTTTTTTCTGATCCGGTCGACTTATATCACGAATTTCTGGGTGCTGCAACTGGATCTTAAAGAGAAAAGCGGAGCTACCCCGCTTAGAAACCTCAGTCATAAGCAGAATCAGCTTCTTTTGGGTGCTTTTTCCCGAAACAGGGTTGGCTGCTTATCTTTCGGGCTTCTGTTCTTCGCAGCTGGATCACGAAAAACGAAAAGCGGAAGCGCCCTGATAAGACACAGAGCCCCGGAACGCTTATGCGATGTTTTCTTCCTAACACCGTTCAAAAATGCCGCATTAAAACTGTTATTACGTATTTTCGAAGACTGAACCCTCTAAAAATAACTCATAAAAAAATTTATGCGACATTTTCCAGCATCAGCTACAAGAAAACATCGCATAACGACAGGGGAGGTCATCCGTGATTCACAGGCTTGACGACTACCGCAATCGACATCTCTTTCTCCTCGGCCACCCGCATCATTCGGAAGCTGAACCCTTTCAACTCTTCATTTTTCATCATGAGCGTCACATACCCTGATATAGTATCTACATCTTCCGTTCGCAGTTTTTTAAGGTTCTCGCTCATAAACAGACGGTCACTCTCACAGGTTATTTCTCTCAGGGGAATCTCGGAGAGTTCACTTCTCTTATAATCAAGGAGGTCACGCAACGAAGCACTCATGTAAGTAATCGTTCCCACATCTTCCAATAGAATGATCTTCTCCGTGAGACGATCAAGGATATGCTGATACCCGCGTTCTTTTTGAACGAGCCGTTCTTCAGCCTTTTTCTGTTGGGTAATTTCGATGCAAGAACCGATCACTTCCACTACCTGCTTGCCTTTCACGATCGGGGACAAGGACGCTATGTAAGATACACCATTCAGCAGCCCTTCATACACGACGCCCTGCTCTCCATTCCACGCCCGTTCATAATAGCTTTCTTTCAGAGCCGCTTCCGGCTCTGGCAATAATTCATATAAAGATGAACCGACCACCTTCTCCGGCAAGTAACCCAGTCTATAAAGCAGCTCCCCGTCAGCCATCGTATGGATGAAAGATCGGTTCTCCCGGTGATATTTGAAGGTGAATCCCTGTTGTTTCTGAAGGGTCTCCAGCAATTCCTCCCGGGCGACAGCTTTCGCTTCCTGCTGTTGCCAGACAGAATTCTCCCATTCGCCTACCCCCTGGTCTCTCACCATATGTTCCCATTCAGGCATTTTTTCATAGAAAAGAGCGGGAGGTATCGGTTTACTGAAGAAGTATCCTTGTGCCTCTTCACATACATTCCGTTGCAACAATACGAGATGATCCCTCGTCTCTACCCCTTCGGCGACCACTCCCAGCTTCAGCTGATGGCCCATCGCAATGATCGTTTTGACAAGCGACTGATCATTCATATCCGTCGTCGATGTGAAAACGAAAGACTGATCGATTTTCAGTTTATCGAGCGGGAGGTTCTTCAAATAACTGAGAGAACTGTACCCTGTACCGAAATCGTCCAGACTGATACCAATGCCGAGACGCTTCAAGTCATTCAGGATCCCTACGACATAATCAACGTCCATCATGACATTTTCCGTGATTTCGATTTCCAGATGTTCCGGTTTCACCCCTGTTTCCTTCAGGATGGCCGATACCCTTTCCACAATATTATTTTCATAGATTTGTCGCGGGGAAAAGTTTACGGAAACGACAAGGGAACCTACCCCCTGATTTTCCCATGCTTTCTGCTGAAGACAGGCCTGACGCAGCACCTGTTCTCCCAGGGAAAGAACCAGACCGGTCTGTTCCGCGCATGGAATGAAGTTATCAGGATAAATCATCCCGTGATCCGGATGATTCCAACGGACCAGTGCCTCGGCTCCGGTGACTTTCCCTGTCCGTATATTCATCCGTGGTTGATAATAAAGAACAAATTCTTCGTTTCTCAGCCCTCTTTTGAGATCGCGCTCAAGTCCGAGGGAGTCCCTGTCCCATTCCATGCTCGTTCCACCCACTTTTCTTTGTCGTTTCTCGCCTCTTTTTGGCGGATTTTCTAATTATTACTCATTTTACCAGTAGATCATAAGAACTACAAACATATTTATGTTTCTCCCCAGAAACATAAATTATAGTCTTTCTATAATAGTTGCATTCGCCGTTCCCGCCCCTTCACAAATAGCGAGAAGACCGTAACGTCCCTGGTTCCTTTCGAGACGATGCAGCAATGTAGTAAGCAGCTTGGTTCCTGTAGCACCCAGTGGGTGGCCGAGTGCGATGGCACCACCATTTTCATTCAGACGGGAAGGATCCGCTTTCGTATCTTTCAACCAGGCGAGAGGGACAGATGCGAATGCCTCATTCACCTCATATGTATCCATCTCTTCCAGAGAGAGGCCTGAAGCCTTCATGACTTTTTCTGTTGCAGGAATCGGACCTGTCAGCATAAGTGTCGGATCAGACCCGACGACACTCCGCGCCACTATTCTTGCTCTCGGCTTCAACCCGAGGTCTTCCGCTTTCTCCCGGGACATCAGCAATACAGCAGAAGCCCCGTCGCTCATCTGACTGGCATTCCCGGCTGTAACGACGCCATCCTCTTTGAAAACGGGATCCAAACCGTTCAGCACTTCCGGGGACGACCCTTCCCTTGGACCCTCGTCGACTTCGAATGTTTCTCCGCCCTCCAGTTCAACCGGGACAATCTCTTTTTCGAAGATACCGGATTTTCGCGCATGTAGTGCCCGTTCGTGACTTCTGGCGGCGAATTCGTCCAGCTCCTGTCTCGAGATCTCCCATTTTTCTGCGATTTTCTCAGCAGAAATCCCCTGATTCACAATCTCGTATTTATCGGTGAGCATCGAACTCGGTTTCACTTTATGATAGTTCGAAAACATCGGTTCCCGCGTCATGCTTTCCACACCTCCGGCAACGACAACGTCCATATCTCCGCTCATAATCGCCTGGGAGGCGAAGTGAACTCCCTGCTGACTCGATCCGCACTGACGATCAATCGTCACCCCTGGAACCGTCACAGGAAAACCCGCCATCAAACTCGCGTTTCTTGCTACGTTCCCCGCTTGCTCGCCTGTCTGCGTCACAGCACCCAAAATTACATCATCAATTTCCTCGGATGATACTTTCGCGCGTCCTACAAGAGCTTTCAACGTCTGCGCTGCCAGGTCATCCGCCCGCACATCCTTCAGCTTTCCTTTACGTTTTCCGACTGCTGTGCGTACGGCTTCAACGATGACTACTTCTCTCATTGTTTCATCCCCTTTTCATTCCTTTCTTCTCTATTTCGTCATTCTTCCCGCTCTTCCTGCTTATTCCATCAACAAAGCGTGATACACGAAAAAACCCTGCATTTCTGCAGGGCTTGTGTTTTCCGATATTTATGACTTGGTATTGGTGAACCCGCCATCGATCCGGACAACTTCTCCGTTGATGTAATCCGCTTTGGACGTCAGAAGGAAGGTCACAAGCTCTGCCACCTCTTCCGGTGTCCCAAGTCGCTGCTGCGGGATTCCTTTCTCTGCACTTTCTTTCATCTTAGGGTTCGCTTCGAAGTAAGATTTCACCATCGGTGTTTCTGTAGGACCTGGTGCAATCGCATTTACGCGAAGTCCATCTTTGGCATACTCTGCCACCATACTCTTCGTAAGACCGATAATGCCGTGTTTGGTAGCAGAATACGTAACGACGGAATCCTGACCGATCACTCCGGCACTGGAGGATGTGTTAACAATCGCTCCTCCGCCATTTTTGACCATGACGTCGGCTACATAACGGACCCCGTACAGAGCGCCCATCAAGTTGATTTGCACAATTTTTTCGATTTCCTCCGGATCGGTCTCGAGGAAATATCCGCCGCTTCCGGAGATTCCGGCATTATTGAAAAAGTAGTCAATAGTTCCCCACTGTTCTACGGTTTCATTCACATAGTTCTTCACGTCTTCGAGCTTCGATACATCCGCTCGTACGAAAATAGCTTCCGCGCCCGCTTTGTTCACCTGTTCTACGGTTTCACGACCGCCTTCTTCATCGACGTCTACAACCGCAATGTTTATGCCCTGTTCGGCCAACTGGACAGCTGTGGACCGGCCAAGGCCACTTCCGGCCCCTGTAATGATCGCTGTTTCACTCATGAACTATCTCTCCTTTTCGAAACAATCTCCCTTCTATTATTCCTTTTCGTTTCGAAGGCTAAACCAATCCGGAGAGACACATAAAAACCCGCCACTCTCTACAGAGAATAGCGGGTTGTATCGTATGATTTATTCTACTGTTACACTTTTCGCAAGGTTTCTCGGCTTATCTACGTCACAGTCACGGTGAAGTGCCGCATAGTAAGCGATCAGCTGAAGCGGAATGACGGAAGCGAGAGGTGTCAGCAACTCGTGCACGTGCGGAATGACGAATTCATCATCTTCCTCTTCGATCCCTTTCATGCTGATGGTTAGGCTATTCGCTCCACGGGCTTCTACTTCCTGTACGTTCCCGCGGATCGATGGACTCACATTTTTTTGAGTCGCAAGAGCAATCACTGGGGTGCCGTCTTCAATCAGAGCGATTGTACCGTGCTTCAATTCCCCACCGGCGAATCCTTCCGCCTGGATGTAGGAAATCTCTTTCAGTTTCAGCGCACCTTCGACACCGACGTAGTGGTCGATACTACGACCAATGAAGAAGCAGTTGCGCGTCGTGGATAGGTAATCACGAGTCAGAGATTCAAGTTCTTCTTTCTGATCCGTGAGAGCCTCCATAGCGTTCGCTACGATGCCAAGTTCCTGCATAGGATCGAAGTCGAGATCGACACCTTTCGCATGAGCTGTATCCACAGCAAGGATAGCAAGCACAGCCATTTGAGCTGTATAAGCTTTTGTGGACGCTACGGCAATCTCAGGTCCCGCGTGCAGATGAAGCGTGTAATCCGCTTCACGGGAAAGGGTGGAACCTGGAACGTTCGTAAGCGTCAGTGCCGGATGTCCGAGCTCTTTCGTCTGAACGAGTACCGAGCGACTGTCTGCTGTTTCCCCACTCTGGGAAATGAAGACGAATAACGGTTTCTCCGATAGCAGCGGCATGTTGTAAGAGAACTCACTGGCTACGTGTACTTCGACCGGAATCTGAGCCATCTTCTCGATGAACTGTTTTCCGAGGAGACCAGCGTGATAACTTGTTCCTGCCGCAATGATGTAAATGCGGTCACAAGCTTTCATCGCTTCTCTTACATCAGGATCGAGTTTGATCTGGTCGTTCTCATCCTGGTACTCCTGGATGATTTTACGGATGACAAACGGCTGCTCATCGATTTCTTTAAGCATAAAATGAGGATAAGTGCCTTTTTCGATATCCGTGGAATCGATTTCTGCTGTGAACGGCTCACGCTCTACAACAGTACCGTCAAGTTTCTGGATCTCTACGTTCTCACGCTTAACGATAACGATTTCTTTATCCATAAGCTCCATGAATTGATCCGTCACTTGTAGCGCAGCCATCGAATCGCTGGCTACCATGTTGAAATCATCCCCAAGACCGACAAGTAGCGGGCTCTTGTTTTTCGCGACATAAATCGTGTCTTCATCCTGTTGATCGATGAGGGCTACAGCGTAAGAACCTTTCAGAAGTTCGATCGCCTGACGGAATGCTTCCTTCGTATCGTTCGTCTTATCATGAAGCAGTTCAATCAGCTGTACGATAATCTCTGTATCGGTCTGACTCTGCAGTTCAACACCTTCAAGGTACTCTTTACGTATATCGTTATAGTTCTCGATGACGCCGTTATGGACAATAGTGAAACGTCCGGATGTGCTCTGATGCGGATGGGCGTTCTCCTTGCTTGGAGCTCCGTGTGTCGCCCAACGCGTGTGACCGATTCCGAGCGTCGCTTTCACGTTCGGGTCCACTTCTTCACGCAAAGACGCAATCCGTCCTTTCACCTTGAATACACGCACGTCTTCTTCAGAAAGCGTTGCGATTCCCGCAGAATCATAGCCGCGGTACTCCAGTTTCTGAAGACCTTCGAGTAAAATTTCTTTTGTATCATCTTGACCAATATATCCTACAATACCACACATTGTGATGTCCTCCTCTGATAAGGAGCAGCCATCACCACCAGGGGCGAGACTGCCCCTTTCCCTGTTAGTTTTAGGACATTTTGTTCCTGTGCGTTGTTCGAAAAGTCGCCTTTTCGGTTTGGCACAAAAACAGACGGTTGAAATGTCGACAACCGGGAGGCATCCGCCGAATGACCTCGATGAACCTCCACCTCGTCAACTGCAGAAAATGCGTCCCATCCTGCAGTCCTGGCGCTTTTAAAATAAGATTTCTTTCCTGTCGCTCCTTTCTCATAAAAATGAGCGCACCCTTTATAATAGACGTTTTGAAAAACAGTTAAACGTATAAAGATGCGACACTCTTATTTTACTCGAGCTTCAAACAAAACGTCAATCTTTTTTGAATGAAAAGCGGAGACACCTTGCTCAGCCCTTCTCGCATAAGTGAAAATCAGCCTAAAGAAGCGCTCTCCTTCTTTATGGGTGGTTTTCGCTTATGTCGCTAAGGGCTAGGTGTCGCAGCTAGACATAAAAAGCGAAGAAGGCCTGCTTAGAAACCTCAGCCATAAGTAGAACCGTCAGACAAAAAGTGCTCTTTCTTTTTTTCTGATCTGTTCTACTTATGGCTCGGGGTTTCTGGGCTTCGCAGCTAGACTAATGAAAAGCGGAGACATCCCGCTTAGAAGTTCTGGCATAAGCAAGGGTTTCTCTTTTCAGGCGTCCTTTCCTGAAAAAGAAATCATTGCTTATGACATGTACTTCTGGATGTCGTAGCTAGACACGAAAAGCGGAGAAAACCTGTTTAGAAAAGCTTTGCGAACCGTCCAGGTAACCAGAACCTTCCCTGAATGAACCGCAAAAGTATTTGCGACCCACTCAACACCTTTCAAACACTCCTGAACGGTTCAATCAAGAAGAAATGAACCGTTCACGAAAGAAACTTGAACTCGAATGTACCGCAACATCCGTTACCACCCACTCACGCGCTCGCACAACCACTGAACGGTGCAAAAAACCTTTCAATAAACAGAAAAAAGCAGCGTGGAACGAATCCACACTGCCTGATCACTTATTCTTTCATGCCTAGCTCTTCCTGGACGACATCCACAACCCGTTTCACATAAGCTTCACACTCTTCTTCTGTAGGAGCTTCCGCCATGATACGTACGAGCGGTTCTGTACCGGATGGGCGGACAAGCACTCGGCCGCTGTCTCCCATTTCGTTTTCCACTTCTTCGATCTTCTCCTGGATGCGTGTATTCGTGAACACAGCCTGCTTATCGATGACTTTTACGTTCTTGAGCACCTGAGGGAATTTCTCCATTTCAAAGGCCAGCTCTGATAACGGTTTGCCTGTGTCCCTCATAACGTTTACCAGTTGGAGCGCCGAGAGAATTCCGTCTCCGGTAGTGTTGTGGTCGAGGAAAATGATGTGCCCGGACTGCTCTCCTCCGAGGTTGTAGCCGCCTTTTCGCATCTCTTCCATGACGTAACGATCTCCGACGGCTGTTTTGTCACTGGTGATCCCCACTTTTTCCAGTGCTTTATAAAAGCCGAGATTACTCATGACCGTCGAAACGACTGTCGAATGATCAAGGAGATGGTTCTCGTTCATATATTTCGCACATATATACATGATGCGGTCTCCGTCTACGAGCTGTCCTTTTTCATCGACAGCAATCAGACGATCTCCGTCCCCGTCGAAGGCGAGTCCGACGTCGGCTCCCTTCTCTTTCACGAAATCCTGAAGGGCTTCCGGACTGGTGGATCCACATCCATCATTGATATTCAGCCCATCCGGGGAAGAACCGATAGAAGAGATCTCCGCTTCCAAGTCTGCGAACAAGTGTGAGGCGATGGAAGAAGTAGCCCCGTTCGCACAGTCGATCGCTATGTGAAGACCTTCAAAATCATGATCGACGGTCTTCTTCAAGTGCTGCATATATTTCTGGACGCCTTCAAAGTAATCATTGATCTGACCGAGGTCCCTACCTGATGGACGAGGAAGATTATCCTCCTCTGCATCAATGAGCTCTTCAATCTCCTGTTCCTGCTTATCCGTCAGTTTAAAGCCATCGGATCCGAAAAATTTGATCCCGTTATCCTCGACAGGATTATGAGAAGCGGAAATCATGATCCCCGCTTCCGCCTGCATCGCTTTCGTCAGGTAAGCGACTCCTGGTGTTGAGATGACGCCGAGTCGCATCACTTCTGCACCGATGGATAGCAGTCCGGCCGCCAAGGCTCCTTCGAACATCTCGCCGGAAATACGCGTATCTCTTCCGATCAGAACTTTCGGCTTCTCCTGACCTTTCGTCAAAGCGTACCCGCCGAATCGTCCAAGCTTAAACGCAAACTCCGGGGTCAGTTCCTTGTTTGCGACTCCTCGTACCCCGTCTGTGCCAAAATATTTCCCCATGAAACTATCCCTCTCTTTCTAATCGTTTGTAATTTCTATTTGTACTTCTGCTGTCTTCGGTTCTATAGCTGTAACCCCATCCGGGAGATCAATTTTCACTTCTCTAGTCGTCGTTTCATTCAGTCCTTCTGTATCCACCGGTACTCCGCTGACCTGGTTAATGTCATTCAGTACTCCTCGCGGCCCATAAATCGTCACCTGCTCGACCGAAGAAGTGATAGTATTCACGTTCGCTCCATTCGCAACGTCCCCTTCTGCCTGAAATGTAACAGGGACCGCTTTCTGCGAACGGGAGACAGGAACATCAATAGAGACGGTGGAAGGTTCGACGATCACATTCAATTCGTTTCCTTCTTCATCGTATACTTTCACCGGGGCTTCCTTGCCTTCGATTGAACTCTCTACACCCGAGAGGTTCACAATGGATTTCACTACGGCCACTTGGGAAAGGACCGAAGCGGCACCGGTGATTTCAACAGAAGCAGGCTCGATGACAGGTTCACCGATCTCCCATCCTTCCTGCAACTGATTTTCATTGATGAAATCCACACTGGCCTCAAAAGAATGGCTCACCCGGCGCTCGATCGTCACCTCTACCGTCTGCGGTTCGGTGCTCACTTGAATCTGACTGGAAATACCGGAATGCTGTATCGGCACTTCGTGGCGACCGGGACCGAGCTCATTCAGTTCAACATAGAGCGTGAAGTTCTGCTGGCGGGCGACTGGTGCAATCTGGCTTGTCGGTCCCTCCAGAGTGACGTTAGCCACCTGGGGAACTCCACTGACGACAAGTTCCTCATCATCCAGCCTTATATCTACAGGGATGTTCTCGACCAATTCCTGATCCGTGGAATTACCATTCAGAAAAAAGGACTCGGAATCCGACGTGTTCTCTGAACTTACAGAAGCCCACATCAGGACAGCCAGGAACAAAGATAAAATCCGGATGAACCATGTACTGCGCAACCACTTATCCATTTTTCTTCCCCCTCCAGTTCCACGTTTTCGTCGCAGGGGTCTTCGTTACATCAAGGGCGGAATGCAACACATTCCGAAGTGCTTCTTCATCCAGATTACGTTGAAGTTCTCCGTTGATGGTACAGGAAACACTCCCTGTCTCTTCTGAAACGATGATAGTCAGGGCATCCGTCACTTCACTGATGCCCATCGCTGCCCGGTGCCTTGTACCGAGCTCCTTGGAAATGAACGGGCTCTCCGATAGCGGCAAGTAACAGGCAGCCGCTACAATCTTATCTCTTTTCAGAATGACGGCTCCATCGTGCAAAGGGGTGTTAGGGATGAAGATGTTCGTAAGTAATTCATTCGTCAATTCTCCGTTCACAGGAATTCCGGTTTCCACGTAATCTCCCATGCCTGTTTCCCTTTCGATCGTGATAAGCGCTCCAATTCGGCGTTTCGCCATATAATTACAAGATTTCAGAATCGCTTCGATCGAGCGTTCCGTATTCTCTTCTTCTGCTGTATTCCTGCTGAAGAAACTTCCTCTTCCAAGTTGTTCAAGTGCTCGCCTGAGTTCAGGCTGGAACAAAATGATAATTGCAAGAAAACCCCAGGCAATCGCCTGCGACATAAGCTCTCTTAATGTCGTAAGTCCAAAAAGATTACTGAGCAGCCAAATTCCAAGGATGAGGAAAACCCCTTTCAGCAACTGAACGGCTTTCGTTCCCTGGATGAGCATGATCAATTTATAAATGATGAACCAGACAAGGGCTATGTCGATGGCGATGACAACATAATCGAATAGTGTGTATCCCTCACCAAACATGCCGACACTTCCTTTTATATGAATATCTAAGACAGTCTATCAAACCTCCATCATTATACCATATATAGGGTTAGAACAGAAAAAAATCACCGGCTCGCTCTTACTCCGGTGATCCACTCTCTTCAAGGGAGAAGACTTCTCCCACGAAATTTTTCATATGATACCAAACCCACTCAAACACCTGATTCACATAATTCAATTCGCCACTCACATAAGCCTGAAGATTCTCTCCTTCCGGCACGGTCTCCGACGATCCACCATCAATGAATTGACCATTGATCAGCGTAACATCTCCGTTGATGTGACCGTCTATCCGCAGATCCCCGTTTCTAACGACGAGGTCTCCTTCGACTGTCACATCTTCCGGAACGACTACGGTTCCATCTTCAATGACTACGCCTTCCTGCTTGGATACCGTCACCTGCTGGTCCTGATTCCACGCCGAAAAGATGCCGCTGACCATCAGTAGCATGAAGACGGCCGCTGCCGAGACGAGAGGATGATGGCGGAACCATCCTAGCCACGTAGCACGACTCTTCTTCTCCGGGAGCTGGCTCATCACGCTATCTATAAAGGATGCTGGCGCTGTTACGCCGGATTTATCCGCTATCAGCGTATCCGTTCTCTTCAGTTCGTGAAAACGCTTCTGACAACCTTCGCACTTCTGCAGGTGATTACTGAGAATTCTCTGTTCTTCATCTGTCAGCGCTTCATCCAAATATTTATGCATCAAATAAATGATATCCTGTTCACAATTCATCATTCTCACCCCTCACACATGCCGAAGCTTTTTCCGTAAGATTTCCCTGCCGCGGTGTATTCTCGTTTTCACTGTTCCTACCGGCATATCCAGAACTTCCGATATTTCCTGGAGAGATAGTTCCTCAAGAAACCGTAAAACGATGACACTACGATATTTCGGTGGAAGAGCGGTGATTTCTGTCTGTATGTGACCCCGCAATTCGAGATTTTCCACCTGCTCTTCCGGCAAAGCCTCGTCTGTCGCCAACTGATCATGCATATCAAGACCTTCTGTCCCTTTTATTTCTGCATCGATATAATAGTCGGGCTTTTTCTTTCTGATCCGGTCGATGGTCAAATTCGTGGCGATCCGGTACAACCACGTCGAAAATTTCCGTCGTTCATCAAAGCTTTCGAGATTCGTATAGGCACGGATAAATGCTTCCTGAGCCAAATCCTCGGCCTCCTGTTTGTTACCAACCATCCGAAAACAAATAAAGTACACTTTGTTTTGATAGAACGATACAACATCCTCAAAAGCTTGAGTATTTCCTTTTTTGACTTCTTTTATTCTCTCTGCAATGATGGTTTCCATATCGTTATATCTCCGCTTTCACTGCGGTCCCCTTTATGTACGTACCAAATACCTCTCAGGTTTCACTTTCATGTTTATTTTTTTAAAATACGGGGATAAGTAAAAAAGAATCTAAATTAGGAGAAGAAAGGAAGAAACTCTATGCATACATCTCCTAAGGATATATTATCAAAAAAAATAGAAGAGTGCCGGAAAGATATGTTCCGTGCTGCCAGCTATCAATCTTATACATCTCCGGAGGTCGTGTATTTGAGTCGGAAGCTCGACGGTCTCCTGAATGAGTACGACAAATGGAAACAGCCTGCATCACAATGATGCAGGCTGTTTTTTCTTCGACTATTTTTATCAGCTTTAGGCGAGAAGACTCCCTCCTCAACAACGTAGGGGAGAGATGAATCGCCTTCGGACGAGGAGGCGTCCTTGGTTGTCTCCGACGTCCGACAGACATATATTTTTTTGACCAAAAACGAACATACATTCCCGCTTTTGGGGTATGTACCTATATCAATCGTTCACGTTCGAGGAGAAGGGGGCAGCGGCATGGGTCACAAAGCGTACAAGTTCCGTATCTATCCGAATAAAACGCAGGAGATGCAAATCGCGAAAACGATTGGCTGCTCCCGCTTTGTCTTCAATCATTTCCTCGAAGCATGGAATACGGCGTACAGGGAAACGGGCAAAGGGATGTCCTACCATGCCTGTTCGAAACAACTGCCTTCCCTGAAGCAGGAACGTCCCTGGCTGAAAGACGTGGACAGTATCGCTGTCCAGACCAGTGTCCGGCACCTGACCGACAGTTTTCAACGCTTCTTCAAAAAGCAAACGAAAGCCCCACGATTCAAATCGAAAAAGAACCCGGTGCAATCCTATACGACGAAACATACGAATGGCAACATCGCTATTTTGGGAAATAAGGTCAAGCTGCCTAAATTAGGCTTCGTCCGTTTCGCCAAAAGTCGGGAAGTGGAAGGCCGGGTCCTCTCCGCGACCGTCCGGCAGAATGCGGCTGGTAAATACTTCGTTTCCATCCTGACAGAAACGGAGATGGAAGCATGGCCGAAAACAGGGACAACCGTCGGGATTGATGTAGGGTTGAAAACCTTCGCCGTTCTTTCGGATGGGACCACCTATGACAATCCCCGTTTCCTGAGCTCTCTGGAGATAAAACTGGAAAAAGCTCAACGAAAACTGTCGAGACGCTATGAACAGGCAAAGAAAGATGGAAAACCTCTGTACGAAGCGAAAAACTGCCAGAAACAACGACGGAAAGTAGCTCGCATCCATGAGAAGATCAAGAATTCCCGCACCGATTTTCTGCATAAGCTCAGTACCGATCTCGTCAAAAACCACGACGTGATTGGGATCGAAGACCTGCAGGTAAGCAGCATGCTGAAAGACAAGCACCTGGCCAGAGCCATCATCGATGTGAACTGGTCCACCTTCCGTGAGATGCTTGCCTACAAAGCAAAATGGTACGGGAAACACCTCGTCGTTGTGGGGAGGACCTTTCCTTCCAGTCAATTATGTTCCCGTTGTGGTTACCAGAACAAAGCAGTAAAAGATCTCGGGCTCCGGACATGGACATGTCCTTCCTGTGCGACCCATCAGGACCGGGACCTGAACGCAAGTAAAAACATCAAAGCGGAAGCGATCCGCCTTCAAACCGGTGGGACGCCGGGGTTCGCTTAGGTTGCATCTGTTCGGTAGAACGGAGGTTCTAAGAATCCCCCACCTCTTAGCGATTGCGTAGGTGGGAGTAGTTCAAGTGGGTGACTCCGCTTTTCTTTGTCTGACTACGAAGAACAAAAGTCCGAAATAGAAGCAGCCCACCCTGTTTCAGGAAAAAACACCCGAAGTCAGGCTCGTCTGCTTCTATTTGAGCTTCTAAACTTCTTCTCCACTTTTCCTGTCTAGTTGCGATGCCCAGAAACTCGAGCCATAAGCAACTCGGATCAAAGAAAGGAAGAGCACCTTTCGTTGACCAAGTTGCTTATGACTGTAGTTTCTAAACGGGGCATCTTCACTTTTCTTTGTCCAGTTGCAAAGAACAGAAGCCCGAAATAGAAGCAGCCAACCCTGTTTCGGGAAAAAACGCCCGAAGCCAGGCTCGTCTGCTTCTATTTGAGCTTCTAAACGTTCTTCTCCACTCTTCTTATTTCAATTTTTCCCCAAGAAGCGATCCCATAAGTCCGACGGCCATCGATGCTGTTTTGTTCTTCTCATCAAGGATCGGATTGACTTCCACGAATTCCGCGGAGGTGATTTTTTCGGATTCATTCAGCATTTCCATAGCCAGATGGCTTTCCCGGTAACTGAATCCTCCCATAACAGGTGTTCCTACTCCTGGGGCCTCTTCAGGATCAAGACTATCGAGGTCGAGGCTGAGGTGCACCCCATCTACGTTACGACCTTCCAGATACTCGAGAGACTCCTGCATGACCTCTGACATACCGAGCCTGTCCACTTCATGCATCGTGTACACTTTGACCCCTTTCTCTTTGATAAGTTCCCGTTCTCCTTCGTCTACAGAACGGGCTCCTATAATCACGATATTTTCCGGTTTGATTTTCGGCTGATAATCAAGGATGTTCGTCAGTTTTTCATGCCCGATTCCGAGACTCACGGCCAGCGGCATACCGTGAATGTTGCCGGAAGGTGATGTTTCCCCGCTATTCAAATCCGCGTGAGCATCATACCAGATGACACCGAGGTTCTCATAATGCTTGGAGATACCGGCGAGTGTACCCATCGCGATGCTGTGGTCCCCACCGAGAACAAGAGGGAAACGCCCCTGTTCAACGATTTTATCGACCTCCTGCGCAAGGGTAATGTTGCCCTCCGCCACTTCATCAAGGTTACGAAGGTTGTCTTTCTTGCCCTTCTCTTCGGTCGGACGGGAAATGACCAGGTCTCCAAGGTCCTCAATCTGATACTTCAACTGTTCCAGCCGTTCAATCACTCCTGCGTATCGGATGGCGCTTGGACCCATGTCCACTCCGCGTCTATTCTGACCAAGATCCATCGGAACCCCGATGATGGATAGCTGTTTATTCATATAACGATTCCTCCTTCATTGAACTATCTCTTATTGTAGCTAATTTTCGCACAATGACTCAACTGGACATTTTTTTGCATATATATGCGGTATTCCCGACCTGTTTTAAAAAACAGCTATATCTTTTATAATTGAAACTATATACCTACCGGTGACAGCGCACCTCGGAAAGGGTGAAGAAGAATGGAAAAGAACCAGAAATTGATGTGGCGACGCATCGACCGGAAAATAGATATGTGGAGGGGCGAGGAATACATAACGGAATTCGAGCTTTTGCAGTTCCTTGAACAGAACAGAGCCATGCTCCAGTCTTTTCATCTGGAAGAAGCAAAACGATTAATAGAACAGTTCCTCTTATTCCTGAGTGAAACCAGCGATAAAAATTGGACAGAATCGGAATGGCTCCCCTTGCTCAGACAGCTCCAGGAAGAGTTCACCGTAGAGCCTTCCCGGGAGAACCCTTCGCAGCCATCACAAGAGAAACAACCTTTGTTACTCATCATTGATGATGATATGGAGTTTATTACATATATGAAGAACTACCTTGAAACCAATGGTTATCAGGTGATTGTGGCACTGACCGGAAGAAAAGGCCTGGAACTGTTCTACGAAGTGCATCCCGACCTTGTGCTTCTCGATTATGTCCTGCCTGATATCGACGGCATCTCCCTGCTTACTCAAATCGTGGAAAAAGCCAGGAACGAATTCACTCCGATCATGATGGTCAGTGCCCATGTATCGAATGAACACAAAACTCTCTCTTACAACCTGGGTGTATGGGATTTCATCGGGAAACCGATCAATAAGGATATCTTCCTTCCCTTTTTGAACAATCGGCTTTCTTACAGTCGCCAGATTCTGAAACAAACCCTTCAGGACGAATTGACGGGAGCCTATAACAGAAAATTCATGGAGAGAGAATTGACCAATCAGCTTGAACTCTGTACCGAACAGAAAGACTACTGCTTTTCTCTTGCCATGGTAGACCTCGATCACTTCAAGTCCATTAACGATACGTATGGTCATCACATGGGGGACCAGGTCCTCGAAAGATTTGTAGACGTTTTCCAAAAACTAAAAGATCCTGACGATACCATCAGCAGGTATGGAGGAGAAGAGTTCACTATCCTCTTTCCGACCACTGACGGAGAAGAAGCTGCTGCGAAACTTCAAAAATGGAGGGAAAAGTTTTCCGGAATCGCTTTTGTATCAGGAAACGAAGAATTCCATGTGCATTTTTCAGCAGGAATCACAGAAACCACTTCCATGAGCCACGGAAAAGAAATACTGGAACAGGCCGATAAAGCTTTGTATCATGCCAAACATTCAGGAAGAAACCGCACTTCTCTCTATTCAACGGTCTTGGAGGATATCGAGCCGGAAGAGGAACTTCACTTGGTTGTTGTCGATGAAGACCCGAGAGCACGGAAAGCAATGACAGACTACTTCACCACGCATCCTTTCGTCGGCGAAAAGCCTTTGAAGGTAAAAACTTTCGAAACCGGTGAACAACTTCTCAAGTCCCGCTGGTATGACTCCGAAACCGACTATGTACTCCTTGTGGACATGGCAGGACAACGGAAGGATGACATTGAGCTGATTACACAAATCAGAAATTCGTACCCTACGGGCAATATAGCCATTACGATTTTAACGGAGGATGTGGAAACGGAACGAATGGAACAGGCATTGAGAGCGGATGTGGATGATTATATCGTGAAACCGTTCGAGGCAGAGGAGATTAAAACAAGGCTTGATGTATTAGTGGAAAGAATGTTCGACTGAAACAGAAAAGAAAGCTTCGCTTGAATGAGCCACCGTCCATCGGCTCAAGAAAAGCGGAGCTTTCTTTTGAATAAAAAAAAGAATCCCTGATAAGGATTCCTGGGTCATACTATGTATGAAACTGGTGTATAGTAGATAAAATGGTGGAGCCTAGCGGGATCGAACCGCTGACCTCCTGCGTGCAAAGCAGGCGCTCTCCCAGCTGAGCTAAGGCCCCATATGGAGCGGGAGACGGGATTCGAACCCGCGACCCCCACCTTGGCAAGGTGGTGTTCTACCGCTGAACTACTCCCGCACCAAAGAAGTGAGCCATGGAGGGCTCGAACCTCCGACCCTCTGATTAAAAGTCAGATGCTCTACCAACTGAGCTAATGGCTCGTTGTGAAAGTTTTATAGATTACACAAAAAAATTAAGTAAAATGGCTGGGCTAGCTGGATTCGAACCAGCGCATGACGGTACCAAAAACCGTTGCCTTACCGCTTGGCTATAGCCCAACATTTATATATAGTAGTGTACCCGTTCTTAGGGAAAATACACATGGGAAATAAAAAATGGTGGAGGGAGCAGGACTCGAACCTGCGAACCCGATGGGAGCGGATTTACAGTCCGCCGCGTTTGGCCAACTTCGCTATCCCTCCATGCACTTCTCTGGTGCCGGCCAGAGGACTTGAACCCCCAACCTACTGATTACAAATCAGTTGCTCTACCAATTGAGCTAGGCCGGCGCTATGGTGGAGGATGCAGGGCTCGAACCTGCGACCCCTTGCTTGTAAGGCAAGTGCTCTCCCAGCTGAGCTAATCCTCCGACATATAAATGGTGACCCGTACGGGATTCGAACCCGTGTTACCGCCGTGAAAGGGCGGTGTCTTAACCACTTGACCAACGGGCCTAAATAATAGGCGTCCTTCGAGAGCTTCCAGCCGGATTTGAACCGGCGACCCCTTCCTTACCATGGAAGTGCTCTACCACTGAGCTATGGAAGCAAAATGGCTCCACCGGTAGGATTCGAACCTACGACCGATCGATTAACAGTCGATTGCTCTACCACTGAGCTACGGTGGAATAAACAGCAATGTGGCAGCGCCCTACTCTCGCGGGGGGTAACCCCGACTACCATCGGCGCTGAAGAGCTTAACTTCTGTGTTCGGCATGGGAACAGGTGTGACCTCTTCGCTACTACCACCACATCACTTTGAAGGATGAACTTTCAAAACTGGATAAGAAACGTTGACCAACGTTATAGAGAAGATCTCGATGGATTAGTATCCGTCTGCTGCACGTGTCGCCACGCTTCCACACCGGACCTATCAACCTCTTCGTCTCAGAGGCATCT